>JAYWHX010000098.1:0-12429 GCA_043777375.1 Planctomycetota bacterium | reverse complement strand
GGAGGACGGGTGCCATCTTGTGGTTCATTGCCCGTGCCTTGCGTGCTTCAATGGGGCCGGGCTTATTCAGCCCGGAGGACTATTGTCGAGGCGATAACACCACACGTCACAAGTTGCTTCAATGGGGCCGGGCTTATTCAGCCCGGAGGACATCAGCTTGACCGCCATGCTCCGCAAGGTGTTGAAAGCTTCAATGGGGCCGGGCTTATTCAGCCCGGAGGACTCGGCACTCATGAAGTCGTGCCGCTGAATGGCAACGCTTCAATGGGGCCGGGCTTATTCAGCCCGGAGGACCATCTTGTGCATCGGTTGATGGCTATTGCTTTTCTGGGCTTCAATGGGGCCGGGCTTATTCAGCCCGGAGGACTCCTTGCCCCCACCCCAGTGCTTCTCGGAAACCAAAGCTTCAATGGGGCCGGGCTTATTCAGCCCGGAGGACCGAGTCCAGCCTGTCCTGCAAGGCGGCAAGTACCTGCTTCAATGGGGCCGGGCTTATTCAGCCCGGAGGACTGGAGGATACACTTGAGAAACCGGTATGCGTTAGATCGCTTCAATGGGGCCGGGCTTATTCAGCCCGGAGGACTCCTCGCATCAGATTGCGGCCCCATGCTCGCTGGTGCTTCAATGGGGCCGGGCTTATTCAGCCCGGAGGACACCAACCCCATGTGTTCTCAGGTGCTGGTTTCCGTGAAGCTTCAATGGGGCCGGGCTTATTCAGCCCGGAGGACGGGCATGCCGTTTCGCGTGGCGTTCGACTCGTTCGATGCTTCAATGGGGCCGGGCTTATTCAGCCCGGAGGACGAAGGCCGGGAAGAAAACAGCACCCAAGAAGCCCACGCTTCAATGGGGCCGGGCTTATTCAGCCCGGAGGACTGGCGAGTGCGGTAGCACAGTCGCGGAGTGCGTACGCGCTTCAATGGGGCCGGGCTTATTCAGCCCGGAGGACCGCTCGCGTTTTTAGTGCTTGCGGGGACTCGGTTTAAGGGGGCCGTTTCGAGCGGGTCCTGACACCGAGGGTCGTCAAAGGTCACAGCTGGAGATGGCGGTGACACAAGTGCCTTTTGACAAGTGGGTTACGTTGATCGAGCGGTGCCGGGGGTTTTCACGGCACTGTCGAGTTCGAATTGAGAAAGAGCGGGGGGAGGCTTCAGCCATCAGGTTTCAGCGGTCAGCCAGAGGGGGCAGAGACGAATATCTGCTCTGCGGAAGACTCGGCAGACTGACGTCTGCCGCTCGCTGAAGACTCAGAGGATAACGGCGTTGCGGCTGGGAGGTTCGGATCGGGGGGTGCCCCAGAATTCGATGCACTCGTCGCCACGCCCCTCGACCGGGCCGAGGTTCACGATCATCACACGATCCTCATCCAGATTCAAGAGCGGCCAAACCTTCATCTTGAGTTCTTGTAACTCGACATCGGACAACTCGCAGCGGAAGACCGAAAATTGCAGCGGGTCGCCTGCGCCCCTCATCGCCTTGTAGATTTGGCGGTAGCGTTTGGGCTGGCAGATGTCGTAGGCGATGAGGTGGACGTGACGCATGGAGAGACGAGAGGTGAGAGACATGAGGTGAGGGACGAGAGAGGAGAGCCAGAGGGAGGGTTGATCGAGGGACAGCGAGCGTTGGACCTGAGTCCAACGTGCCAGTGCAAGGTGGTTCCGCTCAGCGCGCTCGGTTTGTAGAGAGAAGGTCGCTCGGGCACGGGGGACTGACGTCCGCCCGCTCGCTGTCCCTCACCTGGTGAGGAAACTCGGGTATTCGGGGAGTTCGCCGAGGACGGTTCTGGCGAGGAGGCGGGCTTGGACTTCGAGGATGCGGCGGTAGCTGATCTTGTAGCCGAAGATGGGGTGGGTGATTTCGGATTGCATGCGGCGCTCATAGGCGGCCATGACCGCGCGGCGACCGGCATCGGTGAGAGCGACCGCTCCCGCGCGGGTGATGAAGTCGTGGGCCTGGATTTCTTTGTTGTTGACGAGCGACAGGACCGTCGAGTCGGCAATCAGCGGGCGGAACTCCTCGGCCAGATCGAGAGCGAGCGCGGGCTTGCCATAGCGCGGCTGGTGCAGGAACCCGAGTAACGGATCGAAGCCGACCGCTTGCAGCGTGATGGTCATGTCCTTGGTCAGCAGCGAGTACAAGAACGACAACAACGCATTGATCGGGTCGCGCGGCGGGCGGCGGTTGCGGCCCTCGATATCGAAGCTGCCGTCGCCCTTCAGGAGTTGCTTGAGGCCGCTGAAGTAGAGGCGGGCGGCTGTGCCTTCGATGCCGAGAAGAGATTCGGCGGAGGTGGTGGTGGCGGCTTTGTCGATGAGTTCGTTGAGTTGCCAGAGGAGTTTTTGTCGGGCTGGTGATGGGCTGATTCGGGAGTTGTCTGGTAGGTCGGCCCTCACCCCCGGCCCCTCTCCCAGGGGGAGAGGGGAGGATGAGTCACCAGAGAGATGCCGACGCAGTAGAGTGCGGCAGTTTTTGATCTTGCCGATGATGAACTGGCGGGCGAGTTCGAGTGAGGGGGCGTGTTGTGCAGCGATCTCGTATTGGCGAATGCGCAGCTCGACATTCTTGTGCCCCAGTCCGGTCGTGACGGCGTAGAACCAGCCACCGTACGAGAAGTGGCAGAGCGGCACGCCGCGCGTAGCGAGGTCTCGGATGGCGGGCTCAGTGACGTAGATGTTGCCGAAGAGGCAAACCTGCGACACATCCTTGATGGCGACCGATTTGATCTCCTCGCCCTTCTTCTTGACCACCATGCGGTCCCCGCTCTTGCCAAGGGAAAGGCCGTAGTCCTGGAGATAGAGCGGGAGGGCGTCGTGGCGGGCGGGGAGCAAGCGACGGACAGGGGGAGGTTGAGGGTTTATGGTTGATGGTTGATCGACAGAGGGGGAGCTCTCCTCCGGCTCCCGACTCCAGACTCCCGTCTCCCGACTCAGCAGCAGGTTCGTCTCATCCGGAAGGCAGATTCCGACGAGCGAGCAGCGCGGGCACTTCGGGCTGTCTTCGAGCGGTGGGGGCAGGTGACTAGCATTGGCGGTGCTGCGGAACTGAACGACCAGTTCACGCGTGCGGGCGATCAGCTCATCGGTGAACGGGATCACCACGCGGCGTCGCGACTCGATGAAATACAGAATGCCCTCGCAGCTGTCGTAGCCGTTCGCGCGGAGGATCAGCCCTTGGGCACAGAGTTGAACTCGCTCGGGTTCGTAGGCCCCCTCCGGCACATCGGGGAGCTTGCCGCGTTTGTAATCGACGGGCGTGGCGCTGGTGCCTTCGAGTTCGAGGAGATCGAGCTTGGCCAGGATGCCTTCGAGTGGGGCGGAGAGTGTGAGAGAGCGGGCGTGAATGGTGGGGGGAGGTTGAGGGTTGAGCGATGAGGGTTGAGGGGCAGGAGAAGAGGGTTGATGGTTTATGGTTGATGGTTGATCGACGGAGAGCAGACTCCCCTCTGGCTGACTGCTCACTTCTTTCACTAACCCCTCATCACTCACCTCTAACCCTGCCCCCGGCCCGTCGAAAGACCGCCGATCGGCATGATCGACATTGCGATGCCCGAACGTCCCTTCGAGCGTTTCGATGTTCTCGGCCCACTCCCCCTGGACCCATTCGAGGTAACCCAGGCGCGGGCAATACGTGAACTCGTTGAGCATCCGCACGGGGATCAGCGAGTCATCTACGGATTCTGAGCGGGAACTCATCGGAATGGCCCTCCGGGAGCTGGGGGTGGGGATGTAGAACGGACGCCTACGTCCGTTCGCTCGGACCTAGGGGTCCGAGCTACGGAGGCTGCACACCGTTTCGAGAAATGCTCTCTGTGGAAGCTCGTGAACTCAATCGTGAGCGGCAAACAGCCCGAACCCGCAGTGTCGTCCCGCGCCGATTGCGAGTGGGCCGGGGAACTGGAGGCCGTCTTTGAACGTGATCCGCAGATGGACTGCACTGAAGTTCAACAGGTGTTGGGGTCTGATGTAGCCGATCTCGTTCTTCTGACGATCGTACTTGTGTGCCGTAAGAGACTTGGGGAACCACGACACGGCGCGCCACTCGTACTCACACGGGACTTCGATTCCCGCTTGGGTGAGTGCTTTTTCGATCAGCTTCTGCGTCTTCGATGAGCTGTGGTCGTTGTGGCCGGGGAGGATGACGGGGGTGACGCTGGCCCAGGTGTTGGCCTCACCGGTGTATTGTCCGACGACGGCCTGGTTCCGAGGCAGGTCGAGAATCGGCGGATGCGGGAGCTTGGTTCCTTCAAGTGGTTGCAGCTGGCATCCAACCAGCCTCGACGCGAGATGGTCCAGCCAGCGTTCATCTCCCGTCGGTGCGGTAATCATCACACGCCGGATCGAGGGATCGGTGTGAGCATGCCCGATCGATGGCAGCGGGATGTAAGAGAATCGGGGATGCTCGGCCACTCCCGGTTTCGCGTGCCCGGCGACATAGGTGTCGACCCAGCCATCGGGCGTGCCGCGCGGCTTGTCGCGGCTCATGGCGTCGATGGCCAGATGGCGGACCATCGCCGCGATGTGGATGAACCTCTGGTGGGGATAGGAGAACGGGCGTTCGTGGGGTTGGCCTTCATCGGGGTTGATGAGGTGAAAGACCTTGAAGGGTCGCGACAGCGGATCACCCGCCCGTCGGTAACTCACGACCTTGAACTTCGTCAGTGGCGGGACGGGGCGGAACCCGTCGTGGCTGAGCCGCCCGAGGAACCTTTCGTGCCGCTCCGCTAGCGCGGCCAGCGTCCCCTCGACCGGCACGCGCAGCCCGGTCCCCGAGCCACTGGCCGACGGCTCCCATCTCTCGCCCTGGAGTCCGGCAACTTGCTGTTCGTCGAGTACCTCGGCATTCCCCGCCACCATGTCGATCCCCCACCCCAGATGGGTGATGGAACGAGCAGCGGATCGCAGGATGTCGAGATGCTGGTCGAGATCGGGGCAGGCGTCGGGGAGCGGGTAGAGGTAGTGGACGGCATCATCGTTCAGGTTCGTGGGACGGACATCTTTCTCCACTCGAAACTTCGCCATGCTCGTTTCGGTATCTCCGCGCGCCCAGGCAGCCGTCATTAAGTCTCCGGAGTTATTCGGAACATACATGCGATATCCGAAACTCTGAGCCGCCACCTGTGGAGTCACGACAGAAGGTTGAAGCTTTTCGATCCATTCCAAGGCAGTCCGCACGGCATCCTGAAACTGGGTTTCACGACATCGAGTTGCTGATGCGCACACCAATGCTTGGAAGAACCGAAGGGGCGAAGGTGGCCATTCGGGATCACCATCGTCGCCCCGCCCGTGGTACTGCGGAACGGGGTCCAGGAATCGCAGAGTGAGGCAGAGAGTTGTGCTCATTCCTTGTCCCCTGTTGTTTCCGCTGAGGGTTCTACGACCTCGGTGGCCTTCTTGGCGGCTTTCTTGGCAGCATTCTTCCGAGTTTGTTTAGTGTCACCTTCGCCCTTGATATCCAATTGAGCCAACTTAGAATCGAACGTCACTTCACGGCCCTTTCCGATACCGAAGGCTGTGGCTGCCGCAGTGGCGTACTTCAACGCATCTGCTGAGGTAAGCGATTGTGGCTCGCGTTTGCCAGTGGAATGGACAAGGTTGAACTCACGGGGTTTCTCACTCGGCACCAGGTTGCAACCTTGACGCAGGTAAGTCGAAGCGTTGGATGTCATCGCGACGAGTGACAGGCCGAGGATGTACCGGCGAAGAGCGAGGGACTTGTCACGATCGCTGCCAGCTGCCAACAACCGCAAAGCGGCGAGGCTGAAAGTCGCGTCCCGGCGAACTCCCCCTGTAGCGATGACACCTCCGTGAGTCCCAGTTGCGGGAACATGGATGAAACCCCGCTCAGCGTGGGCATCTTTCAAGGCTTTGTCAGTCGTTTCCTCCAAGAGTTTGTCACCGAAGTAATCGGTCGAGGGGTTGTACTGAGCAGACCGTCTGAGGCGTTTGACATCGAACGCCCGGATGGTGGACGCAATCAGTCGGGGCAGTTTTGCTTGCGTATCTCGCGAATCCCACACGCCGAAAACGAGCGAAGTCGGGGCGATCTTGGCCATCGGTTCCGCATTCCCTTTCAGCACGGCCTTGAAGGCGTCTTGCAGTTCCTTCTGCAACGTTGTGCAACGCACAAGCGCATCACCCGCGCGATGGCCCGCTTCCAAGATGCTCACTGACTTCTCACCGGCCTTCACGAAGACTTGCGGCACGAGATGGGCGTAGTCCGGCTTGGCGAACATCGGTTCAATACGGTTCGCTTGCGAACCCACGCTATCCACGAGGCAGACGTTCTTCTCGCCCTCGGGTGGGTCAATGTTGTACCCGCCAGGAAACACCTTCTTGTCTTCCGCAGCGGCATAAGTCGCCGGGAAGAGCACCCCGTCCGGTCCTTCGACTGGTTCGAGGAATTCGCGGATGACCAATGCGGCGAAGCCGTCAGACGTCAGCCAGGAATCGAATTGGGTCAAGTCACTCATCGGACACTCCAGCAAAGGGGATGGCAGGCAGGAAACTCTTGAGGTACTTCGTTCGGTACAAGAGACGAAACTCGTATCGGCTCGCACCAACAATCGGCAAAGCACCGCAGACAGCAGGTGATGCCACTTCAACGGAGAGCGGTCGGTTCCATGTGGTGTAGTGGAACCGGTTCTCACCTTTGATTTCTTCGGGCCGGAATCGCTGCAAGCCGATGAACGCGAGCAGTTCGAGTACGGGCCGAGCCATGGTTTCGATTCGCGTCAAGGAGCTTCCCGCCAGCGGATCGAAGCTGAATCCGACATCAATCGCACCACCTTGAGCGCCGAGGTCTGAATCAAAGTTGAACGGTAGACCACATTCACGAACAGCGAACGTTAAACAGTCTTCGGTTCGCCATTCGGTTCCTTTCAGAGCCGCTTTCATCGAGCTGGCGATATCCAGAACCGATTGACGACCGGCCCAAGTTTTGAACCGACTTCCCCCGGCGTAATCGTCGGTGAACCAATCGAGAGTGACGCTAAAAGGGGATCCCCACACGATGTTGGCCTCGCGAAGTAATTTGTCCAATGCCTTGGACTCATCCTCCACACCAGGAGCGATTTTCCGTTCCTTGACACTCATCCCCGTGATTTCTTTGAACCGAGCATGCTGTGCCACGGTCATCGTGTTCGTCATAGGGCAATCGACCAGTGCATCGAGTACCTTGTTCAATGTCCCCGCACACACCACGTAAAACACCCCCTCCTCGAACCACCCTTCGGCACAGGGCCAGAGGCGGTCGGCGAGTTCTAGCAGGCCGCAGCAGGCGAAGAACTGGCCGGGGTTGGTCACGTCGACGTTCACGCGGATCGTGGCTTCTGGATGGCTCATGAGCGGGCCTCCTCAGTGGACAGTGACTCGTCAGAAGGATTCGCACTCGCAGCTGCGTCCGCAGCTCGAAGCAGCGATTCCAGGTAAGCCAGTCCCCAGCGACCGTACTGGCGTTGTAGCTTCGCAAACCGGCGAGGGATGTCGCTGGCGAGCTGGGTGGTGTCGTAGCCTTTTGGATCGAGGTCGAAGGCTCGATCCTCGGGGAAGTGGGGGCGACCGAATCCGTGGTGAACGGCGATGAGGTGCAGGACCAGTTCGCGCACATGCGGGGTGAGCGCCTGATACTCCCCTTGAATGGCGTGATCGCTCCCACACAGAATGTCGACGAGCGAGCCGAACTCATGGCGATAGCTGGTTCGAATCGACTCTGATGGCCAACTGGGATCGGACTTGGCATACCACACGGCTTGCTCGCCGGGCTTGGGGGTGGGCCTTCCGATGCTCCGCTGCCAGATGTCTCGTTTCTTGCCCAGATCGTGCCACCGGGCGGCGGTGAGCAACGCCGTGTGCAGACACGGGTGATCTTCGAGCAGCTTGTCGGCAATCTTCTGAGCGTTGGCGGTCACGTCGTTTGTATGGTCATCCCATGTGATCGCCCGCTTCGAGGTTCGTCCGCCCAGTTCATCACCGTGGTCGACCCGTTCGAACCAGAGCCAATACCTCTTTGGTGGTTTGCACGTAGCCGCATTCTGGTTATCCGACAATGTCTCCTCAGCATCCTCCTCATGGACTGCGTCATCCGGATCGGAGTTCGTATCGATACGAACCAGTCGCCGCATGGCTTTGTCGCCTGGAGTCGCATTGGGGTTGTCGTCTGGAGTCGCATTGGGGTTGTCGTCCCAAATCCGGCATCGGCGACGAATGGACTTCTCGCGGTCGATGAAAGTTTCCGACGAGATGTCGGTAACTTCATCCGCTGATCCCGGAGTCAACAGTCCTTTGCTCAACCCGCCGATCGAGGGTGGGAGCAGCAACATCTTGTCCTTGAGGTATTCTTCGGCCCTCTTCCGATCGAGGTTCCGAAGCTCGCCCAGCTTCGTGACTTCCACCGTATCCGGGGACACAACCCACACGGGTCTTGAGTGATACTTCTCGGTGTTCGGGAAGGCGTGAAGTTGATCGAGGACACGCTTGGTTCTGTCCGTGAGAATTTCATGTGGCTTGACTGGGAACTCGTCCAGCAGCTCAAGTAGATCGTCAGGCGAATACTCGGCCATCAATTCGCCCTGAATAACCTCGACCTCTTCTCTCCATGCGATCTGCGTTTGTGGCGGTTCCCAACTCGATAACCCATGCAGATACGGCTCGACTGGCGGACGACCCGGCAGCTTTTCGCGAATGGTGGTCAGGGCCCATGAATCGAACAGGATATCGGTCGCTGGCAGGATCGTCGGTGTTGGGGCAAAGGCAGCCTGTCGCTCCTTAGCTTTGTCCTCTCGTTCGGCGTCAGTTGTCGCTTCGAACAATTCCCCCAGCTTGAGTGGCGAGGCTTCGTGACGGTCTTGCACTCCGTCTCTTTCGCACTGTGGTAAGCGTTCCAGAGTTTCTTTGGACTTCCACCGAGCGGCCTCGAACTCCGGAGATGGTGGCTTGGGATTTCGATCTATTTCGAAGAAGACATCGATCATCGAGTCGCCCAAACCACGACGGTTCACCCGACCGAAGCGTTGGGCCATGCTGTCGAGAGTCGAGAGATCACAAACCAAGTGCTCGGCGGAAATGTCGACGCCGACTTCGCCTGCGGATGTACAGATGAGATAGACAGTTCCCTTAGTCGTCTCCACTTTCGGGTTTGGCATGAAGCGGGCAAACACCGGGTCTTCGGTCGCCAGTTTATCGCGTTCCAGGCCACGCATAGTGCCCGTCAGCACTTGGATTTGAAGGGGGTTCACTCCTTCGCGAAGTTCGAGAGGGCCATCCTTTCGCTTGCGAGTCAGTTCATTCCTCACGTCTTCCACATCGTTGATTGTGCGGACAAAGAGTAGAACAGCCTGATCCATGCTGCCCCATTGATCGCGGGCGCGCTTGGCCATTTCCGTGGCGACTTGATCTCGCTTGACTGGATGAAAGCACAGTGCTTTTTTCGCGCAGAGCCTCACCCAAACGTGGTGAATCGGTTCTGTGAGAGACACCGGTATCGGTTCAGGCGGATTTCTCTCCGGGTCTGTAAGAACGAAAGCCTCACCCTTCCCACGCGGTGTCGCCGTCAGTTCCATGACCCGCAGTGGCTTCCAAGGCAGGCAGGCCTTTGTCGTAGCCCTCGAAGGTTCAGCTACTGTTTGTTCCTTCTCAATCGTTTTGAGCAATTCCTGGAACGCCGGCTCCAAGTGCGCCTCATCATGAACCAACAACACATCCTGCCCCAGAAATCCCGCATGCAGCGGCTTGGACTTGAAACCGCATCCGTAACCGCTGAAGAGCAGTCGCGAACCAATCATGTCGACCGTGCCACAGATCACAGCTGGCCGGGCGGGATCGATCGACCATTCCCGGTTGTCGGCGAACTGGCCACGTAGCGTGCTGATGGCGAGTGGGGAATCGCCGTCTTTCAGTGGAATCGCACAGAGACTTCGCAACTGAGCGTCGAGTCCAGCGGCCTGGACGTTCTCCCGATACTTCTCCACTTCGACCGTCGTCTGATCCACCACAGTGCGGCGATTGACCACATACACCAACCGTCGTGGCACCTTGTCCGGAGCCTCAGCCAAAGCCACCAACCAGACCGCAATGATCGAGGTCTTCCCCATGCCGGTGGGGAGGCTGCAAATCTCTGGAATCTCGCCCTTGCGGAATAGCTCAAACAGAGCGATCTGCCACGGAAACGGCGGGTGTCCAGTGAGGGCCTGAAATGTTTTTTCGAATTTCATGGCGTGCGATAGCTCCCGAGTGTTTCTTGCAGTGAATCCGCGACCGACTGCCGCAGTTCCGGCGGTTCTAGGGCTTCAGCCCGTGGGCCGAATCCGAGTATCCACGATTCCACTTCCACCAGACTCGCCAGCTGCAAGTTGCAGATCACCGTCCCATCGGGTTGCGGTTCCAATGTCTGCGACTCATGCCACGTGTGCTCTTGGATATACCGCGCAGCGGCGACAGCGAAGCGAATGCGGACGGTGCGAAGGGGTTGGTCGGGGTCGACGCCGTAGACGCCAAGTGTGCCGGAGAGGTGTCGTTTGAGATCGAACTCCTCGGGCAAAGTGAACTTGATCGGGATAATCTCCACGCCCGACACGCGGTCGATTTTGTAGTGTCGAACTTGGCCATGCTCCTCGGCAATGGCCACCAGGAACAGCGATCCTTCGTGGTAGATCATCCCCAGCGGCTGAACCGACACCAGCCGGGGTGCATCCGACTTCAGCGAGTGGTATTCGATTGTCGTGACTTGGCGGTCCTCGATCGACTGCATCAACAGATCGATCCACTCGGCCCGCTGTGCGTAATCGCTGGCTCCGATCGCCGTTTGATGAACTGCTGAAGCCATTTTCTCTAAGTATTGAACCGTGCTCTGAGGAAACGTGGCCTTCAGCTTGGCGTAAGCTCGTTGAGATGCATTCCACAAAAATGTTCCGGCCAGCGGATCGAGGAACCGCCTTCCCAGATAGATGGCCGCTGCCTCTTCGAACGTGAATTGAGGAACACGCGACGTGTCGAGAGGCACCTTCCAGCGTTTGCGACCGTGCTGTTCGACAACCTCTTCTACGGGGATGCCCACGGCTCGGAGAGTCGCCAAGTCTCGTTGAATCGTCTTGGACGACACACCAAACGCATCCGCGAGTTCGACTCCAGTCTTCCCGGATTGATTGCCATTCAGCGTCTGGTACAGACGCCACTGTCGACGGAAATGTTCCGCTTCGATCACAGGCTGGCCCCCCTGCTTGGCTTGGTTCGAATTGCATGAGACGCGGCGAAGATACCATAACACGACTCTGGCGACATGCCGGGACAGCGGGTGTCCATACTGGACAGATTCGGACGTGATTTTGGGAAATCGTCCCCTGACTGTCTTCGTACTCAGTCCTGATCGGCCCTTGATCGTCCTTCAAACACCATCCCCCGCCATCACAACCATCGAATCCAATTGAATGTGGCAGGAAGTGCCTTGGCATTCTGGAAATGAACAACGCCCCCGACTCTCTGGAATGGCTGTCAGCCATCACTGGAACTCGGTATCTCAGATTGCCGCCTTGGTCGCCTCGACGCGCTCAATCCTCTGGCTGACGCTGCGATTCAGAACCTCGATTCTCCCTCCGGGGTGTTAGAGTTGGGGGGCCATCGTCCCATAAAAATGCGTTCAGCCTGACTCACTCAATCATGAAGTCGTGCTGGCGTAACTCAGTTCTGTTGGATTCGACGAAGACGGTCGAGGCCCCCGTACAGCACCAGTGAAGCAATACGATCACCACATTGGTTCACGAACTGGTGATCGACCAGTCCGGGACCGAGCGGAAGTTTGCCGAGCGGCTTGAGAAGAACGAAGCGATCAAGGTCTACGCCAAGCTCCTCAGCTGGTTCTGCGTCCCAACGCCCCTTGGACCAAACAACCCCGACTGGGCAATCTTGGTCGAGATCGGCGGAACCGAGCGCCTTGCCTTCGTCGTCGAAACCAAGAGCAGCCTGTTCGCCAAAGAACTTCGCGACAAGGAAAGCAGCAAGATTAGAAGCGACGCAGCCCACTTCGCCGAACTCGCCCAGCACAACTCCCCCGCCGACCAGTTTCTGAAGTCGACCCAGCTGGATGATGTGCTGGTGCAATGTTGAGTATCCCACATTGGAATCTAATTAATACTCCGTGAGCCATCCACATCTTCCCCGTGACAGTGAGAGGAGAGTCGGCGTTGCAGTGTCGAGGTCCCGGCGGGCTTCCATATTTCCATATTTCCATATTTCCATATTTCCATATTTCCATATTTCCATATTTCCATATTTCAATGAATCTATTTTTCTTTTAAGACGCGAAGTTCCCTTGCATGTCAGGCTTAGTCAGGTACGGTGCAACTGCAGGTGGTACGCATCAAAAACGGCGGCCTGCACTGTCCGGGATTGGGGTTGTCAGGTAAATGAGGGTGGTCCGCGTGAAGGATTGCGTGGTGAGTGT
>JAYWHX010000097.1:0-46200 GCA_043777375.1 Planctomycetota bacterium | reverse complement strand
GCCATGATCCGCGTGTGCATGATCCACCGCATGCTCCGCCACCTAAAGCCCGACGAACTGGCCCAGGACTGGGGGAAGTAGCTTTTCAAACACGCTCTCAGAAATCCGTTTTCGGGTCTCCGGTGGCCCCGCGTCGTTTTCGGATATCGAACTGACGCAGTTGAAGAAGCTGCCTGCTGCACCACTGGTCCCTTCTGCGTCGCGCGGCAAGCAATGAGACTTTGGTGAGCGGCCAGGCGCTAGCCGCCGGTTCTGCTCACTACCTGCAAACCAGAACCCGCGGCTAGTGCCTAGCGGCTCACATCTCGATCGCTCGAATGCGTCATACGTGTCCGCTCTATGTCTGAATCGCTACGCTCCGGAGAGAGTATCGCCCCAGTGATTCATCGAAGGCACTAAGCCAAGATGCCTTCGACCACATGCCCATGCACGTCGGTCAGTCGATAATCCCGCCCTTGGAACCGGTAGGTCAGCTGCTCGTGATTGAACCCCAGCAAGTGCAGCATCGTCGCCTGTAGGTCGTGGACGTGGACCTTGTCTTTGGCGACCTTGAAGCCTAGCTCGTCGGTCTCTCCATAGGTCGTTCCGGCTTTGACGCCTCCTCCGGCGAGAACCATCGAGTAGGCGTCCGGGAAGTGGTCGCGGCCCAGAATGTTGCCACCCGCAGTGCGGCCTTCGCGGAACGGAGTGCGCCCAAACTCGCAGCCGATCACGATCAGCGTTTCATCCAGCAGCCCACGGGCTTTCAAGTCCTTAATCAAGGCTGCGACCGGCTTGTCCATCGTGGCGCACTTGTTCGTCAGGCCGCCTTCAAGACCCTCTCCTGGACCAGTCCCGTGGAAATCCCAGCCCCAATCGAACAGCTGGACATAGCGGACTCCCTGCTCGACCAGACGACGAGCCAAGAGGCAGTTGTTGGCCAGGCTCGCGGTTCCGGGTGTGGCTCCGTAGGACTCCTGCGTCTCCTTGGTTTCCTTGCTGATGTCCATGATCTCGGGGACCGACATCTGCATCCGGAAGGCCAGTTCGTACTGCGCAATACGGGTCAATGTCTCGGGGTGCCCCATCTCGTCAGCTTGGATCTGATTCAAGTCGCGCATTGCATCGAGGCTGGCACGACGCAGGTCGCGATCCATCCCTTTCGGATCGGTCACGTACAACACTGGGTCGCCTTGCGAGCGGCACTGTACCCCTTGATACACCGCTGGCAGAAAGCCGCTTCCAAACGAGTTCTTGCCGCCGTTCGGCTGAACACCGCTGGAGATCAAGACGACGAAGCCGGGCAGGTTTTCATTCTCTGAACCGAGGCCATACGTCAGCCATGAACCGAGGCATGGGCGTCCGGGTCGGGCCGATCCGGTGTACAGCAACAGCTCCGCCGGGGCGTGATTGAACTGCTCCGTGAACATCGAGTTGATGACGCACAGCTCATCCGCGACGCCATGCAAATTCGGCACCGCATCGGACAGCTGGATTCCGCTCTGACCGTACTTGCCCCATTTTCGCGGTGTTCCGAGGAGCTTGGGCATGCCCGACGTAAAGGCGAACTGCTTCCCCTTGACGAACTCATCGGGACAGTCCTGCCCCGTGCGCTTGACGAGTTCAGGCTTGTAGTCCCAGAGGTCCAGATGCGGCGGTGATCCGACCAAATGGATGAAGATCACATGCTTGGCCTTGGCCGCATATTGTGCAGCCTTTTCGGCCAGAGGATTGATGACCTCGGGAGCTGCGACAGCTCGGTCGGCCCCCAAGGTGGCCATCGCAACAGCGCCCAGCGCGAGCGGGCTCGACTGGAGAAAGTGCCGGCGGGTGGCCTGCTGCAATTGAGTGGTCAGTAAGTTCATCAGAACACCAGATCAGGGGCGAACATTCGCATCTCGTGAAGACGAGACGCAAACGCATCAACATCTCTCCATCTTATTCGTGGTCGAGAGGGTTGAGTAGTCCAGCTCATCGGTAAGACTGTTGATTGGCCTTGCGACCATCTACGATGTCCGACCTGCAAACGGGTGAATTCGTGGATTCTTGCAGTCAGAAACAGTGATCCCTCGCCCGGTTTTGCGGTGTCTCCTGAGAGAGTCACTCCCATCACAGCTGGAATGATTCCGTTGGAATTCCTGCCCGAGAACGTACTTCATGGCCTGGTTTCGGAGATTCGTCACTTTTGTATTCGTGGCTACGGTGGTGGCTGCGATCGGTTATTCGTTTCGCACTCAGTCATTGGATGTCGACTGGTCGACGGTCTCTCGTGGCCCGTTGGAAGTGACCGTAAATGAGGATGGTCGGACCCGGATTCGCGAGAAGTACACGGTCTCGACACCGCTGGCGGGGCAATTGCAGCGCGTGGTCTTGAAACCCGGCGATCCGGTTTATGCCGGAGAAACACTGCTGGCCAGGATTCTGCCCACGAACCCGGAGTTGCTCGATCCCCGCAGTCGCAGCTCGGCGGAAGCGCGCGTCAAGGCCTCTGAAGCGGGAGTTCTGCGAGCGGACGCCAACGCCGAAGCGGCGCGAGCAGCCACCGATTCGGCGAAGTCGATGCTGGAGCGCCGCCTGAGACTGCGGAAGGGGGACGCGACATTTGATCAAGCGGTCGAAGATGCCCAGATGCTGTCGCGGATGCGATCGGAAGAGTTGAGGTCGGCCGATTTCGCCCGCGAGATCGCGAAGTTTGAGCTGGAGCAAGCCAAAGCCGCTTTGGTCCGCTCGACTCCGGGCGATGATCCGACCTCCGCGAATTCGCATCTGGACGTCGTCTCGCCGATCAAAGGGAAAATCCTGCGGGTCTTCCAGGAGAGCGCCACGGTCGTCCCGGCGGGTTCACCTCTGATGGAAATCGGCGACCCGTATGACATCGAAATGGAAGTAGATGTCCTCTCGACCGATGCCGTCAAGATCGCCCCAGGAGCGAAGATGCATATTGAACACTGGGGAGGAGAAGCCGTACTCGATGCGCGCGTCCGACTGATCGAGCCGGGGGCCTTTACGAAAGTGTCCGCCCTGGGAGTCGAAGAACAGCGTGTGAACATCATCGGCGATCTCATCTCCCCCGTGCCCGAGCAGTTCGGCGACCGCTTCCGATTCGAGGCCCGCATCGTGACCTGGCGAGGCGAGAACGCTCTCAAGGTGCCCATGAGCGCACTGTTCCGGTATGAGACCAGCTGGGCCGTGTTCGCAGTGGATGCGGAGCTGAAGGCTCGCCGAAAGATCGTCCGCATTGGTCATCATAATTCGGACGAGGCGGATGTCCTGGAAGGACTCGCCGAGAATGATCGCGTCATCATCTTTCCCAGCGATCGTGTCGCCGAGGGCGTGCTCCTGAAACTGAAGGTCAAGGAATGACGACCACTGCTCATGCCTCGCGCGAGTTCGCGACCGAAGTAGTGCGGCAGCTGCGAGCTGCGGGCCATGTCGCCTTGTGGGCCGGGGGCTGTGTGCGCGACCTGCTGATGGGGCGCGAGGCACAGGATTATGACGTCGCCACCAGCGCCACTCCTGAGCAGGTTCGTTCGCTGTTTGGGAAGCAACGAACACTCGCAGTCGGGCAGTGCTTTGGCGTCATCATCGTACTCCCGGAGAACAAAGCCGCAGAGCTCGTCGAGGTGGCGACGTTTCGTACCGAGGGTGCATACCTTGATGGACGCCGCCCGACGGAGGTGACCTTCTCGACGCCGGAGGAAGATGCTCAGCGTCGTGACTTTACCATTAACGGGATGTTCTACGACCCACTGCTGGAGCAAGTTCTCGATTACGTGGGCGGGCAGGCAGACCTCCAACGAAAAGTGCTGCGGGCTATCGGCGATCCGCATGAACGCATGGCGGAGGACAAGCTGCGTATGCTGCGAGCCGTCCGGTTCTCGGCCACGTTGGAGTTCACACTCGATCCTCAGACACTCTCTGCAGTACAGGCGATGGCTCCCGAGATGCGCGTCGTGAGTGCGGAGCGGATCGCGCAGGAGTTGCGTAAAGTGCTGGCTCACCGGACCCGAGTCCGCGGGTTCGAACTGTTGGTCGAGACAGGTTTGTTAGAAGTCCTGTTTCCGGAGATCTCAACTCAGCCCGCTGCGCCAGCCAAGGCCGCGTGCCAAAACCCCTGGCTGGCGCAGCCGGCTGAGGCCATCGCACAAATCGCTGCGACATTGAGTCACCTGCCCCCTATCGCGAGTTTCGAACTCGCCGCAGCTGCGACCCTGCAACAGGTCCCCTGCCCTGTCTATGAACCCCGGACCGCGAATGAAGCCGTGGGAACAGTCTGGGAAATCACCCGCCGGCTGAAACTCTCCACCGATGAACTGACCGCGATCGCCTGGTTGGTCGGGCATCTCGACTGCTGGAATGATGCCGAGCAGCAAACTGCGGCCCAGCTGAAGCGAGTGCTGGCCCATCCGCTGTCTCGCGATTTACGCGGCCTGATTCGAGCGGTGCGAACGGCAGCCTGCATGCCGTTAGCTCCAGTCCAATTTGTCGATGACTTCACGGCTCGTCACACCACAGCCCAGATCAATCCCCCCGAGTTGATCACCGGTCGCGACCTGATCAATCAGGGGCTTTCTCCCGGTCCGCAATTCAAGGCTCTGCTCGATACGGTCCGCGATGCTCAGCTGAATGGCGAGATCAGCACCCGTGCGGAAGCGCTGGAGCGAATTCAAACGGAACTACCCGAGTAGCCGAGTCCATACCGAATGTGAGTGAACATCCGAGTCTCGAGGACTACCGTGTAGATGCGTCATCGCAATGACTTTAGCTCACTAGCCCGACGCGTCAGCGAGGGATTCGCACGGGATAAGTCGCTTACGCTCCTCCTCGCTGACGCGTCGGGTTGGTAAATTCAGTGCCATTGAGCCTCAGTGCCCGGACGCCCGCCTGTTAGCGGGGAGTCGTCCCGGTCGCCTGCAGTTGTCGCAGCTGCTCGACATGCCCGGTCATCGTGGTGCGATAGATCTCGCCGATGTGATGCATCCGCTGAGCTGGGCGGTCGAGTGGGCTGCTGAACTGAATGTCTTGCCCTTGGAAGTTGGACTCGAAAAGTGTCACCAGCCGAGCGACTTCGGAAGCGTCTGAGCGATCACGGGCGAAGTCAACGGCCAGCAGCAGGTTGGTCGCGTAGAGCGACTCCAACCCAGGTCGTTGATCGGAGTCGGCAGGCAGTGACTGCATGCCCCCCGGCAGAGTGATCAGCAGCTGGCGTGAGACGATGTCAAAGTCTGCTCCCTGTCGTGGCACATGAAAGAAGTACGATGAGGCCAGCTCATCGCCGATTTGGAACCACTCGGGCAGAGCTATGAAACGCGAGGTGTCCCACAGATCGCGGAGTGCATCCTGGCGAGCAGGCTCAGCCACGGCGGGTGACAATAAGCGAGTTGCATCGAGCAAGGCATGCAACGCCTCAGCTGCGGGGACAGCATCGGACTTTCCAAACTCGAGTGCCGCCGACAACAGCCGATTCGCCTCGTCGACGGGACCATTTTTCCGAAGCAGTCGACCGAGAGTCAACATCGTTCGCAGGCGATCTTGAGGCGGTTGAATCTGAGCCAATGGTGTCGCGCCAGTGAGTTCTCTGAGATGCTGGATCGCCTCTTCGGTGCGACCAAAGCGGTCTTTCATCTGCCCGAGCCACTGCACCGCTGAGGCGCGCAGGCGTAACGCCTCTTCCTCGCTGGGATGCTGAAGCAGTCGCTCTCTCAGCGCGGAATCTGCTCGCTCAAAGTACCGAATCGAGAGGGGGAGATCTGGGTACGTGATCGCTGAGGCATTGCCGCACAAGAGCCAGCAACGGGCAGCGAGCAGGGAGTCCGGAGCCAAGTCGGCACAGGACTGCGCGACGCGCATGGCCTCGGGGGCGTTCGATTGTTCGAGGTGCTTGGAGGCAATGGCATACAAGCCGCCAGCAACTTCCAGCGTGCGTTCGGGCGAATCATTCAGTCGCAACCGCAAGTGTCGCTCAGCCAGTGCGAGCGCCGGGGTTTCGTCAGGCAGAGTAGCCGATGCCTGTTCAACAGCTGCATTAACGACATGGGTCTCGTCGACGGGCCTCTGATCCACAATCGCGAGTTGCTCGGGCTGTGAGTACAGGGCGATGCCGCCGACGACCAATCCCAACACCATTACGGGAAGGATTGCGCTGGCTGACGCTGTCGTTTTCTCCGCCATCTGACTCACATCCCAAGTTCGGCCACGATCCATCACCGGCATCTTTCGTTAAGAATGAGCCGGGCCACGCTCAATGTAGCGAGTGAGTGCTGGGATGTTGAAGAGCGATCCTCGGAATCAGCTCGGGCGATCACGAAAGGGTCTGATGAATCGAATTCCGGCGGTCATGATCGGGACGAATGTTTTGCCATCCCAATCATGCCCTCTCCCCGCGAGGAGGGTCCTTCGGAGCCCCTTCGGAGCCCAGGCGGCGGCTGCGGGCGATTCGCTTGGGGGCGGTCGCACCCGTCGGAACCCAGTTGTTGCTCGACTGTTTGATGTCGCGCACATCATCGACCGAAGGCGGAGCCTGCTTCGCTTTGTCCATCCGCTTGGTCCGCTTGGTCAGCGGCTCGTAGCCCTGCAATTCGTCCTCTTTAGGCTTACGGTTCAGCACCCAGCCATACACCGCTGAGGGGAGATCATCGGACGGACGCATTGCCCATAGTAGTGCGAGAAACCCGACGAATCCTGCCGAGACCAGCATCAAGGTCTCAAACGCGGCGTCGGGAAAGACCATGATCGCGGTCATCAGGATTCCGCCGAATCCGATCACAGTGACAATCGTGGCTCCGACATACGGAGCGACATTCCGTCGTGATCCCCAGCCAGATTCTGCCATGACTCTCACACCAGTGAGGAGGTTCGAATCATTCCTGCCATGATGGCCCAAGGTTGCCCAGCGACCGATGTTGGTCCGCTGGCATCAACCGCAATCAGCATAACACAAAGTTCAACCTCTGTGGCAAACCGAAGCGTCACGCCGAAAACTGCGAGACGAGATGGTCCAGGTCCGACCCCAGCGCCGCATCGGACCCGCGCAGTTCGGTCACGCGCTGGCAGGCATACATGACGCTGGCGTGGTTACGACCGCCGAAGTACTCCCCGATGGCGGAAAATTGAGATTTTGCCAACTGACGAGTGAGGTACATCGCCACGTGCCTTGCAGTTACGAGTGAGGCTTGGCGGTTGGCGGAACGCAGATCGGTCAGCTTGACTCCAAAATGCCGAGCCACACGTTTGGCAATTTCGTTCATCGACAGTGGGGCCTGCACGGCGGCGAGGTACTTGTCGAGATCAGCGGGGGAGATCGGACCCGTCGTGCGGGACTGCCGCAGACGCAGCACAAGAGCCAGTAAGTCGGCAGGGGTCGAGGGCCCGCGACGGGCGATCTCGGTCACTGTCGCCTCCGGCAGAATGAATTGATTGGAGGTCGCGAAATGCTCCACCAGCTTGCGGCGGCTCGACTCCCCCGGCAATCCCAGATCGATCAGCAAGCCCCCTTGACAGCGATTGACGAGACGGCGATTCAAGCCCCGCACTTCACCCGGAGAACGACGGGACGTGAACAGCACTCGACCCCCGCCCGCCAAAAGATCGTCCAGCATCGCGACCAATTGCAGCTGGACCTCGGGACGCGTTTGCAGCTCTTGCAGGTCGTCAAAGATCAACAAGTCGACCTTTTCCCGGTGAGCCCGCTGGAAATCGCGAATCTGCGACATCCGGGCTGCACGCTGGAATTGGCCAGTGAACTCAGCTGCAGAGGTCCGCAGAATCTTAGTGGCGGTTTGCTCTTCGAGGACTTCGCGGTGTAGCTGACGAGCGAGGTGAGATTTTCCAGTCCCTCGTCCGCCGATCAGAGTGATGATCGGGCTGCTAATGCGAGGCTGCCGACTCTTGAGCCGCATCACGGTATTAAACGCCAGCTGGTTCTCGCGAAAGACGAGAAACGGGTGGGTTTCGCGAGGAATTTGGGTGCGTGCGATGGCGCTGGGCTGGACCACTTCCGTGTCTCCTGTCCGTGAGCGTCCGAATGAAATCGGAGACCGCGACTCCCTGATGGCCCGATGGTGAACTGAGCGCGATTCCGTCCCTGAAGCAAATATCATACGCTGCAACTTGAAACAGGTCATCGGCACTTTTCACGCCCAAACCGTTTCTGGCAGAGTTTTTCCGTCCGTTGTCCTTTTTCCATCACTTCTTGTGACTTCGCCACCTGGGAGCCCCTCCATGAAGATCGAACACCTCGCATTGAATGTTCCCGACCCCCTGGCGATGGCCCGCTGGTATGTCGAACACTTGGGGCTGACCGTCAAGCGGCGATACCTGGAGGCTCCGTGGGGGCATTTCCTGGCGGATGACAGCGGGACTGTCATGCTGGAACTCTACGGAAATGAAAAAGCCCCCCGCCTCGATTTACCGAATGTGGCACCAGCTGCACTGCATCTGGCGTTTGTCTCGCGGGATGTCGAGGCGGACATCAAACGTCTCGTTGCGGCAGGTGCCACACTGGTCAGCGGCCCCGAATCCGCTGCCAACGGAGACGGCCTTGCCATGCTCCGCGACCCGTGGGGCGTCTGTTTGCAGCTGGTGAAGCGGACCGAGAATATGATCTAGCGTATGGCCTGTGTCTGATCGCTGATGGACAGAATGGAATTTCCGACAGTCAACTTTTCGGACCTCGGCGAACGGCCTCTATTCATGCCGCATGATGCACTGGCCTTTGAGTTCCGTCCCCGCTAGATAGCGGCCAGCGACATACCCCACTTTGTTATAGGGCACTTTTACGGTGACCTTGCAGATGTCCTTGGCTTGTGCCGCGCTCACAATGTCGTAGGGGTCAGGATTCCCGACGCCAGGATCGACGACAATATCGACCGTAATATCCGCAGCCGACATGCCGACCGATGTGGCGACGAAATTCTTGACCGAGGTGGTGACTGTGGCGTTCGTGGCTCCATCGATCGCCGCCTCGCGCGCTCCATGCCGAGCCGCATTCGTGACCAGTTGCCCCACCATCATCGCGCGGCCGAACTCGACGATCCCCATGACGACCATAAAAAAGATCGGCAGCACGATCGCCATTTCGACGGCAGCTGCGCCTCGACGATCATTCAATTGTCTACCCAAGCGACGCATGGGGATTCTCCGAAAAAGACAGACACGGAAGCGAGCCGGGGGGAGCGCCTTCCAGTCCTCGAAAGAAACCCTAGCTCCCCGACGTTCACTGTGGGGGAAATTGAGAAAAAAAAGCTCGTCTGGTACTGTCGACTTGTTCCGAACTGCCGGGCATGACCCGTTGGCGCGGATGTAGTGATTATTCCCCAAGAGACCCACTGCCATGCCCACTCCGAAAACCATCTTTAAACGGATTATTGATCGGGAAATTCCTGCCAATATTCTGTACGAGGACGAACTCTCGCTGGCCTTCCCCGATGCCAGTCCCCAAGCCCCGGTCCACATCCTGGTCATCCCGAAGAAAGAGATTGCCTCACTGGCCGAACTGGAGCCGGAAGACGCCGCGCTGCTCGGCCATCTCTTCCTCGTCGTCCAAAAGATCGCAGCTGAGCAGGGGCTGACAAATGGGTTCCGGACAGTGATCAATACCGGTCCGGATGGGGGCCAGTCGGTCAACCACCTGCATCTCCACCTGATGGGGAAGCGGGCGCTGGGCTGGCCACCGGGATAGCGAGCAGCGGTTCGAAAAGGCAACACGGAATGACCTGACATGTGGCGGTATCTCCACGTGCCAGTGAAGATGTGGCCATTCCGCAACATGGCTAACGAGGCTGCTTTGAGTCGCTGTTTGTTGATATCACATTTCCAGGAAACGACTTGCGCAGCGGACCAGCCTGTGTTCAGAGTATTTGGCGCAGCGGGTGCTTTACGGTTGATACGAGTCACTGTCGCGAACATCAGCGACAGACATCTCCCCACCCGTACAGGCAAGTCATCATGGCCGAACGCAAATACATTCACGGTCTGACCGTCCGCCAGGATGCCCAAGTCGCCGTCATCGATATCGGGGACATGGAGATTTGGGACGGAGCGGACTTGTCCCTGATTCGGGATACGTTGATCTCGATGATCCGGAACGAGGGGATCCGCTCCATCGGAGTCAATATGCAGTACGTCAAGCATGTCCCGAGCGGCTTCTTTGGAATGTTGTTCGACTGGTTCGAGTCGGGAATCGAAGTACGGCTCTATCAGCCCACGGAACGCGTGGCCAATATGGTCTGGTTCCGGCAGTTCTTCCTCTTCGAAAATGGTACGAGCTACAGCCTGCATGACGGCAGCAAGTGTGCACCCGTGCTGGCGGGGGAGGAGGAGGATTCATCTTGGCAGACCGAATCCCGCGTGGGGGAGCCGAATCGGCGTGAGACCTCACGCATGCTGTAACTAACCCGTCACTGGAATTTCGCAACTTCACCGGAAGGCTGCAGCCGACATGTTCGCCTGTGGCTGACTGGAGCGAAGACTCCTTGAAGCGAGAGACCGGAGGGCTACAATCCCGACTGACTGAAGGATCACTTCTCTGCATCAACGCTGGATGTGGAGAACAACACGCGAAAGTTCTGTTGATGCACGCACACATTGGTAAGCAGGCTCCCAACTTCTCTATTCAGGCTTATGACCGCACCAAAGATGGCACCGACGGGCAATTCCTGACGGTGAATCTGTCCGACCACAAGGGGAAATGGGTCTGCCTGTACTTCTACCCGCTCGACTTTACGCTGGTCTGTCCGACCGAAATCGTCTCATTCAACAAAGCTGTGGGCGATTTCCAGGACCGCAACTGCGAATTGCTCACCGCCTCGACCGACAGCGTCTTCTCTCACAAGGGCTGGTGCGATGCGCACAAAGACTTGGGCGGGATGAAGCACCTGATGCTGGCCGACACCACTCACGAATTGTCCCGGTCCTATGGAGTTTTGAAAGAAGACGCGGGGATCGCTTACCGAGGGGTCTTCCTGATTGACCCGAACGGTTTTGTCCGCTGGCTGGCGATTCACGATCTGGGCGTCGGTCGCAACGTCGATGAAGTGCTGCGTGTGCTGGACGCCCTGCAAACCGATAAGATGTGCCCCTGCAACTGGAAGCCAGGTCAAGCGACCATCGATTAGTGGTTCGCGAGGACCGCTCTCGATCATTTACTGACCACTTCAGCCTGCGGTGAGTCCACCAGAGGCTCATGGCAATGCAACTCGGACCAATTCATGCCGTTTCTCAATCCGCTGGCGTCTGCCGATGCTCCCGCTGCGGTGGCCCAGACGTATGGTCGCATCCAAGAGATGTTCGGCGGTGAGTTGCCTGAGATGTTCTTGGTGTACGGGAACGTCGAGCCGTTCCTGAAGGACTTCTACATGAACTTTAAGAAGTTCGTGTACTCGTCAGGATCGCTCGACGAGAAGACGCGGTCGATCATCGGCCTGGTCACCAGTTGCCATGCGAAGTGCCCGGCGTGGATCGCGTGGTTTCAGAAGCGGGCTGTGGAGTTGGGTTTGACTCACACTGAAATCGCCGAAGTGATGGCTGTGGCAGCCACGAACTACTGCTACAACACATTTTTCAAGTTCCGCGACATGAGCGGCAGCGGGCTGTTCGAGGGGATGGGCGTGGGCCTGCGAGCCCATACGTTCCACTCGGTATCGCTCGATCCCAAGCTCGTCGAGCTGATCAATATTGCCATCAGCGATATCAACGCCTGCAAGCCCTGTACCAGCGGGCATGTCGACAAGTCGCGGGTTCTGGGGCTGACCGATGAGCAGATCCTGGAGTGCATTCAGTGTGCGTCAACCATGTACGCCGGGTGCCAGTTCTTGAACTCGGCGACTTGCTGAAGAGTCGTAGGCCATGTCGCTCCGCGACTCGCATGCCGAGAGCTCACAGAATGAGTTCGCCCATTCCATTGAAACTCGTCGCTTACCGATCAAGCAGCTCCAACAGCTTCTCCGTATGCACGCTCAGCGAGTCCCACGGGTTCTCAGCTCCGGGAGTGTTGGCCTGATACATATCTTCAGTCACATAGATCCAGCGGGTGTACTTCGCCATGACTTGGATCTGTTTTTCATCCAGCGACTTCATGGAGTGGACGAGACTCGCCCGGCGATACGACGGGTAGTCGGCATGACCCCCGAAGTAGTCCCCACGCAGTGACTTCTCATCGGCGTAGAACTCGTTCTCGTGCACGACGATCACGTCAGCTGTGGGACGCTGAAAATAGGGCTCGATTTGGTTGGTGCCGGGGTTGGCGAAGACTGGCCAGTAGCCCTGGGAATGAGCGTAGCGGGTCGCCTCTTCGTAGTATTGGAGATGCGTCTCGTCGGCGTCGTAGGCCTGCTCATCAAGGAAGATCCCGTGGATCGATCGATAGAACTCGCCCCACTTGTCGATATCGGCTTTGACCTCGCTGAGCGGCTGCTTCGCGTAGCGGGTCGAGACATAACCGAGGACCACACAACCTGCTCCGCTCAGACGTAAAGCCGCCTGCTTGTAGTTCCCATCCAGCTGTTTCCCCGGTCCATCCGCCGGGTCGAGGATCACACAGATCGGCACGCGCGGATGAGCCAACTTGAGGGCGATCAACCGGTTGTACGTCGTGTTGGTGTGGATGTCAGCGGGGTACAGGTACAGCGGAATCAGCAACCCCGTCGGTTGTTGAGAGAGGGCCATGTGCTGACGGGAGGCGAGCGTGAGATCAGCAGCCGGGGTGTCTTCAGCTCGCGTCGTCGTTGCTACAATCACGCAGGTCCATGTGAGGCAGAAAATGCGGGCGAAGTTCATCGTCAACTCGTGGAGAATCGTTTGTTCTGGATCAAGTGACTGATGTGCGAATGCATTACTGTCGATCATGGCCCAATGACGGAGTGCAGTAAAGCCATCCGAAGGGATGGATCGTCCTGAGGCAACTCCATGAGCCTCGTATAGACTTGTTTTGCGATGATGACGCCAATTTCAGGATTATGCAAAACGGATTTCGTCGGACTTTCATACATGGCATTTTCAGCAACGACGGAAAGTACGGCGGTGAGACCGGGCAAGACAGACTGCGAGTCCACAGAAGCTGCAGACCCATTCCCAGTGAACAAGCTAATTTCGCGAATCGATGAAGCTAAGCCAGAGAGGAAACCGCAGACATGGGAACCATTCTCTGTGACGATTGCATTCACAGAGCTGTAAATCCAACCCCGGCCCTTACAGACATGTTGGAATGCCAGGTCGAATTTTACGTCTTCGCATTCCATCTGAATCGATACGGCGGGGTAGGCGACTGACTGGTTGGCATTTTTTGTCCGCAAGAGATCTGCGCAGCCGTTGGGCGAATGGAAGGTCTTCGACTCACCAGTGCCCTCATCACAGAAGAGAATTCGCAGTCCGAAGTATACGGCAGCCAGAATTTCAAGATGCCGTTTAAGGAGCTCCGTGTCGACCGTGTGGGCTTGGAAGATCAAGGGGTCGGGCTTCCATCTCATCGTCGTCCCACGACGTTCTGACGGGCCATTGTCAGCGAACGGATGGGTAATCAGACCTTCTGTAAATCCAATTTGATAGCATCGGCCATCACGGTGAGTTTCCACGTGAAACTCTGCCGCAACAGCGAAAGTCCCTACCAGCGAATCATGGCTGCATCGCTTCACAACACCGAAGCCATCGACTAAGAACTCAGTCAGTACGACCTCTAAAAACGACCGACCTTTGAACTCCAGTGGTGAATCAACTCGAATGCCATTTCCATCGTCAGAAATCTCAGTCCAGCCATCGCGAGTCTGCGTCACCTCAATAAAAGTTGACTGTGATACACGGTACTCATCCACACAGGTCTCGATCAGGGACTTCAGCGCCTCGTGAATCCCGAGCGAATCAATGGAGCCGAAGTACATTTGCGGGCGTAGACGAACTCCATCGCGGAGCGTCAGTGTCGGCAGATCATCAGCGGTGTATTCCGGCACGACTCACCCACCTTGTCATACTTCGAACTCAGATTCCAATCCCCAGCTTCCTCTGCACGGCCTGGCCCAGTGTCTCGCGAACGAGTTCCACCGGGATGCGGTCGTAGACCCCGGCAAAGAAGCCTTCGACGATGACGTGCATGGCTTCGTACCGCGACAGGCCACGGGCCATGGCGTAGAAGAGCTGTTCGTCGTCGACGCGCCCGGTCGTGGCACCGTGGGTGCAGCGGACATCATCGGCCTCGATTTCGAGGCCGGGGATGGCATCAGCGCGGGCGTCCTGGCTGAGCATCAGCGCATCGTTGCGTTGATATCCGTCTGTTTTCTGGGCATCCTTCTCAACCTTGATCATGCCGCGCCACACGACGCGGGATTGGTCGCGGAGCACCTCTTTGTAGAGCAGGTCCGAAGTCGTGTTCGGAGCGTTGTGCGACTGCTGCGTGTAGTACGAGAGCAATTGCCGGTCGGTGGCGAACGTGACACCGTTCACCTGGGCGCTGGCACCCTGCCCATCGAGATGCACATGCTGGTGAATGTGCTGCAGCCGCGAGCCGAGGGCTCCCGCCGTCCATTGCAGCATCCCGTCCCGCGCGACGCGCCCACACTGGTGGGCGAAGTGCCGGACCTTACTGTTCCAGTTTTGCAGCTGGACATAGCGGAGGCGGGCTCCGGCCCCGACGAGCAGTTCGACCGCTCCGTTGTGCAGGCCGCCGGCCTTCGGATCGGCTGACGCAGCCTCTTCGAGTAACGTTGCACTGGCTCCGTCTTCGAGGATCACGAGCGTGTGCGACAGGTCGGCCACGTTCTCGCCTTGCAGGCCGATGAGGCTATACAGCGGAGCGGTGATCTCGACATTGCGTGGGACGTAGAGGACGGTTCCGCCGGTCCAGAAGGCGGCATGCCAAGCCGTAAAGCGGTCCTTGGTGAGACTGACCCCCTTGGTCATGAAGTGCGGTTCGAGGACTTCGCGGTGCGAGGCGAGCAGGTCGCTCAAGCTGCCGAATAGCACCCCTTGCTTGGCGAGGTCGGCACTGAGTGACGACCGGAGGCACGAGCCGTCGACATGCACGACCGCCCCGCCGAACTCGGCCCGGTCCTGCATCAGTGTGCTGAACTGAACCAGTGGCTTGGAAGCAGAGGCAGACAGGAATGTCTGCCCCACTGAATAGGCATCCGGCTTGAAAGACCGCAGGTCGAGCCGCCGGTACTCCTCCGGGTCGAGTTCGCGGGAGAGCGAATCAATGTACGCTTCGAATGCGGCCGAGCGTTTGGCCGCGATCCAAGCGGGTTCATGGCGACCATCGAGAAAGGCTTCGAAGCCGGTGGTGCTAAACGAGGAGGGCAGGGTGGCAGTAGGCATAGAACGTCTCAAAGTCAACAAATGGCCATTCGCCGTCAGGCTTGTCCGACGTGCGTCATTAGTGCCAGCACGTCGGACAATTCCGACGGCTAACTGGGATGCGTCTGACGGCTACCCCACCGACCCTTCCATCTGCATCTCAATCAGCCGATTCATCTCGACGGCGTACTCCATCGGCAGTTCCTTGACGAGCGGCTCGATGAAGCCGGTCACGATCATCGCGCTGGCCTCGGCTTCGGTCAGGCCACGGCTCATCAGATAGAGCAGCTGATCTTCGGCGATCTTCGACACGCTCGCCTCGTGTTCGATCGAGACGTTCTGCTCGTCGATCTCGATGTACGGGTAGGTGTCGCTGCGGCTTTCGGGGTCGAGGATCAGAGCGTCACAAACGACGTTGCTCTTGCAGTCGTGCGCTCCCTTGAGGACCTTGACCAGTCCGCGATAGCTGGCTTGGCCGCCGTTCTTGCTGATCGACTTCGAGATGATGCGACTGCTGGTGTTGGGAGCGCAGTGGACCATCTTGGCCCCGGCATCCTGGTGCTGGCCATCCCCGGCAAAGGCGATCGACAGCGTCTCTCCGCGAGCGCCCGGTTCCATGAGATAGATGGCCGGGTATTTCATGGTCAGCTTCGAGCCGAGGTTGCCGTCAATCCACTCCATCAGCGAGTCGCCGTACGCCATCGCCCGCTTGGTGACGAGGTTATAGACGTTGTTCGACCAGTTCTGGATCGTCGTGTACCGGCAGCGGGCATTCCGCTTGACCACGATTTCCACCACAGCGGAGTGCAGCGAGTCGGAGCTGTACGTCGGGGCTGTACAGCCCTCGACGTAGTGCACGCTGGCTCCCTCGTCGACGATGATCAGGGTGCGTTCGAACTGCCCCATGTTCATCGTGTTGATGCGAAAGTAGGCTTGGAGCGGGAACTCGATCTTCACGCCCTTGGGGACGTAAATGAACGACCCGCCCGACCACACAGCTGAGTTCAGAGCTGCGAACTTGTTGTCATTCGGCGGGATGATCGTGCCGAAGTATTCGCGGAACAGCTCGGGATGTTCACGCAGAGCTGAGTCGGTGTCGGTGAAGAGGACGCCCTGCTTGGCGAGGTCTTCTTGCAGCGAGCCGTAGATCACTTCGGACTCGTACTGAGCCTTCACTCCGGAGAGGTACTTCTTCTCGGCTTCGGGGATGCCAAGCCGGTCGTAAGTCTTGCGGATGTCTTCGGGAACATCGTCCCACGTCTTGCCTTGGCGATCGGACGCCTTGACGTAGTAGAACATGTTCTGGAAGTCGAGGTCGGTCATGTCCCCGCCCCAGCTGGGCATCGGCCGCGATTCGAACTCGGCGAGCGACTTGAGACGGAAGTCCCGCATCCAGCCCGGTTCCTTCTTCATCTCGCTGATCTGGGCGACGATCTCCTTATCGAGACCCCGGCGGGACTTGAATTCGTACTTGTCTTCCGGGTCATGGAAGCCGTACTGGTAGTCTCCGATGGAGACATCGTCTTTTTCGTTTTCGAGGGGTTCGGTCAGAAGTGCTTGCGACATGATGATCTGCTTTCTCCGAGTGAAAGTCGGGATCGCGGGGAGTGGTGGAGGAAGGTTGAGGATTTACGGTTGATTGAGGAAGAGGTGGTTCAAGTGATCCCCTCGAAGAGTTTGGTGAGCAGGCATTCGAAGTCCGGCAGTTGAGGCGAGGTGAGGATGTCACCTCCCTGAAAAACGGTGGTTTCTTCGTTGTCGCGGTGGATGAAGATTCGCTGGTGATCGGGTTCGATGACCCAGACCTCCTCAACACCTGCCACCAGGAACAGTGAGACCTTCCGCATCACATCATGGGAACGATCAGAGGGCGAGCGAATCTCAATTGCGACTTCGGGAGGGACGCCCAAATGGCCCGTTGGGAATCGACCGCTGGGGAGTTTGGACCTATGGATCACGAGCAAGTCTGGACCTCGCACGGTGTCCGGATCGTTCTCCACCAAAACGCCCGAATCATTGGTCGCGACATCGAACCCCGCATGAGTTTCAATCCACCTTCCAATCATCATGGCGAGGCGAAAGCAGAGATTGCCATGGCGCCCGCCGGGGTTGGTCATCTCAACGATCTCCCCGCGTACAAGTTCACATGGCGTGTCGAATGACATGCGGGAAAACTCTTCGGCAGTGATGAGGGTGGCTGTGGACATGGTGGTCTCGAGTTAGGCGTCGGCATCCTCGGGGGTGACTTGGGCGGTGGAGAAATCAACCTGATCGTAGATCTCGCTCATTTCGATCTGGCACGCGGGAGTCGGAATGTGAACAGTGCCCGCGTGGAACTCAGCCATGATCCAGTGGCCATCTTCGCCGCGAGAGTAGACCTCCACACTGGGCCGGTCCTGCGAGATGAGGATGTAGGTTTGCAGCGATTCGATCGCCCGGTATCGCTCGAATTTCCGTCCCCGGTCGTACGCTTCGGTCGAGGGAGACAAGACTTCGACCAGCAGCACCGGATTCAGCAGAATGTCTCTCCGAACGTCATCGAACTTCGGCTGATCGATAACGACACTCACATCCGGATAGGTGTATAGCCCGTGCGGCGACCAGACTCGCATATCGCTGGAGTAAATCCGGCACCCCTTCCCTCGCAGCACACGACGCAGTTCCGAACCCACACTCAGCGAGATCAGGTTGTGTGCTTCGCTCCCACCCGACATCGGCAGAACCTCTCCAGAGAAAAACTCGCTCTTGAAATGGGCAGCCCGTTCTTGAGTCAGGTACTCGTCGGCAGTCAGCCGTGTCAGTGTGGCAGCAGACATGATTAGACCCCAGCGACAACATTAGGTTGCTTGACAGCATCCTCTTCCGCAGCTTCCTGCGGATGACGCTCACGGACTCCCGCGTATCCATTCGCGTGGAGTTCATGAGCGAGAGCTGCATCGCCGGTCTCGACGATCCGACCGGCGAGCATGACGTGGGTGTATTGGGGAACGTTGTACTCCAGCAAGCGTTCGTGGTGGGTGATGATCAGGACGCCCATCTGCGGGCCGGAGAGCTTGGCCAAACCTTCGCTGACAACGCGAACGGCATCGCTATCGAGGCCCGAATCAGTCTCATCCAGGATGGCGAACTTCGGCTTGAGCATCGCGAGCTGAAGAATCTCCATCCGCTTCTTCTCACCACCAGAGAACCCCTCATTCAGGTAGCGACGAGCGAACTCGTGATCGATGTCGAGCTCGGTCATCGTCTGCCGGATTTCCTGGCGGAACTCCTTCATCGGCATCAGGTCTTCACCCTCTTTACGAGCAGGGTTCCGGACGTTGGTCACTGCATGCCGCAGGAAGTCGGCAACCTTGACCCCCGGGATTGTGACGGGGTACTGGAAGGCGAGGAACATCCCCAATCGAGCGCGCTCGCACGGGTCAAGTTCTCGAATATCGCGACCATCCAACTCGATGGTCCCACTGGTCACTTCGTACTTGGGATGACCAGCCAAGGTGTACGCCAGCGTACTCTTGCCAGAGCCGTTCGGCCCCATGAGGGCGTGAACCTCGCCTTGATGAATCGTGAGGTTGACCCCCTTGAGAATCGGGGTCTCGCCCACAGAGACATGGAGGTCAGTGATCTTCAGCGTTGCGGACATGGGTTCAAAACTTCAAGAACAGGTGAGGGAACAAACGGGTGGGGCTGGCGGACGGTGCATCGTCCTCAATCAAGGTCACTCGACCCCGGCGAACAGTTCAGAAACCAGCACGGAGAATTCGGGGAGTTCGCGACTCGTGAGCAGCATTGGCTGCCGGTGGAGAACAGGGGGAGCGTCCTGTCGGAAGGCTTCAACAGTTCGGGCGTCTGGATCAACGATCCAGACTTCGCGGACTCCAACCGCAAGATACTCATCAATCTTCCGCCGCATCTCTGTCCAACTATTAGACGGAGACAGCACTTCGACACACAGGATGGGGACAAGGCTGGTTTGGCCGCGTGGCAATTTGCCATCGGCTAGCTGAGACATGGCAAAGAACGCCACATCCGCACCTCGCAAGGTGTCGGGGTCACGCTCGGTCAGGATGCCACTGTCGTTGGTGGTGACTTGGCCTCGACGCTGCGGAACCGCCCACTGCATCAAAGCAAATGCCACTTGAGCACAGACGTTCCCGTGCGACTGATCCGGTCTGGTCATCTCAACTATCTCTCCGCGCACGAGCTCGTAAGGCCCGTCGAGATGCATCTCGGCGAACTGCTCAGCAGTGATCAAAGCTGTGGCGTGGGCGGTGGACATGGTGTTGAGTCTGAGTTACCCCTGTATGAATTCTGGATGCTTGGCGAAGCCGCTGTGATGTGGCACGGGCAACAACTCCTGCACGCCCTTGCCGATTCGCTTGGCCTTGATCTTGTCTTGAATCCGCATCAGCCCTTCGAGGAGAGCCTCGGGACGAGGAGGACAACCCGGCACATACACGTCGACAGGCACGACGAGGTCGACCCCCTTCACAACGTGGTAGCCATACTTGAAGTATGGTCCACCGCCGATGGTGCAGGCCCCCATCGCGATCACGTACTTAGGATCAGCCATCTGCTCGTACAGACGACGCACCCGACTGGCCATTTTGTAGGTCACCGTGCCAGCCACAATCATCAGGTCCGCCTGACGGGGAGTGGCCCGGAAGGCTCCCGCTCCAAACCGGTCGATATCGAATCGACTGGCTCCTGTCGCCATCATCTCGATGGCGCAGCAAGCCAGACCGAATGTCATCGGCCAGATGCTGGACTCTTTGGCCCAGTTCATCGCCTGTTCCAAAGTGGTCGTGACCACATTTTCTTCGAACCGACCTTCAATCCAGGTCATCGTCTCTCTCCCAAGGCAGTTGGACTCGATTCCGAATCGATCACTGTACCGCCCGATCATCCACTCGTGAATCAACTTCCGCCAGTTTCACTTCCCGAGAATCGCCCCTCAGCTGGCCACCGCAACACTCAAGGACTGAGTCGGAGAAAACTCGCAGCATTGGTCCCCGTCTCGGCAGCACTGAGTGCGATGCAGGGGAACACCCAGCACCTCCGAGAATACAGTCTGCTCCAGATCACAAATTGACGCATCTCGTTCAGCCAGATCGTGATACGGACAGGAGTTCTCTCTCAAAATCGGCAACAAATCCCCGCCTTGAGACCGCAATTCGACGTCAAAACCGAGCGTCGTCAGCAATCCCCTCAGCTCTTCCAGACGATCCGACATCGATTCCGATCGGACATTCCGTCCGTACGTTTTCACCAGCCGGTCTCTCAACCGACCAATCAGCTGAGAACGAACGGTGTCATCATCAATGAGCGTGATCTCGTCCCACAACATCAGAGCCAGATCTCGATAGTTGTCCCCCAGCTCCCGAAGTCCATCGGTGGTCACAACATAGGTGTGCGAGGGTCGGCCCCGCTCGCCCTTCGTGACTTCGCGCGAAATGAACCCCATAGCCTGCAATCGCACCAATCGCTGGCGAATTGCCGTGGCAGTGACCCCTTGACGCTCGCACAGCGACAAGACCGTCGACGGACCGCTCTTGCGAAGGTCCGCGAGGAACTCGCGATCGTCATTTTCCAAGGAAAAACGCATGCCGGTGGTCACTGAGACTGAACCAAGATGAGGTGTCTGCAGCCGGTATCATAGAAGCTGGAATTCTTTTTGACAGCAAATACTGTCTTAAATCACGAATGAGACTGAATCTCAGCAGCAGCCACGCTAGGAGGCCCAGGAATGAGGCGGCCCATCTGCTCGACTGGATCAATTCCTCACAGCCTCACACACAGTCACTCTGAGAAAACCCAGAATCTGTTTGAGAGTGCTGCGGGAGCGGGATATGCTGACTCGTTCCAATCAGGATTCGACTTCGCCAAATCAGTAGAAAGCCTCGCATGCCTCATCTTCTGAGTTCCCCACGCAGTCGGTTCGCATCTCGCCTGAGTCAAGTCGTCGCCGTGCTGAGCCTCATCGTTGGAATCCATCCCGCGAGTCTCTCCCCATGCGCTGCCCAAGACCAAGACGGCCCCACTTATATCAGTCGTGACCAAGCCGACCCGGACTACGTCTTTCAGGGTGAATATCGCGGCTGGCAGCGGGCGCAGAACTCAGCGAGGAGTTCAGAGTCCGTGGCTGTGCAGGTCATGGCCCTCGGGGATGGCCAGTTTGCTGCCGTGAAATACTACGGCGGTCTGCCGGGTGCGGGATGGAAGAGTCCGGCCAAGTACCCCCTGACTGGCACCAAGAGCGCCGACCGAGTCTGGCTCCTGGGCGAGCAGTACGACGCCGAAATCCTGGGCACCACACTTCGCCTGTTTGACAAAGACGGACGCGAAGCCGGGCAGCTGACCCGCGTCGAGCGGATCAGTCCGACGATAGGAGCCCTGCCACCAACCGGAGCTGTGGTACTGTTCGACGGGAGTGATCTTTCGCACTGGAAGGACGCCCAGCGAACGCCCGAGGGGTGGCTGCAAGCGGGCACCGAAACTGTCGCGAAATACGGAGACTTCCGGATGCACGGGGAATTCATGTTGCCCTATAAACCTCTCGCCCGTGGTCAGGGACGCGGGAACAGCGGTTTCTACCTTCAGGGGCGTTACGAGGTCCAGGTTCTCGATTCGTTCGGCTTGGAAGGAATCGAGAACGAGTGTGGCGCTCTCTACAAAACTAAGCGTCCTGACACGAACCTCTGCCTGCCCCCTTTGCAGTGGCAGACCTATGACATCGATTTCACCAATGCCCGGTTCGATGCCAACGGACAAAAAACCGAGAACATGCGGATCACCGTCTGGCACAACGGAGTGGCAATCCACCAATCCGCTTCGATCCCAAACAAGACCGGCGCGGGAACTGCCGAAGGTCCACAGCCGCTACCGATCAAGCTTCAGGAGCATGGCAACCCGGTCGTCTACCGGAACATCTGGCTGATCGACAAATCGCAACCCGGAGCCACCTCCATCCCTTGGCTGCACCTGCCGGTTCATGCCGCACCAGTTCCGCTGTAGCGGATCAGCACATTCCCCGTAGATCAGGGATCGTGCCACTCAGAATGAGTTCCCGTGGAACGGAAGCCGCGTGAGCGATGCCACCGAATTCGGGTGCATTCGCTCCCCTGCTTGAGAAGCGAGTTCGAAACCGCACATCACGGCCCAGCAGACTGTCCTTCCGTGAGCAGGAGAAACCGCCGGAAGTGGACGTCGGTTTGCTCGCGAGTCTGGTAGGTCTTTAGGTAGTCGCGGTGCAGTTCGTCGTCGGGGAATGCGTTAGCAGGGGGGTAGCTGTGCATGGCGGCGAATGGCAGCGGTTCGACGGTTTTGGAGTACGTATTCTGCGCGTTGCAGTCTTTATCCCAGCCCACGTTGTGGATCAGGAAATCCCGAGTCCAACCTGCGGGCGGTGCGGGGGGCACTGAGAACCGGAGAGTACATTCGTCTCCGCATCCTAGGACCACCATGCGGTCATCTTGACTGGTCAGTAACTCCCGCACATCACCATAGCGGGTGAACTTTCCGCCCATCAGGCTGTAGATCGCGGGATCAACGCGCGAGTAGTCGTACCGCTCGGGGCCATATTGGGGATGGATCACTCGGGCGGAACAGCCGCGAAAGTGCAGATCCGCCGAGAGCAGTTCGAGCGGGGTCTCGCGAACTTCGGCAGGTGCCTCATCCACGGTGAAGAAGACTTGATCCCAGCACAGCTCCATCGATGTGACGATTCGCACGCGGCCGTCATTCGGAACGAGCTGTCCCGTCAAGTCGATGGCGATCGTCTTCGTCTTGCCACCAGGGAAGCCGATGTACGGGCTGGCAGTTTTCCAGCCCCCGTTGCCGTCGGGGACCTCCAGAGACGGCGGCTGGATGCCGTAGCCTGCTCGCGCAGGGTCTTGCTGGATCGAGACACTGATCGCCGGATCGGTCGGGTACACCCAGCCGGTCATGAACAGAGTCACTAGCGACTTCTCGGGCACTGCCCCCAGGTCGAGCTCCAGCGTGGTCTTCTCCGTCCAGCCTTGTTTGACCTTATGGTCCCAGTGCTGCGTGTAGATCTCATCCAGTTGAGACAGCGCAGGCAGCAGGTCTCGCCCCAGCTGGTCCTTGGCGGAAAGCGGCGTTCGCGGTTGCCGCACCGCGTGAAGCTTCTTCTCCGCGATCGATGGCGGGCCGACCTTCTCGTTCGAATACACCGCAACATCGCTCGGGTGGTCGACCGCGATCAGTTGGACCTTGTCGAAGTAAGCCGCTTCGTAGAGTTCCTCGGTCAGCTGGAGCGAGTAAGCGCCGTCCCGCTCTTTCAACAGGGAACCCGCCAGCTTGAGATACTCCCACTCTCGACTGGGAGTGTCGCCCCCCGCCGGACTGGGCATCCCGAGTGGAGCGGACCACAGTAGATCGGTCGCAAAGACATACTTTTCCCCATCCCAGAGATACAGATACGGGCACGAGCCAGTGAGCGTCTGAATCTCCCACAGAGTCTGATTACTCGTTGGGGCAATCACATTCACCGGGCTGCCGTTCTGCCACACCATTCGAACGATCTCGGCCTGGCCAGCGGGGCCGAGTCCGAAATGTGCTGGCCCACTCTGGATTACGCGGGCTTGGTATCCGGTCTTGGTTTTGGCTTCGAGCAAGCTGCAAATTCCGTAGTGATTCACTCGACCACTCGGGACGGGCGGAGAGTCTTTCACTTGAGCAGCAACGACTTCGACGCTCAACCACGAGTTCTGGTTGCCCCCCTGATTCTCCCACAGTGCCAAACCAGATTTGGTCGTCAAGCACAGGTCCAGATCGCCATCCGCATCGGCGTCAATCGCCTGGCTGTGAAGGACATCGGCAAGGCCAGCCGGGAGCTTCCAGTTTGCGGGTGCTGTCTCGAAGGCGGCCAGTGCCCCTCGCCGGAGCGACAAGTCTCTTCCGAGTCCGATCAAGTCTTCGAATCCGTCATTGTCGAGGTCTGCCATCGTCGATGCGGGAGTCAGCTGAGCGCCGACTTGAACCTCGCGGACGATGCGCCAGGCTCCTTCTTCGATCGTACGGCTCAGACACAGACGTTGCCCTGTGGAACCACTCAGCAGGAGATCCCAGCTCGCATTCCCATCCGAATCGAGAATCGCCACATCACTGACCCCCTCGACCGACTTCAGCATGGGGACATCCGACCAACGGAGTGTGCCGTGTCGCATATTGTCCAAGAAGTACACTCGTCCGTTGGAGACGACGAACGCATCCACATCATGGTCGCGGTCTACGTCACACACCTCTATGCGGGTGACGCGGCCGTCCTGCGGAACACTGGCCGGCGTATCAGACCGCACTTCGAACTTGGGGGCTCCCGTATTGAACCCGAGTTGTAACCCCAGCTCACTCGCGACGAGCAAATCCAGATCGCCATCGCCATCGAAGTCAGCTGCCTCGACGCAGCTGATCTTCGCTCCAAACGCAGCGACATTCTCCTTGGGTAACAGTGAGAGCTTCGGAATCCCCTCGACAAGATCGTTCTTGATGATCTGAAGTCCCGCATCCCCGGTCACGACAAAGTCGAGGTCGGCTCGCTTGATGGGTTCCCCGACCACTCCCGGTGTGAGGGCGAGCGGAACTTCTCTCGCATCGTCATCCAGATCGGCCACCCGCATTGCATTCGCACCCTCGACCGGGCATTCGGACAGATGCCTCCACTCTCGGGTCTCACTCATCGCCCAGACACTGAGACGATTCGGCTCGAGCACGCACAACTCGGGCTGGCGATCGAACGTGAGATCCGCCCATCTCGCATCCAAAACACGGCCCGGTGCCCGAAGTGGCTCAGGCAGTTCCCACGCTGCAAATGCGAGGTCAATCGCAGGCGATGAAGGACCAGTTGCTGGCGCATGAGGGTTGTCAGAATCTCCCACGGCGATTCGATCGACGACGAAATCCAACGGGTGGCGTTGAATCTTCTTGCGGTCTGTTTGACTCGCATCGGCGGGTGTGACCAGATTTCGAACCGGACTCCACGACCGCGAAGCCAGCTTCCAATCACTTGCTGCGACAGCTGTCTGCATCGCACGAATCGATTCCAGAATATCGAATCGTTGGGCGCGTTTGATGGGCTCGGCCACCAGCGGGGCGACTGCCAGGAACTTCTCCAATGTTTTCTGAACGTCCGGGTCTTTGTGAGTCACCTGTTCATCAATGAGGGCCAGCAGTAACCACAAGTCTTCGGATTGCCGTTCCACAGCTGTGACCAACGCCCGCTTAGCATCAGCCCGTTCCGGCCCATCGGGCAATTTCAGTCCAGTCCGCGCCATGGCGTACAGCATCGACTGATCGCCGACTCGATCTGCGGGCCGCTGCGCCCCAGCATTTGTTGTCGTCTCGATCGGGGCAATGATGTCGAACTGAGAGAATGCCGCTGCGTAGTCCTCGACCTGCTCCAGATACATTCCAAGCAAGGCGTAACTGTGCCAATCATCCGGGCGTGCTGTGATCAGCTTGTTCAGCTGCGTGAGAGCGTCTTGTTTGAGTTGATCACCCGAGGTTCCCGGCTTAGGAGACATGGTCAACAGGAACTTCGCGACCGCAAGGTTCTGCAGGACACATTTTTCTGTGGGGAGGTCTTTCTCTAACTCCGTCAGCAGCACGATGGCCTTCTCGGGTTGCTGATTTTCGAGATGAGCCACAGCCAGCGGCAGGTCTCTCGCCACACGAGCCGCGACCTCGGGATTCAGCGCTGGAACCACCGGTCCAGCGCCGGGGCCCACGGGACGAGCCGCTGATCCGAAATACCACGCCGCTCCAATTGCCAGCAGTGCGATGACCAACAGCACTTGAGGAAACCGCTTCATGACTCTCTCCGTAAAAAACGGCGAATCCCTACCACAGGGAATGAATGTCGCTTAGTCTAACATCTGGTGTGCCGCGATGGGACAGTCGGAATGTGGAGTAACTTCTATATTCCCCCGGCACAATGCGGCGAAACCACCAGGGGGCTGACGCCACCCCGCTCGCCAGCGACATTTGTTGCCCTTCAACCTTCCATCCCAGTGATTCCCATGCAACACCACGCTTACGTCGAACGTGTCATCAACCTCCTCGATCCGGCGGGGAATACGCTGCTCAACATGACCAATGAGGAGGCGCTGGATGCGGTCGCCAGCGGCGATCCGGCCCGCATCCGCCAGATCGATGGCCAGTTCGCGATCCTCGCCCAGAAAGGGAAAATCATTCGCATGGCCCGCTCGATCGGCAGGCCCATGCGGTACTTCCTGGCCAAGCTGGTCGATGGACCGTGTTTGATCGTCGCCGAGCGAATTGAGGAGATCACCGCTCAGTTGAAGACGATGGGGCTGCTTTCGCAGTTCCATCCGAGCTACACACGCATGGTCCCAGCCCATCATCTGTTGGAGCTGGCACTGCTTGGGTGTCCCGATCCGAACCCGACCTACACGCGGTTCTTTGCGCCGCAGCGGAACAAGCTGCCAGCGAACCTCGATGAGATCGGCAAGGCCTACATCGGGGCGGTCGAAATCGAGCTGGCAAAGTGGCTCGACACGTTCGACAAGCAGGAACCAATCGGCGTGCTGTTCTCCGGCGGAGTCGACAGCGGTGCGGTGCTGCTGACACTCTATAATTTATTGCTGAAGCGCGGCGAGGCCCCTCAGCGTCTCAAGGCGTTCACGCTCTCGGTGGAAGGACGCGGGGACGACGCAGCTCAAGCCCGCGAGTTCCTCGATTCGCTGGACCTCGGGTTCCTGCTGGAAGAGGTCAGTGTCCCGGCCAGTGCGGTGTCTCTTGAAGACGCGGTCCGAGTCATCGAAGACTACAAGCCGCTCGATGTGCAGTCAGCTGCGATGACGTGGGCACTCTGTTGCGAGATCCGTCGCCGGTATCCCGAGTGGACCCATCTCGTGGATGGCGATGGAGGGGATGAGAATCTCAAAGACTACCCGATTGAAGAGAACAAAGAACTCACGATCCGCAGCGTCCTCAACAACCTGATGCTGTATCAAGAAGGCTGGGGCGTCGACGCGGTCAAGCACTCGTTGACATTCAGCGGCGGCCAAAGCCGGGGCCACGTTCGCAGCTCTGCCCCCGCCCGTGTCGCCGGATTTCGCGGGCTCAGTCCGTTCGCATTGCCCAACGTGATCGAGGTCGCTGAGGGGATTCCCTTTATCGAACTGACTGATTGGGACGTGCCCAAGCTCTATGCGCTCAAGGGCGAGATCGTCCGGCGCGGTGTCGAGGCAATCACCGGCCTGACGATGCCGATCTTCGACAAGCGCCGCTTCCAGCACGGTGCGATGGAACGGGCCGAGTTCGATGCCAAGTTCCCGAGCACCGAAGGGAAGTACCGCGCCGCCTTCTCGTCAATGTTCGTGCCGTAACCAGCTCTTTGTGGGGGCACGTTTTCAACGTGCCCGTGGGATCATGTCATGAAAAACCGGAGACATCAGTGAAACACTCCATGCAATCTTCCCGCCGTGCGTTCCTCGCTCAAACAGCAACTCTCGCAGCTGGGTGGCATGTGGCTTCGTCTCGCCCGGCGTGGGCGGCTCCTTCGCCGAATGAGAAGCTCAATGTCGGGGTGATCGGACCGGGGGGGCGAGGGTTTGACAACCTACAAGGAGTCGGCGGCGAGAACGTGGTCGCTCTGTGCGATGCCGATGATCGGTCAGCAAAGCGGGCCTTCGAGCAGTTCCCCCAGGCAAAACGCTACCGCGACTTCCGCAAGATGATCGAGACTGAAAAGCTCGACGCGGTCGTCGTCAGCACGCCCGACCACATGCACGCTCCAGCTGCGCTGTGGGCGATGCGGCGGGGGCTGCACTGTTATTGCGAGAAGCCGCTGGCCCACTCGGTGTGGGAGACGCGGATCATGGCTCAAACAGCGAAGGAGCATCATCTCGCGACGCAGATGGGGACGCAGATTCATGCCACCGACAACTATCGCCGCGTGGTCGAGGTCGTCCAATCGGGAGCGATTGGCCCCGTCACCGAGGTTCACGTGTGGGTTAATAAGGACTGGGGCGGCGGAGAGCGACCGACCGATACGCCCGAGGTCCCGAAGGAACTCGACTGGGACCTGTGGCTCGGCCCCGCTCCGTCTCGCTCGTATCACTCGGCCTACCTCCCCGCCGAGTGGCGGCGGTGGTGGGCGTTTGGCAACGGCACGCTCGGCGACATGGGCTGCCACTACATTGATCTGGTGTTCTGGGCTCTGGCCCTACGGCACCCGACAACCATCGAAGCCAGCGGCCCAGCTGTGCATGCAGAGACCTGTCCTCGCGGGATGAAAGTCGTGTGGGAGTTCCCGCAGCGAGGAGAGCAACCACCAGTCAAGATGACGTGGACCGATGGCGACAAGACCGAAACCAAGCACGATGGCCATGAGTTCGGTGGAGCGGGGGTTTACTTCAAGGGGACTCAGGGCTCGATGTTCGCCGACTACGGCGGCTACCGGCTCTTCCCCGAGGACCAGTACAAGGAGTTCAAGGCTCCGGCTCAAACAATTGCAGCTTCGGTCGGCCATCATCAGGAGTGGATCAACGCCTGCAAAACCGGATCGCCGACGCTGTGCAACTTTAATTACTCGGGGGCACTGACCGAGTCGGTACTGCTCGGGATGGTCGCCTTCCGGGCCGGTCAAAAACTCGAATGGCACGGGCCGACGATGACAGTGGCGAATAGTGAGAAGGCACAAGGGTTATTGAAACGCGAGTACCGCGCGGGATGGGAGATGTGAGTCCGCGCGGGTTCTTCATCACGGGTACTGATACGGGCGTTGGCAAGACGGTGGTGACGTGCCTGCTGGAACGGAGTGTCGCTTTTTTCTCCGAAAAAGGGCGTTCCTTTTCCGAGAAAAAAACGACCCTGGCAGCGTACAAGCCGGCCTGCTCGGGGGCGGTGTTCCGGGAGGGTGAGGCTCCCGCCGAGCCGCTTCACGCGGACATCGTCGCTGGGGCCGAGCGGCTCGGCAGGAGCCTCGCCCTCCCGACATGGCCGGACATCGAGTCGCTCTACGCCGCCACGAACGCCGCCTTCCCGCGCGAGCGAATCTGTCCACAGACCTTCCTCGCCCCTCTCAGCCCACCAGCAGCTGCGGCTCTCGAAGGGCGGGAGGTGGATGAGGCTCTGCTGGTCGCGGGCTACCGCTGGCTAGCCGAGCGAGCCGAAATGGTCCTGGTCGAGGGAGCGGGCGGGTTTTATTCACCGATCTCCACGAATTGGCTGAACGCCGACCTGGCCGAGCGAATCGGGCTGCCGGTGATCATCGTCGCACCGAATCGGTTGGGGACGATCAACCACACTCTGCTGACTATTGAGGCGATTCGGCAACGCGGATTGACCGTGGCGGGCGTCATTCTCAATCAGTTGAGTGAAACCACAGACCCCTCTACGAAATCCAACGCTGGGGAGATCGAGGCACGAGGGAAAGTCTCCGTGTGGGGAGAAATCCCGTTCACCCCGCCCGGTGAGTTGCAGCCGAACCGTCTGCCGGAGAGTATGATTTGTGAACTGCTACGTTTCGGCTCCGCAGTCAACAACTGAGACCGGTCTTTGATCGGTCCCTCCGCACTCAACAGACTGACACTCCATGACCGCCAACGGTGACGGCCTCAATTTTGATTTCCTCGACGAACCCGAGCCTTCCCAGAAACCGACGGTGCCGACCGTCCCTTCGCCGCTTGGGATCCCGCCCGTGAAGGCTATGGAACCCGGCGAACTCTTGTCCGATTCCGCCGTAGAGTCAAAGGCGTCCATCTTTGATGATGAGCCGGGGGAGCCCGCCCAAACGCTCGACGAGATCCCCGATGCCATCCCCAATATCTCGGATGGAGGAACCGAGATCTTGGTTCGAGGACGCACCGAGAGAAAAGACTTCTCCGAGGAGTTTGGCACCGATCCGCCGGATCAGGCAGGTGTTGACCCAGCTCCCCCTGAGGCTGCTCCTGTTTCAGAAACTCCACCCGCGCCGGAATCGTGGAGGACTTTTGAATCGCTCTCCGCCCTAGTCGAGCCGATCGAATCACTGATCGATCAGGCCCCGACTCACGCCTTGCAGAATCCGTTGGGGGGACAGTTCTACGATTCCTTCGCAGATCCTGCGGAAGATACCCCCGTCGGAATAGAGACCTGCGCTGACACGGTTGTGGGTGATTCGCCATTTCGTGACCAGCCAATGCTGGACGGGGAACCTGCGACCAACACTGAACTTGACGACACCCCAGTCATATCCGAGTCGGGAGACATGTCGCTCGATATACTCAACGACTCGGGAATGTCGTTGTCATCAATGGCCAGCGTGGCGGGGGCTGCCGCAGCGAGCACAATTCCCAAAGCAATCGCAGCACCCACGTCCGGAAATCAACGTGTGATGCTCATCGCCATCGGCGGCTACGCCATCATCGTCACCGCACTGTGTGTCCTGCTGCTGGGCATGTTGACGAAGGCTCGGAATGCCGGGCAGCTGGAGAGCCTGCCGGACTTGAAGTCGATTCCCCCAGGAAAAGTGGCGATCTATCCGGTCAATTCACAAATGCCGGCTGGGCATACTCTCGCGCTGGGGGAAAGTCAGCGGTTCGGTAACTTGCGAGTCGAGCCGATCAAGGTCACTCGCGGGCCGATCCAGTTCCAGTATTACAAGCCGGACGCGGATCAGAAGGGGTATGCCTCGGGGCCGGTCCTCAAGCTGTGGTTGAAGTTCACGAACGAATCATCGTCGCAAGCGTTCGTACCGCTCGATGGAGATCTGTTGTTCAAGCGTCGCGTCGACGCCAGTGACGCAGTCCGAGCCAATCAATTCCTCGTGCAAAAACAGGACAAGGCCCGTAACTCGCCGTCGGCCTTTCTCTACGATCACCAGCCGGAATCCAGCAATTACGACATGGCTGGGCAACGTCTCGGGCAGCAGCTTCAGCCGGGCGAATCGATCGAGACATACATCCCCACTTCAGAGGAAGGGATTGATCGCCTGAAGGGAGACCTGCTCTGGCGTGTCCACCTGCGTAAGGGTCACTCGCCGAGCGGGAGTGGAGTAACCACACTCGTCGAGGTCGCGTTCACCCCGGAGCAGATTCAGTCCGAAGGGACGTGAGAACGGTGAGACGAATAATCTGCTCGATCACTTTACGGCCAAGAACCGTCCCAGACCAGAAGCTACTCAGCGAGTGACAGCCATGTATGTGAAATCAGTCCTGATCGATTCGATCAAGAACTTCGACAAGGTCGAATTTGACTTCGAACGGCCAGATAAGACCTTCGCAGGCTGGACTGTTTTTGTCGGGGGAAACAGTTCCGGTAAATCGACGATCTTGCGCGCCATCGCGCTTGCCCTCTTGGGACCGGACGAAGGTCGCCAATTGATGGGGAATACCTCTGGATGGATCAAGGATGGGAAGTCCAAGGCAACCGTTATTGCTAAGCTAACTTCCGACGAACTTGTAGACACCTACAAGCAAAGTGGAAATCGCAAACGCGATGGAGTCATTTCAGCTGGAGTCCGTTGGACTCAAGAAAAACAGTCAGACCAATTTGTTACATTCCACAGTCTTGAAAAGTCAGATGGCTTAAAAGGGAATGGACGAATCCAAGCCGCGAATCGTACCGTTTGGAATCTCAATTCCAAGGGTTGGTTTTCAGCAGGCTACGGTCCTATGAGACGACTCACTGGCAGTTCTTCGGAATCGATTCGCTACTCTGTGAGTAGCGGAGCGGTCAGCCGATTCGTCACCTTATTCAGAGAAGACGCTGCCCTCAGTGAAAGCGAGGAGTGGCTTCGCAAGATGTATGCGAGAACTCTAGAGCCATCCACCAATGCCACTCTGTCGGATTGTCTGAGATCAATTCAGACGCTCATGGGAGAGGATCTTTTGCCCCAGGGTATGAAGATTTCTCGCATTTCCGTCGATCACGTCTGGGTGAAAGATAGAAGAGGCGTCGAGTTGCCGATGCGCGATATCAGCGATGGATGTCGAAGCCTGTACGCCACAATTCTGGATCTGATTCACAGCTTCATTGATGTCTATGGCGAAGAGAACCTGTTTACAACCGATAACAATGGGCAAACCGTAGTGGATCGTCCCGGAGTCGTCATCATTGACGAAGTCGAAGCTCACCTGCACCCAGCGTGGCAACTGGCCATTCCCCAGTGGTTAAAGACCCACTTCCCAAAAGTGCAGTTTCTGGTGAGTACCCATAGCCCATTAGTCGCGCAGTCGGCTGATCCGAACGGAGTGTTCGTGCTACCGCTTCAGAATGATGTCCACAATAAGCCACGTGCAATGGATCACTCCGAATATGAGCGGCTCATCATGGGAAAAGCAGAGAAAACACTTCTGGGAACTGCGTTTGGATTGCAAACCACACGGACATTACAAGCCCAGCAGCGCATCGCGAGATGGCAGGAATTGGATTCGAAAAAAAGAGCAGTCAGCCTGAGTACGGGTGAGCGAAAGGAATACTCAAGCCTGAAGAAAGACATGGAGATTGTCTTTCAAGAAGAGGGATTGGCAATATGAGAAAACTGAGCCCGCGTCCGACGCTAATTCCCGCGACCACGAGGAAACTGGCTGAGCAGACCAGCCAGATTGTCGCTGCGTCCTCCCCAAAAAACACAGCCAAAAAACTCTATGGGAACGCCCGTGCCACCAAATGGTTTAAGCGGGTTGTCGAGTCATTGAAGTTGTGGAGTGGATCGGGAGAGCGTTGCATGTATTGCAGCGGTAGCGAATCCAGCGACGTAGAACACTTTCGCCCGAAAGCAGATTTTCCCCAGTTGGCCATGACTTGGGAGAATTACCTCTGGTCATGCGGCGTCTGCAACTCATACAAAGACAACCAATTCCCCGAAGGGGGCGATGATCTGTTTATCAATCCTGCGGAGGAAGACCCGTGGGATTACTTCTACATTGACGAGTATGGCAACCTCGCAGCACTCTGGAGCACGTTGCATGATTCTCAGCATCCACGAGCAAAGTCGACCTTCAAAATCGCGCATATCGACCGACAAGTCGTTCAGGATTGTCGCCGTGCGAGACTGCGGCTGTTGAAACAAGGAATTGACGATTCCCTCAACCAATTCGACGCTGGCGTATTGACGAACGTCGACCTCGCACTGCGCCTAGATGACTACCTAGCACTTCCTTTTCAACCCGATGTTGCCGACTATTTCCTCAACGGTCCCGGCTCATCTGAGGTTCCCTTTCGACGATTCATCGAAATCGCCAGACAGGCTACCTGAATCGACTCACTTTCACCTCTCTCAATTCACGGATCACCACTTATGCCCCTCAATCTTGATCGTCGTCAGTTTCTCGGCACCAGCGCCGCTGTGGCTCTTGGGGCTTATGCGAGTGCACTCCCGGCAGCTGATGCACCGAAGCGGCCGAAGCTGAAGATTGCGGTCAAGTACTCGATGATTGGCATCGAGGGAGACGAGCGGGCCAAGCTGGAACTGGTGAAGAAGCTCGGGTTTCAAGGGGTCGAAATCGACAGCCCGAGCGGGGTCAACCTGCCCGCGCTGAAGGCCGCGTGCGAGGCGACGGGGATCGTGATGCATGGGTCGATCGACTCGGTGCATTGGAAGGACACGCTGTCTGATCCGAACCCGGAAGTCCGCGCTCGCGGGGTCAAGGGTCTGGAGACAGCCATCCGCGACGCCCACTTTTTTGGAGCCGAAACCGCCCTCCTCGTCCCAGGCGTCGTGAAAGACGGCGTGACATATCAGGAGTGCTTCGACCGCTCCCAGGCCGAAGTAAAGAAGGTGTTGCCGCTGGCCGAGGAGCTGAAGGTTAAGGTCAGCATCGAGACAGTGTGGAACAACTTCATCACCTCACCGGAACAGCTGATCGACTACGTCGATTCGTTCCAGAGCCCGTGGGTGGCGGCTTACTTCGATTGCAGCAACATGCTGAAATACGAAGTTCCCGCAGCCACGTGGATCCGCAAGCTCGGGAAGCGAATGGTCAAGTTCGACTTTAAGGGATACCACATGAAAAACAGCTGGTGCAAAATCGGCGAGGGAAGCGAAGACTGGCCCGAGGTGTTAACGGCACTCGCGGAAATCGGATATGACGGATGGGCAACGTCTGAAGTCGGTGGCGGTGGGGAAGATGTCCTAAAGGATGTCGCCGCACGGATGAGGAAGGTGCTGGAGTTGGCGTAGACTACGTTCGCCAGTGCAAGACGCTCGGGAGTGAATCCAATGGCGATCTTTTCGTTCGCACTGTTGTTCATTCCGTTCACGTTTGCGTTGTGCTGTCTCGTGCCCGCAGGAGCTTTTGGGCCTGCGGCTCCCGGATCGAAGCGAGGACGGCTGGCCGTGGGGTTGGCCATCCTGCTGAGTGGCATGTCTTCGTGCTGGCTGTTCCGATATCAAAACTTCGCGATGTTCTCGTTCTGTAGCTATGCGATCGCTGCGTTAGTGGGCGGAGTGGCGGGGCGACGGGCGTGGCTCTACGGAACCTTGGCGAGCCTCTGGTACTTGTCCTACGCACTATTTGAATGAGCGATCACTTCATCGCCGGAGCAAATTCAGGCTCAGGGACGATTCCCGATCGACGCTCAAATCATTTTCTGCGTTATACTCCCCGGTCACTTGGGAGCTGTTGCAGCTTCTGGGGTCCTCCGCTTGGAGACTCAGGAGTCAACTGCAAACGCTCCCTGAAGCCACCCGTACCTCTCAACGGTCCCCTTGATGTCCAGCGATCCAGAAAACGACGAAGCCCGTAAGCTGACCCTCGACCAGTTCCTCAAAATTGTGGGCTGGGTCGACTCGGGTGGACAAGCCAAAGTGGCCATCCAGGCGGGTCAGGTGCAGGTCAACGGCCAGACGGACACGCGCCGGCGGCGGCAACTCTCGGTCGGTGATCGCGTCGAATTTCAGGGACAAGCCGCTGTCGTTTCGGCAGTTCAGTAACTGGCCGAGTTCTTGCGCTCGAAGCAGTTGATGGCAATTTGTTTGCAGTTCTGTCCTCCCCAGCGGTATGATTTCCAAACCGCGATCCGGGGGTTGCATCCGTGTGGATGCTGCGGGTGAGGCATATGCTGATCGGGTCTTGCTGAGGATTTTGTTATGCAATCACGTCGAACCTTACGTCCGTCGATCACTTCTACTCCTCGCGGGTTCACACTCGTCGAACTGCTGGTGGTGATTGCCATCATCGCGCTGCTGGTCTCAATGCTGTTACCCGCCGTGCAAAAGGCCAGAGAATCCGCTCGTCGCAGCAGCTGCATTAACAACATGAAGCAGCTCGGCTTGGCCTCGCACAACTATCATGACACTCATCAGACGTTCCCCTCGGGTTGGATTGAGGGCGCGATCCCAGTGGCCGACTTCAGCTACGACCAAACTCAATTCGGCCAGCCCGTCGTGCTGCCCCTCGCTGGGAATCAACAACTCCTGTTGAAGGACTGGTCTCTTTCCGGATATTTCGGGTGGCACGCCTTGATGCTGTCTCAAATGGATCAAGGCACCATTCTGTTGAATTTCAACCTGCCCAAGAATGATCCAACCAACTGGAGTATGATTCAGGTCCCTGTCGATTCGTATGTCTGCCCCAGTGCGAGCTATCCGAGTGGGCGACTGCAGAATCTCGGTTACACCAGTTACCGTGGAAACATGGGGTGGTGGCCTTCCATCGATCCGACAACCGGACAGCCGAACACTCCGCAGAACAACGGGGTCTTCTATAAGAACAGCCAAACAAACTTCCGCGACTGTACTGACGGCACAACACAGACGTTCCTGTTTGGTGAGACTCTGTTCGGCGGATACTGGGGCGATAGCTATGCCTGTTGTGCGCGGGCCCGAGACGACCAGCCCGGAACAGGTCAGAATGGAACTCCTCCGCCCGTCAATTTTGACACCCACTGGACGATCCCCAGTGGTGCTCAGGGTGGCGGGCAAGCGGGCAGTGTGAATATCCACTTCTTCAGCTTTGGCAGTTTCCACGGAGAGGTTTCAAACTTCACCATGCTGGACGGATCTGCCCGTTCCATCGCCAAGAATATCGACACGAATGTCTTTCGTTCGCTTTGCACCCGCAACGGACGTGAAGCAATCTCCACCTCGTTCTAAATTCGCTTCGACCTTCCATGTCATGTCGAATTTCAGACAGCCCAGGTTGCGTCCGATCGCCCTGGGCTGTTCTGTTTCAGTGATCCCCGCGCATCTCGAATCCGACCGGGATGCCCTCAATCGCCCACCAAACCAAGCCCGACTAGTGAGCCCCTGCCATGCGTCAATTCCCTCAATGGCTGCTATTTGTGGTCACACTCAGCCTGGGTATTGGTCCACTGCCTGCAGACGACGAATGGCCCCAGTTCCGTGGTCCCGACGGGCAAGGCCACTCCTCGGCCACTGGGCTCCCCCTCCATTGGAGCGAGACCGAGAACATCACTTGGAAAACAGCCCTCCCCGGCGAGGGGCACTCGTCCCCGGTCATCTCGGGAGACCAAGTCTGGGTGACGACAGCGATCACCTTGCCGCTCACCCCAGAAGAGGAAAAGGCTCGCCTTGCCGAACTCAAGGACCGGGATCAGCTGAAAGTGGCGGGCGAGTTGACCCTGCAGGCGGTCCAACTCAATCGGCAGACGGGAGCCATCGAGCGCACTGTAGACCTGTTCAAAGTCTCTGCCCCCCAGCCCAAACACGCTCTCAACAGCTATGCCTCGCCGACACCGGTGATCGTCGGCAACAATCTCTACTGTCACTTCGGGGCATATGGCACAGCCTGTGTCGATCGCACCTCGGGCGAGGTGGTCTGGCGAAATGACTCACTGCGAGTGGAGTATCAAAACGGTCCAGGATCGTCACCAGTGATCTGGGAAGACCGCCTCATCATCCACTTCGACGGGACTGACCGGCAGTACATCGCCGCGCTAAATGCGAAGAACGGTGAGGTCGTGTGGGAGACAAATCGCTCGGGTGAAATGGATTCCCGTCCAGACCTGAAGAAGGCCTATGGCACTCCGTTGATTGTGAAGACCGAGAGCGGCCCACAGATCATCTCCCCTGCTGCCAATTGGGTGTATGGGTACGATCCTCGCGATGGTCGCGAGATCTGGAAGGCGTCTTACGGTCAGCTGGGATTCAGCACTGTCCCGCGTCCGATCGTCCTGGGAGACAAGGTCTACGTGGCGACCAGTTACTCTCAATCGCGGCTAGTGGCAGTCAAACTCGGCGGGACAGGCGATGTGACGGCGACGCATACCGCCTGGATCTCCGACCGCCAGATTCCGCAGAAGCCCTCGATGATTGGCCTTGATGGGCGGCTCTACTTTGCGAGCGACAAGGGGATCATCCGCTGCGTGAATTCTGAGTCCGGCGAGGACGTGTGGTTTGAGCGATTGAACGGAGACTACTCCGCATCGCCGATCTCCTCGGAAGGTCATCTCTACTTCTTCAATCAGGAAGGGATCTGCACCGTCCTGCAAGCGAGAGATGAGTTCAAAGAGATCGCGAAGAATACTCTCGACGCGGGCTTCATGGCCTCACCGGCTGTCGCGGGCAAAGCCTTGTTCCTGCGCACGGCCACGCACTTATACTGCGTAGAAGTGAAGCCCGGCAGCTGATTCGTGCTGCCGACTCAGCTGCACAGCACGCGACGCCCCCAGTGAATTCTTTCCCCTCGCACTCTCGATGGCTTCGCCTAAGGCCCACACATGCGGAATGTCGCGATTGCCGTGGCTGTTGAGAATTACTCTGATCGCCGAATCAAGTCGGTCGACTACGCAGCTGCGGACGCGACCGAGTTTGTACAGGCACTTGAACAACATGGATTAGCTCCTGCGGATCAGCTGATTCTCATCGACAATGCAGCCACGAAAGCGGTGATCGAGTCGAAGCTACACTCATGGATATCGAGACTCGCGTCGGATGACGTGCTGTATTTTTATTGTGTGGGTCGGGGGTTCACGGAGCAGGGTCGAAACTACATCGCGTGTCATGACACGGTGGTGAGTGACCTGACTGGAACCAGCCTGTCGCTGGAGTGGCTGTGCGGACAGTTTCAAGAATCGGCATGCCAGAAAATCGCTCTATTTTTGGACACCCGCGAAGACGTTCCGCTGGCCCCGACGAGGGGAAAGACTCGCGAGACAGAATTGGTCGAGAGCCCGTTCTTCGAGTTCTTCCAAGAGTCCGAGCAGCGATTGTGTTTTGCGGCGTGCCAGCTGGGACAGTCGTCTCGCAGCCATGGGTCCTTGAAGCATGGCATCTGGGCATCCCACTTGCTGCAAGCGCTGAACGGCGACGCACCGCTCTCGCTCGATAAGTCCAACCGCTTGACTGCTGCATCGCTGCACAACTTCTTAAAATCCGAAGTGCCGCGATCAGTACGCAATTTGTTTACTGGAACTCAGGTCCAGACTCCGGCGGTCTACGGGACGATCAGCAGTGACTTTCTGATTGCCAATCTCGATCCAATACTGACAGCTCGTCGTGGGACACTCGATTCCTCGGAACAGCAACTCCGGTCGGTCCGTTTATTTCATGAACAAAAGATGCCCGTCAAAAGCCTGTCGGGATTCTGCAAGGGAAACTTCATTCCCGACCGCATCAACGATGCCGCCGAGTCGTTTCTCGCCAAAATCGCCGAGAAAGAGGTCGAAGAAGATATCGATCAGGTCCACGATGGTCTGAAGAGCGTGTTCAAGTTCAAAAGACGAGACACAAAAGCCACGGTCGACGGCAGCTCGGGATCGATTGTCACACCCTATTTTGACTACGAGGTCACGGTCTCACTCAATCCCGACAAGCCGTCCGAAGCCTTATTCCGGCGACAGGTCACCAGCATTCGGCAACCAGAGATGGTGTTCTGTGAGGAGTTCGACGAGGTCTTTCAGGGCAAATTCGACCGTCTGGAATTCGGGGCCCAGCGGACGCTGAACATCGAACAGCTCGTTGACCAGATCGAATCCCTGGAGAGCGACGAGATTGATGTCAGCTACAACAAGGAGGTGACTCGCTGTTCGATTCACATTACCGGCAGCCAGGTGCAGATCGAAGTCACTGCTGACCACTTCTGCCTCACCCAAAGTGCCCGCCAATCGCCGAAGGCTCTCATTCAATCGTTCTTCGATGCACAGACTCTGTTGATCGAGACCCACGGAATCAAGAACCTTCCGTTTCAGTCTGTGGCCGATTAAGCGGCTGCGCGACACGCAATTCATATTGTGGACTTTCTCTTCGATTCATTGATGCATACACCATGACTCAACCCGTGATCATTGGCTCCGGCGAACACCGGTACGAATGCCATCACGACTGGGCGCAATTACCCGAGGGGTTCCGATGGAAGAACACGCACGGAGTCACGATCGACCAGGACGGGCTGATTTACATTACGCATCAAGGGGACGCCCACGCTCCGCTCGACACCGTGTTGGTCTTCGATCCCGTTGGACAGCTGGTGCGATCGTTTGGCCAGGAGTATGCGGGCGGGGGCCACGGCATCGACATCCGCGTCGAGAACGGGGTCGAGTTTCTCTATCAGTGCCATACTGTCCAGCGACAGATCATCAAGACCGACTTGTTCGGCGAGTGGATTTGGAAGCTCAGATACCCGCGAGAAGCTCGCGTTTATAACGCGATCGAAGAGTTTCGGCCCACCAACGTCTGCTTCCATCCTGCGGGCGGTTTTTACGTGAGTGACGGGTACGGGTCACATTACATTCACCAATACGACCGGCAGGCGAATTGGGTGCGGACCTTTGGTGGTATTGGCCACGAGCCGGGGCAGCTGCACACTCCGCATGGATTGTGGCTCGATGACCGACCGGGGCGAGAGCCCGCCATCGTGGTCGCCGATCGGGCGAACGCCCGGCTTCAGTATTTCACCCTCGATGGCCAGCACAGCGGCTTCGTCAGCGGATTACTGTTCCCGGCAAACATCGACATCCAAGGCGAGACCCTGCTGGTCCCGGACCTGCACACGCGAGTGTCGCTCTACAACATTCGCAACGAACCCATCATTCACTTGGGCGACGACGACGCGTGGCGCGCCGCAGTCCTGGCCAACAACTTTCAGATGCGGACCGAACCCCATCGCTGGCAGCCTGGAAAATTTATTCACCCGCACGACGCTTGCTTTGATCACGCCGGAAACATCTTCGTGGTCGAATGGGTCGATGCAGGACGAGTGACCTTCTTGAAGAAGGTTTAACCATCAACTCGTTCGAGCAGCCGCTCAATACTTCGTGCCGCCTCGAACAGCTTGGCCGTGACATCGACTTCATCGGTGCCCCAGGCGTAGACGCTGCACACGGGGTGGCCGGTTTCGATTCGTGACCCATACGCGGGAATATCGGCGATCATCGGAGCGGACTCCCACTGAACCGCATCGGGGAGCGGAATCTTCGAGCTCAGCGAGTACGGAGCATAGAGAATTGCACGCCCCAGTCGCTCGTCTTGGGCGACCACGGGTGCAGCTGCGAATTCGCGAGCGAACGCGGCTGCGTCATTGTCGTAGCAGGCAATATGGTCGGCGAGTAGGGACAGGCCGCAGGCGAGTTCGAGGACCTCGACGGCACCAGTCAGACGCGGGTTCACTTCGAGCAGCCACGGGCACCCGGCCTCATCGACGATGAAGTCGATCCCATACAAACCGGTCAGTCCGAACTTCCACTTCAGGATGTTGCCCCACCGTCGGACGAGGAACTCGGCATCAACGGGGAGAAACACCGGCCCGATATTCCCACACCACGCGAATGAACCGGCATGCAGTTCGGGGCAGCCGACAAGCTGCCGTGTGAGACCGACAAAGCGAACATCGCCCGGTTCTGTCTCGGCGAGAAAGAGACCTGAGTAGATGCGTCCGTGAACTCGCTGCTGAAAGTAGTGTGCTCCATCGAGAGCCAGTTCCGGAGTCGAACTATCCCAGATATAAATCCCGCGCCCTCCGGCACTCGCGAGTGGCTTCACAACCCACGTTCCATCACGCGGAGGAGGATCGCAACCCAGTTGAACCGGGAGGACTCGCTGTTTCACTTCGGCGAGGCCAGCCGCCAGCCGCAGAGGGTCTCGTACGCGCTCGATGGCTTCCCGACTGGCGGCCCAAATCGTGCGGTCGGCCTCGAGTTGTTGCAACAGGCCCACCTGGTTCTCCATCCCGCCCGCGTAAAGGATCGGCAACTCGGCATGATCTTGAATCGCAGACAGGACCGGACTCTGCGAGCCCTCTCGTGTCGTCGAGAGTGAGTCCACAGAATGAACCTCAGCTAGCGCCTGCAGATCCGCATCGGCAAACTGGTCGACGCACACTGGCTCAAAGCCAGCTCGCAAGACGCTGCACGCTGCGGCGCGCGTACTCGCCCCGAGGATGAAAACCCTTGGGCGAGACAGAGTCGCAAATTCGTCACGGGGCTGGTCGATCATCGTTCTAATATAATGTTTACGGAGTGTGCTGACTGCCTATGGACTCCATGAAATAGTTGTGTTTTATGACTTGATTCTTCGCTGGAAACGCAGGCATTCGAGGAATGCAGCAGACGGCGACCGGATGATGTGGGGAGCAGTCAGCGTGAGATCTCAATGCAAAACACGGAGAGTCCCACTCCACGGAAAAATCATTTGAAGGTCTCACGTCCCCCGGTGGTCGCTGACGACAACGGCACGTATGATGCCGCACTCTGTTGCTCACCCCACAAACGATCGCCCAGACGACCTTCGGAGCCTCCTCGCAAATGCCCTCTTCCTCGCTGCGTCTAGCGGAAATCCTCGCGATCGGAGCTGAGCTCACCTCGGGGGCCAAGCTCAACACGAACAGTCAATGGCTCAGTGTGCAGATGTCAGATCTGGGGATCGTGACGGGGTGGCACACCACGATCACAGACGACATGACGATCAATGTGGCGGCGCTCAGGCTCGCTGTCGAACGTGCGGACTTGGTGGTCATTACCGGGGGGCTGGGGCCGACGCTGGATGATCTCACGCGAGAGGCTCTCGCCCAGCTCGTGGGGGAGGAGCTGGTGCTCGATCCAGTGTCGCTCGATTTGATTGAGACCTACTTTCAAAAACGAGAGCGGCCGATGCCGGAGCGAAACCGGATTCAGGCATACTTCCCTCGCAGTGCTGTGGCTCTTGCGAATCCGATCGGAACAGCTCCCGGGGTGTGGATGAGCGTCCCCCGCACGGGGAGGTCGAATTGCCTGATCGCAGCGCTGCCCGGTGTGCCGAGCGAAATGTACCGCATGTTTCTGGAACAGGTGGTCCCGCGTTTGCCGGGCCAGGATCGAGTGATTCTCAAGGCTCGCATCAACTGTTTTGGGTGTGGAGAATCGCAGGCGGAAGAGCTGCTCGGCGACTTGACCGCACGGGATCGCGATCCCGAAGTCGGGATCACTGCCAGCGAAGCGACGATCACGCTGCGGATCATTGCTCACAGTGCGACTCCCGCAGAATGCGAAGCCAAGATCACTACTACGTCTCAGCTGATTCGCGAGCGGCTCGGTGAGTTTGTCTATGGTGTCGAGGACGAAGAATTGGAGGATGTGATCGGGCGCGAGTTGGAATCGCGGCGACAGACGCTGACAACAATCGAGACGGGCACTGCCGGGCAACTGGCCCAGCGCTGGATTGAGACCGGGTCGAAATGTTATCTCGGGGGCGAGGTCTGGCCCGCCTCACGCTGGGGGACCGGGACGTCGATGCGGGAGCAAACCCGCGAACTCGCCCAAGCGTCCCGTGAGCGGACCGGGGCGAATTTCGCATTGGCCGTCTCGCCGTTCCCTCCGCTGCCGCAGAAGCTCAACACCGCTCCGGTCGAAGCCTGGGTCGCACTCGCGATGGGGAATGTGATCCTCGAAGAAAGAGTGCTACTCTCTGGAAATCCCTCTATCCATCAAAGCCGGACAGCCAAGGTCGCCAGTGATCTGCTCCGGCATCATCTCGCTGGTCGATCGAGTCGTGAAGTATGTCGCTAGATCTGCTCTCGATGATCCGTCCGTCTCGCAAGATCCTAGGGATGTCGGCAGTGTTGTTGCCGTTCCACTCTACGGGCGAAATCGACTGGGCGTCATTCCGTGGTCTGCTCACCCGCACCGCCGATTGCGGGCTGGTGCCCGCAGTGAATATGGACACGGGTTACGCGAATCTGATTGACGATGCCACTCGGCGCAAGGTCTTGGCCGTAACGCGCGAGGCACTCAGCAATCGCCCCTTCGTGGCGGGTGCATACATCGGAGATGTACCAGGCAGTCCATTCCATCTCGATGGTTACTTGCAGCAGATGAACTGGATTCTGGAGGCTGGAGCCATGCCGGTCATCTTTCAGTCGTATGGACTGACCGAGCAAGGGGACCAGGAACTGATCGCAGCCTACCAAGCAATCGGACAGCGCTGCGACAAGTTTATTGGATTCGAACTGGGCACGATGTTCGCTCCTTTTGGAAAGATCTACTCACTCAATCTGTATCGCGAGCTGATGGGGATCAAGTCCTGTGTCGGTGCGAAGCACTCCTCCCTCAGCCGGCAGCTGGAGTGGGAACGGCTGGTGCTGCGTGATCAGGTGCGGCCAGACTTCCGCGTCTTTACCGGGAATGATCTGGCCATTGATATGGTGATGTACGGCAGCGACTATCTGTTGGGGCTCAGCGCCTTCGCTCCGGACCTGTTTGCACAACGAGATGCGTACTGGCAAACCGGGGACTCCCGGTTCTATGAGCTGAACGACAAGTTGCAGTACCTCGGCTGTCTGGCCTTCCGCGATCCGGTCCCAGCTTACAAGCATTCTGCGGCGATGTTCCTCAAGCTGCGCGGCCTGATCGAGACTAACCTCACGCATCCACTGAGTCCGAAACGCCCGGAGAGTGATCGCGAGATTCTGCGAGGGATCATGGAGCAACTCGGTTTGTGAGATCACGACATCAGACTCGACAGACTCACGTCTGCCGCTCGCTCTCTTTTGCCCCGGCGAACGCCATCGGTTACGATCAGTTTCACCAGAGTTGACGTCTTCTCGTCCCGCCGGTTCTTCGGCAGCCACCTCTGATCTTTGCCCTGTCCACTGAGGAGTCCGCAGTGACCCAGCCGATCGTCAATCGTCGTCGCTTCCTACAGAATACGTCCCTCCTCGCTGCGGCCGGAGCAGTGGCTCCGCTGTGGATTCCGTCATCCAGGACGCTGGCTGATGATGCCAAGAGTCCCAACTCCCGGATGAATCTGGGCTGTATTGGAACCGGTGATCGTTGGAAGTCGGTCGGCCCCGCCGCGATGAAGTTCGCCACCTGTGTCGCGGTCTGCGATGTTGATGCCAGCCATGCAGCTGAAGGCAAAGACATCGGGTTGAAGATGAATGAGAAGCACGCTCAGAAGGCTGAGATCGATCTGTATGAGGATTATCAGAAGATTCTCGACCGCAAGGATATCGATGTCGTGACGATCGTCACTCCCGATCACTGGCACTCGAAGATCGCCATTGAAGCGATGCAGGCGGGCAAGGACATCTACTGCGAAAAGCCGCTGACCCTGACGATCAACGAGGGGAAGCAGATCATCAAGGTCCTCAAGGAGACCAAGCGAGTCTTCCAGGTCGGAACCCAGCAGCGAACCGAGATGGGACACCACTTCCTGCGGGCGATCGCGATGATCCGCGACGGCCGGATCGGGACCGTGAAGAAGGTCACGTGCTCGATCGGCGGGGCTCCATCGAGCGAAGCAATTCCGGTCGTGGCTCCTCCGACTGGACTGAACTGGGAGAAGTGGCTCGGCCAGGCTCCAGTCGTTGACTACCGGATGAAGGAAGGCGGCGGCAAGTGGGGCAACTCGCGCTGCCACTACGAATTCCGCTGGTGGTACGAGTACTCGGGCGGCAAGATGACCGACTGGGGCGCTCACCATGTCGACATCGCTTCGTGGGCGATTGGCATGGACCAGAGCGGCCCGGTCTCGGTCGGTGGCTGGGGCAAGCACCCGGTTCCCTTCAAAGACGGCGTGCCGCAACAAGACGATCGCTACAACGCCGCGACCGATTTCGATGTCACCGTCATGTGCCCGAACGATGTCGAGATGCACATCGTCAATGAGCTGAGTGACGAGCAGAAGAAACTCGGCGGACTGGTGAACAAGGATGGCAAGCTCGAAGGTGGCAACGGCATCCTGTTCGAAGGAACCGATGGCGTCTTCCACGTCAGTCGTGGCAAGCTGAGCGGCCCGGCGTTCGACGCCCTCAAGGACAAGCCGCTGGCCGCAGACGCGATGGAGAAAGTCTACGGCGGCAAGATTCCCGAATCGCACATGGCGAACTTCTTCGACTGCATCGGCACCCGCGCTCTGCCGATCTCGGATGTCTTCTCCCACCACCGGGCGATGACAGTCTGCCACCTGGCCAACATCGCCATTCGTCTCGATCGGAAAATCCACTGGGACTCCGTCGCCGAAATGATTACCGGCGACGACGCAGCTGCCGCCTGGATGGGCCGCGAGCAACGTAAGGGGTACGAGATCAACGTGACGATCTGAGAAGTCGTCAGTGGTCAGTTTTCAGTTTCGATTGAGCGAAAGCCCGGTGGATGCAACCACCGGGCTTTTTTCACGCACATCGAGTCCCCCTCCGTTGAGCTGCGACGCGAAGTCTTCGTAGCGGAGCGATCGTCGCGTTCTCTCGTTGTAAGAACTACATCGCCCCCATAAACCGGCAGAGTCCGCCGAAACCGGTCTGGACACACTTGCCCAGTTGACCAAGAATCCCGCCCCGAATGGCCCACAGGCGGATTCTGCCTGTTTGTCTGTGCGACTGGTTCACCCCACCGCCCAGCCCCGACTGCAAGGAATTGACATGCGACCGAACACTCTGGGATCACTGCGCTGGATCGCGGCGGTACTGCTGCTCAGCGGCTGCTATCGTCCATGGATGCAGCCGGGAGCCGGATACGGCGGTCCGATGTACGGGAACCAGTACTACCAGGGTGGCTACGGCGGCTACCCAGGCTCTCAAGGGATTCAGACCCTGACTCCTGGGAATT
>JAYWHX010000096.1:0-12876 GCA_043777375.1 Planctomycetota bacterium | reverse complement strand
GCCGCCTCAACCGCATGGCCGGCCTGTGCAGCCTGGCCGACAGCCACCAGTGGGACCACTACTGGAAAACCACATGAATTCCACACAACCGAAATCCGCTCCTACACCCGACGTAAGCATGAGACGTCACCAATGTTGCATCGCTTCCGAGGACTTGCTAATTTGAAAAAATATTGGCCCCGTAACTCTAGTGAGGACTGTCTGATGAATGGCAATGCCTTTGATATTCAAATGAATTTGAGTTGTTGCAATAGCCGCAGCATTCCGATGGGCTATTCCTTGTGGGAGTTCACCGGTCTGACGTGGAAGCTCAAGAAAGATGCTTCACTGCCGGGGGCTCGCCCCAGTGCGGCTCCGAAGGTGCCCGGTTTGTTCGCCGGACAGATTCGCGCGCTGCCCAGCGTCGTCGCCGCTGTTCGTGACTCGGCGGTCTAGGATCGCCAGTGTCATCGGGAAGCCTTGCACGATCACCGGAGTCCTGCCCCTACCGTGAGGCAGGACCCGGTTGTTTGTCGGCGAAATGTCGTTTATTGGCAGATCTCTTGCTGGGTGGTCCGACCGAGTCCCAGGAGGTCTCTCGAGAGGTTTGCCAGGCATGTTGTCGCAGTTTTGAACCCAGCCCCCGCGACTTCAATACGGTCATCGCGTCCCTCGTGTGGAGTGCCGCTGAGCAGGTTCTCTGTGAGATCGACGCCGGAAGCGGTGAGGACGAAACTCGCTGGCGGGCCCTCCTCGCCAAGGCCGAATCGAGCTTGCCAGCTGTCCTCCCCGATGAGGACGACCTCCCACGGACGCCGACCGTGCGGGGACAGGAGGCGGCTCCGCCAACGGTCAATGACATTGCTCAAGTCTTACCGCTCCCGGTCGAGCGTGTTGGTCAGGTCACTCACTGGGCGGTCGGCGTCACGACCGCTCCGCGCCGGTCGCCGACGTTGGCACCCTGCTTGCGCAGTTTGATCGACGCCGGGTGGTCTCAGCCCCACCTCCTCATTGATGGCGAAGTCGAGATCCCGCCCGAGTTCTCCGACCTCACGCGAACGATTCGCCTGCCTGCTGCGGGGGCGAGGCAGAGTTATTATCTTGCGATCACAGAACTACTCCAGCGATTCCCCCAAGCCCAGGCTTTGATGCTCGTACAGGACGACGCCTACTGGCCGGGGCATCTGCCGCTGCGGGAGTACCTCGAACGGTGCTTGTGGCCCGGAACCGAACCCGGTCTGGTTTCCGCCTGGTGCTGCACCGATGACACCGCGAGCGAGGCCGGCTGGCATCAGCGCATCAGCCCGTGGAAGTTCGGGGCGGTGGTCTTCATCTTCTCCCGCGAGTGTGCCGTCAAGTTTATTCAAGACCCGCAGATGCAGCAGCTGTGCGACTCACGCCCGGAGAATCACTCGGGGGGGATCAGCCTGCTCGTGGGGAACTGGGCGGCACGGGTGGGCGTGCCGGTGCATTTCCCAACTCCGAGTTTGGTCCAGCATTTAGGCGAGATCAGCACCATCTGGGAAAATTCGCGTGCCGTCGGTGTTCGTCGAGCCTCTCGGTTCCTGGGAGACGAGGTGGGGCCTCGCGAAACGCAGACGGCAGTGGATAGTTCCGGGGGATCTGAGGAGCTGGTCCGAAATCACTTCCCGATTTGAATTGAAGAGTTTGAACAGAAGGTCGCGAAGGAAGCAAAGAGTTCCATCAATGAGTCCTTTGCTTCCTTCTGTTCAATACCAATTCGGGAGGGTGTTTTTGACGATGTCTCTAACGAACCTGCATCACTTCGCGATTGGCCCGCCATGTTCCGCACTTGTGACGGAAGTTCGTATAGAACTCGCGGGCGAAGTCACGACCGGTCCCTTCCGAGGTGAAGATCTTTTGAACCGCTTGAGTGAAGCGATGCCGGTGTTCCGACATCCGGGCGATGGTGGCGTTTCGGATCAGGTGGGGAGAGATGTTGAGCGAGATCAGTTCTCGCACAGCTGCGGCAATCGCCGCGGGTTCGGGGGGGACAATGCGGGTGAACCGGGGATCGAACCAGGTTTCGCGACCTCCCAGGCTGGGGGTGGAAACGACGGGCAGCCCACACAGCATGTACTCCGTGGCGGCGAACATCGTGCCCTCAACGGCCGAAAGGCAGGCACCAACCCGGGCGCTGTTGAGAGCCTGCGACACCTCATGCGAATGAAGTAACAAGGTAGGTGGGTCATGCGTGAACGCCGCTCGGGGAAGCGTGTTGCGGACCTGATCGAAGTAGTCCTGGGAATCGTCCGTCGTAATCAGCCCTCCGATCAGCAACGGAGAGGGGACATCACTCAGCAAGTGGTGCCGCTTCCACGGAGTCATTCGGGCGTTGTAGACGGCATCGTACGTCTTCGGGATGTCGGGCTGGATCGTGAACTTGGCCTCATCTAAAAAACAATTCTGATTCACAAAGACCGCTGGCACTCCCCGCGACTGCAACTCCTGGCAGATCGGGCTGTCATTGACCAGATGCAGCAGCCGGTGCAGCGGCTTCAGTGATCGCCAGCGTTGGTGATACGCCTCGATCTCGTCGGCGGTCTGATGCCACAGATTCATCACCAGTCGGTAGATCCGTTCATCGGGCAGGAAGTGCCCCACATCCTCGTCCCCGGATGAGGAGTGCCACAGAATCGGAGGATCCGTGGAGAGCCAGTTGTAGAGACCAATGTCGAGCATGCGAGCGAATACTCCGGTGAACTACGGACGAAGAGGTGGATTGTTGAGGTCCTGAAACCATGTTTCATAGCTCGGCCGAACGGGATTGTCTCGAAGCTCTTTCCAAGACTCACGCGAGAGATAGGCGACGGACCCGAACCGATCCAAATACGTTCCCGTGCGGATCACAACATCGAGTCGCGGGTCATCCGTGCTGATCGCCGGATCTGGCGTGAGGTCGAGGTGATAAGTGATATAGTGGAGATTCTCATCACGCGAGTTCGCTCCGGATTGAGTTCGTATTGTCAGGGTCCGACCTTCGGAATCAATCTCAGAGTAAGCCCCCGTGTTGTTGAAGACGGGAATTGGTGGGATCAGCTCCGTATCAGTCGACATACTCCACAGATGAACCGATGCGGGACTGGGGTCACCCGGCTCTGAGACATATGTCGAGGTCAACAGAAGATCCCGATTCATATTGGATTGAGCTGAGCAGACGGCATGAGAATGCTTGTATAACGGAAGAAACATTTCCCCCGTTTCCGGATGCCATATTCCGGCAAACCCTCCACTCCCAGTGCCAGTGGCTCCCGAAGAACCGCCCCATCCGAGAACCCACCATCCCTCCTCATCTGCCGGTCCCATCTCTCTGATCCCTCGAAGATTGTGATGCTCTCCCACTTGAATTTGCGGCTCGCGCGACTCGATCCCCCATCCGGTCTCGTCCCAAAAAACTTGCGTGTTGTCTCTCGGCATCGGGGCCCAACTCTTGCCGTCTTGGTAAGCGGCCTCCTGGGGTCGGGGATGGGGATCCTGGCTGATCTGAACATCAGAGATCCGATGGCACTGTGAGAGATCCCACAACAGAACCCTTCCGTTCTCGCCCCACATCAGGACTTGCTGGTCGTTAGCCACCAGCTTCGCACCGCGCAGCTCCGCACCGATTGTCAGTGGGGGAGTGATCGGGCAGCGGGCTAGGTTGTCCCAGACCTGAACCACACCGGGGTGATTGTTCACGACTCCCACAGCCCCTGTGGGCGGGTGAACATACTTCGCAGTCCAGACCAGAATTCGTGAAGAGTCGGCGGATAAGTCGATGCCATAAATGGGAGTTCCGTGCAGACTCTGGATCGCCTCCTCCAGAAACGAAAGTCCCTCCACAGACAACTGAGCCGTCACATCCGATCGATACAGGACAGGGGTAGGCAATACTTCCTCAACGAGCCCCTTGTACTTGTCATCCCTTGTCGTTGAATAGGCATTGAGATTCCATGTCTTGGTATCGACGGACTGAAAGCTGCCGTCCGGGAGTTCGACGATTAACAGCGACTCATCGGCGGAGAGAACGACACGGGGCACACCATCCAGAGAGATGCTGTGCTTGATGCCTTCCGGTCCCCAGAGGGTGAGTTCGCACGATGTCAACGGTCCCCACCAGACGGCAATCTCCCCCGACTTCAAGAGCCATGCTTCATGTACGGGTTGATTTTTGTGCGTGAGCGTGTCAATCAGTCGAGCATCCCCCATCGAGTGGCCAGCAGCAAAACTCCACACGGTGGATTGAGGCGGCACCTCCGGTAATTTGCCCGCTGGTCGCCCGGGATCATCCGATGCCTCTGCCGCAGCCGCGTAGAGGTGGGCCGATTTCAACAGATCGTGTTCCGCATCGCGGGCTGTGGCTGCGCTGACGAAACGGTTGGAAGCCAGCATCTCCCGAGTTTCTCGTTTGGCGGTTGTTGCCTTAACGCTCTCCTCCTCCGCGAGTAGCTGGGCATCGACAGCCTCCTTCGTCTTCAGGGAGAGATCTCTGTTCGACTTTTCCAACTTCTCCTTCTCTGTCGTCAAGGCTGCGTTGGCTTTTCGTGTTTCGCCGGACTGCCAGTAGGCCAGCGCTCCCGTCGCGGCGATCCCCAAGACCGCCGCCAACCCCAGGCCCTTGAAGATTCGTGACCAGCGTCGATTCGACGATCGCTGTTCACGGCTGGCAGTGACCAGTCGCTGTTCATCGGGTGACCAACTGCGGGTGCCCTCGAGGGCGGCTTCGACTTCCTTGAGGTCTTTCGCGTCGAGCGGGATGCCGGTCTTGCCTTCGAGCCAATCGACCATGCGATTGTCGAGGATGCGGCGTGAGCGCTGGCCGGGGAGGTCGGACCCCTCGTGGCGGGCGCGGATCAGCGGGGCAAGGGTGTCGTGCAGGAGGCGTGAGCTGCGATGAGACTCTGCTCCCTCTCCCCCGCGAGCGACTATGGGTTCAGACTGGACGTGGCTGGGGGGGAGAGGGCCGGGGTGAGGGGGTTGAGCGGGAGCAGCTGGCCCCCTCACCCTAGCCCTCTCCCCCGTATTCAAGTCTTTCCCGCTGGCACGATCGATCGCGGGGGAGAGGGGACCGGAACTTCCCAGAGTCGACACTCCCACAGTCCCCGAGAACGTCAACAGGTACAACTCCTCGCACAGTGCGAGTGTCTGCGAGAGCAGCCCGGACTTCGCCTGTTCCGTATACATCGCTTCGAGGACCGGCAGCGGGTGTTCCGCTGAAGTCCCGATGGCGGTCGTGTGGAACTCCAACAGATCGAGCAGGAACCCGCTCTCGACGGCGCGAGGGAGCCGCTCGCGAATCTGGTTGGTCTGCTGACGCAAGAAGTCATCGAGCAAGATCCCGTCTCGGTGCAGTGACTGATACAGCTCCGCATCGAATGTCGGCTGTTCTCGATTGATCCGGCAAGCTTCCGACCACATTCGAGTCAGCAGAATCTGGAGCGTCGGGGCCACGGGCGTGTCGGGGTCGGCGTGTAAATCATCGGCGATGACCTCGGCGAGCCCGTCCTCGATCCTCAGCCTGTACTGACTCGCGAGTCGCACATCATCGACCGGCCCAGTGATGACCTCGATCACTCCGTCGCGGCTCAAACGTTCGAGGAAGATCCGCGAACGCGACACCTGGGCATCAGCGAGCAACTCGTCAATCTCGGCGAACCACTCCTTGCGGAACCCCAGAATCAGTTTCCCCTGTGGACGATGATCCGGAGCCGAAAAAATCCGTCGCAACAGCTGTGCGAACTCGGCGAGTTCATGCGGCTGACTCGCATTGGGTTTGGTGAACACCTCTTCGACTTGATCGAGCACGATGACCAGCGGGCGACCGAGTTGCTTTTCCGCCGCGATCCACGCATCGCGCCGGGAGAGTTGCCGGACATCTTTCGGAAACACGGAGCGCAAAGTCTCGCCTAGCCCGAGCGCCGGATCGCGGCGCGCATACCGCACCTCATTCTTCCCGGCCAGTCGCGGGATCAGTCCAGCGTCCAGCAGAGATGATTTGCCGACTCCCGACGGTCCATAGAACAACACGACCGGAGCGGCATCACTCGCGGTCACGCGCTGGTACAGCTCGCGGATCTCGTGACCGCGCCCGAAGAAAACCTCGGCATGTTCGGCCTCGAACCGGTACAGGTGGCGATAGGGCGACTCGGGCAGATCGCGCTGCGCGACGGGTGGCAGTCCAAACAGCGGATCGCCCGCTGCCTCGGGCAGGCTCCACTGCGCGACGCGCTCGGCACCTGGTTTGAACTTGAGCAGCCACGGCCAACGGCTGGCGACGAGCGGTGGCGCCTGCTCCTCTTTGCGACGGATCAATCGGTCGATCGAGCCCCCGCTGGCGGCCTGGGCCGAGCCTGTCGCCTCCGCATAAGCCGACTGCAGCGGAGCCCCTGTGACGATTCCCTGATAGAACCGGGCCGAGAATTCGGTGGCGACCCCATCATCGATCGACTGCGTCGTCGCGATCACACATCCGACCCCGGCGTTCAGCAGATCTTCGGCCTGCCCCTCGGTCGAACATCCGTTTAGGAAAACCAGTTGCAGCCCCTGCTGCTGTCCGAGAAACGCAGCCAGCCCCTGGGCTCCGATCCGATGCACCCCGCCCGTGGCCGATTCCAATAACAGCTCAAATCCATTCGCATGCCCAGCATAGTGAAACACCACGACCCGGTCGCGGTACTTTTGGAAGGCATCCAGAATCTCATCGAGCGTCGCATTGGGGAGCAAGACCAGCGGACACAACTGGCGCGCTGGTTCCAGGACCGCCTGCATCCGCTGGGCCTCGACGGAAAGATTCCGTAAGAAGTTTGCAGCGTCACTACGATCATTGGCGAACGCCGCCAGAATGATCGGGCCCTCGGATTGGTCGTGCATGTCTCACTTCACCTGAAGAACGGATACCAAGACTGACGCAACCGAATTCATCCGGACGTGACGGCGACAGAGGGTGAGTATGCCCAAAGCCAAACGGAGTCGCGAGCCTGCCGACACATCTGTGATCCTGAGTGATTCCGAGATGACATGATCAGCCTGACGCATGATGTCTACGGAGCTGTCGACAACTGGGTGAGGTGCTGTCGACGAGGCATTGAAGGCCCCGCTGCAGGCCCCGGAAGGCAATCGCGGAGTCTGTTCGCTTATGACGGGCAAAGCACTCGAAAATAAATGCCGGTGTGCCTCCTGTCCTGCCAGGATCAACATATTTCTGGTTCGCAGATAGAGCAGCTTCGAAGCCATGCGGACCCACAAAGATGGATCGTTTGATCGGAAGTGAATACGAGTCCAGGTCTTCGGACACAGCTGAGTCGCCCCACACAAGACACCTTGATCCGCCACTTCTTGGCTTCCATGAGCTCGGTACACCACAGATCGAGACGGTCACTCTCCTCCCCAGAATTCGGCATCACCCTTTCGACTTCGAGAGCCACCCATCCGAAGGAGAGAAGTCTGCAATATCCACGTGCCAATAGCTTTTGCGTTCCAGAGATCTCCGGCAAGCAACCTCCATGTGGGAGCATCTCAAACAGTTCTCACGAAATTGTGCATCCAATAGGCGTGACATCGACTCCAATGCCGCACTGGCCAGCATGCTACGAGGCCACTTCAATCTCACCGAGTATCCAGACTATGTGCCAGACCGGAAGAAGTTGTCCGAGGATACCACGCTCTGAATGAACAAGATTCAGAATCGATTGGAAGGGGTACTGAATCTTGAAAGGACGGAGGCCGAGAGCATCACCCTGGACCATGGGATTGCTGCTCTGGTTGGGGCAAGGGGCTCTGGAAATTCAGCGATCGCCAGTCAGATCGCCAGAACAGTTGCATCGTCGGGACATGCTGTCCGGCTACACGCATTGAGTCAGAACGACCTGCGGTCAGTTGGGGTCTTTGTTTTGAGTCGACGAGTTGTTCGATCTCAAACTCCTATACGTATGAGCTGGATCGGCTAGCGAAAGCGATTGGCGAACTGGTCGTATTCTATGGCTATGAATCTGGAAAGGCCTGCGGGCCCTGGGGCGTGTGCAGAGTCTGATTTGGCGTCCGACCAGAGTCTAGCGTAAGTCCTGAATGTCCCATACCAGGATGGACTCCGCTAGCGACGGCGAGTCCTTCTGCTCTTGGTAGAGGATATCGTCGATACCGGACGCCAGCATGCGACCATCGGAGGAAAAGGTGAGGAGCTTTACCATTGCCCGATGGCCGGTGAATTTCCTCAATTTCTTCCCAGTGGTGGTGCTCCAGACCGCAACGGCATTCTCGTCCTCGCCCTCGACATCTTCGCCACCGCGGCTGGCAAAGAGTTTCCCATCGGGCGAAAACGCGACTGGCCCGCTCCAATCAACGGAACTCTCGAATCTGTGCAGTCGCTTGCCGGCGGCCACATCCCAGATTTCCATCATGCCGTGATGGAGATCGTTCGTCGAACGTGCTCCGCCAGCCCTTCGACCATCGGCGCATGCCAGGGTTTTGCCCCCGTCGAGAAAGTGCAGATTATAGGCTGCCTCCGCATCCAAAGAACATTCATTGCCGGTGGCGACATCCCAGAGACTCACGACTTGGCCCGCCCGATAGGTCAACATGGGGCCATGAGCGGAGTAAGTCCATGATGTGGCGAATGTGTGGCCATCGGGAGCAAAGGTCACCGCCGACAGCTGGGCTCCCGCGTTCGCTTTTTCTGGAGCGTCCTTGAAGTCGTGCGAGAACACGCCAACCTTTACCGTCCGTCCCACATCCCAGAGCGTGAATGTCGCGACCGCTGTGTGTTTCGTCCAAGAGCCTCGCCTGCTGTAGGTGAGTATGCGTTTGCCATCGGGTGAGATCCAACTCGGCTGGCCTCGGGCCAGTTCCGTGACAAGGCGTTCTTTCCCGGTCTTCAAATCCAATACGACCAATCCGTTGGCCGAGGTGTGGAGCAAGGAATTGTTGTCGATCATCTTGAACACGGAGAATTGCTGGCGACTCTCCCCCCAGTCGTCACCGATAAATCGGTTGAGTTCCTTCGTCGTGGCCAGATCCCAATGCCGAACGGTGTCGCTCGTATCCTTCCAGAGAATGGCTTTTCCATCCGGTGAAAAAGTCATGGCCGACATCGTGGAGCCAGAGAGGAAGTCCGTTGTTCCCAACCGAACTCTCGCACCATCCGGCAATTCGGCCTGGGCATGCACCCATTCGCAGTCAGTGATTGTCAGGGCCACAAAGATGAACGCTGCGAAAAGTTGTTTTTTGCACAACATGGAGTTCCTCGCTGTCAGGTCCCAATTCGTAGCTCGCGGCTGCGCCCTCGAAGTCGCACGCCATTCAATCGTACTCCTGGAACATGATGTGCGGAATCGTTTTCGGGTCGATCGTCATCCCGTTGTGCCCCCACCAACCGATATGGCGGAGTCGCGGCGATTTGGCCAGCAGCCGAGCATGTTCGTTGTTGAGAGTGTCCGGCTTCCCCACATGGAGTCGTTCAATTCTGAGCCACGGCATCAGGTGGGCACACTCCGGGCCAAACTCGAGCGCCTCGACGGACAGTTGCTTCAGCTCCAGCATGCGGCATAGATAGCCTTGGGTGGCCATCGCTTCGATCATCGCCTGGCCGCGACTACTCTTCCGACGTGGTCGATGGACCACGGGGCTCCTTTCAGATTGACATGTACATTGGGGTCGTGAGTCGTTTGAGAGATGTTCACTGAATGAAAACACCGCAGGTCCGAAAGGCGGACGCTGCGGTTGTTGAGTCGGTGAGAGGGGCCCGGGAACTTGATCAACCCGATTCAGGTCGCGGACTCAGTTTTGAAGATCGAGAGTGAGGACTTGGTCACTGATTAAGAGGCAGAGCTTTAGCTGATTGCCGGTCAACTCAAAGTCGTAGCTGTATGGAGTATTGTCACTGCGATCTGTCAGAACAAGTTGTGCCCCTTGTCGTCCCCATGTTCCGGCAATGATGGACGTTTTTTCAGTTCCGTCAGACAGGTTGTAGACGAGTGCTACTACGAACCTGGAATCGCCTTCCAATCTGATGCAGACAGCAACCGGCATTTCCTCATGAGTTCCCATGCCAGCCCAAATGCCTGTCATTGTCGTGAGTTCGATTTGATCCCCATTGGGAGTGAAGGTGGTCTCCGAGTTGTTTGTTGTCTCTGTGGTCTGTTGATCCTCTGAAGGAGAATCGTTTTCGGTCTCTGGAGCGGCCTGTGTGGCGTCGTGAGTTTCAGTGGCAGTCTCTTGCTCGGTGACTGGTGGGGTGGGCTGTGTCTGGTTCGTGTTCGCAACCGGTGCGGGTTCGAACTTTTGGGCCACGAAGGTGTAGCCGAGGTTGGTCAGGTACTCTTCCGAGACGTTCTGCAGGTCGAGTCCCAGGATGCCCGACTTCCGCATGGCGGTGATGTCGATCAGGAAGTGCTGCCCCTTCTGAGCCTCGATCAGTTCGGCTTTGCCGCGTTCGATGGCGGCATTGAAATCTTTGTCCAGCATTGTGGATTCGATAGCCAGCCACTGCTTAGAGGCAGGCAAGCGAACTGCGGGAAACGCATGGCCGGGGACGAGGATGATCGCAGGCTCCAATCCGACGGCTTCACAGATGCTGGCCCACGTCAAGGACAGGTCGACACAAGTTCCCGCTCGATTCCGCAGGACATCACGACTGTACTTGATGTGCTGACCGGCATTGCCTTGGGTCAACATGCCGGGAGGAGTCTGGTAAGCGATTCGGTTGCTTTTCAGGAACTGCCACACCGCAGACATGTAGGCGACACAGTGGTCGTCAGCGGACGATGCGGCGATCGACTGGCCGTAGCTCTCTGCAGCCATCCCGTTGATCCGACCAGCCAGTTGCTGAATGACTGGATCGGCAGGCGTGGTCATGGCGGTCAACAGTGTTGGAGCGTAGTCGAACTGGTCGGCGAAGCCGGTGATTTCGGTCGGATTCAGGCTGGAGAAGACCACTTCGTTGCGGCTAAGAAGCTGTGTGGGGAACGAGTCGGACTCGTGAACTTTCTGGCCACCCACCTCGTACTCATATTCCACTTCGATCATGGCGGGGCGAGACCCATTGAGGGCCATCACCTTTTCCAGATCAAAGATCGGAAAGAACGGATCAAAGATCGGAAAGAACGGATCAATGACGGACTGTCCGGGATAGAGATGGGCTGATCGTTGCCACGCTCCCCAACTCCCCATCTCGGCGACACGGAATCGGACGCGGTAATTCTCTAGGATCTGGTCACCACTATTCTTGGCGACAGCCCGAGCCGCCCACAGATAACTGAATTTGGAGTTGCTGTAGTTCTTGGCCAAGCTGCTCATCAGGATCGACTTGTGGTCCACTTCAAAGTCGAGATTCGGGTGGGTCCCGTTTTGGATTTGTGGTGTGAAATCGTAAGAGACTTCTCGTTTGTGGCTTTCAAACGCCGCCTTGGTCGCTCCGACGGGAAGCTCGACATCAACGACCATCGTTCCAATTCCAAGTTCCGAATGATCGACCATCATCAACAGGACGTGGGAATCGGTGGCCGAAACCAATTGGAAGGATTTATCGCCATGCACCTGAATCACCCAGCGGTTCCCCTTCACATTGCGGGCAGCCCCGGGAGTGCTGTAGAGAATGTCGACTTCGTTGTGACTGTCGATGAAGTTCCCGGTGAGATTGTCCTGGGAGTTCCAATTGCGATCTCCCATACCAATCTGTCGGGCGAGCAATTGAAAGTTTCCTCCGACTTGCTTCAGAGCGGTTTAGTAGTTGACGTGCGTTTGCAAAGCCACTTTGACTTCGGAGTCACCGATTTCGGAGACTTTCATCGTGGTGCGACCCGTCATGACAGGGTCAGTCGCGATCGCCTTTTGGCAACACAGGCTACAGATCAACAAGACACAGCAGATCATTCGGAAGGTGAGTCTTGTGAAGTGGTTGAGACGAATCATGATTCAACTCCTGGGGGTGTTGTTTTGGCTTGAGAACTCGAAGTGAGTTCTGGATTGCACCCCGTACAGGCTCGAATTGAGGCTGTGACATCTGTCTCGCGTCATTTTGAGATTTTGCAAGACATTCATCAGAATCACCGGTCTGACAGACATCTGAACATCTGCACCAGTCGTATTGCGGATGCCCGTGCGGAGTGATAACGTCATTTCTTAGGAGCTGAGCTGGCGGTTGTGATTTCAGACACCTGTCAACCCAAGGGGGGATGAACGATCCATGTCGCTGCCGATCATCCTCGGGTACGACATCATCGAGCTCGTGGGCCGCGGGGGCATGGGACGCGTCTACCGCGCGACTCAGCAGCTGTTGGGACGTACGGTGGCGATCAAAATGCTGCTGGACGCCGATGATTCTGAATTGCTGGCGCGGTTCGAGTCAGAAGCCCGTGCGGTGGCGAGCCTGTCTCACCCGAACATTGCCCGTCTCTTTGAGTTTGCGAAAACGGAGTCCGGCCAGCCGTACTGCGTAATGGAGTTCCTGGGTGGTGGGACTCTGGCCGATGTGATTTCCGGACGCCCCCAACCGTGGAAAAAAGCAGCGGAGATCCTGAGAACTCTCTCTGAGGCCATGCAAGCAGCGCATCTTCAAGGGATCCTGCACCGCGATTTGAAACCCTCTAATATTTTACTGGCAGGCGGGACGGATCAGTCTGTAGGGACGGAATCACAGGCGACCAGACAGGCGAGCGACTCCGACTCGACAGATCATTTTGCGAGGTCAAAGCTGACTGCCATCTTGGAGTTTTCGACAGCATGTCTCAGGATTGCCGATTTCGGACTGGCTCGGCAGATTTCCGTCGACAGCCATGTCACTCCAGGCGGTACGCATCAAACGGGGAGTCTTTTCAGGACATCAAGGATGTAGTTAGGGTCGAGGGCGGCTTTGAAGCGTTTGTTTTTGGCACCGATTTTGGACGTGGTGTCGCGTCTGAGGAT
>JAYWHX010000095.1:0-47744 GCA_043777375.1 Planctomycetota bacterium | reverse complement strand
TACAGCGAGCAGAAAAACATCGGCGAGCTGTCACTTCGCTGAACACGCAACGCAGCCCCGCTGAGGCGTTTTCGCCACAGGAAACACAGGGTTCCGGCGCTGTTGGCGGAAGTTGTGGAGCCACTGGAAGTTCCACCGTGATGCCGAAACGCCACGCCGTGGCGTTTCGGCGACATGTCTTCGAAAGCGGAAGCAACAGCATGCCCGCTCCCCGTTTCTTGTCGATCAGCAACTCATCCCTGCCGACAACTCTCCAACTCTCGTACACTCCGAACTCTTCTCCAACCACTTCGAGAAAGCAGCGGATGTCCTCGAACTATCAGATCCTGATTTCCAACGAGCAGTCGACCGTCACCTTATCGGAAGACGAATTGCAACGAGTCGCGATGCTGACATTGCAATCCGAAGGGGTGGCCTCAGCGGAGATCAGCATTGCAGTCGTTGACGACCCAGCGATCCATCGGGTGAATCGCGATTACCTGCAACATGACTACCCGACCGATGTCATCAGCTTCCTACTCGATTCAGGGGACGCGGACCCTCGATCCGTTCTATCGACCGATGGGGCGGGTCGGCGCGGATTTGGAAAGTGGCTGCACGGGGATGTGATCCTCAGTGGAGACACCGCTGAGCGCGAGGCGCGCGAGTATGGTTGGGAACCTCACTCCGAAGTCTGTCTGTACCTCGTGCATGGCTTACTGCATCTGTGTGGTTACGATGACCTCACCGATGAGGAACAGGTCATCATGCGAGTCCGCGAGCGAGAGATATTGAATGAGCTAGGTATGACGCCGCGATATGAGGAAGACTGAGCGAACACCACCACTTTTTCGAAGTTGTCTCGTCATCAAAGAGAGCGGCCCCCGCCCCTGACGGCGCAGCGGATGAATCGATCGGCAATCATCGATCCACGGTCCTATGCGTCCCGAACACTCCTCCATATACTTAGTGTCAGTTGGAGGGGGCCACTCCCGTTGGTGTGATCACACTGTTGTCGAGCTGGTGTAGCTCGGTGCGACGCCCCTCATTCCTCCCGATCAGACGGTACGCATGGCTGCGACAATCCGAGGTCATTTCCTGGTCGCTGGGCCGCGATTGAAGGATCCCAATTTCTTCAAGGCGGCTGTGCTGCTCGTCGAACACAACGACGAGGGGGCGATGGGCTTGGTCATCAACCGACCGAGTTCTGTGACCGTCGCCAGTGCCCTCGCTGGACACTTCGACCTCCCAGCTGCCAGCGGTTTTGTGTACCAGGGCGGTCCGGTCGAGCAGTCGGCGCTGTTCATTCTGCATAACTCTCAATCTCTCGATCCGGATGAATCTCCCATCATCCCGGATCTGTTTATCGGCAGTTGCGCGGATGTGTTTGAAGAGGTCGTGCAGGCCTCGTTGCTCGATGACTCGATCCAGTATCGAATTTTCTCCGGCTGTTCGGGCTGGGGAGAAGGACAGTTGGAGGGCGAGCTATCTCGGGGGGATTGGATCGTGGTCCGAGCCAACTTGGATCAGATTTTTGCGGAGGATCCCTACTCAGTGTGGGAGAATCTGATGGAGCAGTATCATAAGGCAAACCGCCTGCTGCCAAATCACCCGGACAACCCGGAGTGGAACTAATCTGTTCATCGCTCCTGTTATAGATCCAAGGATTCGCTCTCATGCCCATTCGCCGTAGGACGGATATTCTCGTCCATCATCTGCTGGTCATCGCCGCGCTGTGCTTGGCGACGACTCACCTCACCGCCGAGGACTGGCCGCGCTGGATGGGGATCAACGCGGATGGCATCTCGGCGGAAACCGGGTGGAAGTCCGACTGGGGGAAGGACGGCGTGCCCGTCCTGTGGAAGACAAACGTCGGTACCGGCTACTGCACTGTCTCGGTCGCGGATGGACGGCTCTACACCATGGGGCACCGCAACGGGGAGGAGACCCTCTACTGCTTCAATGCCGAAACCGGCGAGGAGAAATGGAGGGACACCAACAAGGCCGAGCTGGTCGCCAATCTGCACAAGGGCGGACCGGCATCCACACCGACTTTGGACAGAGGAACCGTCTACGCCCTGAGCCGCGATGGACAGCTGATGGCCTTGGAAGCCGCCTCTGGGAAGCCGCTCTGGGATCAGAACCTGACCGTCACGACCAACACCAAACTCCCTGAGTGGGGGTTTAGCTCCTCGGTCGTTGTCGAAGGCGATCAGCTGCTCGTCGAGTCGGGCGGGATCGCCAGCTTCGACAGAGCGACCGGGAAAATGAACTGGCACTCCGGTCCGCACAAGGTCGGGTACGGCTCGCCTGTCGTGTTCAATTATGACGGCCAGCGGTATGCCGCCAGTCTCAATAATCAGACAGTCCAAGTCGTCAACATCGCGACCGGCAAGGAGGTCGCCAGCAGCGAATGGCTGACCAGCTACGACACCAACTCGACCACGCCGATGGTGCGTGGCGACGAGATCTTCATCTCGACCGGCTACAAACGCGGATGCGAGCTGCTCAAGTTCAACGGCCAGAGCCTGACTCAGCTGTACGAAGAGAAGACGATGTCGAACCACATGAACAATTGCGTGCTGTGGGAGGGTCATCTGTACGGCGTCCACGGCAACTCGCACAACCCGAGCCAGTGTGCCCTGCGCTGCATCGAATGGAAGACCGGGAAACAGCTCTGGTCGCAGCGCGGGTGCGGCGCGGGGTCACTGATTCTGTCTGACGGCAAACTGCTTGTGCTAAGCGATCAGGGACTGCTAGCAGTGGTGAAAGCGACGCCAGAGAAGTTTGACTCGACCGCCCAACAGCAGGTGCTGACCGGCGAGTGCTGGACCAGTCCCGTACTCGCCAACGGGCGGATCTACTGCCGGTCATCCGATGGGGATGTGGTGTGTTTGGATGTGAAGTGAGCCAAGTGGAGTGTTCGCCATCGGGCTGGTCCGATGTGGCTTCCGTGATTCAAGAGCAGGAATGTGATCATGTGTGAGTGTCAGGGTGAGCGGCACGGCGCTAGCCGCTGGTTCCTTTTGTCGATCGCCCAGAAGAACCGGCGGCTAGCGCCGTGCCGCTCACTTCACGCTAGCATGATCTTGCTAGCTGCGATGTTTGGTTCGCTGGTCTCCGCTGCTGACTGGCCGCAGCATCTCGGTCCCGATCGCACCGGCATTTCGCCCGAGACGGGGCTGATCGATGCCTTCCCGGCTAGTGGGCCAGCAATTCTGTGGAAGGTGCCTGGCGGGGTCGGGATGTCGGGCATTGCGGTGGCTGATGGACTGGTCATCACAATGGTCCAGAAACAGGAACGCCAATGGCTCGTCGCCCTCGACGCGGCAACCGGCCAAGAGAAGTGGGCCAGCGACCTCGCCCCGGCGTATGAGAACGCGATGGGCGATGGTCCGCGCGCCACGCCGACCCTCTTCGACGGCACTGCCTACGCCTACACCGGCGAGGGCATCCTCGCAGCTGTCGACCTCAAATCGGGCAACATCCGTTGGAGCCATAACGTTCCGGTCGAGCAGAAAGCCAAGCCTTCCGAGTACGGCATGTCCTGCTCCCCGCTGGTAAACGAGACACACGTCATCGTGGCAGCGGGAGCGGCGAACGCGACGCTGGTGGCCTTAGAGAAGAAGACCGGCAAGCAGGCGTGGACCGCTGGCAAGGGCTCCGCTGCGGGGTACTCCTCCCCGGCCCTGCTCACGCTCTCCGGGGTTCCACAAGTCGTCGCCTTCGCGGGGAATCAAGCTCTGGGTCTCAATCCGAAGACCGGGGACCAATTGTGGAACTACCCGTTCGTCACCGACTACAGCTGCAACACGGCCACGCCGCTCGCCGTGGATGGCAATCTATTTCTCTCATCGGGAGAGAACCACGGCTGCGTGCTGTTGAAGGTGCCCGCGAAGATGGGAGAGGCCACAGAAGTCTGGTCGTCACTCGATACCAAGAGCGTGATGCGAAACGAGTGGCAGACCTCGATTCAGATCGGTGACCACTTGTACGGGTTCGATAACGTCGGCAGTGCAGGACCGGTGACGCACCTGACGTGCATCGAGGCCAAGACCGGGAAGCGGGTCTGGCAACAGCTGCGGTTCGGCAAGGGCAATCTGATCGCCGCCGACGGGAAGCTGTGGTGCAGCACAATGGCCGGTGAGCTGGTGATCGTGAAGGCCAGCCCCGACAAGTTCGAGGAACTGGCCCGAGCGGAAGTCATCGGCGAAACGCGGCAGGCCCCGTCCATCGCCGACGGACGGTTGTACCTCCGCGATGGTCAAGACATCGTATGCATCAACGTGAAGAAGTCGAAGTGATTGGATCGGTTTCGAGAGTGGTCTGAACACTCTCCCTCATCTCCAACCCTACTCTTGGACGGAGCCTGGGAGCCCGCCGAGAGCCAGCCCACTGTTCAGCATGATTTTACGGCACGCATCGCGTGCGACGTGTTTGATAAAACACAGGTCCGATCTGCAATTGATCGTGGTTTCGCTCAGCTCAAGATTCCGCGTCTATAAAAAATGCCGAACTCGCTGCGGATACGTCAAAACATCCGCTTTGACGTATCCGCAACGTTGCCCCACAATGCCCATCGGAGTGGACTCTCTCTGGCGGGTCACACTCCGATGAGTCAGATCAATGTGGATTGGGGATTTGAGATGCGATGTTGCCTGCTGACTGCCGCGATGTTGTTGAGTTTGTCCCTGAACGCTGCCGCCGAAGACTTGCCGAATACGGCAATCATCCCCGCGCCGGCCTGCGAGAAGGACTTTTACAACTGGGAAGAGCGACACGCAGCTGTGTGTGAAGCGATTCGGCAGAAGCCAGTGAAGCTGGTGTTCATCGGGGATTCGATCACCCACATGTGGGGTGGGACGCCCCCAGCGAATCGGCAGTCGGGCGACACCGTTTGGCAGGAGTTCTTCGGCCAGCGTCAGGCAATCAACATGGGTTTCGGCTGGGACCGGACGCAGCAGGTTTTGTGGCGTTTGGAGCATGGAGAATTTGAGGGGATCACGCCAGACGTGGCAGTGGTGCTGATCGGGACCAACAACCTAACGGGGCATGCTGTGCGCGAGAACACCGATGCTGAAATCGTGGCCGGGATCACAGCTGTGTGCAACGGCATTCGGAAGCAATCGCCCAAGACGCGGGTGTTGCTGCTGGGAGTGTTACCTCGTGGTGCCGACCCGGCCAATCCACTGCGCGGGCGGATTCGGCAGATCAACGCAGAGCTGGCGAAACTCGATGGGACGGGCGGGGTCAGCTACCTCGACTGGGGACCGAAATTGCTGGACGCAGATGGAAAGTTCTTGGTTGGCGTCGCGCCCGACACAGTGCATCTGAGCGAAGCAGGCTACCGGATCTGGGCCGAGTCGATGGAGCCCACGCTGGTGAAGCTGTTGGCTGAGGCACAGGCAGATGTGGAGAATTGAGATCGCGTCCCAGTTCGGGAGGGCGAAGCTCCTGCTGAGCCGCTTGTGCGAGAAGGCGTGGTCCATGGCTCACGGCTCGGCAGGAGCCTCGCCCTCCCGGCCGAACAACATGCCGTGAAATTGGACAACCAAATATGCCTGAACTTGTGATTCACCCCTTGCCCGAGACCGTGGCTCCCGCTGATCTGGCGGGGGGCGTGGTGGTGGTAATTGATGTGCTACGGGCGACGACGGTGATAGTGCATGCACTGTCGCACGGAGCGCGAGCGGTTGTCCCCGCAGCTTCCATCGACGAGGCTCGCACCCTCGCCAGTCGGTGGCCCGCACAGGAGCGACTGCTCGGCGGTGAACGCCACGGCATCACAATTGAGGGGTTCGACCTCGACAACTCGCCATACAGTTATGGCCCTGAAGTCGTCGCTGGCCAGACGATCATCTTTACGACCACGAACGGCACGCGGGCCATGCGCTGGGCGGAGCAAGCGGCAGAGATCCGCATCGGAGCGTTTGCGAATCTGTCGGCTGTGGTCGCCAGCCTGCGAGGGGAAACTCGCCCGGTGCATGTGCTGTGTGCGGGGACAGACAACCGAATCACCGGAGAGGATCTGCTCGTCGCTGGGGCGATCGCGGATCAGCTCGCGGACACGTTCACCATCCGCTGTGAGACGCAAATCTTTGCAGAGTTCTGGCAGCAGCACGGGCAAGATGACAGCGAGCGACTGCACACGATGCGGGAGAGCGCGGGGGGCCGGAATCTGGTGGAACTCGGGTTCGATCGAGATGTCGAACGAGCCAGCCAGATCGATCTGTTTGCGGATGTGCCGGTGCTGGATCGGACCAGCGGTGAGTTGCGGATCGCTCGCGAATCGAATTGTCGCGGAGAGGAATGAGACATGCTGGCGAGCGTCCGGCGTCAGCCGGATGGTATTTCTGGGATTCGCCGCAGAACCAGGGAGCTTACGCCACCCCGCTCGCCGAAACGTTTCACTCTACGCCGAAACAGGGATAAAAAATCCCAGTGGTGGCGACCACTGGGATTTCGAGTTCATGACGAACGACCGCCCACTATTTCGCGCTTGTCGCGGTCTCTCGCAGTGGAGTTGATGACAACGAGGGCGTATTGGCGTTGTAGTACTTGTCGTACTCGGAGAAAGCCACAGTGTCGTCTGCCGAGTAATCAACATCGTTGACGATCACTCCGTACAGCCGGATGCCGTGCGAGTCGATCATCTCGCGGGCCCGCTCTGCCGCAGCGCGTTTGTTCTTGCCCATCCGCACCACCAGCAGCAGGCCATCGATATGCGGCGAAATGATCGCCGGATCACTGACCGCCAGAATTGGTGGTGTGTCGATGATGATCACGTCATACATCACTCGCATGGCCCGCAGCGTGTCGGGAAGGCGATCGGAAGAGAGCAATTCGGCCGGATTTTGCGGGCAAAGTCCAGCTGTCAACACCGACAAATTCTCGAGACGGGTCGTGCGGACCGCGATGCTCCATTCGACTTCACTGAGCAGCACATCGGTCAAGCCGATATCTTGCGGGAGTCCAAACAAGGTATGCATCGTGGGACGACGCAAATCGGCATCGATCAGCAACACCTTCTTGCCTGACTGAGCGATGGCGATCGCCAGATTCGCAGCTGTGGTCGACTTGCCATCGCCGGGTTCGGCACTGGTAATCTGGATGATCTTGTCGTTCGAATCCTTGGTGCTGTGATAGATCGTGGTGCGGAACGAGCGGTAGGCTTCTGCTTCACGCGAACCGGGACGATGATAGTAGACGAGAGCGGGACTCATCCCGTTCTGGAGCGCGAGGCGATCAGCCGCAGCTCCTCCTCGGAATCGAGGAATTGCCCCCATGACGGCGGCCCCGATGACGTTCCGGGTCTCCTCAGCGGTCTTCAGAGTCGTGTCGTACCACTCGCGGAAGTAGGCCAGACCGAAGATCGAGAGCAGCCCGAGAATTCCGAACGCTCCAACGATCTTTAACACGCGCTTCATCGAGCGGTCCACTCGGACTTCATTGGTACGGGAGAGCGTGTAACCTTCCTGCTCGCGGTTGAGGTCGAAGGCGGTGATTTGGTTAATCACGGCATCGAGTTCCTTCTTCTTGCGAGCGATGTCGTCCTTGTAACGCTGGTCCACGACCTCGAAGGTGCCCGCTTCTTTGGCCAGTTTTTCGGCCTCAAGATAAGCTTCTGCCAAGCTGATCTTTTCATCCTTGAGTTCTTGCAGTCGGCTTTCGAGGATAGTCAGATAGGTCTTCGAGAGATCGGCTCCGCCCTGGTCCGGCAGCTTGCCGTCCTGGGATTTTGCGACTCCCAGGTTCGGAGTCGCCAATCCCTGACGCTGGTAGAAGTCGAGGATCGTATCGATCTGACGCCGCACGTTGCGGACATCGGCGTGATTTTCACCAAGGACCAGCAGCAAGCGTTTCTCCAACAAGCGGGCGGTCAGCAATTGCTGATCGAGCTCAGTCTTGCCTGCGGGTGAATTCAGGAGGCCACCACCCGGACTGCCTTCGCCTCCGGCGCCCGTGGTCCCTGCTGAGATTGAACTCAGCACCCAGGCCTGAAGCGACTCGCGCTCTTCCGGGTTGGCCATCATCGCTTTGAGCATCTCGATCTTGATTCCAGTCTTACGGAGCAAATCGAGATTCAGGCGCTTCCGAGAGCCCACGTCTTTGAGTTCATCCTGGTACGGACTCGACACCGCCACTGGGACTCCTTGAGCCGTCACTGCCGGGGATGAACTGATGTAAAATGGAACTTCAATTCGCCATTTGGCGTAGTCGTCTTCGAGCTGGGCGCGTTCTTTGTCCATCTCCTGTTTCTGATCGAGGAGTGTCTTGTACAGCAGCTTGGAACCGGTCCCGCGTTTGGAATCGAGCCAGTCACTATAAGCCGACACAACGGCAGTCACGACCTTCTTGGCAATCTCCTTATCAGGATTCTGGTACCCGACTGACAGAAGGTTGTCAAAGGAGGTTTCCTGACCGGCGACACGTTTGACTTCCAGGTCTTCCCAGATCGATTTCAACGGGTCTTTGTCTTTTCCAAAGATCTCTTTCAAACCGTGACGCTCGAAGGCAATGCGCGCCACTTCGTCACTCTTGATGACTTGGACGTGTTCACCGCGATCTCCATAGCGGCGAGCCTCCTGATCACCCGCACTGGCCTTCTTCGAAACCATGACCTGGGTTTGAGCGACGTAGACCGGCCCCATATACAGGTACGCAAGGACTCCGAGACTGCATCCGGCGATCAGACCGAGCGCCAGATACTTCCAGATCGAGATGGCGAATCGCACGATGTCGATCGAACGGCCTTCATGCGACTTGCGGAACCCCAGGGGAGCGAAATCGACTTCGGGTTCGACGACTGGCAGCTTGGATCGGTCACTCACGTCAAGGTCTCCATTGAGCCCACAGGCTCATCGATCAACGGCACAAGATGAGGTGCCGAGTTGGAATTCCACATGTACAGTCCGCTGGAGGTCAGTGGGCTGCATTGGCAAGTTGGCGTCCGGCCTGCTTGTAGTACGCCAGCGTCTGCTTCAGTCCGTCATGCAGGCTGACCCGTACGGCGTACCCCAAGCCGCGCTGCGTGGCCGAGATGTCAGCCCACGAGTGCAGGACATCCCCCACGCGAGCTGGCATGAACTCGGGTGCGAACGGCACTTCGAGTTCGTCGCAGATCAGCTTAAGAAGTTCCAGCACGCTGATGGTCTCGCCGCACGCCACGTTGAAGACCTGCCCGGAAACACCTGTGGCTTGCGAGGCGAGGATGTTGGCGTCGACCACGTTCTCGACGAAGACGAAGTCCCGAGACTGCTCTCCCGTGCCGTAGATGCGCGGGGTGCGTCCTTCGACAAGGGCACTGGCGAAGAGCGGGATCACGGCCGAATATGGACTCTGCGGATCTTGGCGGGGACCGAACACGTTGAAGTAGCGGAGACGAACAATCTCCATGTTGTAGCTGGCCGCGAACGCCTGGCAGTAGTACTCGCCCGCGAGCTTTGCAGCTGCGTAGGGCGAGAGGACTTCCGGGGTGTGAGATTCACGCTTGGGCATCTCTGGCGAGTCGCCGTAGGCACTGCTCGACCCGGCGTAAACAACTCGGCGAACGCCGGACTTGCGGCAGGCGTCCAGGACATTAATCGTGCCAGTGACGCAGGCGTGATGAGTTTCGAGAGGCTTATCAATGCTGAGTGGAACCGACGCGAGGGCGGCTTGGTGGAAGACGACTTCGACGCCGTCAACGGCTTTCGCAACGGCGAGCGGGTCGCGGACATCGCCCTCGTGGAACTCGACGGAATTTCCGAGGTGTGCCAGATTCGCCAGCGAACCGGCACAGAGGTTGTCGAGAACGCGCACGTGGTTCCCTTCCGACACCAGTCGAGACACGATATGCGAACCGATGAATCCAGCTCCGCCAGTGACGAGAAAACGAGCCACGCGAACCTCCACGGAGAAAATGAACACAATCTGCCCTGAAGCCTAGCTCGAAAAACGCGATGATGCCGGAAAGAAGCATGAGGCATTTTGGACCGGAAGAGGGGATGATCCGGCAACAGCAGGGTGATGCCGGACAGGCACAGGCCGCGCAGTTGAAACATTCGATAGGACCGGTTTGATGCGAACTCCGGGAAGTTCGATTTCCGGAGAGTGGACCGGATGGGGTTCAGAGGCATAGGATGGATGAGTTAGCACCAAACCGGTTTCGGGCAGCCACCTGGCACTCGCTCACTGGTTTGAGAACGTCCCCGCGACTTCCTCCCTTGAATCCGACCGCTTCCTGCCCATGGCCAATTCCGACTATTACCAGACTCTCGGTGTTCCCCGGACCGCGACTCATGATGAGATTCGTAAGGCGTACAAGAAGCTGGCCCGCGAGAACCATCCCGACACCAAACCGGGCGATAAAGCCGCTGCGGAGCGTTTTAAGCAGGCGAGTGAGGCCAATGAGGTCCTGGGTGATGAGGAAAAGCGGAAACAGTACGACCAGTATGGCGAAGCGTACAAGTATGCTCGTCAGGGGGGAGGTCCCGGTGGCCCCGGTGGAGCGGGACCGGTCGATCTCGATTCCATGTTCGGCCAGGGAGGCGTTGACCTCGGCGACATTTTCGGGGGTGTCTTTGGAGGTCGCGGGGGTGGCGGCGGGCGGCGGCGAAGTAGCGCGGTGAAGGGCGAGGACTTCCAGACTTCGATCCTGATCCCGTTTCAAATGGCAGCGACTGGCGGGACTTACGACGTTTCGATCAATCGGGGTGGGACTGTCGAGACGCTGGGGGTCAAGGTTCCCGCCGGCGTAATGCAGGGGGACACCATTCGCCTGGGGAAGCAAGGTTCACCCGGCTCCGGCGGCGGCCCAGCTGGGGATTTGCTCATTACCGTTCAGATTGCTCCGCATCCGTATTTCCGCCGCGACGGAAGCGACGTGATTCTGGAATGTCCGCTGAGCGTGACCGAAGCCTTGATGGGGACGCGGATTGACGTGCCAACACTGACTGAAGGACTGGTGACGCTGACGATCCCGGCGGGAACTTCGTCGGGCGCGAAACTCCGGTTACGAGGAAAAGGTTTCCCGAATCGCAAGACGAGCACTCCCGGAGATCAATACGTCATCGCGAAAATCACGGTGCCGAAATCCGTCGACGAGGAAACCCGTGCCCTTCTGATTCAGCTGGCCGAGAAGCTGCCCGTCGTGGACCGGAGTGAATGGCAGTAGCTGATTGGCCCGAATTTGGGACGATCCACGTGACCACGCTCTGCCGGAAACCGGCTTCCCGGCGGATCGTGCAATAATTACAATAGCGAGACACAAGCCCTTTCAGGAATACACCTTGCAACCATCCGATATTCGCTGAAACCTTATTTTCGACGGCCACAGCTCGGCATCTTGTATTCTCATCTTGACCCTTTTTTCGAAATTTCCGTATTTTGCCTCTCACCGGTTTCGAGTCTCTCCCGAAGTCGGTCTCACCCCTGAAACAGCTCTCTGCGTGTTTCCCATGTCCTCCTTGTGGTTCGTTCTGAACTGCAAGCCCACCACCCGCCCCATGGGTGCCCTCACGATCCCGTGACGGTCCTGGGGACGAGTTGGCTCCTGCCCTCCGAAACATTCCCCTCTCTGTGAAAGTCCTGTCATGAAACGTCTTGCAACTCTCGCGTGCGGTGTCTTCCTCCTTGTGTCCGGATCAGGCTGCTGCTGCCTCGGACCGATGTTTGGAATGGGCGGAGGCTATGGCGGCGGCGGCTGTCAGCCCTGCGGTGGTCAACAATCCTACGGTGCTGGGTATCAGCAAAGTCCTTGCGGTCCTGGCGGCTGCGGTGGGGCTTACGCTCCGAACACGATGGCGCCCAGCGCTTACTACTCGGGCGCAGCGATGCAGGCCAGCGTGCCCTACGCCCAGCAGGCAACGGCCCTGAATCCATTGCCAGCGTACTGAGGCAACAGACCGCGATTTAAAAATCCGGACGCGTTGACGCGCGAATGACAATCATGATGGCTCTCCCAGTTCCTCCACTGCCTGCCATTGGGTAGAATGAAATTCAAACCCGTGGGGCGATGGGATGTCTCGCGATCCGCTCGGGTTCAGTGTGGTTCCGCACGGGCAGTCGATCCCGAGAGGAGTGGGGAATGTTGGTTCGCTATTTGATGATCGCCTCAATGGCACTCAGTCTGTTCGTTCAGGTCGGATCGATTACGGCGGCTGATGCTACTGCGCCCGATGTCGCCACCGAGTGGGCCGGTCTCGTGCAGGCTATGACCACGTACAAGGAGAAGATGGAAAGTCTTCAGCTGAAGTTTTCCAAGGCCACGGCCGCAGAGAAAGGCAAGCTTCGCAACGAAGCCATCACCCTGAATACGACCTTTCAGCGGCAGACACTGGCCCGGATGGCGGAGCTTGCTCCACAAGCCTACAAGCTGAATCCTGACGATACAGTTGCTGCCGAGATGATGCTGCAATCGCTGCTGTCGAAGAACCAGTACTCCGAATTGGTGAAAGTCGCGGAAAGTGTTCTCGTAAAGAACCCCAAAGCGACACTGGCCCTGAATTATTGCGGGGTGGGGAAGTTCGCAACTCATGACTTCGAGGGTGCCGTCAAGGTTTTGAAGACCGCCGAAGCAGAAGGGTTGTTGATGTCTGAACAGGGCGGACGTTACTTGGATGAGGCCGAACAATACATTGAATTCTGGAAGACGGAACAGGAGATCCGAGCTAAGGAAGACGCTGCGACAGGTGACGAGCAACTTCCGATCGTCAAATTCACGACGACCAAGGGTGATATCGAAATCCTGATGCTCGAAAATGAAGCCCCCAACACGGTCGCCAACTTCATTAGCCTGGTGGAAAAGAAATTCTACGACGGCCTGAAGTTTCACCGCGTGATTCCTGGGTTCATGGCTCAAGGAGGATGCCCCAAAAGTCGCGAAGACATCTCTTCGGCGGGTTCAGGTGACCCAGGCTATTCCATCGCTTGCGAGTGCTATGGAGAAAATGCGAGGCGTCATTTTGCAGGCACCTTAAGCATGGCTCATGCTGGCAAGGATTCTGGCGGATCTCAGTTCTTCCTAACTCACCTCCCGACGAATCATCTGAATCCGGAGCCAGGCAAGACCGAAGGGGTCCACACGGTTTTCGGGCGGACGATCACGGGGCTGGATGTCATCCACGCACTAGAAGTCGGTGACGAGATCAAATCCGCTGTTGTGGTTCGCAAGCGCAATCACGAGTACACACCCAAGACTCTGCCTAGCAAGAAGTAATTTCCAGTCACTCCATCATGCGACAAAGAGCCATGCGGATCGATTCCGCGTGGCTCTTCTTCATAAAAGGAGCAGAGAATGGGGCTTCGCTCCCAGGCTTTACGCCTGCTGCCAATCAGTCTTGGCGACGTCATCGCAGTCATGACATTTTGCAGCGTCGCCCTGAGCCTCTCGTTCTCGCTGATGGCGGGTGACGATCCACTGGTTCGCGTTCGGTATCGGGCTCTGGGTACCGCTGATTCGCCCGAGTCTTCGCCCCCCGTCATTGAACAGACGGTCGAGGGACGTGTCAGGGTCCAAGCCATCGATGGCGGGCTGTTGCTGGAAGATCGCCAGGGCTTTTTGTGGCCCATCACAGCCAGTCAGACTCCCGTCACTGAAACAATCGATCCAGCGTTCCAAGAGATGAACTTCGAGGAACTGACCGCTTCTCTCCAGGCAGAATTCGGTGACGGGTTTGTTGTCGTTCGCACACCGCACTACCTGATCTGCACCGACGCGGGGCCCGGTTATGGGGAGTGGTGCGGGCAGCTGTTCGAACGACTCCATACAGGTTTCCAGAAGTTCTGGAAGGATCGGCTGCCGGGCCTGGAGGTCCCCGAAAGACCACTGGTCGCCATCGCCTTTGCCACTCGCCAGGAGTACCAAACATTCCAGGCCACTGACGCCGGGGGACAGGTCGCAGCAGCTCAAGGATACTTTTCATCCCGCACGAATCGCGTCGTGCTGTTTGACCAAACCTCCGACGAACTGGGAGGGCAGTCTCGCTCAGCTGCCGACATCCAAAAGCTGGCTCGTCGCAATGCGGGGGCGATTGCCACGGTCATTCACGAAGCCGTCCACCAGTTGTCATTCAATATGGGCCTACAGACTCGCTATGCCGACAATCCTCTTTGGTTTTCAGAGGGCCTCGCCATGTATTTCGAGACCCCCGACCTCGAAGCCCGCTCGGGTTGGAGGACGATCGGTCAGATCAATCCGACTCGGCTCGATCAATATCGCTCGGAACTGAAACAACATCGCCTGGAGATCCGATCCTTGATTGCAACGGATGACCGTTTTCGCGATCCACAGTTGGCGATCCCGGCCTACGCAGAGGCTTGGGCCTTGCACTTCTTCCTGCTCAGGACCCAGAAAGAAAAATACAACAGCTACCTGAATCTGCTGAGAACCAAGGCCCCTTTAAAATGGGATACGCCCGAGCAGAGGGTCGCCGATTTCGAGTTGGCGTTTGGGCCACTCGCCGACATCGAAAGTGAGCATGCTAAGTTTATGACTCGTCTGCGCGGCGGGCGATGAAGTCACCGGGAGCCTCCCTGGATCCTGACTGGTTCCACTTTCCGAGGTGCATTGGTCGGATTGAAAAGCCGACTACAATCCAAATTAAGCCAGACATTGGTGAGATTCGGGGGAGCAGAGACTGATGATCATCGCTCATCCGACACAGAGTGCGGCATTCCATCTACGGTGCTCGTTCTGGGCCCCCCGCCCCTTGGCTGAGGTCTTCGAATTTTTCGCGGATGCTGGCAACCTGCAAGAGCTGACTCCCCAGTTCCTGAATTTTCACGTTGTGACTCCCACGCCGATTGCGATGCATGTGGGAACAACGATTGATTATCGGTTGCGAATGCATGGGTTCCCCATGAAATGGCGATCACTGATCAGTGCCTGGGAACCGCCCTTTCGATTTGTCGATGAACAAGTGCAGGGGCCCTATTCGTTTTGGCACCATGAGCACACCTTTGAAGAGAGAGATGGCGGGACGCTGATTCATGATGCTGTCGACTACGGAGTGCCTGGTGGGTGGCTGATTCATGCTCTGTTTGTGAAGCGAGATCTGACTTCGATCTTTCATTATCGCACACAGATGATGCAACAACGGTTTGGAGGGCACGTGATCGCCCCGTCGAATTCATGTGAGGGGATGACTGCCGGGGAGTGGTCACGATGAGCGAACTAGTCTCCCCCAAACAGGTTGCCCAAGCGATGGGAGTCAGTGAATCCTCTTTGAAGCGGTGGTGCGATCAAGGCTTGATTCCGACCGTACGGACCGCGGGTGGCCATCGACGCCTCTCCGTCTGTGCAGTCATGGCATTCCTGCAACAGTCGGGGGCGACACTGATTTCACCCGAGATGCTCGGTTTACCTCCGCTGACTTCGGGAGCTGGAACGCGCAGCCTCGAAAAGGCCCAGGCGGCGTTACTGGGAGCACTAACAAACGGTCAGGAAGACGAAGCCCGGCAGATTGTCAAAGAAGCCTATCTCGCCCATCACTCGATGCATTCCATCGCGGACCACATGTTCGCTCCGACTTTCCACGAGATCGGACGGAAATGGGACTGCGGCGACATAGCGGTGTACCAGGAACGCCATTCTTGCGAGATCGCGATGCGGATTCTGACCAATCTGCGGCGTATTGCCTCAGGGCCCCCTGCCAAAGCGCCTCTCGCAATTGGCGGTACCCTTTCGCACGACCATTACTGTTTATCGAATACTCTGGCAGAGTTGGTGCTGCGTGATGCGGGGTGGAATGCCACCTCGCTGGGAACCAACCTGCCCGCCGAAGCACTCGTACAAGCCATCGTCAATCGCAAACCTCAACTTGTTTGGCTGGGAGTGAGCCATTTCGAATGCGAGGAACAATTCGTGGCCGATGTCAGTCAGATTGAAGCCGCAGCAACGGCAATCGGTGCTTCGTTTCTGGTCGGCGGGCGAGTACTCTGCGAGCCACTTCGGCGTCGAATCCGATTTACAGCATGCTGCGACTCCATGTTCCAGCTGGATGCGCTCGCTCGTCAATTGCTGCAGACGCCTGGCGTTATTCCTCGATGAGTTGATGGTCAATTGGCAGGTGTTTCCGCAAACTGCTTTCGGTAGTCCGCTGGAATCTCGATGGACTGCAGCGTTCCATCCGGGCGGCAGACACAGCAAGCAGTCTTCAGACGGCCATGTGCCAAGCGAGTACTGTCCCGCCAGAATTCGACCGCAAAACTCAGTGACTTGAACCCGACCCGCTCGACATCGAGGCGGATCTCGATTTGATCCTCATAGCGTGCCGGAGAATCAAAGTGGCATGACGCCGAGACGCGCGGCCAGCCGACAAAAGTGCCGTCCGGCTGCTTTTCCATGATCCGCAGACCGAGCGAGCGAAAATACTCGTGCTCAGCCTCTTCCATCCAGCGATAGAAGTTGGCGAAATGGACGATGCCCGCCATGTCGGTTTCGGAGAACTTGACTTCGCGATGGGCGATGAATGTGGGCATCAGCTGTCTCTAACGTTTACTTCGATGTGGCAGACGGGCTGGGTGTCACGCCCACTCGCAGGTAGCCCCCGATTCCGGAGACAATCGCAGTGATGGCAATCAGCACGCCCAGCCACTTCTTCGCATTCGCCCGTAGCGGAGCAAACTTGGGCGACCTTCCCGCTAGAACCGATGCCAGAAAGAACGCCGCAAACCCCAGCAACATCTTCGTACCGACCAAGGCATGGTAGAGCGGCTGTCCTTTGTGTTGCGGAATTCCCATCGCAAAGTTGTAGAACCCACTGACCAGCAGGAGCAGGATGCCACCCGCGACGATCTTGCTCCATCGGACGCGGATACGTTCTTTCAACGCCAGGTGCTGGTCTTCCGGCAATTCGGCCGCTGCGGGCAATAGGACGAAGCGAGTGAAGATGGCTCCCCCCATCAGGACGATGGCTGCTCCGACGTGAGCCCAGCGAGTGAGAAGTTCGAGAACGATCATCGGGAATTCCTAAGCGAGAGGCACATAGGCAGCACATTCGTGGGTCAGTTTAGACAGCAGGTCTGGGATTGACCACGCCGGGGCAGGTGAGCCAGAGCGTCCCGAATCCGCCCGCAGTGCCAGCCAGGGTTTCCGGCTCGCGGCCCTGGCTGGCGCTGCGGGCTGGTGAACAACGGTTCGCCAGTGTTGCGTGGGTCCAGTCATAGGACGAGAATAGCCTATGTACACCCGACCTCAGAGGGCGGGTGCGAGAACTCCTTTTGTGATCGGTTCGAACGTGTCCGTTGCTCCTCAAATCGTCTCTGTCGCCCTCGCAGAACGCAGCTACGACATCGTGATCGAACACGGCTGTCTGACCCGGATCGCCTCGATCGTCGAACCGTGGGTCACGCGATTCGGACGCGGCAAACCATCACGCACGGCGGTGATTATCACCGACTCCAATGTCCGGATGGCGGCTTTGACCGTGTTGAACTCGTTGCTGGCCGCAGGCTGGAACTGCGAACTGATTGAACTGGAACCCGGTGAGACGACGAAGCGGCAGGAAGTCATTTCTTCGATTTATGACCGTCTCGTCCAGATCCAGGCCGATCGCCGAACGGTCGTATTCGCTGTCGGTGGCGGAGTCATCGGCGATGCTGCCGGGTTCGCCGCTGCGACGTACAACCGGGGATTGCCATTTATTCAGTGCCCAACAACGCTTCTGGCCGATGTCGATAGTTCGGTGGGTGGAAAAGTCGGTATTAATCACCCGCAAGCAAAAAACCTGATCGGGGCGTTTCATCAACCACTGGGAGTCGTGATCGACACGGCCATGCTCGACACCCTGCCCGACCGCGAGTACCGTGCCGGACTAGCCGAAGTCGTCAAGTACGGTGTGATCCTCGATGCCGAATTCTTCACATGGCTGGAAGAGCACGTTCAGGAGATCAACGCCCGCGATCCAGCAACCCTCCAGCACGCAATCGCGCGCAGCTGTCGTCTGAAAGCCGATGTCGTCGAGCATGATGAGTACGAACGCACGGGACTGCGAGCCGTGCTGAATTATGGCCATACATTCGCTCACGCGTTCGAGGCTCTCAGCGGGTACGGCGAGTTGCTCCATGGAGAGGCAGTCGCCATTGGCATGGTCTACGCGAGCCGCTTGGCTGTGCAACTCGGCCGAATCGATGCGGAGATCACACGGCGGCAAGTGCGATTGCTGAAGGCCCTGCACATGCCGTCTCAGTTGCCGGGAAAGTCACACTGGTCCACGGCAGAGGTCATCGGACGCATGCGACTCGATAAGAAATCCGAAGCGGGGAAGCTGCGATTCGTACTCCCGACCCGCATGGGAAATGTGGAGCTGGTCGATGGCGTGGATGAGGACGTGGTGCGGCGAGTGCTGGAGAACGTCTAAACAGAGTTCCTCAACCTTCCGTCGGTGGCTCTCGCCGAAACGGCATCTCCAGCAATCCAGTCAAGCGAATGACCTGCTGCTCGTTACGCGGAGCAGCGAGCCCGATCACCATCTCGTCATGACCGGCTTGCGGTTGAGCCCGGTAAGTGCGGAATAGAAAATCCCACCAAGGCAGCTGGAAACCAAAGTTACTGTTCGTCTCGTTGACGAGGACGGAATGATGAACGCGGTGCATGTCCGGGGTGACCAGTATCAGCCGTAGCCAGCGGTCGATCCCAAGAGGAATCCGAACGTTACTGTGACTCCACAGAGAGGCCCCGTTGAGGATAATCTCGAACACCATCACTGCCAACCCGCTCGGCCCCAAAACCAGGACCAGCCCCAGCTTGAACACAGCTGAGAGCAAAATCTCCAGCGTGTGAAATCGAATCCCGCTGGTGACATCCAGATCGAGATCCGCGTGATGCACCTTGTGCAGTTGCCAGAGCCAAGGGATGCGGTGAGAGAGGACATGCTGCCCGTAGATTGCCAAGTCGAGGAGAACCAACGCGAGCGTGAACTCCGCCCATACCGTCCACTGCACGTGATGGAGTAGCCCCCAGTGGTGCGTCTGTGCCCAAGTCGCAGCTGCGACGGCTGAAACAGGTATCAACAACCTCGCTGCGAGTGTGTTGATCGCGACCAGCCCCAGATGTGACAGCCAGCGGGCCGACCGGGGAGCCACTCGTTGTTTACGCGGGGCGAGCCACTCGAGCAGAGCCATCAGACACAGAGTGCCAGCGAAGCAGGCCAGCCGCCAGCGAGATTCGTTCATAGGGGGCGGCTCCAACGTCAGAGGGGGACAAGGGTGCCCCGGCCTCTTCATTACCTTATTCGACGACGCCAGCCTGGCGATAGTCGGCCAGACTGAGGGCGATGGCAACTCGATACCGGGCTTTACCGAAGTCCCCCATCCAAGCGTTGCAATTGATTCCTTCGCATCCGGAAGTGACACGAATCGGACTCAATCTCGCCGAGATCCGCATCTCCCGCACACTACTCTTGAGGCGGAGGTGACCGATGAGAATGATTGACAAGATGGTGGGCGTGGCGCTGCTGGCCGTATTTATGTTCTTGAGTCAGGCCCCCGTGAAACCACCGAATGACCCTTGGTTCAAGATCGTTGTGTGTGATGAATCTCGCCCCGTGCTCGTGAAATTCGGTGCCGACTGGTGTCCCCCATGTCAGCACATGGAATCCGTTCTCGACCGAGTCGCCTCCGAAGTTTCAGGGCAGGTGAAGATCGTGCGGATCAACATCGACGAGAAGCCCGAACTGGCGTCCCACTACGGCGTCAGCTCGATCCCCAGAATCTTCCTGTTTAAAAAAGGTCTGATCGTCGCCAGCCACGGGGGATTCGCCGACTCCAAGAGCGTTCAGGAGTGGTTGTCTCAAAAGATGTAGTGCGGCAACCGGTCGGATTCCAAGTTGTGCCGAGGATTGACTTCGGAGAACCATCTGCCCGGAGTGTGCGTGAGAGATGGGTTTAATCTCCAACAACTTCATCGTGTAGCGGGTCGGAGTTGAACAGGAGGCCACGAAGGAAACGAAGAGGACAGTTCGTGCGTCTTTGTCCCCTCCTGCTCTAAAACGAGCGGACAGAGAACTTTATCGTGGGATAGGCTTCCAGCCTGTCTTTACACTGAAGACGACAGGCTGGTAGCCTCTCCTACGGGTCAGACAAGTCTAACCGTGTGTATCACTCAATCATGTGGATGATTCACCGCAGAGGACGCTGAGGTTCGCAGAGGGAAATCTCGGAGATCACTCAGACCTCTGCGGTTCTCCGCGTCCTCTGCGGTGATTACTCTTCGGAGATTTCTGGAGTTGCTTGGCACCCACTCCAGAGTGGTCAGAGTACACCTTACGACCGCGCCAAGTACACGAAGAACGCAGAGAGAGCCAACAAGTAACCTCCAGCTAGCTGAATCTGCCAGGCCCGCTCCGGCCCCATTTTCTGGTAGACGCGCAGAACTGCGGCGGGCGCGACGAAACGGACCAGCGCCTTCGTGAGGTGAACCCAGCCGATCAGCGTCAGGACACATTCAGGGACGGTCCACACATTATGAAATGAAACGATTAAGGCTCCAAATTTCAAATACAGAAACCCCTCGACAAATGATCCCAGCTGACCAAGGCTGTAGAGCTTCTGAAAATACTCGACCCAGACGTCGCGCTGAAAGATGTGCGAGAGCCCAATGACGAGGAAGTTCACTGCCACGAAAACTTGAATTGCCTGTTCCATTCGAAGTCCTGCATTCGCAGCATCGGATCGAGATTGGGTGAGTCGGTTACTCGACCAACCGAATGAGTATCCCATCGCCGACAGTCACACAACGCCTTCCAGCCTCGCGGATCAGACCACGCAGCCAGGCAGCGCATACGTCACTTTGGTCTCGTCGACCGTGATAAACCCTTTGGCTTGCAATCGTTTGAGAAGCGAAGAGAGTTCTGGTTCGGACAGTTGCTTCAGGAACAGTGAGTGGATGGTACTTGTCAGTGTCTTCAGAGTTCGTGGCTTCGAAGTGCCTCGTTGCCGCAGGTTCGAGACAACAAGCTCAATCTTTTCGGGCAAGGACCTCGAGTTCGCGACCTTCAGCAGCGGAATCTCCGAGACATCCTTTGATCGTGATGCAAAGACATTGCGTTCCCTCAGATGCTGAATCAGAGGGTCGAACCCCGTGTCTTTCGAGATGATATGGAAAAATCCCGTCGGATCTCCGGTGGCCAAGAGACCAATGTGGAAAGCGATATGAAAGTCCAAGGCGTTGGACCCGTTCCCCGCGATCTTCACGTACTCGGCGCGCGAGCCGAGCTTCTGCAGTGCGGCAGCTGTGTCAAACGAGAGCTTGGTCTGGCTGGCACCGACGAAGACCAGCACACGAAAGTGCTCCACGTCCAGCCCTTCGAATGAACTCGGCTGCACGTTCTCGTAGTCAATGAGAATGTAGTTGGTACGCATCAAGTGGGTTTTAAGGCTGAGCAGGGATTCGGTCGCCGAGTTACAATCCTTCATGATGAATGTAGCACCGGTTGGGCTGACTTGATGCGTATTGTCTGTGAGATGGCCAGATTGACTTTCCTGGCGTCCGTGTTTTCCCAGAGTCGCCTAGAATGCAAGCAATGGGGCGACTCGATTAGATCGAGAGGGTAAACGGAGTAACCCCGTGATGACTTGTCCCTCACTCAGCCGGTGCGGTCGGTTCTCGGAGTCGGTGATGAGTGTCTCGGGAGGCAGGCCTAGGCAGTGATAGCCCGTTGCGATGACATCCTCGGGCTTCACCGGGTCCTTCGTCGGGTAGGCCGCTTGGGCATCGCTCTCGCCGTAGACCATTCCGCCCTGCACACCGCCGCCCGCGAGGACCACGGACTGGCACGCACCCCAGTGGTCGCGGCCCGCGGCGGGGTTGATCTTGGGGGTCCGCCCGAACTCGCCCAGCATCAGGACCAGCGTTTCGTCCAAGAGTCCCCGCTGCTTCAAATCTTCCAACAGTGCCGAGTAGGCCCGGTCCAGCGACGGCAGACAGTACGGGGCTTTCAGCATCTCGTACCCGGTGATCCCACCCAGCGAGCCGGTGCCGCCGTGGTTGTCCCATACGTTGAGTACGTTTCCGTCCGAGGCGACGTAGTACCACGTCATCGTGACCAGCCGCACGCCCGCTTCCACTAAGCGGCGGGCCAAGAGGATCGACTCCCCATATTCGTTTCTCCCGTATTGATCCCGCATCGCGTCGGGTTCTTTTGTCAGATCAAACGCCCCCTTGGCATCACTCGAAGTGAGCAAACTAAATGCCTGCTCGCGGAACCGGTCCATCCCATTCTTCGAGGAGGTCTGGTTCAAGTCGACCGACTGGGCGGCGCGGTCGTCCTCTTCGAGTAATGACAGAATCCCCCGTCGAGCCTGCAACCGCGCCGCATTGAGATCGGCCGGCAGCTCCATATTGTGAGCGGGTGGAGCTGTGACTTCTGCCGGAGCTTGCAACTCCAATGGATCAAACCTCGGGCCAAGGAAACCCGCATGTGTCCCGGTATAGATGACCCCATCGTGACCAATCGGACGCGGCACCGTGACACTGGCGGGCAAGGCACTCGGCGGACTGAACCGCGAAACGATCCCGCCCATATTCGGAAAGTCGCGGCGGTTGCGGGCGTTACGCGGTACAGCCAGCGTGTTGTTCACCTTCCCGGTGAGAGTGTGGTAGACCCCGACCTCGTGTGTGTTGCTCTCATGCGTAAACGACCGGACGACGCACATCTTGTCGGCGTGCTTGGCCATCAGCGGCAACTGGTCGGTGAACTGAATTCCCGGAACGTTCGTCGCGATCGGGGCAAACGGGCTGCGCACTCCATCCGGGGCATTGGGCTTCGGGTCCCACATATCCATTTGCGGCGGTCCGCCCCAGAGGTAAATCAGGATGCACGACTTCGCAGTTCCCGACCCGACGAGCGGCTGCGATGCGCGCAGTGTATCAGCCCGTAGTAAGCCCGGGAGTGTCACCGCTCCGAGTCCGACCTGTCCCAGCCGAAGGAGTGCATCACGACGATGTAACATCTTGAGTCGTCCTCCAAACCCACAGCGACCAAAACGAATCAATGATTACAGATGCATACTGTATCGGCCACAAGTGGGCTTAGCGAGAGAAACCCACCAGTTCCCAAAGCTCCTGTGCGGCCAGATTTCATGGCACCTAGGAAAACGCCCCACGTCCAGCGCGCTGCGCCAGCAAGGGCCGCGTACCGGACACCCGTCGCCCGGGCCATGAGTCGTCGCACAGGTCTGGGACGCGGTTCACTCATTGAGACGGCTTTCTTTTCGGGAGAAAGGCGGTGAGCGAAGCCCGCTTGCTGTGCAGTTCAAGGTTTCTGGCACGCGGCCCTTGCTGGCGCGGCGGGCTAGACAGAGGTGACCGCCCGACCGGGGATGGATGATCTCCTGAGCCAGATCGGCCAGGACAAGGTCAGCGTCAAAGGGACGTTCAACGCCCTCGGAGCCCGTGGCCTCGGTTCCGAAGGCCCCGCAGAACTTACCGCTAAAGCCACCGAAGACACAGCGAAGAACAACAAACGCATCCTCCAGGAAGCCCAGCACGGGGGCTGACGTTCGGGTAGGCATCAGCGACACATGCCCCGCCACTGGGCTAGCCCCCGTCGTCTCGACACATCTCTTCGCCCCGACGGGGCAGCCACAGATCAGCCTGGGGCATAGCGCAGCGCCGCCCCAGGACTCGAGCCAAGGAAGAGGATCAAAGCCCTGAAAGGGCGAAACACCGTCACGTGAGATTGTTTCGCCCTTTCAGGGCTTCAAGCACAGCGACTCCCGTTGACCCAGGGCGGCGCTCCACGGCTCACGCCGTTTCGCTCTGCCCTGGGCTGGTTTGTGACTGCCCCTTCGGGGCGTCGGAGGGCTCGGTTGTCGAGTGGCGTCGATACCACCCCGACGAGCGGGGTGGCGTGTTTGTGGGGCACTTCACCATGACTGAATCACTTCCTCCCTCGGCACCCGGCCAGGGCCGCAAGGCGGCCAACTTCGGCAAGGCGGTCGTGAAGCACGTGGCGGATGGCGGCAAGCAGGTTACCGATGAAGTGTATCTCGCCCGCCTCTCCGTCTGTGCCAACTGTCCGTCACTCGATCCGGAGAAGCTGCGGTGCAAGGAGCGGACCTGCGGGTGTCGGCTGAAGACGAAAGCCCGCTGGCGGTCCGAGTCGTGTCCCAACGGAAGGTGGCCGATCGCCTAATGCCTAGAGTCTAAACGCCAGCCTTATGTGATTGCTCAATCCAGATGTTGTGCAAGATACGGATATATGAATCAGGATCATCCAGAAATGTCTCTCGGCCATCGTCGCGAATGATTCCAGCTGCTACAAGCAAGTCAATGGTCTGGTCAGTAACGTCTTTGTAGCTTGCAAGATCTGCAGATGAGCCGGAGGGAAATGGCCAGTCGCCATGGGTGTCAGACACGAAAGCAACGGAATCACCAGCGTGTTCAAGCAAGTACCACGTCGTGATTGCAGCGGCGACAGAGTTGCCGGAAATCTCATTCTTAGTTGAGACAGAGACATGTGCAAAGCCAATGACCTCTGAACGCGAATAGTTGACCAGAACGTACCCAACGCTCACGCAAAACTCCTGATGCACCTAGCAGGTATTCGTCCGCAGAAGTGCGGTCGAACATCTCCGTAGCTTTGCGGTGTCACACGTACGTGTCAATTCTTCCTCTACCTGCCCCCTGTCCCCCGACTCTCCATGCCAATCACCGTTGACGAAAAATGGGACAGCCGCGAAGGGACACAGGGCGAGGGGCGTCGACCGATCTGCGGTACGTCATCCGGGGGACGGACGACGATACCGAGGCCAAGAGCGCTCTCGTGACTGGTTCGCGTGTAGCGGAAGTCGTCAGACTTTCGCCGTCCAGACAGTCAGCGCAAACCTGGCGAAATTCTGACGAATTCCGCTACGCTCGCACTGATTCGCCAGTCGTCGCACATCGAGCGGATTGGCGAAGACACCGAATCGGACAGTGCTACATTTGAATGTTCGCATGGAAGAACACAGGGAGACTGCCTCCGAGAGCGGCACGGCGTCAGCCTGCCGAGACGTTGAGCATCAGCCTACACCGGTCCGCCGGCGGGGGCCTCGACAGGCTCACGCCTGCCGCTCTCAGAGATCGGCCAGTCGTTCTCGTTCGATACTGGCGGTGGCTCGCAGCACATCACCCAGGGCCGAGGCACTTGCGCCCGCTACTCGGCCCCCGGCAAGACGGCTCCGAACTTCGGCGGGGCGAAAGGCGACGATGTCAGCGACTTATCGTGGATGACTGACATGTGACTTCGATGCAATCATCAGCGGAGCGGAAGACTCACGCCTTCCGCTCACTTTCCAGAAAGCCGCTAGGAAAAGAGACCCGGGATCAAGGACCCGCCATCGACGATCTTCATCGGGCGTCCGAGGGGGCTGATGTTTTCGTGCTTGGGGTCGACGTTCAGGCTCTGGCAGATCGAGGTGTACAGATCCGGAACGGTGACGGGGCTGTCGACGGGCATGGCGCCGTCGGCTCCCGAGCTGCCGATGACTTGGCCGCCCTTCACACCGCCGCCTGCGAGGGCGACGTTGAAGCAACGGGGGTAGTGGTCGCGTCCACCGCGAGCGTTAATCTTGGGAGTGCGACCGAACTCGCCCATCCAGACGACGATCGTATTTTCGAGCAGACCTTGCGTCTTCAAATCATTGATTAGAGCGGCCATGCCTTGGTCCACAGGTTCCGCCAGATTCTTAATCCGTTCGGCAGCATCGAAGTGCGTGTCCCAGTTTCCGGCGCGCACCTCGACGAAGCTGACACCCTTTTGGATCAATCGGCGAGCCAGCAGGCAGCCGCGACCGAATTGGGAATCGCCATACGCATCGCGAACAGCCTGCGGTTCGTCCGCGAAGTCGAACGATTTGGTCAGTGAACTTTGCACCAAGCGCGTGGCCTTGTCATAGATTCGCTGATGGTTGTCGACGACCACTTGGCCCCCCTTGGCAGCGAACTCGACTTCGAGTTTCTTCATGTGATCGAGACGACGGGCGAGACGATCCTGGCCGACTGGAGTCCCGACGTTGGTCGGCAGCGTGCCGGGGTTGTCGACGACGAATGGCTCGTAGTCGACACCGAGGAATCCACCGCCCGCTTCTGGACGACCGATCGAGACAATCGTCGGCAGGTCTTGCTTGGGATCAGAGATCTGCTGAGCCACAGCTGCACCGAAGCTCGGGTGCTTGACGCTGCCTGCGGGGACGTACCCGGTGTGCATCTGGTAGCTGGCCCGTTGGTGATTGCCTTCCTTGTTGGTCATCGAGCGAATGAGGGTGATATCGCCCATGGCCTTGGCGACGTTCGTCCAGTTTTGAGCGATTTGAATGCCGGGGACACTGGTGGAGATCGCCTGCGTGTCGCCGCCGTTCTCATGACCGGGCTTCGGGTCGAAGGTCTCGAACTGCGAGGGCCCGCCCTGCATCCAGAGCAGAATCATCGACTTACCCTGTTTGCGGAGATCATCCGCCCGCAAGCTGATGAGGTCGGTAAACCCGAAGGCCCCGGCTGCGATTGCCGACGCGGAGATCGTGTGCAGAAACCGGCGACGGGACAGGGTGTCGCGGGAGAGTTGGATTTGATCGTGAATCGTTTGCATGGGATGGTTCCTGAGCAGTTGTCGGACGGGCACATTTGCCCGTCCGTGCGGTGTGTGCTGCGGGGCGAAAGCAGAGGCGACCCAGTGCACACACCGGGCGGTTCGACATTGCGATCCCAGCGACTCTGTTCTAGCGGTGTAGCCACTCGGGTACGGGGGCTGACAGCCAGCTCCCAGTTGAATTGACAGACGGGCACATTTGCCCGTCCTACGGGGTCATCGCTTGGTGATGAACTCGCTGCTGTTCAGCAGGCTCCAGAGGATGTCTTCGAAGGCTTCGTTGCGGTTCCCCACGGACTGCAGGAAAGCCAAGTTGACTTCGACTTCCGACTTTGAAGGCTCGCGAGACAAGACGAGCAAGTACAACTCCGACAGGGCGTCGTGATCGTCCTTGTTCTTTTCCAACAGCGTCACCAGTCGAGTGCGGCCCGCTGCCCGTATGGCGTTGTTGACGCCGCCCTGATTCATGAGGAACAAAGCTTGCGGCACCGTTCCAATAATGTCAGCTTGCGGCGTGCTGGGGTCGAAGCCGAACAGGTTGCCGAATCCTTTACGCCCTCCCTGATTGGCGTATCGTTCCGCACCGCCTTTGAATGTGGAGCGGGATTGAGGGACCAGGCTGTCACCCAGGATCGCCGTGAGTGAATTGTAAATCTGGTCAGACCGCAGCCGGGTTGGGCTGGCGGCAGCGAAGACTCCCTCGCTGGTGTCGGCGGATCGCAGTTGGCGTTGATACACCTGCGTATTGGCAATCGTGCGATACAGCCACTGGATGTCGTAGCCGTTGGCAATGAACTGAGCGGAGAGCAGATCCAAGGCAGCTGCGGCTTTCGCATCGTGTCCGGGGCCCATGTCATCAACGATGTCTGTGAACCCCTCGCCGACCATTTCGGCCCAGATGCGATTCACGAAAGATTTGGCAAACCACGGGTTACTGCGAGCGGTGACGAACTTGGCGAGTGTCTCGCGGCGATCCATATCTTCGGTCCCGGTCTTGATCTTCGCATGATTCACGAAGAAGACCGGCTGCATCAATTCGCCTTCAGCGGTGGGGTTTTCGAGGTCGGGCATGTGATGTTCGGCTGAGCCGCGCCCGGGTTGGTTGTTCACATCGGGTCGCGGGACTTTTTCAAACTCGGATTTGGACATCACTCCGTCTTTGTTCGTATCCCCCTGAGCCAGGATCATGTCGAACCGCTTGGCGAGTTGCTGAATCTTCGCGACTTCCTCGCGAGAAAGCTGACCATCATTGTTTCGATCCATTCGGGCGAAGGCTTGGGTGGGATCGATGTTCTTTCGTTTTTCAGCCTGGTCACTCAGTGAGTTCACCAGATACGTCCCCTGGTCATCTGGATCCCGGCGGACCTGAATTCGAGGGAAGAACGCTGCGAACTGGTGAAAGTCCTCGCGAGTCCACTTCTCGTAGGGGTGCTTGTGGCAGTTGGCACACTGGATCTGGATTCCCAGGAAAATGCGAGCGGTTTCGGCTGCGAGTTCCTCGGGCTCACCCGTGTGGCAGTAAATCAGAGCCACATCTCCGTCGACTTTGGTACTACCGGTCGCGGTCAGCAATTCCGTCGTAATTTTGTCCCAGCCAACGTTCTTGGTGAGCTGGTCCTTCATCCAGGTTTCGAACACATCCTGCATACTGCGAGCGCGGGCCTCGGTCGCACGGGAGAAGATCACCTCGCGCCAGTAGCTGGCCCAGATATCCGCGTAATCATCCGAGGCCAGCAGTCGGTCGACCAGCTTGGTCCGTTTCGCGGGGTCAGGGTCGAGTGCGAAATCAGTGACCTGATTCGGAGTGGGGATCGTCCCCGCTAGATCGAGCGACGCCCGACGCAAAAACGTATCGTCGTTGACGAGGGGGGCCGGAGTCACCCCGCCCTTGGTCAGTTCAGCTGCGATCAGCTCGTCGACCTGGTGGGCGGATGAGATTGCGTCCCGCTTCTCGGCCGCTTGCAGGCCAACGCCTGCCTGAACCGCGATCAGCATCCACAAACCCAGACAGAGAGAACCGTTGTGTCGGCGACGCATGTAAACCTCACGAACTGACGATCCCGAGGCGGATCACCTCGGGGTATGTGGAATGTCACTCCATACTACCTTGAACACCGCCAGAACCTCGAGGTATCGAAGCTTTTCACTGAATCTTCCGAGTGTGGAAAAAACCTGATCACAGCAGCTTGGGCACAAACAATATGGCTTGATTCACAGGAAAACCACAATAGTGATGCATTCATGCGGCAGACTCCATGAGAGTGGGATGAGAATGACCGATCGTGACAAGTCGTGTCAAAAAAAGTCAGCGCTCGATACTCCTTATCGGCTTGGAAGTTCCGTCGATACAGATCGGTCGACCCATAAATTCGTCATCACGATTTCTTGACAATCCGCCGACCCGGCGTATAAACGTCGCTGTCGCTCCCGGCAACAAGATGTTGGGGCTGCCATCTGCTCCTGTACAACTCATTGTGCGATTGATCTCGCATTTCCGCTGAAATTCTACTGTCCAAACCTCCTTTTGACCGATAGGATGGGTAGGCAGCGGATGTTCACATGTTCCAGTTGTTCAGGGGTGCCTGCGCGCCTTGGATGGACCCAGATTCTGACGAAGCGACCTCACGTCCGCTGATTGTTACGGCGACGCGAACTCTCAACACGCCCCACTCGGGGTTTCCGTGCATGACGCACGCCAGGAAAGGTATCTCAATGTCGAGTGTCAAGACCGTCAATGCGGTGGAACCGATGCGCATCGATCCTTACTTCTGCCCGATGGGAGGCGATCCGTTCGACACCGTCGAGTGGGATCTGCGGACCGCAGCAATCAAGGATGAAAACGGCAAGGTGCTCTTCGAGCAGACCAACTGCGAAGTTCCTAAAGAGTGGTCAGCTCTCGCGACCAACGTCGTCGTCTCCAAGTACTTCTACGGAGAGCCGGGCACCAACGAGCGTGAACGCTCCGTGAAGCAGGTGATCCACCGTGTCGCCCGCACCATTGCCGACTGGGCCATGCAGGACGGGTACTTTGCCACCTCGCAGGACGGCGAAAATTTCTACCGCGAGCTGGCTTGGCTCTGCCTGCATCAGCACGCTGCGTTTAATTCCCCAGTCTGGTTCAACGTCGGACTCTACCACCAGTATGGTGTGAAAGGCTCCGTGGGAAATTACAATTTTGACCCGCGCACCAAGCAGGTACATCGGCCCAGCACGCCCTACGAATTCCCTCAAGCCTCCGCTTGCTTTATTCAGTCGGTCGACGACAACATGGAAGGCATCATGCGCCTCGCCACCAGCGAGGCCATGCTCTTCAAGTTCGGCTCCGGCACCGGATCCGACATGTCCACCATCCGCAGCAGCCGGGAAAAACTCTCCGGCGGCGGAACCCCGTCTGGCCCGCTCTCCTTCATGCGGGTCTATGACCAAATCGCAGCTGTCGTTAAGTCGGGTGGCAAGACCCGGCGAGCTGCGAAGATGCAGTCACTCAAGGACTGGCACCCAGATATCCTGGAATTCGTGCAGTGCAAGCTGAAGGAAGAGAAGAAGGCCCGCGTGCTGATCGACAGCGGCGAGTACGACTCCAACTTTAACGGCGAAGCCTACTCTTCGATCATGTTCCAAAACGCGAACCTCTCGGTCCGCCTGAGCGACGACTTCATGAAGGCCGTCGAGACTGACAGCGATTGGGTCACTCACTGGGTCACCAATCCGCAGAAGGCAGGGCCGACCTACAAGGCCCGCTACATCATGCGGCAGATGGCCGAGGGAGCCTGGTACTGCGGCGATCCCGGTGTGCAGTATGACACAACAATTAATCGCTGGCACACCTGTAAAAATGCCGGGCCGATTAATGCCTCGAACCCCTGCAGCGAGTACATGTTCCTCGACGATACGGCGTGCAACCTGTCGTCGATCAACCTCAAGAAGTGCATGCGTGAGGATGGGTCGTTCGACGTCGATCGTTACCGCCGGGCCTGTGCGATCATGATCACCGCTCAGGAAGTCCTGGTCGATCACGCCAGCTATCCGACCCCGCCGATCGCCGAAAACTCGCACCTGTTCCGGCCTCTCGGACTCGGGTTCGCCAATCTCGGCAGCATGCTGATGTCGATGGGCATTCCCTACGACAGCGAAGCCGGTCGCGGGATCTGTGGAGCACTCTCGGCTCTCCTCACGGGGCAGGGATATTCCACCAGCGCCCAGATCGCGGGCACTGTTGGGCCGTTCGCGGGCTATAAAGAGAACGAGCAGCCGATGCTCTCGGTCATGCAAATGCACCGCGACGCAGTCGAGAAGATCAACCCCGCCTGCCCGGCGTATCTTCGCGATGCTGCACGTCAGGTCTGGAACGAAGCTCTGCAAAACGGCCGCCGCTATGGCTACCGCAATGCCCAGGCGACGGTCCTCGCCCCCACCGGCACGATTGCCTTCATGATGGACTGCGACACCACCGGCATCGAGCCGGACATCGCACTCATCAAGTACAAGCAGCTCGCTGGCGGCGGCATGATGAAGATCATCAACCGTACCGTTCCTGCCACTCTCAAGACCCTCGGCTACACCCCCGATCAAGTCGTGGCGATCCTCAAATTCCTTGAGGAACATGACACGATCGAAGGAGCCCCGGAGCTGAAGGACGAGCACCTGCCCGTCTTCGACTGTGCGTTCAAGGCTGCGAAGGGTAACCGCTCCATCGCGTGGCACGCCCACGTCTCCATGATGGCCGCTGCCCAGCCGTTCCTCTCGGGAGCCATCTCGAAGACGGTCAACATGCCCACCGACTCCACGGTCGAGGACATCGAGCAAGCCTACATCGAGGGTTGGAAGATGGGACTCAAGGCCCTCGCGATCTATCGCGATGGCTCCAAGCAATCCCAGCCGCTCAACACCTCGAAGAGCGAAAAGAAGGGGGCCGCCGCTGCTGACACAACCGCTGCCACTGCCGCTCCCGCCCGTCGCCGCCTCCCCGATACCCGCCATTCGTTGACCCACAAGTTCAACGTCGGCGGACACGAGGGGTACATCACCATCGGCCTGTTTGAAGACAACACCCCCGGTGAACTCTTCATCACGATGGCGAAGGAAGGCTCCACAATCGGCGGCCTGATGGATGTCATCGGCACCGAAACGTCGCTCGCCCTCCAGTACGGTGTGCCTCTCGAAGCCCTGGTCAACAAGTTCAGCCACGCCCGCTTCGAGCCGTCCGGCTGGACCAGCAACCCAGACATCCCGCACGCCAAGAGCGTGGTCGACTACATCTTCCGATTCCTCGGCAACACGTTCCTCGCGGGCTACAAGGAGGCTCACTCCCCCAAGCACGAGGGCATGGCTCCCAAGGCACCCACCACGGAGGCCCCCGTCTCCTCTGAGGTGACTGCGGCTGTGAGCACGAAGCTTCCAGCCGCTCCGGTCGCCGCGTCTCCGGTTCCCGCCAAGACGAACAGTCTTCTGGGAGCCAGTGCCAACGGCATCGGAAATGGCCACGCCACCAACGGAGCTGCAGCCGCCTACCAGCTGCCGCTGCTCCCGCCGGATGTGAGCACGTCACATCATGATGGAAGCCGTAACGAGCAGTTCGCGAGGTTCCAGTCCGATGCCCCTGCGTGTTGTAACTGTGGGAGTATTACAGTGCGCAATGGCAACTGCTTTTTATGCTATAATTGTGGTCAGTCATTAGGCTGCAGCTGAGTGGTCGATTTGCTCCCTAAGTTCGAAACTGCCCCGGTCGAAAGAACGGGGTAGTTTCATTTCCATTGGTACTCAGGAGGTCGAGGGATCATTGCTTGCGAATACGTTGCTGCTAAACCCAGGCAGCGATTCGGCTTGTAATTTCAGTTCGATATCCAAACGCCGCACACTTTTTCCGTGTGAGGCACAGACATACCTTCAGCTTCAGTTGATGGTATCCGTGCACGAAGCACGCTTAAGGAGAATTAGATGGCAGTTGACGATGCAAGACTTTTTTCTAAAGGATGCTTGATGAAGACTTCAGACGAATTGGCGAATGAAATTCGGGAGGATTTGAAGTGGCGTTGTCAAGTTGAAGGTTGTGACTGGGATGACATGGGCGGTATTCGAAGATGTGGGCGCTTCCAATCCGACGCCCCCGCCTGCGACAGCTGCGGGGCCATCACCGTCCGAAACGGCAACTGCTACCTCTGCCACAACTGCGGCCAGTCAATGGGTTGTAGCTGAGTCAGAACGACAGCGAGCGGGCGGACATCAGTCTCCCGTGTTCGCACGACGTTGAATTGCAACGGAACTCCATCCCCGGCGACTCCCCCGAGTCGCCGGGGATTTTCTATTTCCCAGATCAACAGCGAGCGCCGGACATCAGTCCGCCGTGCTCCCCGAGCGTGACTCCCAAACCGGCACGTCGCTCCAGATCAGTTCGCATCGCAAACTCCGACTCTGCCCACAGTGCCTCTAGCGTTTCACTTACTTCTGCGTCGAGCGAACACGGCGGACTCACGGCCGGCGCTCGCTGCTGAGATTGCACGCTGACCGTACTGGTTCATCATCGGAGATTTCAGAGTCGACATTCTGCGGCTAGATTCTTCGTTCCAGCGGGATCGCCAGTGCCATGCCATCAAACCCCGGCAGTTGTCCCCAGATCGACAGCGAGCGCCGGACGTCAGTCCGCCGTGCTCCCCGAGCGTGACTCCCAAACCGGCACGTCGCCATCTCCGAGATCAGTTCGTCTCCGAGGCTCCGATTCAGCCCACAGCGTTTCACCAACTCAATCGTCGCGCTGACACGGCGGACTCACGTCCGGCGCTCGCTGTCGATCTGCGAATCAGCCGCTTGTGAATGACTCGCTCGCTGTCGAACGGCGACCAATCACTTACCCGCGAATCTTGGCTTTCCAGATGACCAGTGGAAAATCCTGACTCAGCACATACTCGACGGCTTCGATGATGTCCTGTTCATCACGCAGTGCCCGATCAGAGCCGCCTTCGGTCCACCATGTTTCGGCGACCGGCCTCCCCCACCGCTCGTTCAGCTTTCCACTGCCATACGCTTTCAGGACCTGCCGAGCTTTCCGCCCGTGCAATGACTCATCGATTCCCACCACCCAGTGAACATGCTCGGCCATCACAGCGACGGCCAACAGCGACCACCCCTTGATGCGGCAGGTCTCCTGAAACTGTTCCACCAGCACGGCAGCTTGCTCGGCATTCACACGAATCGGTTCTTGTTTCAATAGCCCCTTGGCAGCTGCTTCCAATCGTGGCATGTCGGCATCCACAATCTCACCAAGCTTGTTGTGTATCACTCGCGCCTCCACGGCGAATTCTCCATCTCGCTTTTCAAGAACTCGACCGACAAAACCGCGTGCGTCCCCGGGCAGGCGGTTTCCGTAGAACGTGCTTGTGATCAGCCAGAACCGCATGGGTGAACTCCTCGAACTGAACCACAATCCACTCCCCGATCGTAACTCGTACACCGATCGACAGCGAGCGCCAGCCGGTCAGTCCGCCTTGCGGTGCGAACGCTGCCCCCAAACCGCCACGTCGCTTTGCCTAACACTGATCAGACGAGGTTCCCTCGAAGACACTCGTTTAAGACATGATCGCGTCGCGCGAACACGGCGGACTGAGGTCCGGCGCTCGCTGTCGAGCTGCGGACACGTCTTGCAGTGACTCCACCAGCAGAACACGTTGCGTGCTATTCCCAATCGTCCTAGAATCCTGCCAGTACAGAACTTCCGTTGATGGATCACGGAGGGGATGGTCACCTCCGCTGGGGCGTTTTCACGCATGAAACGGATTGCCGTTCTGGGTTCGACCGGTTCGATCGGCACGAGCTGTCTGGATGTGCTCCAAGCACAATCGGCAGCCATGCGTCCTGTCGCGCTGACCACGCATCGCCGCTGGAGAGACCTGGCGGTGCAGTGTCACCAATGCCAGCCCGATGTCGCGGTGATCGCGGACCAGTCCCTCGCATCGGAAGTCGATCGCGCCGCCTTCCCCCGCCAGACCGAAATCCTTTTCGGCGAGGAAGCGGTCGCCCAAGTCGCCCGCCGCCCCGATGTGGATGTCGTCGTCTCGGGCATCGTGGGAGCTGCAGGCTTGAAGGGCACGTGGGCTGCCGTCGAGGCGGGCAAGGTCGTGGCCTTCGCGAATAAAGAAACTCTGGTCGTGGCGGGCCCGCTGATGATGGACTTCGCCCGCCAGACGGGGGCCACTCTACTCCCCGTCGACAGCGAACACAGCGCCGTCTTCCAAGCACTGGCCAGCGGGAAAAAGACAGAGGTCAAACGCATCATCCTCACCGCCAGCGGGGGCCCCTTCCGCGAGTGGACCGCCGAGCAAATCGCGAAGGTCACCACCGAGCAGGCTCTCGCTCATCCCACGTGGACCATGGGGCCGAAGATCACGATCGACTCAGCCACCATGATGAACAAATCGCTCGAGATCATCGAAGCCCGCTGGCTGTTCGATCTGCCTGCCGAGCAGATCGATGTCGTGATCCACCCGCAGTCGATCGTCCACTCGATGGTCGAGTACATCGACGGATCGGTCATCGCCCAGCTCTCCCCGCCGGACATGCGGCTGCCCATTCAGTATGCGTTGACTTGGCCCGAGCGCACAGCTGGGGTCGCCCGGACGATGGATTTTCGTCAGACTTGGAATTTGACGTTCGCCCCCCCCGATCTCGATCGGTTCCCGGCGCTGCGTCTGGGGTTCGAGGTCGCGCAGCGCGGGGGCACCTGCGGAGCGGTGCTCAACGCCGCGAACGAGGTCGCCGTCGACCGATTCCTGAAACACGAACTGGCGTTCCCGCACATTGCCCGGCTCTGCCGAGCAGTGTTGGACGCTCATCAATTTGACGCTCACCCCACGCTCGATCACCTTCTGGAGATGGATCGTTGGGCACGGCAGGAGGCATTGCGTTGGAACTTTTAGCTTTGGCGATCCCGGATCTCGCAACAATTCTCAACATCGTGACCGCAGCCATTGGGCTGGGCATGGTGATCTTTGTCCACGAGTTGGGCCATTTTGCTGTTGCCAAGTGGTGCGGTGTGTTCGTCGAGCGGTTCAGCATCGGCTTCGGCCCCATGCTGTGGTGCCGCAAGTGGGGTGACACCGAGTACGCGCTGTCGGCTGTCCCGTTTGGTGGCTATGTCAAAATGCGAGGGCAGGATGACATCGACCCCGGCCAGATGACCGACGAGCAAGTCGCCGCTGACCCCAAGTCCTACACCGCCAAAACCGTCCCGCAGCGGATGGCCATCATTTCAGCGGGCGTGATCATGAACTTGATCACCGGCTGGATGTTCTTCAGCCTGGCATATCAGCTGGGCGTGGAAGAGATGGAAGCCCAAGTCGGCGAGGTCGTGGTCGGCATGCCCGCCTGGACCTATGGAATCCGTCCCGGCGACACCATCCTGAAGATCAACGGCCGCAAGGTCCGCGAATACTCGGACATCGTTCGCGGAGTCGCCCTCTCCTCGGGTCAGCTCAATATCGAAGCGCAGCGTCCCAGTGGATCGCCCTACGCGATCGTGATCGACCCGGATGATTCCGGTGACCGTCGTCGATTGGGCATCAACTCCATCGAGTCCCTGCAGATTCACGAACGCGCCCTGCAAACCGCCTCTCCCGGTACTCCCGCGGACGCTGCTGGTTTTCAGGCCGGAGATCGCATCTCGGCCATCAACGGAACACCCGTAAAGAGCTGGATGGAAGTCATCCCAATTCTGAATGAGAAGCGCGCAGAACCCCTCGACATCACGGTCTCTCGATCTGGCCCCGCTGGCAAACCCAAGACTGGTGCAGCCCCCGAGATAATCCAGATCAAGCTGCCGCCCGCTCCCGTCAAGACACTCGGGCTGCGTCTGGAACTTGGAAAGATCACCGCCATTCGCAAAGACTCTCCCGCAGCGAAGGCGGGGTTAAAGGTCGGCGATCGCCTCGTCAAAATCGAAGGCGAAGATGTCGGGCTGAAGCTCGATCCACAACGCCTGCCGCTCTACTTCTATGAGCATCGCGGTCAACCACAACAAGTCGTGGTTCAGCGAGAAATCGCTGGCGGCCCCCCAGAAACCCACGAGTTGTCCGTCACAGCTGACGACACTCTCCCATGGAGTGAGCCCGCGTTTAACGCCGGAAGCCCGATGTCGATCCCGGGCCTGGGTCTCGCCTTCCAGTTCCTCCCCACGATCCTGTCAGTTGACGAGGGTGGCCCCGCAGCCCTAGCCGGAATCAAGCCCGGTGCCGTGCTCGCCGGGGTCAAATTCCTGAAGCGTGTCGACACGACCCGAGGCGACATCCTGGGCCTGGCAGACGCCGTGGTCCCCATCGACATCAAGAACAAAGACGGCAGCTGGGCTTACGCCCTATGGTTATTGCAGATGACCGATGCGCGGGATATTGCCGTGACGATCAAGGATGATGCCACGTCCGCCTCTCGAGATGTCAAACTCACCCCGATTCCGGATGGAGACCAGTTCCAGCCCACCATGCGGGGACTCGACCTGTCAGCCTTAACTCGGATCAACAAGGCTTCAGGCCTTTCCGATGCCTGCCGAATCGGAGTCCGAAAAACGAAGGACTCAATCACTGAGGTTTACCTCACCATTCGCAGCCTGGTTCGCGGCGACATGTCCTTCAAGAACCTGCACGGTCCGCTCGGCATCGCCAAGTTCGCTTACATTATGGCCGATCAGGGAACGGCGTTGTTCTTGCTGTTCCTCGGAGCGATCAGCATGAATCTGGCGGTGATCAACTTCCTGCCCATCCCGGTCCTCGACGGCGGACACATGGCCTTCCTGCTGTACGAAGGCATCACCGGCAAGAAGCCGACGGAGCGCGTCATCGCGACGCTGACCTATATCGGACTGGCCATGGTCCTCAGCCTGATGGTCACCGTGATCTGCCTCGACCTGTTTGTCCACCGGGGATAGGCGGAAGCAGTGAGCTTTTAGCATTCAGCCAGAAGCCAGAGGACGTGTCTTCCCTCTGGCTAACTGCTTGTCGCTGAGTGCTCATCGCTCATCGCCAGGGGACCATCGTGAACCTCGTCATCTGGCCCGCGATTGATCAGCCGCGCCTCGCTCGTGTTCGCGATGCCGCTGGCCCACAGAACCACATCGTCAATGCTCCCGGCGAGAGCGCCGCCCGCGCGGCCATGCCCACCGCCGACGCCTTCTTTGGAAAGCTCACTCCCGATCTCCTCTCAGCTGCGACTCAACTCCGCTGGGTGCAATCCCCCACGGCCAGCTTGGAACACTCCCTGTTCCCCGCCTTGGTCGAGCATCCCTGCCAGCTGACAAACATGCGGGGAATCTTTTCGGATGTGATCACCGATCACGTGCTGGGCTACGTGTTGTCCTTCGCCCGGAACCTGCACCTGTACCGCGACCAGCAACGCTCCGGTCGGTGGGTTCCCATCGGCGGGGGCCCAGCCCACCCCAATTTTGCTGTCGGGCCAGGCGAGATCAGCCCCGTCGATCGAGCCCATCTGCACCTTGCCGATTGCACTCTTGGCGTCGTCGGAGTCGGAGCCATCGGAGAGGAAATCTGCCGCCGCGCCCGCGCCTTCGGGATGCATGTCCTCGGCGTCGACCCCTCCCCTCGCACCATCCAGCACGTCTGCGAAGTCCAGCCGCTCGATCATCTCCCCACGCTCCTGGCACAGAGCCACTTCGTCGTCATCGCTGCCCCGCACACCCCACTCACCGAAAAACTCTTCCGAGCCGATACCCTCGCCCGCATGCGTCCCGGCAGCTACCTCATCAACATCGGTCGCGGCATCATCGTCGACCTCGCCGACCTGACCGCCGCCCTGCAATCCGGCCACCTCGCGGGTGCCGCCCTCGATGTCTGCGAGATCGAACCACTCCCCACTGACCACCCCCTCTGGCAAATGCCGAACGTCCTCATCACCCCTCACGTCGCAGCTGCCTCTGTGCGTGTGTCGGAACGCCATACCGAAGTCTTGATCCAGAATCTCAAAAGATTCGCCCGCAACCAGCCGCTCATGAACGTAGTCAATAAACGAGAGTGGTACTGACCCAGCGAGCGGCAGACGTGAGTCTGTCGAGTCCCCCGCACCGCCAAACAACGCTATCTGACCGAACACGCCTTGTCAGACTCACGTCTGCCCCTCGCTGGTCTGTCTGCCGATTCCCTCTCATTCAAGAATGGATGCCACCATGTTCAAGACCCTGCTGCTCGCGATGGTCATTTGCGGTTCGTGGGCTCCATTCGCGTTCCCGGAAGACTATCTCCTTCGCGTCGATGTGATCGGATTCGTCGACAGACTTCCCGCAGAAAAAGATCAGCCAGAACAGACTCTACGAACCGTGGAAGTCGTGGTCCGTCCCGACTCGACATTTCACACGAAGATCAAGACCGGACCGGAAACCGTGATTGTGTCCGGCAAGCTGCGTTCCAAGGACAATGGCGGTTTCAGTCTTGATATTGTCTACGATAGTAGGGTAGTCATCGACCCCAGAACCATGGTTCCCAACGAAGATCGCATCAAAAAAACAGTCATCGACACGACGATGGTGAATACGACCATTGCGATCGCCGTCGACGAGTCCGTCGCCCTGGCCGGCTTCGAATTGAAACAAGGTGAGCCAAGCCATCCCGACAAGCACTCGAAAACGCGATTCGCATTTGTTCTGACCAAGCACAAGCCCCACCAAGACTGACGAGTTGGACAGCGCCACTTTGATGTTTCAGTGTGGCCAATCACAAGTCATCGTGTCTGCGAGAGCGGCACGGTGCCGACGGTGTCGCTGTGTCGCTCAACCATCGTAAACACCGACTTTGGTTCACATCGAGCAGGGTATCTCCCATGATCACAACCGCCTCGACCGAACCACCACTTCGCCGCAAGCTGCCGCGTCTGTTTGTCCTGCTAGCCATCGGCATTCTCGTCATCGGGGCCACCGTCGTCTATCGGCACTACCGCTATGCCCGCCCGCTCGGCAACGGCCCATCCGGTCCGGTCGTCTCGCGCGAGGCATTCGCTTCCATCTGGAGCGGACGCCCGGTCGTGCTACTGGGGCTGGGCGACAGCGTGACGCAGGGCCTGGGGGCGTCTCCCGGTCGCACCTACTTTCAACGCCTGGCGAAGAATCCCTCGGATGAGTTCGAGAACATGCGGGGCCTAGCCCTATCGCATGTCCTGCCTCAGCTAAAGCCGATCAACCTGGCGATCTCGGGCACGACCTCCATCGAGTGCGTCGACTATCAGCTTCCCAAGTTGCAGACGTACGACGCGGAGACTTTCGGTGTCGTGGTGATGACGACCGGCGGCAACGATGCGATTCACAACTACGGCCGCACGCCTCCGCGCGAAGGGGCCATGTATGGGGCCAAGGCGAGCGAAATCGGCGAGTGGGTGCAGAACTTCGACAGCCGCCTCGACACCATTGCAAGCCGCGTGCGCGAGACCTTCCCCGGCGGTTGCCACCTGTTCATCGCCAACATCTACGACCCCACGGACGGCGATGGCGACATCGAAAACGCCGGACTGCCCCCCTGGCCCGACGGGCTACAGGTGGTGGCCGCTTACAACGAGGTGCTGGCCCGTTTCGCGGATCGTCATCGCGATGTGACGCTGATCGACATGCGCGCCGCCTTCCTCGGCCACGGCATCCACTGCACACACTTCTGGCACCGGCATTACCGCGCGGACGATCCCCACTACTGGTATTGGGACAACCTCGAAGACCCCAACGACCAAGGCTACGACGCCATCCGCCGCCTGTTCCTGATTGAAATAGCCCGCGTCCTGCCGGGCGAGTTGTGAGATGACCGAGTCAAGCCTCACCGTAGCGGAAGTCGTGAGACTTTCGGCGTCAGACCAGCCCGCATTGCCACGCCGGGGCCGCGTGCCGAATTCGTTCTCCAACCGATCCGCCGGTCAAATGTCATACCCGTACTTCCCCTCCTCTTCGCCGCGAGAGCGGTGGCAGCAGATAGCCGTGGGCGACAGCCCACGGATTGATCGCCAACAATCCAGTCCAGCCGCGAGAGCGGCGACCGGGATACTGCCAGGGGTCGGTCGCCGCTCTCGCGGCTTAGGTCAAACGCGAAACTGGGTCCGTGGGCTGTCGCATTCGCGGCGAAGAGATCGCTCACAGCCTCACACCCCGTGTTGTGGATGAATGGCCTTCCCGTCGGCGTTCGAGAGCACCTTGTTGAGAGCATTCAGGTACGCGAGCGCACTCGCCTCGATGATGTCGGTACTGACCCCCTTGCCGTGGTAGGTGCGGTCGTTGTGTTCGACTTCGACGTTGGCTTCGCCGAGGGCTTCGGTGCCGCTGGAGACGCTGCGGACGGTGTAGTCCTTCAGCTTCACCTGCACAGCGGTGATGTCGCCCAGGCAGCGGAACAGAGCATCGATCGGACCATCGCCGGTCGCGGCTTTCTGAACCTTGTGACCATCGCGGTGTTCCGCCTCGATCGCAGCTGTGTGGAGCGACCCGGTTCCGGCGGTGGCGTTGAAGCTGGTGAGGGACCAGATCGCCTGGGTGGCCTGCGAGCGGTTCTCGATCAGGGCGATGATGTCGGAGTCGCTGACCTCTTTGATTTTGTCGCACAGGGCCGTGAAGTCATCGAACACCTTCTGCACGGTGGCGTCGTCGAGCTGATAGCCGAGTTCGGTCAACCGGGCGCGGAAGGCGTGCCTTCCGCTGTGCTTGCCGAGGACGAGGTTCTGGCCGATATATCCGACATCGGCGGGACGCATGATTTCGTAGGTCTCTCTCGATTGCAGCATGCCGTGCTGATGCACCCCGGCTTCGTGGGCAAAGGCATTTTGACCGACGATCGCCTTGTTCCGCTGGACCTTCATCCCGGTGATGCTGGAGACGAGTCGACTCGTGGGGAAGAGACGCGGCGTGTTGATCTTCGTTTCAATGCCGTAGTAGTCCTTTCGAGTGCGCAAGGCCATCACGATCTCTTCGAGAGCAGCGTTCCCGGCTCGCTCACCGAGGCCGTTGATCGTGCATTCGACCTGTCGCGCCCCGGCTTCAACAGCTGCGAGGCTATTGGCAACGGCCATGCCAAGGTCGTTATGGCAGTGGGTGCTGATGACTGCTTTGTGGATATTCGAGACGTGCTGCTTGAGGTGGGAGATGACCTTGAAGTAGTGGTTCGGCGTGGCGTATCCGACGGTATCGGGGATGTTGACGGTGGTCGCCCCGGCGTCGATCGCCTTCTCGACGACCTCGCACAGGAAATCGAGTTCGGTGCGGGCTGCGTCCTCGGGCGAGAACTCGACATCCGGGCGGGTGATGTCCTTTCGCTGGCTCATCTTGTCGCAGGTGTACTTGACCATCTCGACGGCACGGCGGACGATCTCCTCCTTGGCCATCTTGAGCTTGAACTCGCGATGGATCGCGCTGGTGGCGAGGAACACATGGATACGAACCTTCTCGGCTCCCTTGAGCGCGTCCCACGCCCGGTCGATGTCCTCGGTCCGACAACGGGCCAACCCGCAGATCGTCGTGCGATCGCCAAACACATTGGCGATCTGACTGACCGAATCGAAGTCACCCGGCGAAGCAATCGGGAACCCCGCCTCGATCACGTCGACGCCGAGTTCGACCAGCGCCTTCGCAATCTCCAGCTTCTCGGGCGTGGTCATGCTGCAACCGGGCGACTGCTCGCCGTCGCGGAGAGTGGTGTCGAAGATGGTGATCGTGTCAGACATGGTTCAGTTCCCAGCGAGCCCCCGACGTGAGTCGGGGGAGTGGAGTGACAGTGGACGGTGAGAGGACTCGACAGACTCACGTCTGCCGCTCGCCCCGAAACGAAATCAGCCTGGCGACTCGGGGAGTCTCCAGGCTGAGGGTGAATCGCAAGGGCGTTCGCCAACTGGCCTAAGACTTCCCGAGGGAAGTAAGGAGCAGTAGGCCAAGCAAGTGAGCGGTGTGGTTCATGGTTCGATCAGGACACAGAGATTCCGTGCAGGTTCGCTACAGCAGTGTAATCCGGCGGAGAATACAGTCAATCCCGCGATCAATTGGTTAAGCTGAGAAATCAACGAGCAGGAAACGACCTCGTGTTTACAGGGATTGAGTGTCGGATCGTGATGGGTCGGCGATTTCTTGTGAAAGATACCTTTTACGTTCGCAGAAAAGAGAAGCCATGCCGTCGCTGTACCATACACAATAGACTCGACAAGGTGTGCACGAAAAGGCTCCGTAAAGTACATCCAAGTCCCTCGTGCAGCGTAACAGTAGCTGACAACCATCACCAAGCTGACGACAGTCCGCAGTCCAAACAGGCCGATCAATATCCACCGACCAAGCACTTGGCCTCTCCATATCAGAAATACGGCCGAGAGTGGCATGACCAACCAGAGTCCGATGCCGATGACGTGGTGAGCAGTCGTCAGAAAAGAGAGATTGCGAATCGCGACACGTACATTCAAGGCGACACTAGGAAGAATGACACAGAGAGCTTGAACACTCACCCGACTACGGCTTATCGAAGTCCCAGCGACGTTTTCTGGATCTGTCACGTGAATCACCCCCAGAGCACTCGTATCGAATCGGTTAACATTCAGAGGGTTGCCCACCACCGGTAACTAGTCAGGCTTGACCTGAACTCAATTCACAGCGAAAGAATCGTGTGGAAGCTTGACTCACCCGGCTAATGTCCCAGCCGAGCCTCTCCGAAAATGAAGGGTAAGAGTCGAGCAATGTTGCGGGCATCATCAATTCCCCGGTGATGCGTCCCTGTAAACTCAAGATTCGCCATCCGAATCGCCTGCCCAAGCCCAGGTTTCTTAAGAAGTTGTTGGCGATCAGCAAATCGCCTTTTCACGTTCAAATGTGGTGCATTGATCGGACATGGGACATTGTGAAACTCGCAGTCTTGTTTCAGCTGATTCAAGTCGTAGTCGCCCCATGAACAGAAGATGTATCCCTCGTACTGATCAAGCCAAGACTTGAAGTGACTGATGACGTCCACAAAAACGGACGCGGAATCGACATCTTGCTGTCGTATGGACGTGAGATCCGTACAGAACGCCGTCAACTTGGAATTCCTCGTGGGGCGAATGAAACTCTGGTATTCGCTGAAGACTTCGAGATTGACCGCATTCACCATGACGGCACCGATCTCGATGATCTCCATCTCGGTTCGAGAAAATGTCCCCTTGTCGCAGCATGTGGCTTCGAAGTCGATCACGAGATAGTGATTTGGTGGCATTGACCTAGGTCTCTCTCGATTCATCAGGTCTCTGAGTCGACATCCTACACGTTCGATCTTTTAATCAATCCTATGACACCGAACGTTCACCAGCAATCCTGCGATTTTTAGTGTGGCAACGCCGTGGCCGCTGACCACATCATTCCCAGCGGACATCATCCAGGTAGAACGTCATCGGTTCTCCGCCAGATGCCAAGGTCCACACGAAACCGGTTTTGATCCGGGTCAGGTCGAGTTGGTCGAGGGGGATCTCGTACTCTTTCCAGTCGGTAGTCAGCACCGTTTCGACGTTCCCTTTGCCGGTATCGAAGTAGGGCTTGGGCTTCTCCAGAAGGCCGAACGAAAAGGTGACCTTTTCGCCTCCCTTCGCGCCGCGTGCCCAGAACTTCAAACGCTTGGCACCGGTCAAGTCGAAGCCGCCGGGACGGTCGCCCCAGTCTTGTTCGGGGCTTTGCCACACAACCCCGCCCCAACCTTCCTTGGCGGTGAAATCGCAGCGGAGGCACGTCTTACCCGCGTGCGGCTTCTCGGTATTGTCTGGGTCGAGTTTGATCGCCTTGGCATCACCCATCCAGCCAGCCGGAATATACGTCTGGTCCGTCTCCGGCTCGGAGTAGAGCACCAGCGGCAAATCGGCCTTGCGAGCCACCATCGTCTTCCGAGGTGCATCCACTCGCAGCGGGAGATTGGCCACAGCTGCCCCGCCCTTTTTGTCCTTTACGATCGCGAACAGGCGGTACAGCCCACCGTCCGCTGGCAACTTGATCTCGGCTCCGGTGTTCGACTTCTTGATGATCGCAACGTCGAAAGCCAATGCCGCAGCTTCGGCATCGCCCCCGGTGCCGTATTGCTCGGCATCGAACCGCAACTGCCAAGTGACAGCCAGTTCATCCTGCTCGGGGTCCGAAGTTTTCAGAGATACCAGCACCGTCTCACCGGGCTTCCGCTGGCGACTTCCCTCACACGCCAGCGCCTCGATCACCGGGCAGCGGTTCGCGACCGGTTTCGAGGTCCACAGCTCCGAGAGCGTGTCAGCTGCGGCGAGACGGGATTCGCCGCTCAGCATCGAAAACCAAGTGGCGGTGACTTCCTGCTTCTCGCCCCACAGGAAGGCGTACGAACCCAGACAGAGATTCGGCTCGCCGAGAATGGACTGTTGATAGGTGCTCCGGTACTTGGCAGCCTTCGCCGTGCTGGTCAGTTCGGGATAAGCATCGATCTCGTCTTTGCCGATCTCCCAGATCCCGGGCGGGCCGAACTCAGTCATCACATACGGCTTGGTTCCGCCCTGCTGCTTGTAGCGTTCGGCCACGGACGGTCCACCCGCATACGAGTTGATGCCGACGACATCGATGTCGGGACAAAGGGCGTGCAGATTCTTGACCTTGTCCCCGCCAAGTTCCGCGATCACGGTCATCGTCGGATGCCCGGCGTCGATCGACTTGACCAGCCGGGCCAGGTTGTTGATCTCGGACCAGACCGCTCCGTTCTTCCCCTCGCTGTCTTCCATCTCGTTACCCAGCGCCCACATCAGCAGTGCCGGGTGGTTGCGATGCTTCTCGATGACGGCTCGCACAGTTTCGCGTTGCTTGATCAAGCTGGCCGCGTCCGACCAATCAAACCCCTGCCGCACCTGCCCCAGCCAAATCCCCGCTGTGACGGTGAGCCCCAGGGCGTGAGCCTTGTCCAGCGTCTCGCCGAGCCCTTCCGCCCCCCACGTCCGCACCGAATTCCCGCCGAGCGACACCAACAGCTGTAGCGGTCCGTTGCCGCCGACTCCGCGAATGAAGTACGGCTCGGAATGACGCTGAAGCTGATGCTTCTCGCCCGACTGCACAATCCGCACGCCCGGCTCGGCCGCACTCAATACTGCTGCGCAACAGGTGGCAATCAGCAGAGCGGTGATCCGCAGGAACCTCATGATGTCTCCCTCTCCAGTGACGATGCAGAAGCAGTCGTATCTTAGCAGAATTTATGAGAATTCTGCCGTCTTTGATACACTGTCCCGATACGATCCGCCCCCCAGCCCGCCATTCGACTTGAGTCAGAGCTACCAGGTGCAAAAGTACCTCCAATCCACAGACATCATCGACTGGCAACACCCCGCCATCGTTGAGCAGGCCCACTCGCTGGCGGTCCCCTACGACTTAATGGCAACTGCTCGGTTGTGCTTCACTTTCGTTCGCGATCGCATCCCGCACAGCTGCGACTTTCAGCTGGACCCCGCGACCTGTCGGGCGTCCGAGGTACTTTTGCAAGGGACCGGATTCTGTTATGCCAAGAGCCACTTACTCGCAGCCTTACTCCGAGCCAACGGCATCCCGGCTGGGTTCTGCTATCAGCGATTGAGCGTCAACGACCATGGGCCACCCTACAGTCTACACGGCTACAACGCAGTTCACCTACCGCAGTACGGGTGGTATCGAGTCGACGCTCGCGGTAACAAGGTTGGCGTTGATGCTCAGTTTGCCCCGCCCTTCGAGCAACTGGCGTTTCCGCTCCAAACTGATGCCGAATATGACTTCGAATCGATTCTGCCGGAACCACTCGCATGCGTCGTGGAAGCGTTGCAGGTTTCAACTGATTGGCGAGGAGTCCTGGCCAATCTTCCGGATATTGACCCCGGTGCATTCGAGTCGCTCCGACTGAAAACCCGTCGTCGAGGGAATGGGGAATAAGATTCGACTGAAGCGAATCAGCGCAAGCGGGATTTAGCGCGCTGTGCCAGCAAGGGTTTCTAGCACGCGGTCCTGGCTGGCGCTGCGGGCCAGAGGACGGCAAAAGTCTGACGACTTCTGCTACGGGCCTGATCCCGTTATCTTTTCTCGATTCAATCAGAGGGGCGGATCGTCGGGAGTGTGATGTCGATCCAGACGCTAACAGAGTTGGTGGACCGGCTGAGACGCGTTGATTCTTTTGCAGCTGTCACGAACGCGATGCGGGCGGGACAGAGCGGGACGATCGATGGGGCGTGGGGATCAAGCTGCGCGCTGGCGACGGCGGCGGTCGTGCAAGAGGCACCGGGGCAGGTGCTGATCGTGCTGCCTCGGATTAGTGATGTTGATGATTTTGCTGCCGATTTGCTGCCGTTCCTTGATTCTCCCCCGGTGGTGTTTCCGGCGTGGGAGTCGTTGCCGAAGGACCGGTCCGTCGCGGACCCGGTGTATGGGGCGCGGCTGCGGATGTTGCAGGAGTTAGGGGGTCCGAACCCGCCGAAGGTGATCGTGGCCAGCATGGCGGCGCTGCTCCACCCGGTGCCGTCGCAGAAGACGCTGACTGCCGGGACGCGGACGATTCGGGTCGGGGAGACGCTGCAGACGGAGGAGTTCCTCGGCTGGCTGGTCGAGCGTGGGTTCGAACGGACGCCAACGATCGAGCGTGCGGGAGAGTTTTCGATCCATGGGGGGATCATCGACATCTTCACCCCCGAAGCGATCGACCCGGTGCGGATCGAACTGTTTGGGGACGAGGTCGATTCGATCCGCACGTTTGATGTCGAAACACAGCGGAAGGTCGATACGCTGGCCGAGACAACCATCACGGCGATCGAAGGTGGGATAGGCTTCCAGCCTGTCAAAGAGGCTGGAAAAGATGAGGGGAATCAGAAAGACAAGACAGACGCGCTAGAAGCCAATCCCACGGACGGCGAGTGCTTTATCGATCGGCTCTCGTCGAACTGCTGGGTGGTGTTGTCCGAGCTGAGCGACCTGGTGGAAGAGGGTCGGCACTACTTGCAACGGCTCGACGACCCGGTGGGGTTGTATCGCGTGGAGACCATCCTCGCGCGGACGACGCAGCACCCTTCGGTGACACTGTCGGCCCTGATGGGGGCCAGTGCGGAGACGACGTGTCATCTGCTCGTCGAATCGATCGAACGATTCGCGGGACCGAAGTCCGAGGTCCTGAAGGAACTCGCCGGGATCGTCGGGCGGGATGAGACGGTGGTGATCGCCTGCCACAACGAGGGGGAGCGCCAGCGGCTGCGCGAGCTATTGGAGCAGAGCGTTCCAGAATTGGTGCCGCGTGTTTCGCT
>JAYWHX010000094.1:0-13026 GCA_043777375.1 Planctomycetota bacterium | reverse complement strand
CTTCGACTGTTGTGCACGCAAACTTCTTGTTCTTCAGACGCTTGTGAAATTCGCCTTTGGCTTCACCGGGGCCAATGATCAATAGAGAATTTGCTCCGTGGAGACTGGTCAGCACTTCGTCGTAGAAGACGTTGAGCTGACTCATGAGCTTGTGCTCTTGCACATCCTCGGCCACAAAGCCACTCGGTCGGCCCGGCTGCTTCGAGGCGGGGCCGGTCGGTGGCTGATACGCTTTGTCCACTTTGGAAGAGATCTCTCGGATTTCTTCTCCGTGATCTGTCATGCGTACGAGAACCGCCTTGCGGTGATCGATCCAGACGCCTGCATTGGTCGCCATGGGATTGCCTTTCATAAACAGTTTGTTTGATCCAAGACTCGTTGATTCAACACTCATGTGTTGATTGCCAATGAAGGCTTCAGACTGGCGGTCGCCCTTGAATGATGCGAATCAGCACGGTGGCTACCGCAATGACGAGCAGGATGTGAATGAATCCGCCGAGGGTGAAAGACGTCACCATCCCTAAGGCCCACAGCACCATCAACACGACAAAGATTGTCCACAACATTTCACTCTCTCCTTCACCTACATCCTCCGAGAGATCCGGTCGTAACACTTACGATCTGTTTGATCCCTCGGTCTTCACAGCTGTTCGATTCGGATTCTCTTGTTGTTGATTCCCGACAGCGTCAGTAGTTCGTAATCACCCAGTCGCCAAAGTGGACGATCTCTGTCGCGCCAAGCGCCTTGATAGACGCAGCCGCTTGCTCCACGGACTCCGTGTCGACTTTGGCGGCAAACACAATCTGCCCATTCTTCACAGCGGTGAGATAGCGCTGCACCATGACAGCCTCCATGTCGCCGAAGAAGAAGTTCGAGACGGCCTGCTTCTCGCCTTCCAGAGTCTCGACCCCGAGTGCTCCATTGAGAATCTCGACCTCGGGGAAACCCAGCTGTGTCAACGAAACAGTCACAGACCGCAGCTTGTCACGAGTGGCGACAACTCCGATGATTTTGCCGTATGGTGTGAGCGTCGGGGCGGTCTGGTCTGCATCATTTTCCGCACTCATGACAAGTCTCCCCTGCCTGGTTCAACGTCTTATTCGCAACGCGAGTCACTCGATTCAACAGCGACACAACGACTACTGCCGATGAATGAATGATGGCTCGGACTCCTCGCCACCGATCTGTAACGTCCCTTGAAGTGCAACAGCCCGAAGTTCTGTCTGTGGAGTCGCTGAACCGGTTTGGTGACTTCGGTAGATCCCGATGTGGACGAGCATGAACGCGACGACGATCAGAACGGCACAGAGCTTCCTCATGATGAACTTTCTTAGAGATCAGGCAGATGGGTGGTCGGGATTATCGAATGGGCAATCGGCCCAGTACCGCCAGGATCAGCAAAATCATGAGCACGAGTCCCAATCCACCGCTGGGGTAGTAGCCCCAACTACGACTATGAGGCCAAGTCGGGATCGCACCCAGCAGCATGAGAATCAACAAAACAATGAGAATGGTTCCGAGCATGATGGCTGTCTTTCAAGAGAGCGTGTCGTGGAAGTGAATCGTGGAGTAGCGAGAGTCGTGATTGCGAAGGGTCACGCCACCATGGCCACTGGATCAGAATGGATGATCAATCGTGAGTGTTGGAGGCGTTCTTTGGCTCGTTCAATGTCATCAGGGGTTCCATGGACAATCACAAGATACTTGTCCATCTTCAGAAGAAACTCGTAATGCACGATGCTGTTCTCGGGGATGCCGACGCTAACTAATGCCGCCCCCAGAGCACTCATTCCCCCCACCAAAGCAGCCCCTTCCAGGGCCGCCACGATCTGAGCGACCAGCGGTCCCGCCACCAATACCGAACCGAGACCGGGAAGGAGGAAGAATGCGGAGCCAAACAACATGCCCCACATCGCTCCCCAGAATGCTCCGAGCTGGCCCCAGCTCAGCATGCGATCTCCGGTGTTGTAGTAGCCGATGACGGACTCTTCCGAGTGAAGCCCTTTGCCCACAATCGACAGCTTGCGCATGTCAAAACCCATCTTCTCAAGCTCTCGCAGGGCGTTTTCCGCCAGCTCGTGAGTATGGAAGATAGCCACGGCTGATCTTTTGGCGGACATAGGGTGATTTCCGGAAGGGCCAGAGTGGGATGATCTGGGTGAGATCATTTGTCGAACAGTCACCTCTGAAGGCCGAGTGCTGATCAATGACCAGCACTCGACTCAGTCACAACTTTGAAGTGCGACGGGTTCGCGATTACTTCGCAGGAGTCACTACTGCTGCTTGATCGTCCAGGTCGTATTCCGCGTGCTTGTCGAGTGCTTCGATTTCGCTGACTTGACCTTTGTCACCACGCTTCGTGGTCACACGGATCTTCATGCCGGCCTTCATGGCAGATGCCTTGCATTCCTTGCCATCACAACACATTTTCGCGTCGGCTGAGACGGCATGGGTGTGCTCCTTGCCCTGCACGTCTTTCATGACGAGCTTCTTGTCAGTCAGGCTGACGAACGTCCCGTCGTGAGAGTTCGCAAACATACGGTTCTTGTGGAGTGCTTCCACCTCCACCAGAGCCACCTTGTCGCCCGTGGTATGAGTAGTCACGCGAATCCGCTCACCAGCCTTGATGTCTTCGGCCTTGCAGGCTTGGCCATCCAGGGTCAGCTTGGTCTCGGCAGTCAGAGCATGGGTATGCTCTGGGCCGCCTTTGCTGGTCATCACCAGTTCGGTACTTGTGATGCTGACAACTTTGCCTTTATGGGAGGCTTCTTTGGCGGCATCAGCTGCGAAGGCTTGCCCCGTCACCAGGAGCAGGGCGAAAGCAATCGCGTTGAGTTGCATCATTCGAAAAAACATGGTCATCCTCTTTCAGTTCAAAGTCTGAGTGAAATTCAGAGTGCGCAGAATGCGCTTCCGAGGGGCCAACGGGTTTCCGCTGGGCAGTGTTCGGGGCAGCTGGGCCTAATGCCGGATCATGTCTCGTAAGCGAGATTCTGGGTTCAGGGAGTTCGTTGGAAACTCACCAGCCAGCCATGTCAGTCCTCCTGGTGAAGAGCGGCAATCGACATCGGCGATGTGGCCAAGCCGCGTGGACACAGGGAGTCGTCCGACTCCCTGTGAATCTATTCCTTAACGACTGACAGTTTGAGTTCGTTTGAGGCATCCACACCTTCTGAGGGATGGCCAGTCACCTTCACGGTGAAGTCCCCCAAGGCCGCGTCAGCGGCGGCGACGAGATTGATTTGAGTCTCAGACTCGCCCGCTTTGATGACAGGTGATTGCTGTTCAACAGTCACGCCAGTAGGCATCTCTCCGAACATCAGATCGACATCCTGATCAAAAGTCTTATCCCGCTTGATGATGATCGAGAGGGTTTTCGTCTCACCCTGCTTGATCGATGTCGACAACAGCGGCAGACTCACGGTGAAAGAATCCTTGGCAGAGACTCCAAGCTTGAAATCCACCAGGGCGTCGCTCCCCTTGGTCGGGTGACCGGTGATCTTCAGATTGAAGTCCCCCAGTGCAGCTGTGTTATCGGCTTTAAACGTGACCTTAACGTCTTCATCTCCATGCTTGATGACGGGGCTGGCCGGGTCAACTGACACACCTTCTGGCATCTCAGCAAACTGCAGGGCGACATCTTCGCCGAAGTTCTTAGCCCGCTTAATGCCAATCGTGGCCTCGGCTGTGCCTCCCTGTTGAACAGACGATGACAGCAAAGGCACACTCAGATTGAAAGTGTCTTCCGTCTGTCCAATCGTGGCTTGCTGATCTGGTCCAGCGGAAGTGCCTGGACCACCGGGCTTCCCCTGCTCGCACCCAACCAGAGAGACTAGTGCGAGTGCCAACAGACTTGTGCGTGCCGTTTTCATATCAATTGTCTCCGTAGGAGGAATCAGATTTCTCCCGTTCCGTGATATACGAATGGGAAAGTGTTCTAAATAGCGTCTCAGAACTGATGCGTATTACTAAGGCTTCAGAGCCTGAGAGAATTCATCAAGTTCCTTTTCTGCACGTTCTTTTTCATAGCCATATCGCTCTTGCAGAATTCCGACCAATTGGTCACGTTTACCTGCGACCGTTGTCAAATCGTCGTCAGTCAACTTGCCCCATTTCTCTTTGACTTTGCCGGTCAGCTGCTTCCAGTTGCCTTTGACTTGATCCCAATTCATTGCATTTCTCCACATTATCTTCATAAATCGGTCGACTCGAGCTTTGCCGGTACGAACCAGGCAAAAAAAAAGGCCGACGCAACGAAACCCCGAGGGATTTCACTGCGTCGGCCTACTCGTCATCTCACCCGCAGGTCAAAACCTACGTGCGATTTGTTTAGTCTTCCGATGTGTCAGGGACGTGTGATTTGACTCTTCACGTCTTAACTACGCCCATTGTACTGCGAGAGTCTCTGTTTGCAATGGACAGGGTATGTCCATTGCTCACAATTTCGGAGGTTGTGATTATTAATTTCCCGGTTGCGTTTCCGCTCGGGAATCATCAACTATGGGACTACGAGTACGATCCAGATTCGCTGTCAAATATCCCGCTACCAAGGGGACAGCAAGTGCTGCGGATTCCCGGGCGATTCCAACCAGTGTGTTCATCGCGAGACTTTTCAGTTGCAGCATCGGTGAACTCATGAGGAGTGTCTCGTTGTAAGCGCGTGTCGCCGCAGCTGTCGCAGCCACATTGACCGGCAGGACCTGTTGATCAACGGTAAGGCCATTCACGGATGGGAACTCACCGAGCGTCGATGCCCCTTCCAAAGGCGGCGCTGCCTTCAACTGTGCCTCGGCCAAAAGTTGATGAGCAACATAGCCCAATGCCGCAGCCCCACCGAGAACGATCCACGGATGTTGCGACATCTGACGACGCACATCGAACGCTTCGCTCACGGACTGTATGGCTCCGGTCACAGTGTCAGCCGTTGCCTGAACCGCCTCAGCAGTGGCTGCGACTGCGGAGCGGGTCGTTTGAACTGCCTCAGACACATGCAGCTGTTGCTCCAGTGATTCGAGTTTTTCAGAGAGCTGCGACTTGGTTTCTTTCATCTGTTCTTGGATGAGTTCGGGAGTGTCAATCATTGGGGAGTCTCCTGAAAGAGTCCGCTCACAGGATTGCGAAACGGAACCACGGATTTAATTTTGGATAGACCGACCCACACGAGGATTCCTCCAGTCAAGCCGAAGAACGCAGCGACCGTAGCATGACACATCCACAACGGATATGCCGCAGGGTCGGACCCCACCGGGGAAGCGATCCAATGCAGCAGGTGGGAAACGCTAAAGCACACGAAGATCGTGGAGACGAGCAGCACCACCACACCGGCACACAAGACTGCGGCAGCTACGAATCGCTGTTGCAGTTCGGCCGCGATTTGCATCCGCGTCAATTGAAACTGCTGCTCGACCAAGTTCCGAAGGTCTCCCAGGATGCCACTGACGAGCGAAGCCGCGCTCTGTGCCGGTGGAGGTTCAACCTGCACTGGCACAGGCTCGACTTGCTCGAACAAGGCTTCGTGTGGCTCGGCAGGAGTTTCGAGAACAGGAGGCATGAGTTAGCTCCTCATCTTGCGAGCCACAACCCAACCCAGGCCGATGGCCAGAAAGACGGCGGGAATCGGATTCCTTCGAATCAGATGAGCCACGTCTTCGACCATCCCGGTGAACTTGGCGTCTTCCATGTACTGACCTCCGTCATGCACAGCTTTCGCCACCGATTGAGAGGCGTTGCCGACCAGACCGGATCGAGGAGCATTCTGGCTGAGCTTGTCACCCAGCCCCTTGATGCCCGCTCCCGCATTGGCGGTCAGATCATTGGCCTTCTGGCTGACATCGCAGACCGCCTGATTGGCGATCGATCCGACGGCACAGCTTGTCTCACTGGCGAATTCACGTGCAACATGGACCGCTTGACTCGCTGCATCTCCAACGTTGGCGACAGCTTCTTTGGCTTTGTCGGCAGCGCCTTCAAACCTGTTTGCGATGGGGGGGGAAATGGAATTTGACATTTCTGACCTCTTGAAGTGATGAATGCTCCGGTGACTCGGAGACTCGGTATTGGGTTCGAGTTGCAATGAGTGGCTGACATTTAGAACTCGGAAGAGTTCGTTGTCAGCAAGATTGTCTATGGCGTGCTTGTCGGGCCGGTGAGCCCTCTCGTCTTCGAGAGTGTTATTTGCCGAACATCTTCGCGACGAAGAAAATGACGACCGCTCCAAAGAAGCCTCCCCCGAGCAGCAGATAGGCCAGCGAGTACTTGATGGCCGCCAAGGGAAGGGCAATAAGAGTCAGGGTAATCATTGGAGTTCTCCTGTAAATGAGTGACGATCTGTTGTCTAGGGGGTCTTGGTCTCTGGCTTGTCTTTGGTCTCTTTGACTTCCCTCTCAGTTGTGATCGTGGTCGTCCCATTCGGAGTGTCGATCTTCATTTCATGCGTCGACGAGGACTTGCGCTGCTCATCGCATCCCATCAGACCGAAGGATGCCACGCTGAGGACAAGTGTGGAGGCAATCAGGCGTTTCATTTTCAAAACCTTTCAAGAGGGGAGGAGTCAGTGGAGCGGCTATTACGCGAAGCCCTCTCGCACCGACAACTTCGAAGCTGAGTTGCACTTTGAGTTATTGAGTGAGTGCTTGTTCGAGCAGCGAGACATTCGGGACATCGACTCCGAGAGCTGTCGCGAGAGCGATCTGGTGATGCTGTTCGTCGACCAAGATTTCGCGAATCTGTTCAGCCAGCGCGTACTCACCCAAGGCTTCGCACTGCCGGACTCTTTGGCGGTAGCGAGCGATCGTCTCGTTCTCGTTTTCCAAGTCGAATCGCAGCATGTCTTCTGCGAGTGGTGATGTTTTCACAGGCTTGGGCACTGCCAATGGCATTCCGCCGAGGTAATCAATCTGCTTCGCAATAGTCAGGGCGTGAGCAAGTTCCTCAGCTGCGTGAAGTTCGAGTTCAGCTGCGATGGCCATGTACTGGGCACCGCGGATGACCTGCGAATAGATCACATAGGAGATGACCGCCTGGTACTCACCCGCAAGGTCTTCGTTCAGGAGAGCGACGAGATCTTCACGAGTGACGGTCTGCTCTTCGCGACGTCCGTGTGTGGTATCAACCATGTTGTTGCTCTCCTGAAAAGTAGTGAGTGTGTCGCTCTCGAAGTTGTTGAAGTCGCTTATCTCGCATGTCGTCAATAATCTCCCACAGTAGGGAGGGACGGCTCAGTGTGTTTCCAATGAGAGAGGACACGGTCCCAGACAGGCAGAGAAAGAACAGGAGTTTTTGCCACGTCCAGACCGGAGAGGCATCCACTCCATAAGCGACACTGCCGGTGGCAATGGCACAGATCAGTGACATGAGTCCAAAACTGGACATGACAATCTCCATTTCTATCGGGCCAGGAATTGCCGATGCTCTACTTCTGGAAATCGAGGCCCTTGTCGTCTTCTGGGGCCCCCAGCATCTTGAAGTTGAACTTGGAACCACCGGCGGGCGTCACTTCGGCAATCAGCGATCCCCCGTCTTTTCTTTCAAGAGCCAGAACGTTTCCCTCGACCGTATAAGTTCCACCAAAGGCTTGTGCTGGCTGGTTCTTCTGAGAAAAACTCCACGTAAACGTGGATTCTTTCGTCAGAGTTAAATCAAATTGGGAACCATCAGGGCGAGTGGCTTTCCAGTTGCCGACCAAGGTCTCCACCGGAACAGGGGCTGGTTGAGTCGCCGTCGCAGCAGGCTCACTCGCAGGAAGTGGAGCAGAACCATCCGGCTGAGTCGGCTCAGGAACCATAACCATGCGGAGGACATCTGCAGCCACTCGATCATTGGGCATCAGCTTGACCACTTCCTGCAGCTCGCGAGCTGTGTTCTCAGGATGTCCACATGTCATATAGTGGTAGGCCAGCAGAAATCGCGAACCAGAGTCCTGGGGATTCGAGACCGTGAAGGCTTCCAAGGCCCGCAGCTGATCCGTGTAGGTTGCCGCATTGGAATAAAAGCCAACGAGAGTCGTCCAATCCCATCCAGGCCCCACTGCGAGAACCGAGTGAATGGTTGCTGCGGATTGCTGGTAGTCTTGCTTGGCAAACAGGACGAGTGAACGAAACTCGTGTAACACGGCATCATCGGGATGCTGTGTGACCCCTTGGTTGATGATGTCGAGGGCCGAGTTGTAGTCATCCTGCTGGAACGCGGCGACCGCATTGTTCAGAACCGCTTCTGCAGAAGTCGAGTCGTTGGAGGCAACAATCACCGGTGCATTGTACGACACCGGAATCGGCTGGGAGTAGTTGTAGTACGTCGGCCCGGCACTGACATAGTAGGGATTGGAGTACCCCAGATATCCACTGTTGTAATACAGCGATCCGAGGCCCCATCCCCCCAGTCCCCAGCCGAGCGGACGATAGCGGTAGCCACCGTAACCGCGTCCATAGCCACCACCGTATCCTCCATAGCCACCCCCATAACCGTTCCCCAGTCCCCATCCATAGCCGTTGTAGCCGGAGTTGAATCCCAGTCCATATCCGAGGTGGGATCCAGGCCCGTACCCGGATCCATAGTTCCTGCCTCGATTTCCATTCCAGTACCCATGGTAGTTATTGTGGCGATAATACGACGGCTGGTAGGAGTTGTTGCCGACATTGAACTGGCGGTTTTTGTAGTTCACGGAGTTCCCCGTGAAGGGGCGACTGCCGATGTGGGAGTGGTTGTTCATTCCGGGGCGTGGCTGACCGTTGCCCGCTCCGGCATTCCCTCGCACACCGGGGGGCCCGTTCTCGGGTCGGGGATTGACACGAGGTCCATTCCCACCGGGAGTCCCATTCCCGATGTTCAACGGAGGACGAATCCGTACGGACGGAGTTTTGACTTCTCCGGGTTGTCGGCCCGGATTAGGACGACTGAAGGATGGGGAACGACTTCCGGGAATGCGTGGTACGGCATTTGAAGGCACACGCGGAACTGCCCCGGAAGATGGCAAGCGTACTCCCCCCCCGGAATGCGGAGCACTCCCGCCTCTGTTGCCACTATTTCCTCCGCTGATACGTCCGCTGGCGCCAGCACCAGGGTTACCCCCACGACCTCCACCGTTACCGCCGGGGTTACCTCCACGAACGCCGCCGCCGCCTTCCTTGCCCTTCCCTTGAGCAATCAGTGCATCCGGAGAGTCGGTGATTTTAACCACAGCAGCTGACTGAGCCCACAACCCTGCGGAGCTTGCACAATAGACGAGTCCGCCGAAGAGTGCGGTTCTCCATGTCATACGTTTCATGATTTGGACTTTCGAAAGAGTGTGTGTAATTGATGTCGTTTTCAGTTTCCTGAAACCCTGACACTGCACTCGATCCACTATTTGGGATCGGTGGCGATGGTCTGTATTGGTTCGGGGGAAGGTGACTGACGGACGATGGTGATCACTTCGCTATCGGGTTGTTTGACCCCCGCGATTTCGTGGTCGATCGACTGCCAGGTCATCGTGTGGTCATTGACCAGGGTGTAGATGCTTGTGCTGGACGCTGACTCGCCATCGGCTGTCGTGCCTGTGGTTTTCAACATCCATTGATCGCCATCGCGGTGCCACAGCCCTTCGCCATAGGCTCCTTCGGAATCAAACATCCAGCCTCGCAGCTTGCCGAGCAGAGGGTCCCAGCCAATCCGCTGAGTCCCACTCATGGCCTCTCGGCCTGCGATTTGAATGTTGAAACTCCGGATCAGGAAGTTGCCGTTGTCGCTGGGCTGGCAAGAGAAGCTGACGATGGAGTCGTCGCCTTCATCGATCCAGTTCCCGTTCAGCCAGCCGAGCTGTTGAAGCTCAACGCGGTGTTGACGACGGTCCTTGGGGGCATGATCGCGAACACTGGCGGCCAGCCATTTGCCTTCGACCTTCACGTGCACTGTGGTGTAACGGCTGTCGACGGGTTGTGAGTCATCCTCTTCATGAGTGATCGTGGTGCTGCCATCTTCGACCGCGACACCGGGACTAATGAATCGCATCGTGTCGATGTTCATTTCCAGCGTGCAGCGGGGGTGTTCGGCGAAGTATTCAGTCAGCGTCTGCTCAATCGCCTGGCGTCCGTGGAAGAGGGTCCCACTTTCGTCGACGTATTCCGCATCGGCGGTGAAGTGAGCGGCGACCGCAGCTGCATCACCCTTGGCATAGGCATTTGCGAACGACTCGTCTGTGAGACGAATCTCCTCGATGGCCGCAGCTTGTTCGGACGAGACCTGTTTGTCACTGGGCAGATTCGGATCTGGCTTCGCAACTTCAGCAGCCGCCTTCACGTTCTTTTGTGCTTCTGCAGTGGCCGGTTTCTGGGGCACGACTTTGTCGTCTGCACCGAAACAAATCACACCGACGGAGAGTACTGCTCCGGAGAGAATGGACATCGTACGCATGTTGACAACCTAAAAGAGACCATTAATTGCAGCATCGCCGGGCGATGACTTCTCTGACTAGACACCCCCATCGAACGTGTGTGAGGTGCGGTTCCACTGTGTCAGCGATTGATACCAGAGACTGAATTCCGCTCACTGAAGAGCCGGACGGAGTTTGCGGTCCATGGACACATGAACTGCCAGAGAGAACTCGCGTCCGTCCCTCAGAGCAACGGAGACTACGCAGGCTTCACATCACTAGTAGCCGAAGCCATAGCTGACGCCGCCGCCGTATCCGCCATGACTGTAACCGCCGTAGTTGCCGTAGTTGCTGTGGCTATAACCACCACGCCCATAGCCTCCGCGACTGTATCCACCATGACTGTAGCCACCGCGACCATAACCATAGCCGCTATTGCCATAGCCATAGTTCAGTGAACGACCATAGCCATTGCTGCGGTACACGTTCCGACAGTAGCGCGCCTCAGCATCGGTATTGCCCAGCGCGAAGCTGAACATGGCGGTGAGTACTGCGACCGAGAGAAGTTTTCGAAACATCATCTACACTCCATTGAAGGAACACGACTTGCGGCCCGAGGTGGGCCAAGAATCCTGCGAGGAACACACCTCTCAGGTGAAACTGTGCGGACTAGGAATTGACTGCTTCGAGCCTGAAAGAGTCAGGGCTAGGCGGGGCCTCGCTTTGCATCCGATTCCAGACCTCCATGCGATAGACAGTCGCGTCATCCTGCATCTGGAAACCGAGCTTCACACGGTTCCCTTCGATGGACAGAACTGTCACTGTGACCGCGCCATGTGGGTCGCTATCACTGCCGATGAGTAACGCTTCTTCAGGCTTTCGAGTGAGGACCAACATGGGAGATCTCCGCGTGAATTGGGAAATGAAGGCCAAGGGCTACATTGCTGTCTGGCATCCGACGCTGCCGATCTTGACTTGGCCGTTCCAGTCTTCATGAGGGATGCGGTTGGCGAGACGGAACACTTGGACCATCGTGCCACTGGCAAACGCATGCTCCACTGACCCCGTGCCGTTTTCGACCTCAAGGGCTGCTTCCCGAATGGCCACTCGAGTGATGCGGTTAATCTCTTCCCGCAGGGAACCCACCGAGCTGTCGAAAAGCCGACGATGAAAGTCCCTGACGAAACTCGCTCCTTCAGGGGTCTTGGACAGGACGACCTCAGCAGGCGAGAGCGCGTCGTATAGGGTGACCACAAGCGTGTCGTCATTCAAAACGACGGTGACCGTCTTGGGAGCGTGACCCGTTCGCTCGGTCTGAAACTTCGTGACTGCATCAGCCACCCGTTGTGCCATGGATTCTGAGGAAGCACTCATGTTGACTGACTTTCCAATGCACCAATGAAAAAAGCCGACGAGGCGAACCCCTTGTTTCCAAGGAACTCACCACGTCGGCTTACAGATGATCTTGCCGTCCGGGACAGCCCAGACTGCAATTTCTCTTGTCTTCCGAATTCTGTTGCGTGTGCGGCTGACACTAACAGTCCGCTTTGCAACACACGTATGCTAGCCGCATGAACGCGAATAGATAGTAGTAATCCTCTTTCGATCTCCGATTCTTCAAGTTTGTTGGAAATGCATTCGGTGGTCCATGTCGATGGAGTTGGTGACATCTCAACGAACTTCTGACGGCCTGAAGCATTCGCAATCCCACAAGAATCGGAGTAAAGTGTCCTGACCGACACGGGCGGTCGAGTTGGTATCCCACCCGGAGATCTGCCAATATGAAAACAGTCGGTGAAATCGAATCAGCTGTCTGCGCAGCCCTGGCCCGGTTTGAGCAGGAATACATGGGTCGTGGTCCCAAAGACATCCACGCCCACCTGATCGGCGACATGTTGATTGTCCGACTCAAGGGAGTGTTGACGGGGGCGGAACAGCATCTGGTGCGAACCTCACCCGCAGAAAAGGGACGCGATCTGTTAAAGCAGGTCCGAACCCAGCTCATCGAAACCGCGCGTCTCAGCCTCGAAGAGATCGTTCTGGAGATCACGGGATCGAAGACGATCAGTCTGCATCACGACATCAGCACACTCGTAGGCGAAGAGATCATCGTGTTTGTCCTGGCGGAAGCGCCGGTCATGCGAGAAGCGAAGAGAAAGTAGCTGCCCGATCACTGGCCAGATGGGACAAGCCTGTGCACTGCCTCGATGGTCCGGGCACAGGCGGCGGTGAATGGGCGGCGGAAGACTCAGTAGAAGCGGACGAAACGCTCGACGAACTGGCAAGCAGACGGCATGTGTGGACTGGCCCGAGGTTTCAAGACGTGGAAGAAGTCCACCCAACAGACGTTCGTCGCTGGTCACAGAGGCGGTAGAGAGACCCGTATCCTGAAAGACATCCTGCTCCTGCCACGAGCGAACGAAGGACGAGGGGAGATTCAAAAGAAGGATGCCCGCAGAATCGCAATGGAGTTGGACTGGAGAAGGCTGCGGAAGATGCGGGCGAAGTCGCTGAATTGCTTGTCACCTGCAGATCGGATTAAAACCAACGGCACGAACCAGCGTGGTCACTAACTGCCAGCGAGGTAACCATTCACACCCCGACCGTGTGACGGGTCACTTGGCGGGCAGCAGTGAGGGGCTTGGTGTGTGTTGGTTTTGGGCTTCGAGGGCGGTGGTCA
>JAYWHX010000093.1:0-13163 GCA_043777375.1 Planctomycetota bacterium | reverse complement strand
ATGATCCGCGTGTGCATGATCCACCGCATGCTCCGCCACCTAAAGCCCGACGAACTGGCCCAGGACTGGGGGAAGTAGCTTTTCAAACACGCTCTGAGGCTCAATGTCACCGCGTCAAGACACAGTGATCGTCTGTCAGGAGCATCTAGACCTGGATGAGGATCAGTGTGACACATTTTCCAGCTCTTTGACTGCACTCCACCCCGGCGAGCGTGTATCTTGGGGCATCTTTATCGCTGCCGAGCCATCAAGACTCTCCTCGCGATTGACGCATCTTCAGAACGAGACCTCCATGCATGCCATGCCCATCCTGATTGTCTCGCTGTGCATCCTGGCGATTGCGTACCGATACTACAGTGCGTTTTTGGCCGCACGAGTGGCAGTGCTGGATGATTTAAGACAGACGCCGGCCCATGCACTCAATGATGGGCAGAACTACCACCCGACGAACAAGTGGGTGCTGTTCGGGCATCACTTCGCCGCGATCTCCGGAGCGGGCCCACTGATCGGTCCGGTACTGTCGATTCAGTTCGGGTACATGCCGGGGCTGATTTGGATTGTGGTGGGAGTCTGTCTGGCGGGAGCAGTGCAAGACATGCTCGTACTGGCAGCGAGTGTGCGGAACGGCGGACGCTCGCTGGCGGAGATTGCCCGCGCGGAGATCGGCCCGGTGGGGGGGACGGTCGCCTCGATTGCGATTCTGTTTGTGGTGATCATCGCGCTGTCGGGCCTCGGGATCGTGGTGGTGAAGGCCCTCGGTGGGGAAGAGATCAAGCTGGCCGAGAAGACCCAAGTTGTGCTTCCGGATGGTGAACTCATGTCATCCAGAGAAAATGACGATGGTCGGACCGAGCTGTTTGTCCCGGCGGGCAGTGATGTGATCTATCCTAATGGATCCAGAGTGCATCGATCCGAACCATTCACTGTCGTGACTGCTGTTGCCAAACCTAAATATAGCCCTCCAGGGTGGACGATCCTCGTCAAATCGACTTCTCCCTCTGAAGTTCGAACATTTATAACCCTTCCCGCAGGCGTGACCCAGGTTGTCCCCGGCAGCTCCTGGGGCACGTTCACAATCGCCTGCACGGTGCCGATTGCGCTGCTCGTCGGTCTGTATATGTATGTGTTCCGCAAAGGTAAGGTGGTCGAGGCGTCGCTGCTCGGAGCCTTGGCCACGTTGGCGGTGACTGTGGCCGGGAACTGGATTCCGGGGTCGGTCTGGGAGCCGTTCTTCTCGCTAACTCGGGAGCAGACCATTCTGGCGATCTGCGGGTACGGGTTCATCGCCGCAGTGTTGCCGGTGTGGTTGCTGCTCTGCCCGCGCGACTACTTGTCGAGCTTCCTGAAGATCGGGACGGTTCTGTTGCTGATCGCGGCTGTGGTCGTGGCGAATCCCAAGATGGAGGCTCCGGCGATCAACCAGATTTTCAAAGATGGCGGTGGCCCGTACTTCAACGGAGCGATCTTCCCGTTCTGTTTCATCTGCGTGATGTGCGGGGCGGTGTCGGGGTTTCACTCGCTCGTCGCCTCCGGCACGACGCCGAAGATGATTAACAAAGAAGGCGACATCCGCATGATCGGCTACGGGGCGATGCTCTGCGAAGGCGTCGTCGGCATCGTCGCCCTCATCGCAGCTGCGTCGCTGCCCGCCGGAGATTACTGGGCGGTGAACATCGATCTGTCGAAGGTGGAGCAGTACGCCAGCGCACTGGAGAAAATGAACGCCACGGTGGACAACCTGCCGAAACTCGAAGAACAAGTCGGCGGAGAGTCATTGCGCGGCCGCACCGGGGGGGCGGTCACGCTGGCGCTCGGCATGTCGAAGATCCTCACTGATGCGACCGACAAGGTCTCGGGCGGGCGGGCCAATATCAACTCGCTGATCAAGTATTGGTATCACTTCGCGATCATGTTCGAGGCCCTGTTCATCTTGACCACGATCGACACCGGGACCCGCATCGCCCGATTCCTGCTGCAAGAGGTTCTCGGAAAGGTCTACAAACCGTTCGCCAAGACTGACTGGCTGCCGGGGGCCATCCTCTCGACAGCCCTAGTGACGCTCGGCTGGGGGACGCTGATCTGGACCGGTTCGATTGACACGATCTGGCCGATGTTCGGCATCGCCAACCAGATGCTGGCGGCGATCGCGCTGTGCATCATCAGCATGTGGGCCCTCAACAACGGACGCGGCAAGTACGCCCTGCTGACGCTGATCCCGATGGTGTTCGTGATCGTCACCACGACCACTGCCAGCTATCAGATGGTGACCGGTCGGTTCTTTACCGATTTCCAGACGGGCCGACAGACCGACAACTTCGGAATGATGATCAAGGGCGGGTTGAATATCTTCTTCACCGTGTTCATGATCGCCTCGCTGGTGGTGTTGATTACCGAGTCGGTGCTGCGGAGGCTGCGGGGGGAAGTCAGTGGAGGTTCGAAATCCGTAAGTGCGAGAAACACTTTGTGATTGCCCGATCGCTCTAGAGGCATTCCCTTCTTCGTCCCGGCAGGGACGGTTTGATCATAGCCCACCGTTTCAACGGTGGGTGGTCGGTGTACAGCCAGTGATAGAGTCCCGGAAGGGACGACAGAGACTCCTGCCGATCGCCTGCCCTCAAAGCGTCTGTCGCCCCTGACGGGGCTGAGGCGGTCGCGAGCCACTGGGTCCCACCGTTGAAACGGTGGGCTATGATCGGGTGTCCCTGCCGGGACAAAGAGGCTGAGTCACCACCTCGGCTGGGAGTAGTGTTCTACGCAGTAATGTGCGTCACTCACTCGAAACCCGAAGCCGAAAAACAGTCGCCTGCCACATCCTCTGAGCTTGTGGTATTCTACCCAGACCCGATTCGGAGCCATTCCATGAGCACAGCCACCCTCTACCCCCACCTCACCACTGATGCCGACGGTATTGTTCGCATCTCAGGCGGTCGCTACAAAGTCCGCCATCTGGCTGCTGAGCACTATCAGCATGGCTGGTCGGCAGAGGAGTTGTCGCGACAGCACCCCGATTTGCGTCCCGAGGAAGTCTATTCGGCGCTGACCTACTTCTACGATCACTACGACAAGCTGGTCGCGGAAATGAAAGCCGACGCAGCAGCTGCGGAGGAGAAACGGCCCACACAGGGTTTATCCCGCAAAGAGTTGTTGGAGCGTTCCTCAACTCAGGGGAAGTGATATGTCGGCGAAACTGTACATGGATGTGCATGTCCCGGCAGCGATCTCATCTGCGATGCGACGCCGTGGGTTTGATGTCATGACGTGTCAGGAGGATGGGACCGACGAATTCGATGATGAGGATCTTCTCGAACGCTCAACGCTGCTGAATCGAGTCTTGTTCACTCAGGATGCCGACTTCCTTGAAATCGGTTCGTCATGGCAAGCCACAGGGAAAGCGTTTCGTACGGTCGTATTCGCACATCAACTTGGTCCGAGCATCGGACAAATCGTCGAGGATCTGGAATTGATCCTCTCAGTCGCCACCGAAGATAAACTGTCCCATCGAGTCACGCACCTGCCTTTGAGATCGTGAGCGTCTCTCGGTTTACCACTCTGAAAGCCCTCCCATGTTCAACCTCCCTGCCGTCCAATCCGCTCTGCGTCAGTTCCAGTTTTCCGGCTGGTTGATGTATGAGTTCCGAGGCTCCAACGTCCTTGCCCGCCGCATCCTCGACCTCGGGGAAAAGCCGCTCATGTCTCGGCGGTTCCTGTACTGGATTCCCGCCGAGGGGACGCCGGTGAAGATTGTTCACCGCATTGAGGACTCGGCACTTGACCATCTTCCGGGCGAGAAGGTTGTGTATCTGAAGTGGCAGGAACTCGAAGCGGCGATCCAAGCCGTCGTGTCCGGCAAGCCCGCCGTTGCGATGGAATACTCCCCCGGCAATGGCAACCCCTACATCTCCAAGGTCGACGCCGGGACCATCGAACTCGTCCGCAGCTTCGGGGCCACGGTCGTCTCTTCGGGGAACCTGGTCCAGCTGTTCGAATCAACCTGGGACGATGAGCAAGAGGCCATGCACTTCGCAGCTGCGAAGGTGACGAACGCAGCTTACGAGGTCGCTTGGAAGTTCATCGCGGACGAGGTCGAGCGGACCGGCGGGGTGGAAGAGGTCGCCGTGCAGCAGGCGATCATGGACCACTTCCACAATCATGGACTGACGACGTACTCGCCGCCGATCGTGGGTCGTGGACCCAACAGCGCGCTGCCGCACTATGAGACCGGGCACGGCGACAACACCCGCATCGTGAAAGGTGATTTCGTGCTGGTTGACCTGTGGGCCAAGCTCAACCAGCCTCGCGCGGTCTACAGCGATCTGACCCGCACCGGCTATGTCGGCAGCTCCGTCCCCGAGAAGTTTACCAAGGTCTTCCAAGTCGTCGCAGCTGCCCGCGATGCTGGAATCGCCTGTGCCCGGGAGGCCTTCGCCGCTGGTCGCGAACTCTCGGGCGGAACGGTCGATGATGCGGTGCGGGCGGTCATCGAGAAAGCCGGATACGGCCCGTTCTTCACGCACCGCACCGGCCACAACATCGGTCAGGAGGTCCACGGCAACGGGGCCCACATCGACAACCTCGAAACCCGTGAGGACCGGCTGCTGATGCGGCGGACCTGCTTCTCGATCGAACCTGGCATCTACCTGCCCGGCGAATTCGGCGTTCGGAGCGAGATCGATGTCTACATCGATGGACAAGGAAAAGTCCATGTCACCGGCGGCGAGTTGCAGACGGAAATCGTCCGAATTATGCCGCTCTGAAGCAGATTGAGAATTGGTTTCCCGCAAGGGCAGACAGGCATGTCTGCTCTACTGAACAGTCGCACAAACATTCCTGACTGTCAGCAGTGAAGATGGAGATTCACACTCGTCGAGTCACTCCATTCGGAACGGATCGAGAGGCCAAGCGATTCAAATCGCATCCCCGGTCAGCGAAAGGTAGGAAGCCGATTCCCCAGGGGAATGGGCTAGACTGACTCGCACTGTCCGGCAACGGCCTCTGCGTACTCCTCACGTTCGTACTGAGTGGAAACGCCATTTTCCTCGATCCGATAGACGATACCGCGCCACTCGTGTGTCTTGGCACATAGAGCCTGTATCACGGCCCAGGTGTAAATGAAGCCTGTATTCGACAAGGCCATGATTGAAAGCACAACGCGTTTCCAAGAGTACGGTGCGATGACCTGACCGCGATGCTGACTCACGTGCTTCCGAATCAACCATTCGCAATATCCTATCGTCGACAAGACGATTGTGTCGTAGATCATCGCTCCCAATAACCACCACTTCAGACTGTCCCACCCCTGGAGTATCGACAGAGGCAACAACACCCACATCAATCCGAAGATGACTGCAGCTTCGGCGACGACTGATCGCCAGCGGGGGTGGTGGAGTCGTGCAGCTAGTAATTGACGGACCAGAAACCCTCGGAAGTTCCTGACACTGCACGTCTCTTCGTTGAGGATCACCAGGGACAAGATGGGCACGACCTGCTGTTGCCTTTTCAGGGCGAAGCCAGCGAGCGCCGTGTCTTCCGAAAATGCATGTTGCATACAGTCCAGGTACTCGGGATCGCGAAACAGTTCTCCCCGCATGGCTAAGCTGCCGCCCCAGAGAATGCGATTCTGGGACATGGTTGGGAACGCCAGGGCATTCCAGAAATAGCGATACATTCCCCCCAGTTCCAGATTGGTGGGAGCATACCAGCGATTTCCCGAGGCAGCGACAGTCCGGGGGTCCTGTAGCGGTGCGACAAGTTCTCTCAGCCAGGTCGGATGCGGGATCACATCCGCATCGCACACGGCAACAACTTCTACGTCCTCTGGAACATGAGTCAACCCGGAAAGCAGACTACAAATCTTGCGAGTACAGTGAGGCCAAGTTTGATCCCGAATCAGAACCTCGACCTGGTCGTGGCCTCGATCATGCAAGAGTCCTTCGACCTGACGCATCGCCTCATCACGGTGTGAATCGACGACGATGATGACCTTGTAGTTCGGGTAATCCTGCGACACGAGACCTCGAAGGCAACGATCCAGATATGGATCGGCCCCTCTCAAGCACAGAACGATCCGCGCGGGAGGCGCGAACGCACGCTCAAGAACCTGCCTGCGGGCCCGGCGAAGCTCCCTGAAGCTCGGAATGAATTTCACTGCCGTCAGCATTGCCAGCAGGCTGAAGATCACAGCAGAAAGAAGTCCACAGCTAATCATGAGTGAATGTGAGGGACAGGTCTGGCAACCGCTTCAATGGAGCTGGAACAGGGATGTTTGGGATTGTACTGAGTGAGTGCCGACTAGGCACAACATAATACAGAGCCGGATGGAGGCAATCGGGAAAGACACAACGCAGAACCGGCGGAACAGGTCATCATTTTGGTATTCGGCCTGACCTGATCTGCGTAATCCTCCCGATCAGAACCAGCTTCGCCGGGGCTTGGCACTCTTTCTCGTTACAGGCTTGATAACGGACCGTCAGCGTCACAGATTCGGCGTCTCCGCTAAAGCTCTCTGGAACGTCAATCGTGGTCCTTAGCTCGATCGTGCCTTCATACACCGAAAGCGGTTCATCCACTCCATCGGACACCAGATCAGCCCCGGGAGGGTAGGTCACGTCGCCGATTGCTGATCCCCCCGTGAATGCCGCCTTCAGCTCAGTCGCCTTCAAAAATTTGGGTCGCGCCGGATTGGCATTAATATGCCAGCCGTCCTTGACCCGCAATGTGACGACGACTGGGCATCTCGCTCCGGGAAGGAAAGAGCCCTCGGCGATCGCCGCTTCGGCTTGTAAGAGCGGATGCTTCTGGACCTCTTCCGCGCTGGGGCGTGCGAAGACGATGAACTTCTTTGCTTCTGTCTCATTCGCAGACGGGGCAGGCTCTGGTGTCTCGGGTTTCGGTTGAGCTGCGACTGGAGCCGAGCCTGCACCTTCCCCAAACGCGGTCAGATACTCTGCCAGCCCAATTGCCAGATACGCATGTCCGGCGGGACTGTTGTTGATCTGAGACGCAAAGGTATCGAGTGTCTTCCGGGCAGCATCTCGGTACCGGTTGTTGCCGGTCAGCTTGGCCAGCCGAACGAGGTTTCGCACAGCTTGGCTATTCCCAGACGGCACGACTGAGTCATAAGCATTTTTGGGCCTTGCCAGCAGTTCCTCATGACGGTTCGAGGTCAGGAAGAAGCCACCGCGCGGATCGCTGCATTGCTCCATCATTTCGTCGGTCAGACGACGAGCTTCGGTCAGCCAGCGCTCGTCCTCGGTCGTCTGATGGAGAGCGAGCAGCCCCGCCACCAACCCCGCATAGTCCTCCAGGTAGGCAGGCACCTTGGCGACTCCGCCGCGCATCACATGGAGTAGCAACCCGTCCTCCGAGTGAGCTTTTTGCAGGAGGTACGTCGCGGCGCGTTCCGCAGCGTCCGTGTATTCCCGACGTTGAAACGTCTGACCGGCCTCGGCAAACGCTTGGATCGCCATCCCATTCCAACCGACCAGAGTTTTATCATCCTTCAGCAACGCCGGGCGTCTCTGGCGAGCCGCCAACAGCTTCGCATGTATCTCTGCCAGCTTTGTTTCCAGATCCCCCACCGGCAACTGAAGAGCCTCAGCGGCATCAGGAATCGACTTCGGCAAGTGCAACACCGAACCGACCTCGAAGGGGGATTTCTCATTCAGACCATACACAGCTTCCGCAATCGGGAGCTCCTGCGGCGTGAGCAGCGCGGTGACCTCCTGCGCTGCCCACACGTAATACTGCCCCTCGACACCGTTCGTTTCCGCATCCAGTGCCGAGTGGAAACCGCCCTCCTCGCCGTGCATTTCTCTCAGCAGAAAATCGAGGGTGCCTTCCGCCACCTGCCGATAACTTTTCAGGCTGGTTCTAGCATAGGCCCGCGTGTAGACGCTGGCCAGTTGAGCATTGTCATACAGCATCTTCTCGAAGTGCGGGACCAGCCACATGCGATCAGTGCTGTAGCGGTGAAAGCCCCCGCCCAAATGGTCGCGGATGCCGCCCTGCTCCATGTGTGTCAGCGTCAGATCGAGCTTGCGCATCAAATCGGGAGCGGTCTCGGCAAACGGCCCAATCGTTTGGAGTAGCTCCAATCGCGATGGGATGGGGAACTTCGGCGAGTCGGGTGAGTCGGCAGAAAAATCGAAGCCGCCGTATTCCGGGTCGAACGCCGCACTCACAGCGTCGACAGACTTCGCGACCAATTCCGCGTTCAAGGGAATCGGTTCGAGAACCAGCTGAGGAGTGCTCAGCCGCTTGACCTCCTTGGCAATCAACTCCGATGTCGCGGTCACATCGGCTTGCCGGTCAGACCACGCGACCTCCACGTTCTTCAGAATCGTCATGAAGCCCGGTCGCCCCGGCATGTCGGCTGGCGGAAAGTACGTCCCGCCCGCGATCGGCTTCCCCTCGGGCGTCAGGAAGATCGATAACGGCCAGCCGCCTCCCTGGTTCGATCCGGCCAGCTGGAGATAGACCTGCAGGCAGAGCATGTACAACTCGTCGATGTCAGGGCGTTCTTCGCGGTCAACTTTGATATTGATGAAGTGTTCATTCATGTAGGCGGCGATCGCCTCGTTCTCGAACACCTGCCGCTCCATCACATGACACCAGTAACAGCTGGTGTACCCGATCGACAGAAAGATCGGCTTCTTCTCCGCCTTGGCTCGTTCCAGAGCTTCCGGTCCCCAGGGGTACCAGTCAACCGGATTGTGGGCATGCAGCAGCAGGTAGGGACTGCTCTCTTTCGCGAGGCGATTCGTAGGCTGGTGAGCCGCAGGTGCCTGTGTGTTGGGCTCAGCCGCTTGGATGGTTGAGCTGTTCTCCATGCACGACAGCCACAGCGCAGCGGTGAACAGCGAGAGGATTCTGATTTTCCACACGATGGCTACTCCGTTTCGACCGCAGGCATTCCGTCAGGCCAGCAGTCTATCGGCTCTGGAAATTCCCGGCGAGATGAACCGCAATGTCCGCTGGCATATGGTGTGGGTTGACGACACGGTCCGCTGTCGGACACACTGGAGGCGACATGTACTACCGCTCGACTCTGCACCTCAGTAGCGATTTCCCTTGGCCAATTCTCCGTCCGACAAACCGTCCCGCCGACCTCGCTACCCAGGCAAGAACCCTCGGAGTTTTGGGGAGAAGTACAAGGAGCACCAACCCGAGAAGTACGTCGCCGATGTCGCCAAAGTCCTCGCCAGCGGAAAAACTCCGGCGGGAACCCACCGGCCCATCATGGTGCAGGAGATCCTGGATGTCCTCCGCCCGCGACCCGGAGAGACAGCTGTCGATTGCACGCTGGGCTACGGGGGCCATTCCCGGGAACTGTTGCAGGCAGTGCAGCCGGGTGGTCGACTGATTGGCCTCGACACGGATCCGGTCGAACTGCCGAAGACCGAACAGCGGCTCCGTTCACTGGGAGTCCCAGCGGAGTCGCTCGTTCTAGTCCGCACGAATTTCGCGGGGCTGTCACGAGCACTGACCGAGCATGCTCCCGAGGGGGCCGATGTCATACTCGCGGATCTGGGTCTGTCATCCATGCAGATCGACGATCCCGCGCGAGGTTTCTCCTACAAACAAGACGGTCCGCTCGACATGCGAATGAACCCCCAGCGCGGGCTGTCAGCTGCGGACTGGTTGAAGAAAGTCTCCGTGACGGAGTTGGCGATCGCGTTGTCGGACAATGCCGACGAACCGCAAGCGGTGATGCTGGCGAAAGCCATCATCCATGCCCAGTCGGAATACCCGTTGACGACGACGCTCGATCTGGCGGAACTGGTTCGCCGCGCGATCACACGTTTTTCCACCGAGGCCACCAGTGCCACGATTCAGCGGGTCTTCCAGGCGATTCGCATCGCCGTGAATGACGAGTTCGAGGTCTTGGAGGCTCTGCTGCGGCAATTGCCCCAGTGCCTGAAACCCGGAGGCCGCGTGGCAATTCTCAGCTTCCATTCGGGCGAAGATCGCCGGGTCAAGCAGGCTTTCAAACAGGGTTTGGCCGCTGGCGAATACAAAGAGGTTTCCCCGGACATCACCCGCGCCTCGTACGACGAGCAGCATGCCAATCCGCGCTCAGCCCCCGCGAAACTCCGCTGGGCCATTCGCCGGTAACGGGGCTGGTCCAAAACAACCTCCCGATTTGATGTTGAACAGAGGGTCTCAAAGGAAGCAAAGGGACTTCAGAGAGACCCCTTCGCTTCCTTTGCTTGCTTCTGTTCAAATTCCTCTGTTCAAATCGGGAAGTTCTCTTGCACCATTTCCTCACGGGGCTACTCGAACTCGCGAATCGCGGACACGGCAATGGTGCTAATGCGACCGATGAGCGGGTTGACGCTCCCCTCCCCTTTCGGATGCACGCGGTTGCTCAAGAAGATCACGAACAGCTGTTGCTTCGGATCGAACCAGAGGGCGGTGCCCGTGAAGCCGCCGTGGCCACAAGCGGTGAGGGACATGAGGTCGCCTCGATTCGAGGAATAGCCCGACCTGTTGTCCCAGCCCAGTCCGCGAGTACCGCCGCCAGGGATCAGCTGCGAGGAGGTCATCATGTCGACCGTCTCGGGCTGGAGAATGCGGACCTCGCCAAGCTGTCCGCCATTGAGCATGGCTTGGGCATAACGAGCGAGGTCATCGGCGGTGGAGAACAGGCCCGCATGCCCGGCGACTCCTCCGAGAGCAAACGCTCTGGGGTCGTGGACCTCGCCCCGTATCCAGTGGCCGTCGCGTTGCTCTGTCGGGGCAAAGCGTTCCGCCGCGATCGATGTGGGACGAAACATCGTCTCGTGCATCCCGAGCGGCACGAAGAGGTGCTGGCGAGTGTACTCGTCGAGCGTCTGTCCCGAGACGGCAGCGACCAGCTCGCCAAGGACCATGAACCCGACATCGGAGTAGATGAATCGCTCGGTCGGCGCGGCGAGGGGTTTGAGAGTCATCAGATTCTCGACGGACTTCACCCGCCCGTCCGCGAAGTCTTTCATCGAATTATCAGCGATCAGGCCGCCCTGATGAGTGAGCAGATGACGGATCGTGATGGCCTCTTTGCCATGATTTCCAAACGCGGGCAAGTACTTCGCGACCGGGTCATCCAAACCGATCTTCCCGGCCTCGATCAGCTGCATAATGCTGGTTCCAGTCGCGATCGGCTTCGTGAGCGAAGCGAGGTCAAAGACCGTATCGAGCGTCATCGGCTCGGGAGTCGGTTCGAGTTGCCGCTGGCCAAATGCCTGGCGGTAGACGATCTGGCCTTGGTAGCCGATCACCACCACCGCCCCCGGCAGCTTCTTGTCGCGGAGCCCTTCCGCGACGATGTCGTCGATGACGGCCAGGCGGTGAGCGCTCAGCCCGACGCTCGCGGGATCGACCTCTACAAGGCGAGATTCCCCGGCCAGCACCGCAATGCAATCACTCGACACGAGCAGCACCAGCAGTGTCAGACAAGTCGTCACAGCTGTAAACCAACGCATGAGATTTCCTGATAGCTAAGATTCGCGGGATCGGCTTCCAGCCTGTCATCTCCCGCGAAAAGACAGGCTGGAAGTCTATCCCACGTGGGGCTTTCGGTGAGAGTCCACTCGCTGCAAAGCCGCCTCCACAGACTCCGGACTGGCGATTCCAAGCCGCGCCCGGCGGAACAGTTTCTTGGTGACGACATCGCCCAACGGAATGTCAGCCATCTTTCGCCAAGTCTTTGGCCGACGCATCACAACCCCACGACAGGGATGCGGCTCACCCGTCTCCGGGTCGATCACACTCAGCAGCTGTTTGTGTGCGTGGCGATTGGCTTGGTTCACTCCCTGTTTTCGAAGTCGGATGTTCTTGCGAGAACTCTTGCTGTTCTCGCCGTACCCGTTTCGACGATCGCGTTCGTAGCTGAGCTGCTTTTTCTGTGGAGGGGATTTCTCAGGCATGGGGACTTCCGATTGCAAGAATTTTCACTCAGCCCGAATGGAGTCCGTCTTCGTTGGGTTGGTGTGTTGTCCGAAGACCTCCTCGACCGACTGCGGAAGCCATGCTTGGCGTTCGGCCGTATAGTCGCCGCGTCCCGCGCGGAAGTGCTGCATAAACCTCACGAACCCGGACGGGCCGAGTTCATGCAGCAAGACGCGATATCCTCGATCCAGCAATTCCGCTGTGGGTAGTTCTGTCGTGGTCATTGTGTATTTTCCTGTAACCAGGCCAATGGGTTGGTGACACGAATCCTGAGTGCGGGAAGGACGCCCCTTGCAGTACGTTTGACCAGAGTGTCATCTGTGGTCAGTAGAATATCACAATTCAATCTTTCGGCGGTGGCCAGATGAAGTGCATCGAATGCGGGAATCTGTTGCTGCTGCAGCTCGAGTGCCCTGATGCGGTCAGCATCTGACGGTTCAGCAACATCGCCAGCCATCATGAGGAGGTCCAAAGTCAATTGACGGCGATCAGGATCGGGAGTTCGTACCAATTCCCAGATGAGAATTCGGCTCGCAACCCATTCGTGTCCCCCTTCCTCGCACAGCAACAGAATCGTCCGTACGGCTTCCGCTTCGAGTCGAATTCGCAATTGCTGTTGATCGTCAAAGGGGCGATTGAGACAGCAGGCATCGAAGTAGAGACGCATCGACGACTCCCGCTGAACTCTTATCAAATCGACCGAGTGAAGACACGCTGAGTAAGAAGAATCAATTCCCAGTCGTCGGACCCACTGGGAATTGTCACGACTTCAAAGTCTCACTTCCTAAACATCGGCGAGTTCTTGTCACCCCGTGACAGCAGGAACGCCATCAGGTCGAGGACCTCGTCTTGGTTCAGCGGCTTCAGCAGGTCTTTCGGCATCTGCGAGGTGGTCGACACTACGCGGGCTTCGATCTCGCCGATCGGAATCGTGACGAACTTCGTGGCGTCTTCGGGATTGGTGATGATCGTAATCGACTCGGGCGATTCTGAGGCGATGCGACCGGTGTAGACCTGTCCCGCTTTCGTGGTGACGACACTGGCGCGGAACAGATCGGGCACGACCTTGTTGGGGTCGACGACCGCTTCGGCCATGTCCTTCAGGCTGAACCGTCCCGCGAGCTGAGTGAGCTCCGGGCCCGTGGCTCCGCCCTCGCCGTCGTAGCGGTGACACAGGATGCAGCGGGTGGCAGCGAACATCTGCTTGCCATGCTCGAAGTTGCGATCCTTCAACT
>JAYWHX010000092.1:0-3735 GCA_043777375.1 Planctomycetota bacterium | reverse complement strand
TAGACGCGGTTCCGTAGCATGCGGGAGAGAGCCGTCCGATGGAACCGGGGATTGCCCTTCTGGTAGGTGTAGCCTTCCCCGGCGAGTTGGTCGGCCAGTGTTTCGAACGTGTGCCGCCCACTCGCATACAGCTCGAAGGCCCGCACGACTGCCTTTGAGTTCTGCGGATGCGGTCGAATCGGTTCTTCCTTCTCACCCGTGCAATTCATGTAGCCGTATGAGGCGAGGCCGTGCTGCCAACCCTGGCGACAGCGTTCCTCGATCCCTTTCAAGACTTCGGTCCGCAGGTTGTCGCTGTAGTACTGAGCGACAGCTGCCATCACGTTGAACGACAATGCTCCCGCTGGTCCCGGGCCGAACTGGTTGTCGACGAACGCCAGCGAGACCCCGTGCTGGTCTTCGAGTTCCTGCATGCGGACCGCGTCCCGCATGTTGCGGCAGATGCGATCGAGCTTGTGGCTCAGAATCACCCGCAGATGCTCTCGCTTGGCGTTCGCCTTCACCCAGCGGACCATGTCGTTGAATAAGATGCGAGTCGAACCGCGTTTCGCGGACTCGGCCACCTCGAATTCGCGGACCACCGTCCAGCCGTTCTTCGCGGCCCGCTCTCTCGTCGCCCGCAGCTGGGCATCGATCGAGTAGCCTTCCTTCTGCTCGCGCGACGACACGCGAGCCCAGATCACCACGTTCATGGTTCGTCCTTTCTGATTCGGAGAAGTGCTTCTGAGAACCGCTTGACGTTCATCAGAATCTCGACAGCATCGTCCGCGTTGAGGGGGCGTTCGTACCGAGGCGACCAAGCTGCGAGCGTGGCTCGCAGCAGGTCGTCGGTGATCCACTCCATCGACAGCGGGCGTCGTCCGTCGGGACTCACTGATGGCTCAGACGGGGCCGGAAGTCCAGTGATGTGCGGGGGAGTTTCCATGTGGCAGGCTCCCCGTTATTCGGCCACGAGGGGGTTCAGTCCGGCGGCTTCGAGACACTCGCGGATGGCCGCGACCAGTCGCGCCACGCGCTGCCAGCCCATGCCCAGTTGTTCTGCGATAGCGTTCTGAGTCAGCCCGTCCATCAGCAGCCGAGCGACTTGCTGAGATTCAGCGTCGAGACCACCGATGACGGTCTCGATCTCTGCTCCAGCAACACGCTCTTCACCGGAACGATCCACTTCAAACGGGCCGTCATTGCAGCCCTGGTACTCTGCCGACAGATGGTCGGTCGTTTGATCGATCAATCGGGCATAGCAACGTTTGGCTCGCTTCAGATCGATCAGCTTGCGATCGATGATCGTGGTGATCGCGGTGGACTCCGATCCACCATTCGGCTTGCCTGGCTCGTACTCGAACTCCAGCACTGCCAGCATCACTTCCTGCACGGCGTCTTCGCGATCATGCCGTCGGAATCCCATCAGGCGGGCCCGGCTCTTGATCAGGTTCAGCTTGTCTTCCAGCGTCAGGCGTTCCGTTGTGTTTGTCATCTCGCGTTTCTCCACTCGTCGTTTGCTTGGCGATCAGCACGATGCCGATCGGACGAGAGGAGTTTGCAAGGCGATCAGGGTCACCTGATCTAGCCATTCGCATCAGTGTCAAAAACCCACATTGGCCCAATATTGGGTTCACATTGCCAATATTGACCCAATATTGGTTTTACATTGGGAAATGATACTGATGCGTTTCCAATGTGACTTTTCAAAGCGACCGGCGGATTTGGTGCCTCTCAAACGAGTAATTCCCTAGGAGGGCACGTTCGATGTCGAATGCGACGCGGCGGCCCGGAATACCTGAGAGACGCCATGAGTGATTCACCGTTCAACATAAAGCACGGGTACGGAACCTGTTACGCCACATGGTACGCTCGCCGCAAAGCACGAGAACTGGCGGGCAAGTACGGTTTCGATGGCGAAGACCTGGCCCAGGAATTCGCTTTGCATCTTCTGTGCCAGTGGCCGCTGTACGACCCGTCCAAGGCCAAGCCGACGACGTTCATTCAGAACGTGGTTGATACCAAAGTCACTGAGCTGATCCGCAATCGGTGTCGTCAAAGGCGCGATTTCCGGCGAGAACGAAGGCTTTCGCAAGCGGTGGATGAGCTTGAATTCGGCAAGCTCGATGGAGTCCGTGGCCAACCGGATGTCAGCGATCAGTCGCTCGTCGAACTGCGCAGTGACTGCGGCGACATCTTCGAACGCCTATCCGCAGAGCATCGGGAGATTGCTGAACTCTTGAAAGAGAACACGCCCGAGGCTGTGGCCCGCCAACTGGGTATTCCCAGAACGACGATCTGGCGTCGGATGGATGAGCTTCGCGAGCACTTTGAGCGGGCCGGTTACAGCCACGCCTGATTCCCTCCCATTTCGGATTCTCCACTCTCAACACGAGGTCGTTCGATGGAACTGATGAGTCGCATTCAAACAGGCAGGCAAGCATCTCCTCGGCGGGTGATGGTGTATGGGGTGCAGGGGATCGGGAAATCGACCTTCGGGGCGATGGCTCCGCAGCCGGTGTTCATCCAGACCGAGGACGGGCTGGGGAATCTGGACTGTGCCCGGTTCCCGCTGGCTCAGACGTATGACGACGTGCTGGCGGCGATCATGTCGCTGTACTCGGAGGTCCATGATTTTCAGTCCATCGTCATCGATAGTCTCGATTGGCTCGAACGCATGATCTGGGCCAAAGTCGTTCGTGATCGCGGTCCGGGGAATAAGACCAAGGTCGACAATATCGAGGACTTCGGGTTTGCTCGGGGTTACACCTACGCCCTCGATTATTGGAAAGAGATTCTCGATGGCCTGAACGCGCTGCGCAACGAGCGTCGGATGATGGTCGTCATGATCGCCCATGCCAAGATCGAGCGGTTCGAGAACCCGGAGACGGATGCGTACGACCGGTACTCACCCCGGCTTAACAAGCATGCTTCGGCGCTCGTCCAGGAATGGTCGGACGAGGTGCTGTTCGCGACCTACAAGGTGCATACGAAGCAGACGGATGAGGGGTTCGACAGTGTCCGCACTCGTGGGATCGGCACCGGCGATCGCATTCTGCGGACCACCGAGCGCCCCGCTCATATGGCAAAGAATCGCCTGAGCCTGCCGGAAGAACTGCCGCTCGATTACCGGGTGTATGCCCAGTACCTCCCGACCACCTGAAACACATCACGCGATTTCGTGACCACACAGGCAGCGAACGCTCAAAGTGGCACGAAGAAAATGTTCGCCGCGTGGTTTCCTCTTTCCGTTTCTCCCACTCCAAGGACTCTCTCATGGCTGATCTGCGTGGCTTCGATGCCAATACCGTCGAACCGAATGACTCGTTCGATCCCCTCCCGAACGGCGACTACTTGTGCATCATCACGGCGTCGGAGATGAAGCCGACAAAGGCGGGTGATGGAGCCTTTCTCGAACTGGAGTTGCAGGTCCTCGACGGTCCGCACCAGGGGCGCAAGCTCTGGGACCGGCTGAATCTGAACAACGCCAATGACACCGCCGTCAAGATCGCGAAGGGAGCGCTGTCGTCCATCTGCCGGGCGGTCGGCGTCCTGCAACCGAAGGACAGCTGCGAGCTGCATGACCTGCCGCTGCTGGTGAAGGTGGCCTGCAAGAAACGGGATGACAACGACGAACTGGCCAACGTCGTGAAGGGCTACAAACGCCGGGATGCGGGGATTGCCGTCCCTCCTCCACCGATGCCCGCTCCCGGCGTCCCGACCTCGCCCGCCTTCCCCGCCCCCGTTGCTCCGCGC
>JAYWHX010000091.1:0-3751 GCA_043777375.1 Planctomycetota bacterium | reverse complement strand
CACCGCAGGGGGCGCAGAGGAACGCAGAGGCTTGAGTGATCTCCGGAATTTCCCTCTGCGAACCTCCGCGACCCCTGCGTTGAATTCCAGGGACTTGGCCCAAGCCAGTTCCTGATCGTTGAGCAAAAACCACTTCCCAATTGGATTTTGATCCGTCGGGAGGGAAGAGTCTACGGACTCCCCCCTTCGTTTCCTTCGTGAGCTTCTGTTCAACTTCCAGAGGTCAAATCGGGAAGTTGTTTTGGCCACTGTCCTTACTCGTAATCCGTCAGACCGCTCGTCATCCACGGCACTCGCAAGGCGTTGAGCACAGCCAGCACGTCGATTGCCTCTTGAATCAATGCTCCCATCACCGGCGTGATGAACCCCGCAGCTGCGAAAATCATGGCGGTAAGGCTCAGGGCGATGCCAATTCCGGCGCTTTCGAGAGCGATGCGTTTCATCCGCTGGCCAATATGAATCAGCTCGTCAACCTTGGCGAGTGAGCTTTCCAGGATCACAGCTCCGCTGGCTTCAGAGGTGATTTCGTTCTGGGCTCCGAACGCGATACCCACGGTGGCAGCGGACAGTGCGGGGGCGTCGTTGATGCCGTCGCCCATGAACAGCGTGGCTTTGGTGCGGGTGATCTCACGGATAATTTCGAGCTTCTGTTCGGGAGTCTGGCTGGCCAGAACTTCTGTGATACCGACCAGTTTGGCGAGGTGCTGCACTTCTTCAATCCGATCGCCGGAGACCAGCATCACCCGCTCGAAATGATGACGCGGAGCCAGGTGGCCAATGAACGAATGGCCATCGGGACGCGGCTCGTCGCGGAACTGCAACGCCCCGGCATAGTGCTCGCCGACCAGGACCACACATTCGAGACCTGCTGATTGTGGGGGGAGCATGCTGGCCACTTCGGGAGTCGCTGCGAGTAGCTTCTTCCGGCTGGTCACACGAATCGTGTGCCCCTCAACCGTCCCGGAGAGTCCCTGCCCCGGCAGCTCGCTCACCGCATCGGCCCGGTAAATCGTCAGCTTCCGTTCGCGGGCGGCTTCGACCACCGCTTCGGCCAACGGGTGCTTGCTGTATCGCTCCAGTGATGCAGTCCAGCTGATGAGTTGATCCGAGGTCAACTGGCCCACCGGAGACACCAACTCTAGCTTCGGGCGACCATAGGTCAGCGTCCCGGTCTTATCGAAGATGGCCACCTGACAGGTATCGATCCGCTCCAGAACACCGGGGTCGCGAATGATGATTCCGCGTTTGGCACAGAGCGAGATCCCTCCCAGAATGGCCACGGGAATCGCAATCAACAGCGGGCAAGGAGTCGCCGTGACCAGCACCGCCAAAAAACGACGCGGGTCGCCGCTGTACACCCACGCGGCAAACGCAATCAACACCGCCAGCGGCGTGTAGTAGGTCCCCAGCTGATCTGCCAGCCGTCGCATGCGGGGCCGCCGGCTTTCGGCAGCGCGCATCACCTCCATAATCTTGGCGTAGCGCGAATCGATCGCCAGCTTGTCGGCCCGGATTGTCAGGGCGGCATTCCCGTTGATGGAGCCCGAGATGACCGTCGCACCGGGAGCCTTGTCGACATGGTACGGCTCCCCGGTCAGGTACGACTCATCCATCGTCCCGTGTCCCTCGGCCACGGTCCCGTCGACTGGGCTGGTCTCATGCGGAAAGATTGACAGCAAGTCGCCGATCCGAATTTGATCGATGGCGATGTCGATCGTCTTGTCCCCCTCGCGGCGGTGAGCCACCTGCGGCATCCGGCGGGCCAGTAACTCCAGAGCCGACGAAGCCCGCTTGATCGCATATGACTCCAGCACCTGCCCACCGGACAACATCAAGACCACAATCACTCCCGCCAGCGGTTCACCGACCAGAGCCGAAGTCACGATCGAGATCCCCGCCAGCAGGTCGGACCCGAACTCACCCCGCATTGCGCCCTGCAGCAATTGCCACACCAGCGGAATTCCGCCACCCACCAAGGCGATTGCCAGCGGCCACTGAGACAACGGGAGCCCCAGAATCAACTGCTGGGATCCAAAGAACTGCAGCGCGAGCGACACCACGATCGCCACAGCTGCGAGAATGGCAATGCGGATCGAACCGGTTCCGGTCGAAGACTCTGGAGCTGAGGCGGTTGCATTCATGGGAGACAGTTCACATCACCGCTGGTTTGTTCCAACACGATCCATGCGGTATACCAGAATCTGGCTGATCAGTGGATCGGCGACGTTCCGATCTCCGGATTTCTCAGGAGTGGCCCATGCGCCGGTTTGCCTGTCTCGCTTTCGGTTGCCTGTCTCTCGCCCTCAATGCGGGGGCACTCGTCGCAGAGGACGCCGCGAATGTCTCCTTCGAACGAGTCCAACTGGATGCTCGTTTCCGGTCCGAAGGAGTCTCGATCGGGGACTTCAACAAGGATGGGAAACAGGACATCTCCGCCGGGGATGTCTGGTACTCCGCTCCTGATTGGAAGAGGCACGAATTCCGCAAACCCGGCGACTTCTGGGCCGGGGTGGGCTACAGCAACAGCTTCTGCAATTGGTCGTATGACATCAATCAGGACGGCTGGATGGACATCATTGTGGCGGGCTTCCCCGGCGAGCCCTTCCACTGGTACGAGAATCCCAAGGGCGAGGAAAAGCACTGGGCTGAGCATGTCATCTGGCACAGCATCTGTAACGAATCACCCCAGTTCAGTGACCTGACCGGGGATGGAAAGCCAGATCTCGTTTTCGGCAGCCAGCCCGAAGCCCAAATGGGGTACATCGAGATCCCGACCGGCGATGCGGTCTATCAGAAGTGGAATTTCGTGGCAGTCAGCGAACCAGGTGACCCGAATCAGAACGGAACATTTAAGTATTACCACGGCATCGGCGTGACCGACTGCAATGGCGATGGCAAGAACGATATCGTCATCCCGCACGGCTGGTGGCAGCACCCTGAGAAGCGGGATAACAAGGTGTGGACCTTCCACCCGCATGTTCTCGGCGAGAACGGGGCACCGAAGACCGGAGCGGACATCTATGCCGAGGATCTCGACCTCGACGGCGATATGGACATGTTGATGACCTGCGCTCATGCTCACGGCGTCTGGTGGTTCGAGAACGGCGAGAAGCAGGGGAAACCCGGCATGACCTACCACCTCGTCGACGAGAGCTTCTCCCAGACTCATGCTCTCGTCATGGAAGACATCAACGGCGACGGCAAGAAAGACCTGATCACCGGCAAACGCTACTACGCCCACAACGGCGGCGATCCGGGTGCCAACGACCCCGTCATCATGGTCTGGTACGAGATTCTCCGCTCCACGGATGGCCCCAAGTTCATCAAGCACGACATCCCCGCCGGCAACGACACCGGAGTCGGCACCCAGTTCACCACCGGCGACATCAACGGCGATGGCCTGCTGGACATCGCCCTGTCGAACAAAAAGGGAGTGAATATCCTCCTGCAGCGCCGGACGAAAGCGGTGGCCGGGAAGTAAGATATCCGCAGGACTGGCGCACTTCCCCGTCCTAGCTGGGTGGCCGAAACATCACCTTGCTTGTCTGGGTGACGCAAGAACAAGAGGGATTGAAAATCGAGCGTGCCCTCCATAAACCATTAGGCCGTGTTGACAATCACCTTTCCGAAAACGGCCCCACCGAGTAGACCACCGCCTTGGAATTGGACCTCAAGGACGGGGATTGTGATGCGGCGGTTTGAGCTATCGGACGAGCAGTGGTTGCGGGTCGAGGGGTTGTTGCCGGGCAAG
>JAYWHX010000090.1:0-13441 GCA_043777375.1 Planctomycetota bacterium | reverse complement strand
ATCTGATCCAGTGACATGCACCAGATGTCGCCGATTTCGAGATTCTCGGAAAGACCAGTTTCAAGCGGTCATGCAGCCGGGGTGTGAATGGTTACTTGTCTCAGCACTCGCAGAGGGTCTGCTTTACGCAGCGAGTTCAGCGAGGCGTTGGCGGCGCACCACGGTGAACAGCCCAAAGGCTGCCAGGCCGAGGAGGGCGAACGAGGCCGGTTCGGGGGCGCTTTGGATGTTACTGCTGCCTGCCGTGTGGCGGTCGCCGCTTGAGCCACCTCCCACGGTCGTGGTGTGGACCCAGAGTGCGGAATACGGAGACACACCGCTTACGGTTGTACCGGTATATCCCAAGGACCGTCCATTCGTGGAACTGGTGTAGTCCAGTTGGAAGAAGCTGGAACTGGTCACGGTGTTGTACAGCGAGATGGTATCTCCGGGGCCGTTGTTGAGCACATTCCACGGGTTGGGAAGCTGCACAAAAAGCGTTCCGGTCGGCAATCCCCCGTAGAGCCCCACCCATGTGGCTTGTGACAGGTTGGCGACGATAGCGTACTTGTTTGATCCGAGTGACCCGTTCAGTGTCGCTCCGTCGCTGGCGTTGGCGTCGTCATCCACTTTGATTGTGCTGAGGTTGACGGCGCTCGCCCCCTAGTTGTACAGCTCAAACCATTCCGCAGAATTGCTCGTGTTTCCGTCACTGGCATCGGACGGATTGTTCATGATCTCCGTGATCACAAGCGCCGCTTCACCGACTTGGGTGAGACCGCAGAAAACCACGACGGATAAAAGACACGAGATGAATTGACGCATTGCACAGTTCCATTTGAGCCCAAGGATAATCGAGCATAAGTCGGAATCGGCACAACGATGGATATATCAAAGCGATCGACTGTGTTTCGGAAATAACTCACCGGGAGGAATACTTGAAAGCGAGAGTTCCGGACTGCAACAGACTGCGAGAATCGATGAAATCGTTACAACTGTTTCGTACCGGCAGATAACTTTCAATCGATTGCCCCAGCGAAGCGGCGTGAGGATTGATGCTGAAGGTGACGTATTGAGTTATGTCTCAGTACGTTTTGTCATTCTCAGGCCGACCGGACGGTTGGCCGCCGGGAGATCACTATGACGAGTCCGATGGCCGCGATTCCCATCATGGCCCATGCCGCAGGTTCGGGAGCGCTTTGCGTCTGAATCGAGCCAGAACCTCCCGAATGCTTGTCAGTGGCAGGCCCCAGATTGGTTGGTGATTTTTGCCAAGCACCCGGCTGATTGAGGAATGTGTTGGGATTCCCAATCAAAGCTGGATTCGTTCCGGAGAAGTAGATCGAGACTCCGCTGGGAATGGCGATGTTGTTGTATGTCATTGAGAAAACACTTAACCCCGTGACAGTGTTGTAAAGGGACATCGTGTCGGAGTTGTCGTCCAATGGGTTCCAATTGCCCGACGGCTGAAGGAACAGTGCGGACGATGGTTTCGTTCCATAACGAGCTTCCCAGCCTGCCTGGTTCTTGTTGGCGACAATCGCATACTGCCCAACAGCCAATGATGTCGGGACAGAACTTAAGAAGACACCGTCGCTCGCATTGCTGTCGTCATCGAACTTGATGGTACCCAAGTCGACAGTGCCGCTGCCGGAATTGAAAATCTCAAACCACTCATCCGAGCCGGTGGTTCCGCCGTTTGTTCCAGAGGGCTTATACATGACCTCTGTGATCACGAGCGCCGCATCGGCGACTTGGGAAAATCCCAAGAATGCGATAGAAAACAAGAGACACGTGATGAATGGACGCATTGCACAGTTCCAAGAAGACCCCAAGGATAGAAGAGCCTAGCTCGGAATCCGCGTCGTGCGGTGCGGATCAGGTTGCAAATGAGTGGTTTGAGAATCATTTGCACGAAATGCAAGACGGTGCGACAAACGTGAGGCGCAATATGCCGCTAGAATTGATACGAGTGATATGACCGGAATGCGTGTGATGATGGTTCCTCTGCGGAGGCAGCAAGTGCAATCGCTGGGACACGGCTGTTTGTTTTAGCGAAACTGCGACGGCAAAAACCCAGGCAGACGACGACACCAGCCCTCGCATCAATGCGAGGGCTGGTGTTTCATCAAAGTCGGGAGGCTGTCGCAGCTGTCGCAGTTTTCAGCTCACGATCAGATCACTGGAGCGGTTGAAGTCCTGGACACCCGAGGTGCGGTACTGGATGCCGAACCGGGTATTCACGGGGAAGTAGAAGAACGATCCCGCGTCATAACCGACCTCTTCGAAATCGTCGAACCCGGAACCGCCGAAGGCTGCGTCGTAGCCGCTGCCGCCATTCAGCAAGTCATCCCCGGCTCCGCCTCCCAGCAAATCATTTCCGGCCTGCCCGAACAGATAATCGTGGCCAGTCCCGCCATCGAGCAGGTCGTTACCAAATCCTCCATAGATGTCGTCGTTCCCGGCCCACCCTTCCAGAGTGTCGTGCCCGTCACCACCGATGATGTAATCCCAGCCAAAGTCCCCACTCAGGTAGTCGTTGCCGGTCCCTCCATCGAGGTAACAGTCCTTGGTGCCGATGTAGTCAAAATTGTCGTTGCCCCCGTAGCCCCAGAACTGAATCTCGCCGGGTACGCTGGAGCGATTGAACAGCTGCTTGAAACCGTTGTGGTTAACGCGGATCATCGACCGACCGTTGACCGTCACGTCGTCCACCAGCACGTTGTCGACTCGATTCGAGCCGACGATTTGCAGGTTCCCACCGACCACAGCTGCGAGTAGTTTGCGGCTTTCGAGAGCCGTTGGAGTCATGGTGACCCGGTCACGGCGGCGAGCTGGTGAACCGCCCAAGGCTTGGGTGACAGCCTGGCGACAACGTTGAAATTGAGAGATGAGTGACTGGATGAACATGGCAATCTCCTGCGAATGGTTCCCTACCGAGAGTCGTGATGACTGTGGGAGCATTCCCACGGGGAGATTAAGATGCAGGGTGCGTGCCAAAGTGGTGTCTATTGAGTATCACTAGGTAAAACACTGTGTTTTGTTCGATTTAACCGTCTAGGTAAATTCCTTAGTTGTGTCGTCAGTATGATAAAAGTGTCGTCGAATATGGGACAGTAAAATCGACGCTGCTCGCTGATCTCCACAACGTCACCGGACTCTCCGAGTCCGGTGGATCGACGTCCGCCAGGATAACCAACGTTCGATGCAAAAGAGAATTCACGGGTCGAGTGGCATACCACGAGTCTTCTAAGAAAGTGGTCAGCGTATAGAGACCACGCCCTTCCGCAAAGCCGTCAGGGTCGTGCCACCCGATCCGCCCATGCAGTTAAACCGAAGCTGGGTCGACACGCAGAGCATCTTTAGCAGCAGATGCAACAACAGGGTCGGCATCGAGAGTCGAGACTTGGAGTAGCGGAATGCCAGCTTCCCCGAGTTCAGACAAACAATTGATCGCGCTCAGCCGGGTCGGCTGATACTCATCCGAAAGCATGTACTTCAGAAGTGGAAGAATCTGTGGACCCAACGAGCAGAGGCGATTGACACCATCCACGTTGGGATCTCGGACCAGTGCTCGCATCCGCTCGTCACTCCGCAAGAACGGGACCAATATGATCATCAACAGTGCAAACAGGAGAGTCATGGTGCCAATCAGAACCACTGGTTCCATCGCTGTCTTTTCCAGTCGGCTGATCAGCATGGCTTCTATGACCATCAATACGAGCGTCAGCGTCCAGCCCGTCATCAAGCGTGTCAGCTGATGATGGCCATTCTTGATCCACCCCCATAAGAAGACCAGGAAATACCCTGGAATCCCAATAAAGGGGATCAACAGTACCAGCATATTTGCAGAAGACGGGGAAATAAACATCCGTCGTATTGCTGCAAAAAAGTAGGCGTAGCAAATGAGGATTTGCGTGATGAAGCAACTGATGAATATCAGGAATTGGGACTCACTCATGATTCGTCTCGAAGTTGAAGGTGTGCATAATCGGCCTATGCAGATGCAAAAAAGGTAGGGCGATCCTGCATGCCTGGAATCCGCGAAGGGAATCAGTCAATTTAGGGTGGGACCAAGCCGCTTTAGGCGCAGGCCCACCATTGAAGGACTGGTTTTCAATCTCGTTCCCAAGCGGGAGCTTGGGACTAAGTGTGTTCCAACTGATGGTTGGAGAACTTGCCATTATCTCACCCGCCGAGGTCCTTGACGATCTCGGCTACGCTCTCCAGCTGCTTGTTCAAGCCAGCCAAGGTTTCGCGGATTCCGGCGACGACTTCGGCGGGGGCTTTGGCGGTGAAGGCGGCGTTGTTGAGTTTCGACTCGTGGCCAGCGATGTGTTTGCGGATCTTCTCGGCCTCTTTTTGTTGGCGGGCGAGTTCGGCGACGGGGTCGATGATCCCTTTGAGGGGGATGTAACCGTCGGCGTCACCGAGCGAGAAGCCCGCGCTGGCACTGGGCCGCACCACGTCGGCTCCGGCAGCTGCGAGGACGGCCTTGGCGAGGTTGTCGAACTGGGCGGCGACGTTGGTCATTTCACTGGCGACCTCGGTCGATGCGCGGATCATCAGTTGCAGCTGGGTCGTTGGTGGGATGTTGTAGATCGAGCGGACGTTGCGGACGGCGACGATGGTTTCCTGGAGCCGGGCGAAGCGGCGTTCGAGGGCGGCGTCTTGCCAAGAACGAGGAATGGTGGGCCAGGCGGCGTTGATGGCGGCGGGTTCGGCGGGTTGAGGGGTGAGAATTGGCGAGCGGGGTGGCGTCAGCCCCCCGGTGTTCTCGATCGTCTCATCGACGGAACCATCCGGCTTACGCCGGACGCTCGCCAGTGACCGCTTCGGAGCGATCTCGTTCAGACGCGACCAGAGTTCCTGGCAGATGAACGGGGTGAAGGGTTGGAGGAGGCGGACGAGGGAATCGAGTACGAAGAGGAGGACGCGCTGGGCGGAGGCCCGGACTTCGTCGGAGGGGTGAGAGGTCAGAGGTGAGTGGTGAGTGACCGGAGAGGCAGACAGGAATGCCTGCTCCACTGCCCCCTCTGGCTCTAGGCCCTCAGCCCTAGGCTCTAGGCCTCCCCGTGCCTTCCTCAGCCGCGGCTTCACCATCTCCAGATACCAGTCGCAAAACTCGTTCCAGGTAAAGTCGCGGATCGCCCGCGTGGCGGCGTCGAACTGGTAGCGGCCCAGGTAGTCGGTCATCTCGTTGGCGACGGTCGACAGGCGGCTGAGAATCCAGCGGTCTTCGAGTTGCAGTTCGCTGGCGTGGACCGGACCGGGGGTGTAGTCGGTCAGGTTGAGCATTGCGAAGCGGCTGGCGTTCCACAGCTTGTTACAGAAGTTGCGGCCGTATTCGAAGCGTTCGGCGACGATGCGGGCGACCTTTTCGCCTTCATCGGGTTCGAACCAGGGGCTGGTGTATTGCGACGACTTCTTGCACTTGGCACAGGTCACGCGCGGCTTGGCTCCGCCGCCAGGGATCGCCTTCTGATGCTCCAACGTCTGCGGAATCACCGCGCTGCAATGCGGGCACTCGTACCCGACGGGGAGGCGCACGTCCTGTGTTTCGCCCGCGATTGAGGCGATGGTGAACCGCACCGCATCGGCCCCGTACTTCTCGACCAGCTCCAGCGGGTCGACTCCGTTCCCCTTCGACTTCGACATCGTCTGCCCGAACCCGTCGAGAATCTTGGGATGGACGCAGACATGCTCGAACGGAATTTTTCCGTCATTGTTATACAGGCCGGTCAGCACCATGCGGGCGACCCACAGCGTGATAATGTCGCGCGAGGTGACGAGGACGTTGCCGGGGTAGAAAGTGGGCAGCACAGAATTGCCCGGCGAGCCCCCGACGTGAGTCGGGGGTGCCAGCGCGACAGCCGTCTGCTTGGCGACCTCCTTCGCATCCAGCGGCGGATTACGCTCCATATCCGGCCAACCCAGCGTCGCATGCGGCCAAAGAGCGGACGAGAACCACGTGTCGAGGACATCGGGGTCTTGAGTGATGTGCGCAAAATTATCGCATTCGTTCGCAGCTTTCGTAGCGTGCTCGAAACCAGGAACAACAGACATACCCAAAGGAAGCTGTTCGCCTGGCTTTATCTTCATGAAAAGGTGGCTGTCGGTATAGCTCTTGAGGGCCGTCAAGGCTTCGTGAGCTCTCTCAGTCCCAGCACAGCAACGAATGTGTGAGTGCCAAACAACTTCAACCGTGTAGTTCGACTCTTCGACACCTGCGACATTCATGTAGTTCTTGAACTGTCGCACGGTTTCAACCTCTGTAGCCTTGGAGCTGGCTTCACTCGCAGCGAGTGAGCCATCTTTGGGAGTCGCGTCACGAGCTACAATCTGTGCAGTCCACACCGGAATCCGGTGCCCCCACCACAGTTGTCGGCTGATACACCAATCCCGCTTCTCACCCAGCCAGTCGAGGTAGGTCTTCGTGTACCGCATCGGGAAGAACTTGACGCGGCCATCGTTGACGGCGTCGAGGGCTGTCTGGGCGAGGCCGGGGCGGCCATCCGCCCAGTCGTCCATCTTCACGAACCACTGCTCGCTGAGGTACGGCTCGATGGGGGTTTTCGAGCGGTCGCTGTGCTTCATCGGGATCTTGCGGTCCTCGACCCCTTCGAAGTGACCGAGGCGTTGCATCTCTTCGATGACGTGTGTGCGGGCGACGAGACGGTCGAGCCCGGTGAAGTCGAGCGAGCCTCCGACGTAAGTCGGGGGTGTTGTGGCAACGTGAGCGTTATCTGGCACGGCGGACTCACGTCCGGCGCTCGCTGTCGCCCTGCCATTTTCGTTGATCGTGCCGTCGGGGTTGAGGATGTTGATCGGCTCGCCCATCTTCTCCTTGTTGCGTTGCCAGCAGGCGTAGTCGTTCGGGTCGTGGGCGGGGGTGACCTTCACGCACCCGGTGCCGAGGGTCTTATCCACCAGCAGGGCATCCGCGATGATCGGGATCAGCCGACCGTTGACCGGGATGCGGACGTATTTGCCGATCAGGTGCGTGTACCGCTCGTCCGTCGGGTGGACGCAGACAGCTGTGTCGCCGAGCATGGTTTCGGGGCGGGTGGTGGAGAAGCGGATGGTTCCCAGCGAGCCTCCGACGTCAGTCGGGGGAGTCTTCGTGCCGGTGACATCGCTCGCGGACGCAGCAGACTCACGTCTGCCGCTCGCTTCGTCGTCCTCTTCGATTGGATAATTAAACGTCCAGAAGTGTCCGTCGATTTCCTCGTCGTAGACTTCATCATCCGCAACAGCGGTTTGCAAGAAGCAGTCCCAGTTGACGAGGCGTTTGCCTCGGAAGATGTACCCGTCCTGGAACATCTTGAAGAACGTCCGGCGGACGGCTTTGGAGCAGACATCGTCGAGCGTGAACCGCGTGCGTCGCCAGTCGCAGGAGAACCCCAGCAGCTTCAGCTGGGAGATGATGCGGGCTTCGAAGGTGTCCTTCCATTTCCAGATGCGAGTGACGAGGGCGTCGCGGCCGATGTCGTGGCGGGTCTTGCCCTCCTCTTCGAGCATGCGGCGTTCGACGACAGCTTGCGTCGCGATTCCGGCATGGTCGGTGCCGGGCATCCACAGGGCTTCGTACCCCAGCATGCGTTTCCAGCGAGTGATCAAGTCCTGGCACGTGCCGTTCAGCGCGTGACCCATGTGCAGGGCTCCCGTTACGTTCGGGAGCGGGATCATGATCGTGTGCGGCTTTTTCGGCTTCCCATCGCGCCCGACTGTGCCCGGATCGGCGTTAAACGAGCCGTGCTGCTCCCAGTAGAGAGACCACTGGGCTTGTGCCGCCTGCGGGTCGTAGAGTTTGGGGATGTCAGTGGTGGGGGTCGTGTCCGCGGACATGCGAATCTGTTCTGTGGCAACGAGGCAGTGACCCGACCCGAACAAGGGCGTCCGGCGGGAAGTGGTAGGTTAATCGGTCCCAGCAGCCGGGGGAATGCGAGGGGCGGTGGGAGCGTGGGAGTCTCGAACGTCGGTGGTCCCCGTCTGCTCCCTCTCCCCCACGACCGGCATTGATTGCGAAGTGGACTTCGCTGTGGGGGAGGAGGGCCGGGGTGAGGGGGCGAAAGGCTCTCGCGTGGCCTTCTCACCCCCACCCTCTCCCCCGAGCCATGCCGGTTCGAAAATGACGTCGCCACGGGGGCGAGGGAGCCGGAATGCTGATCGCAAACGATTTGGATGCACTCCCGGCAGCTGGTGATGATTCCGGTAGAGAGACAAAAAATCCGAGGAGTGGTCTCACACGAAGGCACGAAGGCACGAAGATTTGAGACAAAACTTTTGTCTGGGAGCCATTTCTCCCCCCTTCGTGCCTTAGTGCCTTTGTGTGAGAAACTATCTGGAGATTCAAGGTCACAGCTTTGCGGTGAACATCCGGTTCGATGGCGGGTATCGCCGGGGTATTCAGTCCGTGAAATCAACCCGGAGGGCCAGCAGTGAGTATGACGGAAAGGGTCGCTGGCGCTCCTCCCTCGCTGACGCTTCGGGCTACTTGAAGTGAGGCCCATAGAGGCTTCGTTGGTCGATCTCGCCCGCCGGCATCAGGGAGGCGTGAACTCCACATCAACGGCCCAATTCCAGTCGCGGCGAGGATATGCAGTCAGGAGTTTGTCGACAGCTGTCTTGTTGAGCTTTCGAACCTGGCCGTGGAGTTCGGTGGCTCCCATGCGGAGTCGAATACGCAACGGAACTGTCCCACGACGTTCTGCGTATTGGAATTGCAGGTCAAACGGGGCGTGGTCGTTCATCGCCCAAGCGATTCCTCGGATCTCGAATTCTGTCCGGCTGAGGCGTGTGATGGAGAGCTCCATCACTCCGTCGCACCACCAGTTATTGGCTTTGGCTAGAGGGACCAGATTGAGGAGATGGCAGAGGTAATGCTCCAATTCTTCGGCCAAGTCACTGCAAATGTCGAACATCTGCGGGCGAACGTCATCTTTGGCGAATGCCCATCGCCAAAGTTGTTCGGCAATGAGTTCATCGAAGTGATAAGTGGGAGATTGGATACGGTCTGGGAAGTCGACTCCTGGTGAGGGGGCGTGGATCGTGGTCGAGGTGACAACAGGACGTTGAGCGATGGCGCTGGCTGTGTCTCCTTTTTCTCCGAAAAAGGACGTCCCTTTTCGGAGAAAAAGGAGACCAAGGGACCACGAGCCATGCAGTGCCTTTTCACTCGTGCGTTAGCTCGCTTACAACCCCAGCACGTCATTCATCGAATACAGCCCCGCTGATTTCGTGGCGACGAATTTGGCGGCGGCCAAGGCTCCGTAGGCATAGCTGTCGCGGGTGTGGCCACGGACGTAGACCTCGAGGGTTTCGCCCAGCATGCCGAAGATGATGGTGTGTTCGCCGACGTTGTCTCCGGTGCGGATGGCGTGGTAGCCGATCTCGTTCGGGGGGCGCTTTCCTGTTTGTCCTTCGCGGCCGTGGACGTGGTTCGGCTGGCCCATTTCTTCGGCGACGATTTGGCCGAATTTCAGGGCGGTGCCGCTGGGGGCGTCTTCCTTGAAGCGGTGATGCCGCTCGACGATCTCGACATCGACGCCGGACGAGAGATCCTTAAGCGCGCGGCTTGCCTCGCGCACCAGCTTCATCGCCAGATTGACGGCCAAGCTCATACTCGGCGAGTAGCAGACAGCTGTCTCTTGCGCGGTGGCCATCACGGCGGCTTTTTGTGATTCGTTCAGTCCTGTCGTGGCGACGACCAGCGGGATGCGGCGCTGGGAGCACATCTCGGCGATGTGAATGCAGGCATCAGGGATTGAAAAGTCGATGATCGCATCGACCGGCTCCAACAGCTGGGAGGCGATCTTCACGCCAAGGGTGCCGATGCCTGCCAGTTCGCCCGCGTCCTTGCCGAGCGATGGGCTCTTCGGCGAATCGATCGCGGCCACGACCTTTAATCCCGGGTCAGCCGATGCGAGGGCCACCACGCGCTGCCCCATGCGGCCAGCGGCTCCGTGAACTGCGATGCGAACAATGTCGGCCATGGGAAATCTCAGCTGCGGGGGAGTGGTCGGGGTGTGTGCGGGTTGGGTGACAGAGGGTTATGTTACAAAACAGCGAGCGGCAGAAGTAAGTCTGCTGTGTCGTTTGCCGATGGACTTGGGGATCATCCCTGAGGAAGTCTCCAGTCCCAGATGGACTGGGATGATATTCATCGTCAGTGTTCGATGGATCGACGACTCGGGGGCGGGGGCAGCGGTGAGCCTCAGTCCGTTCTTCTTTCTCTGTGAAACTCTACATCCGTGGCGGTGAATCATCTTGTCGCTGGACGCTTGCCGTTAGTAGAGCCCCATCGTCTGGACCCAGTCGGTCATCACGCGGCGGCAGTCGGCGCGGTCGGTGGGCAGGGCGAGTGGGCGACCGCGAGTGTCGAGGATCAGGCCGACGAGCCCGCCGCGGACTTCGCGCTCAACCGGTTGGCCGGGGCCAGCGCCGAAGTCGAAGCCCTTCGCGGGACGGATGGTCACGCGGGCGGTCTGGCCGAGGGCCAGGGGATAGCGCCGCAGCTGGCCGCAGGGGAGGGAGCCTTTTTCGGTGTGGCCGGGGGAGGCGATTTCGAAGTCGAGGCACGGCTGTCCGGGCTTACCGGTCCCGCGCGGGGCGATGACAGTGCCGAGGGCGATCAGGCAGTCGCGTTCGAAGACTTCAAGCGCCGCTCGCGGATGCACGCTGGCCAGCACGCCCAGGTGCGGCATCATGAAGATGCTGTCTTTGGCGATCTCGGTGAACCCCTCCGGCTCGAAGGCGTCGATCATCATCAAGGCGGTCTGCTCCATGCGGGGGGCATGCGACAAGACCCCGCCGGAAGCGACGAGCAGATCCAACTTCATATTGTCGATGATCGACCCGCCGCCCGCCGATTGCGAGAACGTGTCAGCGATCGTCCGCTGCTGCTGCACTCCTTTGAGCGTCGTGGCGAACGCCTTGTGTTGGATGTAGGCGAGTCGCAGGGCTTCGCGCGAGACCGCTTGCTCGAAGATCAACGCCTCCAGCGTTTGCGGGATCGTTGTCGGGCGGATCATCTTGTTCTTGACCCGGTTTCGCAGCTCGCGCTCGTCCATGTCGACATGCACCCAGCGGAGCACATTAGCCATGCCAGCTTCGGCGCAGACGTTGGAGATCGAGTAGCTCATCCCGAGATTGGCGCTCACCGTACGGTTGAAGACGGTCTTGCCGTCGGCCCCGTTGAACACGCTGAACACATCGGTCGTCGCTCCACCGATATCGACGCCGACGCAGTTGATCCCGCGCGTCTTCGCAATCTGTTGAAGGATATCGCCCACTGCCCCTGGCGTCGGCATGATCGGCGCATCGGCCCACTCAATCAGTTTGTCGTATCCCGGTGCATGGGCCATCACATGTTCCAGGAACAAGTCGTGGATCATGTCCCGCGCGGGTCCGAGATTCTCTCGCTCCAGCACCGGGCGCACGTTGTCGACCACCGACAGCGTGATCGAATCGTCAAACGTCTTCGCCACCAGCGCAGCTGCGTCTTGATTCCCGGCGAAGATGACGGGGAGCTTGTAGTTGCCGCCGAAGCGCGGGCGGGGCTTCGCGGGGGCGATGAGCTCGGCGATTTGCAGAACGTGTTTCTGAGTGCCTCCATCGGTGCCGCCCGCCATGACAATCATGTCGGGTCGCAACTCTCGAATGCGGGCGATCTGCTCATGCGGGCGACGGCGATCATTCGAGGCAATGACATCCAGCACGATCGCCCCCGCCCCCAGCGAGGCCCGCTCGGCACTGGCAGCTGACATCTCGCGCACGACGCCGGTCACGAGGATCTGCAACCCTCCGCCCGCGCTCGATGTCGAGATATAAATGTCACAGCCGTCTTTCCCCTTCGCCGGGCGGATCAGCTGGCCGTTGTCGTCAACGAGTCGGCGTCCCGCGAGTTCGCCGACCTCGAGGGCTGCGTTGACGACTCCGGCGGTGACATCGGCGACGGGTTGCTCGACGGTGGTCGGCGCCTCGCCGCGAAAGGTCTGGCGGTAGACCCCATCGACCTTCTCGATGAGGATCGCCTTGGTCGTGGTGCTGCCGCAGTCCGTGGCCAGGATGACGTTGAGGTCATCGGGGTTGACGGGTCGGCGAGTGGAGGGCGGTGCGATCACGGAGTGCTCGGTTACTGGGAAGAAGGATTCACCACGGAGACACAGAGGCACGGAGAGGATAGGAGAAAGCGATGTTGGGTGGGAGGGGTAGGAGTCTTTGTCCCGCCAGGGACACTCGAGAATAGCCCACCGATTAATCGGTGGGTCCAAAGCACGCAGTACACGCTTAGCCCCGTAAGGGGCGAAAGACTTTGACTCGCCCCCCGCTGTGCAGACGATTTGCAGGGTGGCTGGTTAGCACAGGTTGGCTCGCTTGGGAGCCTCCCTGTGTGCCTTGGCACAGGAGGTTCACAGGGAGGAATCTCTCGTGCGAGAACCTCTTTCGGCTGCGCCGCCCCGGTAGGGTCCAAAGCGACCCAACCGAGGCCACCCGGCGTATTATTATCCACCAGGCCGTACGAGTCATGCCCTGAGTCTTCGAAGGGTGTGGCGAAGAGCCCGGGATCGTGAAATCACCCTGTGAGCAGCTCCCACGCCCTTTCGCAAAGCCTCCAGGGACGTGCCACCCAAAATCACTTCTCCTCAGACTGCGGGAGACTCATCGGGCGTGCCACCCGACCCGCGATCAGGTGAAACCTGACCCACCATGCTATTCAATCTTGATTGCATCGGTTAAGGAGTGGATAAACTTTATCACTGCTTCTTTGTCTAGTAGCGCCTCAACGTCTCCATTTCTTTCTAGAGAGAGGCATAAAGCCACTTTGTCACCAATCCTCCTCACTGCGAAGAACCCCTCTTGATCTTCCCCAAAGTCATGAAAATGGATTGCCATAGAATTCTCTGTCATTGTTGCAGTGTCCTTTTCTCACCTTCCCGGTAGTATATCACCAGGAAGAAATCGTTCGTGTGGTTTACCTGGTGTATCCAGATGCCAGTGGAAATCTCGATGCCAATCGGGGGCTGTTGGATGGTAAGGGTGTCTCTCGAAAGTGATCTTAGTATTCGCGTTCGGAGACCAAATCGATTTGTCCCGTCCAGGAGTATTTGGCGCATCTGGTATTCTTTGTCCTCGCATGCCAAGGAGTAAGTCCATATCCTCGGCAGTACTTGGCCACCGGGCTCCGCTTCCAGCGTTATTCATACTTCCGGAAGTGGACGGACCCGCAGCTTGCATACTGCCATTGTTGATGCAGCTTTGCAACTGAACAGGTTTGAGATTGAAGTTTTGAGCACCTTCCAGTCCTTTGAATCGATACGCGACAGCGGGCGGCGTCCCGACTGTCAGGTTCCCGCCGGTGGAATTGTAATACTGCGCCCCCCCGATCCCGAGCCCTGTTCCGATGCTGGCACCACCAATGAGCACGGCCCCCTCTCCCGAGAGCGCTGCGGTCCCCCCA
>JAYWHX010000089.1:0-49571 GCA_043777375.1 Planctomycetota bacterium | reverse complement strand
TGATCTGATCCAGTGACATGCACCAGATGTCGCCGATTTCGAGATTCTCGGAAAGACCAGTTTCAAGCGGTCATGCAGCCGGGGTGTGAATGGTTACTTCTAGAAGTTATCACGTTGGGATGGTTAATGTCATATTACTCGATGGCTCCGTTCGCAGCATCAGCGAGAATATTGATCTGCTGCTCTGGCGATCTCTGGGAACTCGATCTGGTGGCGAAGTTGTCGGGGAGTTCTGATCGACCTGCATCGGAACTGGTCCGAAACATAACGCTTCAGGAGTCGTCCAATAATAAGTCTCTATCTTAACGCCTTTCTCTCCGCGAAAGATCGCTCTTTCGCGGAGAGAAAGGCGACACTTGTTGTCTGACGAAGCCTCAGTGGCTGCAGATTGGGGTTTGACACATCCCCAGTCAGAAAAACGGCGACCTCTTCGCCCCGACTGTGTCGGATTCGATGGCTCGGCGGCCAGCAGCACGACCCCAGTCGTGCCGCGCAGCCCCAGGTCCGCCTAGGCCGCATCAGTGGGATTTGTCCGTTCTCTGGCAATCTGCTCCAGAATGGGAGCGATCAGGGCAGTCCATCCGGTTTGGTGGCTGGCCCCCAATCCGCGACCGGTGTCGCCGTGGAAGTATTCATAGAACAGGACCAGATTGCACCAGTTTGGATCGTTGACAAAACGATCTCCCCGCGCGTAGCAAGGCCGGTCACCAGAGGCACCCGTCAGGAATAATCGAGACAGGCGACGTCGGAGCTCGCTAGCGACTTCCTTCAGGTTCATGAAGACTCCGGAACCGGTTGGGCATTCGACTCGCAGGTCGTCGCCATAGAACTGGTGATACCTCTCGAACGCTTCAATCAGGATGTAGTTCAGCGGGAACCAAACCGGGCCACGCCAGTTGCTGTTGCCGCCGAACATGCCGCTGTCGGATTCGCCGGGTAGGTATTGCACCCGCATCTCGGCCCCATTGACCTGGAAGACGAAGGGGTTCTTCTCGTGGTACTTGGACAGCGATCTGATGCCGAACGGGGAGAGGAATTCGTTTTCATCGAGGACGTACTTGAGGATCCGCTCGAGTTGCTTCCGGGTCGGAATGGCCAGCAGGCGGAGTCCCCCCGAAGGAGATTCCGAACTGCTCTTGGCCATGTAGGTCATCGAGTCGATCGTGTCGCGGCGATGCTCCAGGAACCAGTCCATCCGCTTGCGAAAGGCGGGCAGCTGCTGGATGACCCGTTCGTACAGGACGTCGACTGTGAACAGCGGAATGATCCCCACGATCGAACGGATGCGTAGTGGAATGCATTGGCCCTCAATGCACAGGTGGTCGTAGTAGAACCCGTCTTCTTCATCCCAGAGCCCGCTGCCATCTTTGGAGTTCATCGCAGAGGCGATCGTCATGTAGTGTTCGAAAAATTTCGACGCCATATCTTCGTACGCGGGGTTCCCATCCGCCAGTTCGAAGGCAATCGAGAGCATACTGGAACAGTAGTACGCCATCCAAGCTGTCCCGTCGGCCTGTTCCAGGTGCCCACCCGTGGGGAGCGGCTTGGAGCGGTCGAAGATCCCGATGTTGTCCAAACCCAAGAAGCCCCCCGTGAAGACGTGGCGGTCTGTCACGTCCTTGCGGTTGACCCACCATGTGAAATTCAGCAGCAGCTTCTGAAAACAGCGGGCGAGGAATTCCCGGTCGCGGTCCCCGTTGCGTGCAGTCAACTGATAAACTCGCCAGCAGGCCCACGCATGCACCGGCGGATTGACATCGCCAAAATTCCATTCATAGGCGGGAATCTGGCCGTTCGGATGCATGTACCATTCACGAAGAAACAGCAGGAGCTGGTCCTTGGCAAAATGCGGGTCCAAGCTGGCGAATGGGATCATGTGAAAGGCACTGTCCCACGCGGCGTACCAGGGGTATTCCCACTTGTCCGGCATGGAGATGATGTCGCGGTTGAATAGATGGGTCCAACCTTCGTTGCGAGTTCGTTCGACATGTTCAGACGCATGAATTCGATCGGGAGTTTCCTTAAGCCAGTCGGATACGGCGTAGTAATAGAACTGCTTCGACCACAGCAGACCAGCTGTCGCCTGCTGCAGTACCCGGCGTTCGTCGACTGTCAGGCCGGGGGTGACTCCAGCGGTATGGTACTCGGCGGCTTCGGCGATACGCAGCGCGAAGATCTGGTCAAACTCGACGGAAAAAGGCTCCGATATGGGGATTGCGTCATCCGTCAGTCGCAGTCGTACAGTGACGGAGCCCTGAGCAGGAATGTTCAGTTCGTACCTTGCTGCGGACTTCGTACCGCAAGGTGCCTGATTGATGGCGTCCTGTTTGTTGTGCACGACATATTCATGAAACGCATCTTTGGTGAATGGCTGGCTTTGGCCTGCCCCCTCCTTGCGGAGCATGTTGGTTTCATTTTCGGTGAACAGCCACTCGGGCGCGTCGCCCTGTGGGTCACAATCCGCATGATAGCGGTAGCGTCCGAGGGTCGCGTGCTCGGCGACGACCTGCCCGGGGTTCACTTGACGAATGCTGGGTTTGGGAACGTCGTGTTCGTACCCGTTCTCCCAGGACCAGGTGTTGCGGAACCACAGGGTTGGCAACAGATCAAGTTTTGCAGCCTGGTCCGATCGGTTATGAATCGTGATTCGTATCAGGATGTCGTCCGGGGCCGACTTGGCGTACTCGATGAAAACGTCAAAGTAGCGATTGTCATCGAACAGCCCGGTATCAGTGAGCTCGTATTCCAGTTCCCCACGGGAACGTCTCTGATTCTCATCACGCAACTCTTGGTAGGGAAACGCTGCCTGCGGATACTTGTAGAGTGCTTTGCAGTACGAATGTGTGGGTGTGGCGTCGAGATAGAAGTAGCACTCTTTAACATCTTCGCCGTGGTTGCCTTCATGCCCAGCGAGGCCGAACAAACGTTCCTTCAGGATCGTATCAGCCCCGTTCCAGAGCGAGATCGCAAAACAGAGTCGACATTGGCGGTCGGTGAAACCGAGCAACCCATCTTCGCCCCAGCGATAGGCCCGCCATCTGGCGTCGTCGTGCTTAAAATGGCCCCAGACCCGGCCATCGGTGGAGTAATCCTCACGCACGGTTCCCCATTGACGTTCCGAAAGATACGTCCCCCAGCGTTTCCAGTTGGAGTCCGGCTCTCGGAGCGATTCAGCAGAGAGTCGGCGTCCCTCAGCTGTCAGCGGATCAAGCGGATGCAAAGAATTTTCCCCCAGCGATGTGAAAGCCAAGCAAGAGAATCCAGTGACACTGCTCAGAATTTGGGCAGTGGCATTGTGTCACAGGATTCTACACTTGATTTGCTCGACAACGAATTGCAAAGCGAATGGCGTTCCAGACCAGTGTCGAACGCATGCGATTGGCACAAGCGCGGGCCTGAAACAGGCGAACGATTACGCCACAGTTGTCACTCAAGACGCCCACGTGCGGCTTTGATTCTCTGCTGGCTTAAGTCTTCGCGTCAGCTCGCGACAAATGTGTATCGCCTCAACTCTGTCGTCGCACCATTTCGTTGATCCAGATCGGGGCGAATGGCGATGTGCATCCTCGAGAGCAGGGATAGTCACGATAGATCCCCAGCTTTTCGCCGATCGCAATCGCCTGCTTTCGGAACTTAGGAAAGTGGATGCCGATTTCGGCCAGGCAGATATTCATCGTCCATTGAACTTCGGCTGGAGCGGACCCCATTTCCTTCAGGATTCGGTCGAGCAATCCGGCGAGATCGAGTCCATCCGGGCTCTTCGCCACTCGACCGGCAGTCAGTTGCCATCCCGCACGAGCCGTCCACGGGTTGTCCGAAGCCATCCATTTCTGACGAAGGGTCTCCTTGTCAGGATGCAGCTTGATGACATACGAGTGGAGCCAATCGGCCACCCAGGCAAATGTGGTGTGTTTGACGATTCTCTCCAGTTTGTCGGCTGTCAGCAGATTGACTTGAAAAAGAAGTGTTGCCAAGAACTGAGCGTCGATGTTCTCTGTTTTCCAAAGCGATAAAGCCAGATCATGATTCGATTTGATTTTGGCCGCGAGGTCTCTTAAGTCTCCGCGTTTCACGCCGAATTGATTGTCCCCAGCGCCGCTCTTGCTGTTTTGATCGCGTACCCCCTCATTCCCGAGTGACTCCAGAGTTTTGAGGGTTTCCTCCAGCGTGATTCCGGTGCTCTTCTTGGGAGTCGTCTTTGCTGTGGTGCCTGCCGCCAGTGGCTTTGCTGACTTTGAAGAAGCAGATTTCCTTGCCATGAAGACCTCGGCTTGTCGATCAGAGCTGAATGGTGGCGGCGGGTGGAGCCTGGAATTCGACCGCCGGGTTGAAGTCGAAGATTACCAGAGCATGAGACGGCGGGGTATCGCGAGTACGCAACCGTTTACAAGAAGTCTGTGCGTCCCAAGCGTCGGTGGCCCCAGGAGACTGCTCCAGATCCAACTCCCATTCGCCAGAGTCAATCCACGAAGCACACGAAAAGAAGGGCCGTGTTTGGATCAGTTGCGACTGAATTGGTGAATCGTCTCTTCTTTTCTCAGGAGCGTTCCTCCGCCGGGTGGCCCTGCATTTTTCGTGTATTTCGTGATTCCCCTGACCTCTGTCAATTGTGCGGCCAGGCCATCACCGACTTTTGTGACACACGCACTTGCAAGAACGACTTCTTGTGATCGTCGCCTCGTTTCAACTGATACGGGGCTACCGAGCATACTCAGCGATCCGGCAACTCCTTTGGCACAGCTCCACCAACGACTGTGTCGGTACGAGGAACTTGAACGGCAGATCATTTCAATGATTGCCGACTGATCGCTGACTACGGCGGGAGACCTCGCGATTGTCCAACTTTACCCGCAGAGCCGCCGTACGCCGGGACTGGCCGAGTCCCCGGGTTGTCCAACTTGAGGCTGAGGCTCCCTGCTTCGGCAGTTTTTGCCGATTCGTGGGCGTGAGGTTGTTGGGGAAAGGACCTCCGATGAATGTGTTGCAGTCACCGGGAACCGCCCGAATCTCTCCAACATTCCACCAGTCGGACACCAGGGATCGCGATAGAATTTCCAGAGAGAGACCGGCAGGGATTGATTTCCTGACCCGTGTGACATATTCATCGTATTGTCATCACGTTGCGACGCCACAGACCGGCGGGTTCATACGATCCTGTTTGGGCGGCGGCGATTGCCCCCACAACTGCTCACCCAGCTGTGGTTCATCCTGTGGGGTGTTTTGTCGGTTCTGATCTCGATCAGTGTCGCGATCACTCCTCTCCGGACCATGTCCACCATGTCAGAGCCTTCTGCGGCGTTCAACAGCCAAAACCTGCCTTACATTGAAGACCTGTACGCGCGCTATCTGAACGGAGATTCGTCCGTCCCCAACGAGTGGGCGGAGTATTTTCGGACCTCGCTGAATGGGGCAGGGCAGCCCGCAGCCGCTGGGGGCGTGAGCTTTGAATCTCCGTTCAAAACCCGCAGCATGTTCAATCCTCCGGGTGGCGGGGGCTCGAATCACTTTCGCGCGGAGCAGAAGCTCAACATCGCGGTCCAGCAGGAGCGCGTCGACGGGTTGATTCAGGCGTACCGCTCGCTCGGGCATATCTCGGCCAAGGTTGACCCCCTGAAGGTTAAGGTCGAGGCTCCGATCGAGCTGGAACACACGTACTACGGTTTTTCGGATGAGGATCTCGACCGCGAAGTCTCGACCGAGCTGGTGGGTGGTCCCGATACACGGACGCTGCGCGGCGTGATTCAGTGGCTGAAGCAGACCTACTGCCGGTCGATCGGTGTGCAGTACATGCACATCGAAAGCCTGCAATCGAGGATCTGGCTACAGCAGCAGATGGAGCAGACGGCGAACCGCCTGAAGCTCGACATCAAAGACCAGCATCGCATTCTGGCCCGGCTGGCCGATGCGGTCTGCTTTGAGAAGTTTTTGTGGGACAAGTTCACTGGAGAGAAGACGTTCTCTCTCGATGGCGGCGAGACGCTGATCCCGCTGCTGGACCAAGCCATTGAGCGGGCTGCGGAGCAAGGGTGCAAGGAAATCGTGTTGGCGATGGCCCACCGGGGTCGGCTGAACGTCCTCTACAATACGATGGGCAAGAAGGGCCGCCAGATCTTCCGCGAAGTCGAGGATCAGCACGAGCATCTGGCCTTTGATGATGTGAAGTACCACTTGGGGTACAGTTCCGACCGCATCCTCTCCAACGGGAAAAAGGTCCACCTGTCGCTCTGCTTCAATCCCAGCCATCTGGAGTTCGTGAACCCAGTGGCGATGGGGCGTCTGCGAGCGAAGATGGACGAGATTCGTGACTACAAGCGCGAGCAGGGGTGCTGCATCCTGATCCACGGAGACGCCGCCTTCATTGGGGAGGGCGTGACCCAGGAGACCCTGAACCTCTCTGAGCTCTATGGTTACAAGATCGGCGGAGTCGTTCATATCGTCGTGAACAACCAAGTTGGGTTCACGACTTCAGCACGAGAAGCTCGGTCGTGTCGCTACACGACCGACATCGCCAAGATGCTCGACATCCCGATCTTCCACGTGAATGGCGAAGACCCGGAAGCAGTCGCTCAAGTCGTTAAGCTGGCGATGGAGTTCCGCGCCAAGTTCCAAAAGGATGTCGTGATCGACATGTACTGTTTCCGTCGTCGCGGCCATAACGAGACGGACGAGCCACGAATCACGAATCCGATGATGTACAAGAAAATCGACCTCAAGCCGTCAGTCTTTGAGAGCTACAAGGAGTCGTTGGTCAATTATCGCGGCGTGACTGCTGACGAAGCCACGGCGATCTGGGTGAAGGCTCGCAAGACACTCGACGATGAACTCAAAGCCGCGCACGATACATCAGCACCGACACTCCACGATCACGACAACGCCGACATGGCGCTGAAGAATATTTGGAAGGGATACCACGGTGGGCCCGCTCATCTGGCGGACCATATCAATACTGGTCGGCCCGAGACCGACCTCAGTCGCGTGCTGAAGTCGCTCACCGAGTACCCCGCTGAATTCAAGCCGCACCCAAAGGCGCAGTTTGTGCTCGACAAACGTCGCGAGATGTCGCAGGGCAACGTCCCCCTCGACTGGGGCGCAGCTGAGATGCTGGCGTACGGCACACTCCTTGAAGAGGGGCATCCTTTTCGAATGTCGGGTCAGGATGTACGGCGCGGCACGTTCAGCCACCGGCACGCGGTGCTGGTCGATGTCGAGGATGGCACCCACTTCTGCCCACTTCGCAACATCCAGGACAAGCTCGGCTGGGTGAATTGCCACAACAGCCCGCTCTCGGAGATCGGCGTCCTAGGATTTGAGTACGGGTACAGCCTCGACACGCCGCACGGTATCGTCGTCTGGGAAGCTCAGTTCGGGGACTTCGTCAATGTCGCCCAGGTCATCATTGACCAGTTCATCGCCAGCTCGGAAATGAAGTGGAAGCGACTGAGCGGAATCGTGCTGCTGCTGCCTCACGGCTACGAAGGGAACGGACCCGAGCACTCCAGTGCCCGACTGGAACGGTTCCTGAACCTGGCAGCTGAAGACAACATGCAGATTGTCCAGCCGTCGACACCCGCTCAGATGTTTCACCTGCTGCGGCGGCAAGTGCTCCGCAAGTGGAAGAAGCCATTGGTCGTCATGACCCCCAAGCAGCTGTTACGATTGCCCGCGTGCGTGTCGACGCTGTCGGACTGCGCGAAGGGGACGTTCCAGCCCGTGATCGGGGACGAAGCCGTCGATGCCAACGGGGTCAAGCGGGTCTTGCTCTGCTCGGGACGGGTCTACTTCGATCTGCTGGCCAAGCGGACGGAACTCGGACGCAATGATGTCGCGATTGTCCGCGTGGAGGAGTTCTATCCACTTCCGGTCGCTGCCCTCGAGAAAGCCCTCGCTCCGTTCAAGTCGGGCACCTCGACACGCTGGGTTCAGGACGAGCCCGAGAACATGGGCGGCTGGCGATTCCTGCGGGCTAGGCTCGGCGAGAAGCTGCTCGGGCGGTTCGAGTGGGGCGTCGTGTCCCGCAAGGCCGCTGCCAGCCCCTCGACCGGATCGCACCACGTGCATCACGAAGAACAAGAACAGATTCTGGCCCAGGCCTTCGGATGAAGGTCGTTGAGCGATGAGGGTTGAGCGTTGAGCGACACAGGTCGCCACGACGTGCAACCCAGTCTCGCTCACACTTCCCTCTGACTCTCATCGCTCAACCCTCAACCTTCCCCACGGACATATCATGGCAGTTGACATTCGGCTCCCCAAAGCGGGCGATTCGATCACGGAAGCCTTCATCGGACAATGGCAGGTCAAGGAAGGGGCGTGGGTCGATGTCGACCAGAACATCGTCGTCATCGAGACCGAGAAAGCAGCCTTCGATGTCCCAGCCCCAGTCGCTGGGATCGTGACGAAGATCCTCAAGAAGAACGGCGACAAGGCCCTCGTCAACGAGGTCATTGCTCAAATGGAGCCCGCTCCGCGCCCGGCAGGAGTCGCGCCAGCACCTCCCGCCGCCGCTCCAGCAGCTGCTGCTCCGACAGGGAAGGCGGGTGGTCATGTCATGCCCGCAGCTGCCGCAGCTGGGGCCTCTTCCGGGATTGATCCAGCGGGCGTGAAGGGCACTGGCCCCGGTGGGCGTGTGCTGAAAGAAGACGTGCAGAGGGCAGCCACCTCTGCTCCGTCAAAGGCCGCCACGGCGTTGTCGGGCGTGCGTGAAGAACGCCGTCAGCCCATGTCGATCATGCGGCAGACGATTGCTCGCCGGCTGGTTGAGGCCCAGCACAATGCCGCCCTGCTGACCACCTTTAACGAGTGCGATGTCACGGCCATCAAGAAGGCTCGTGAGCAGTATCAGGATGCATTCACGAAGAAGTACGGAATCAAGCTGGGCTTCATGTCGTTCTTCGTGAAGGCGGTCGTGGATGCCCTCAATCTGTACCCGTCGATTGGAGCTCGCATCGATGGCACCGACCTGATCTTCCGCAACTACTGCGACATCGGCGTGGCGATTGGCGGCGGCAAGGGGCTGGTGGTGCCGATCCTGCGGAGTGCAGAGCGGATGAGCTTTTCGGAGATCGAGCTGGCGATTGCCGACTTCGGCAAGCGGGCCAATGAAGGTCGGTTGTCGATGGAGGAGATGGACGGCGGCACCTTCACGATCAGCAACGGCGGCGTGTACGGTTCGCTGATGTCGACCCCGATCGTCAATCCGCCACAATCCGGCGTCCTCGGCATGCACAACATTGTCGACCGCCCCATCGCCCTCAATGGGGAAGTGGTCATCCGCCCGATGATGTACCTGGCCCTGACCTACGACCACCGCGTGGTTGATGGTCGGGAAGCTGTGTCGTTCCTGAAGCGGATCAAGGATGTCGTGGAAGATCCAACCCGGCTAATTCTGGAGATTTGAAGGAGATCGATGAGGGTTGAGGGTCAGAGGGTTGAGGGTCAGAAGGTTGAGGTGGAAGGTGTCGATCAATTCTTATCCCGAAGGGATTCCAGCCAATAGCCGGTGGTCAGCGCAGCGCCACCACCGGACAGATTGCGAGCAGGGTGTCCCTATCCCGGTAGGGATTGCAGCCGTTCGGCGATTCACTTGGTTTCGGGCTGATCACCATGTCCTCGACCTATGTCAGCCTGAACTATCACATCGTCTTCAGCACGAAAGATCGCCTACCACTTATTGCTGATTCATGGGCCACACGTCTTCACGAATACCTGGGAGGGACGATCAAAGGGCTGGGCGGTGTCTCTTTACAAGTGGGCGGTATTGAGGATCACGTGCATCTGCTGGTGGGACTCAAATCGACGCACTGCCTGTCTGATGTGATGCGAGAACTCAAACGGACTTCCTCAATTTGGGTGCATTCCGAGAACCTCGAAACTCGATTTGCCTGGCAGACAGGTTATTCCGCATTCACAGTCAGTCCATCCGCCTGTGGCCATGTGCGAGGATACATCAAGAATCAACGCGAACATCACCAGCAGAAGACTTTTCGCGAGGAACTCGTCGACTTGCTCCAGCGAGCGGGAATCGAGTACGACGATCGGTACTTGGACTGAGACCGGCTACAATCCCTGCCGGGATAGGGTCATTCTCCCAGTCAAACCGGTGGTGGCGCTACGCTGACCACCGGCTATTGGCTGGAATCCCTTCGGGATAGGGAGTTCGCGAACTTCCCCAGCCCAGCGTCCCTCTGTCGATCAACCCTCAACCCTCAACCCTCAACGATCCCCCCCTCATGTCAGACCTCATCATCATCGGCGGCGGACCCGGCGGATATGTCGCCGCCATTCGGGCTGCCCAGCTCAAGAAGTCCGTGACCGTCATCGAGAAGGAACCGATGCTCGGCGGGACGTGCCTGCGCGTCGGCTGCATTCCGTCGAAGGCATTGCTTGAGTCAAGCCACATGTTCGAGATGGCTCAGCACACGATGGCCGCTCGCGGGGTCGTGGTCGGGTCGCTGAAGATTGATCTGGCGACAATGCTGCAGCACAAGGAGACGGTGGTCCGCACCCTCGGCGGCGGCATTGATGGGCTGATGAAGAAGAACAAGATCACTCGCATCCTCGGCACCGCGACGATCACAGCCCCCGGACGAGTGACCGTCGAGAGCAAGGACGGCAAGCAGGAGCTTCAGGCTGAGAACATTTTGATTGCGACCGGCAGCACCCCCGCCTCGCTGCCTGGCATCGAAATGGACGGCGACCGCATCGGCACTAGCACAGAAGCGTTGTGCTATCCCGAAGTGCCCAAGCACCTGATCGTGATCGGAGCTGGGGTGATTGGTCTGGAACTCGGCACCGTCTGGAGGCGACTGGGAGCCAAGGTCACCGTCCTGGAATACCTGGACCGCATCCTCCCCGGCATGGATACGGAAATCGCCAACGAAGCCAAAAAGATCTTTGAAAAGCAGGGGATCGAGTTCCGCTTGGGCTGTAAAGTCACCGGGGCCAAGGTCGTCAAGAAGGAGTGCCTGGTCACCATCGATGGCGGCGAGGTTCTGAAAGCCGACCGCGTGCTGGTGGCCGTCGGGCGTAAGCCGAATACGCAAGGTCTGGGCCTCGAAAACGTCGGTGTGCAGGTCGACAAGCGGGGTTTCATCACCGTCGACAAACATTTGCAGACGAGCGTCAAGGGCATCCTGGCAGTCGGTGATGTAGTCGGTGGAGCCATGCTGGCTCACAAGGCCGAGGAAGAAGGTGTCGCAGCCATCGAGCATCTCTACACCGGCTATGGGCACGTCAACTACGACGCGATCCCCGGTGTGGTGTACACCGAGCCCGAAATCGCCAACGTCGGTTTCAGCGAAGAGCAACTGATTCAGCAGGGCCGCAAGTACCGCAAGGGAAGCTTCCCGTTCCTGGCGAATGGCCGCGCCCGGGCGAGTGGGACCATGGATGGCAAAGTCAAGATCCTGGCGGATGCCGAGACCGACCGCGTGCTGGGCGTCCACATCATTGGGACTCACGCCGGAGAGCTGATTGCAGAATGCGTCGCTGCCATCGAGTTCGGTGCGAGCAGTGAAGACATTGCCCGCATTTCCCACGCACATCCGACTCTGGCCGAAGCGATCAAAGAAGCGGCGATGGCGGTCGATGGCCGCGTGATTCACATGTAGAGAGGACGCCGTCGCTCGTTCTGTTGCGAGATCCACGACAGACGGCGTTTGACGGGCAGGCTGCATGGGCGGTATGCTCGCTCACAGACGAGTTCGTTCGGGCAGAGGCTCTACTGCTGTCGAATTCGCGAGAGGTCTTGCGCATGCGAACAGGTGATTCAAGGATGATCGATCACTGCCCATGTCTTGATTCGGAGGCGAGTCAGTCGGGACGATCTCGATCCGGCAGTCCTCACCCGGGGCGGCTGATCATCTCCCTAATTTCTGCGGTGTGGGTGCTGTGCATCGCGCTGACAGGACACGCGGCTGAGCCAGTCCAGTCGTTTGTCGAGGGGCTGCGAGATCGTGGCTATTACGACATCGCGCTGATGTACCTTGATCAACAGGAACAGCGAGGAAATCTTCCCGCTGAACTGAAAGAGCTGTTGCCGTATGAGCGGGCGCAGACGTTATTGGCAAGTGCTCGCGATTTGAACAATCTCGACGCGCAGCGGCAACAGTTGGATGCTGCAGAGGCGGCCTTTCAGCAATTTGCAAAAGCATCGCCCGGTCACCCGCTGGCGGCGCAAGCGAATACGTGGCGTGGTCGGATCTTGTTCGAAAAAGCGCGAGTCGAGATTTTCGAGTCAGAAGACCCATCTCACGTCTCGAATCGCCAGGAGTATCAAACCAAGGCACGCACTCTGTTGGCAGAGGCGAGAAAGGTCATCGAAGACGCAGCGACCCAGCACAAGAAGGTCTTCGAACAGTTTCCGTCCTTCATTCCAGAGGGGGAAACGGTGCAGCACGCCGCTCGCAACCGGGCTGAAAATACGTACATTGAAGTGGTCTTCGATCTGGGGAAATGCAGCTATTGGGATGCGAGAACCTTTGACCGAGAGTCCAAGGAAGCCACCGGGGCCTTGCAGAAAGCCTCGGTCGAGTTTGCCGAGATGCACGACCGCTACCGGAACAACACGGGTGGAAAATTTGCCCGGCTCTGGCAAGGAAAGTGTTACGAAGAGCTGGATCAGATTACTCAGGCGCTGGGTGTGTATGAGGATCTCTTGACTCTGACTCCGGACACCCCGGTCAAGGCGGCGTTGTATGACCTTTCTCTGCGTTTCAAGTTGATCTGCTTGAATCATGAGCAGAAGAAGGATTACGCGCTGGTTGTCTCGCTCGCAGAAGAATGGCTCGCGAGTGCCAAGGGGCGGACCCGGTCCGAAGTCGGAAATGGAATTCAGTGGGAGTTATGTCGCGCCCTAGAGCAACTTGGCACCGACCGGACCAAGGCCGAGGCTGAGCGGGCTCCTGAACTGAATCAAGCCTTGAGTCGGGCGCGCACTCTGAGCCGTACCGTCGGAGAATTCAAAGTCCCCGCGAACGGGATGATTCAAAGGTTGTTGCTCTCCCTGAATCGTGGGACCGATGATCCGGTCGACTTTGATTCCGCGTTCGGGATGGCCGGAAAACTGTCGGATGATATCCGACAGCTAAGCCAGCAGATCAATTCTGCCCAGCAGGGTGGGAAGATGGACGAGGCCAAGACCAAGCAGGCCACTTTGAAGTCGAATGCTTCGGAAATGGCGAGATTGTGCGAAATCGCCTTACGGATGGCGAAGCCGACCACCGATGCTCGGTTAGTCGACCGAGCCAGCGTTTTGCTGGCCTACGGTTACATGCTGGATGATCGACCATTTGAGGCCGCAGTCGTCGGGGAATACACACTGCGGAGCCTGGCGGTGCGAAGTCCCGAGAGCGCGAAGAACGCTGGCTTCATTGCCATGGCCGCCTTCGATCGGGCTTATCAGAAAGCCGACAAGGGGAACCGCGATTTCGAATCTCGCAAACTGATTGAGTTCGCGTCTCGCCTCGAACAGACATTCCCCGAGTCCGGCCAGGCGAACGATGCTCGAGTGGCCGCAGCTCGCGTGTTGTGGGATCAGCGGAAGCTCAGCGAAGCCGCTGAATGGTGGAATAAGATCCCAGCGGGCTCCACTCACTACGCATCGGCTCAACTGAGTACGGGGCAGGCTTACTGGGGCCAATATACGACTCAAATCAACTTGGCCGAGGACAAGCGGCCCGAACAGACCCAGCTGGCGGAGTGGAGAGATGCTGCCGTCCGTCATCTGGAAACTGGAATCGCCGAGCGGATGCGTTCGACACCTGCCGAAGCGGCGACCCCGGATGACCTGACGCGAGGGAAGCTGACGCTCGCTCAGATTCGCAACCTTAGCGGGGTTTACCACACCGTCGACAAGACGGCTGGATCGATCGAACTCTTGACCGAAGATCCACACTCAGTGGTCGCCGCGATTGCCGTTCCAGCGGGTACCGTGCGGCCTCAGTCGCCGAGCAGTCCGAAAAGCCGCACGATGGCCAGTTTTGCCTATCAGCAACTGCTGAAGGCTCAAATCGGCGTCAAGGATCTGGACGCAGCGCGGGAGGCGAGATTTCGGTTGGAAGAGGTCGCTGGTTCCGATGATGCCGAAGCGCTGACGCAGGTGTTTGTTGAGTTTGGTCAACAGCTGGAAGACGAGCTGAAGCAGCTGAAGGCAGCGGGAGAGGTCGACCGCGCCACCGAAGTGCGTGAGGGGTTTGAGGAATTCCTCAACGACTTGTTCAACCGCCAGGAGGGGCAGAGTTTCACGTCTCTGTTCTGGATCGCGGAGACTTTCACCAGCTTGGCGGAAGGTTCCAGTGATGATCTCACTCGTGCGCAGGGGTTCTTTGCAAAGGCGGGCGAGGCGTACCAAAAGATTATTGAAACGGCGAAAGCGGACGCCGCGTTCGCCAAGCCCGATCAGCTGCTCTACAGCAAGATGCGGCTCGTGAACTGCAAGCAGGCTCAAGGAGACTTCGTCGCCGGGGAACAGGTGATCCTGGAACTGCTCAAGGAAAAGAAGGCAGCCGAATCTCCCAATGTGCAAATCGCAGCTGCAAGTCTGTACCAAGCTTGGGCGGGTAGTTCGGAACCGGATGCTTGGAAGAAATACTCTACCGCCATCTCAGGGATGAAGGCTCCGGTGCCAATGTGGGGCTGGGCGATGACAGCCAACCGACTGCAACGGGCGTTATCGAACAAGACAGATGCCCGAGTGGCTGCTCTGGAGTACGAAGCCCGCTACAGCTTGGCACAGTGCCAGTTCTCTCTGGCAAAGCAGCAGTCGACGCCAGCCGAACGAGAAAAGTTGCTGTTACAGGCGAAGCAGGGCATCGCGACATTTGCCCGCTTGTCCAGATCTCTCCCCCCGGAAGAGTTCGATCGGTTCAATCAGTTGTATCGAAGCATTCTGCAGGAGAGCGGTGGTCTGGCGGTCGATTTGCAGGTCGGTGTGGGAGCTGCGGTGGCTCCCGCCAATCCGAAAATCAAGCCCGCCGGAGAAGCACCGCTGGCGAACGAGCCACCTGTCGCAGTGGCCGGTGCCGAGCCGGTCAAGAAGCCAGCCCCACAGTCGAAGACGAACTACGGTTTGATCCTGCTTCTGAGTCTGGTGGGGGCCGGAGCTGTGGGCGGGATTTTGTGGGTGTCGATGAGAAAGCCACCGAACAAGTACGCCGCGCGTCGTCCCGCTGTGGGTTCGGCAGCAGGGACCTCGCCGCGTCCCGCTCCTCCCACACCACCAGAGACTGGGGCCTCATTATCGCCCGCTCCACCTGCTCCCAAACCGAAGCCCACGCGTCTACCCGGCAAGCCGAAATCTGGTCCGTCGTGACCTTGTGAACCGAGTTTATCACGACCCAGCGTCGCTGAGAGTGCGACTTGCACCTCGAAGCCATACACTGTCCATATCCCGATCCACTGAACGAGAACTCCGATGAAATGCAATTGGCTGTCAGCTGCTTGTCTGGCCGTTGTCCTCTCTCCGTCGCTGGCTTTTTCGATTGACTCCGTCACACGTCGCGGCGCGGAACGACCGGTCGGAGGAGAGATTAAAACGATCACTCGTACAGAGATCGTGGTCTTTCAAAAGGTCGGTAACAAAGAGGAAACGATCCCCGCCAACGAGATTCTCGCTGTCGACTGGGATGGAGAGCCTGCTGAATTCGGTCCCGCTCGCGGCCACGAGGAAGCTGGCAACTACACACTCGCGATGGAGCAGTTCGCGGCAGCAGCTGAGGCGGCCAAGGGGGGCGATGCGAAGGTCCGGGCAGACATCGATTTCTTTATCGCACGGACTGCGGCGAAGATGGCGATTGCCGATCCGGATCAGGCTCCGGTTGCGGTCGAAAAGCTGAAGGCCTTCGTGGCGGGTCAACGAGATAACTTCCGCTTCTTCGAGGCACAGTCACTGCTCGCCGAAGTCGCACTGCGGACGAACGATGCTCCCGCAGCTGATTCGGCGTTCAACTCTCTGACTCAGTCGCCGTGGCCTGATACCCAAATGGCAGGCAAGAATGGACTCGCTCGGGTCTTGCTCGCGCAGAACAACGTGACCGGGGCCAAGACCGCGTTTGATGAAGTGGTGGCCTTGGATGCGAAGACTCCTGCCGAGCTCACCCGCCGCCTGCAGGCGATGCTCGGGCAAGCTCGCTGCATGCAACTTCAAATGCAGCACGCGGACGCCATCAAGATCCTGGAACAGGTGATTGAACAGGCAAATCCAGAAGAAACTCGCACGCTCGCGGAAGCCTATTTACGGCAGGGTGACAGCCTTGCTGCTCTGGGGCAAAATGCCAAGGATGCCGTCATGGCCTACCTGCACGTCGACGTGATTCCCGACCTCGCAGCGGAGGGCGACCTGCACGCGGAAGCGTTGTATCAGCTCTCGAAGCTGTGGGGCACAGTCGGGAAGGCGGCCCAAGGAGCCGAGGCCTCCGCTAAGCTGGAGCAGCTGTATCCGAAGAGTGAATGGGCCAAGAAGCTGAGCGGAGGCTGAGCGGTTGGCTCGGCTCAAACATCCTGTCGCCCGCTTGCTTGAGTGCCAGCTCCTCGCGTTCGCACGAACACCGAGAAGCCACCACTCGCGTCAAGTTCCCGGTGCGACTCGTACTCAGTCCACCAAATCATAAAAAACCGCTGTTGGCGAATATTCGGCACGTGGATAGAGTTCCAGCCCATCGTCGGAGGAACTCTTCCTCAGATTCTCAGCAGGGCCGCTTTTGGTCCTTCCCATCGCGCCGAGAACGCCCATGCGCCAGGTCGCACAATTCACACTCCTGTTCAGTCTGCTCGCGCTGGTCTCCGGCTGTAGCAGCCTCGACCCGACCCGCCTTTGGAAATGGAATCGCGGGGAGGACTACATGAACAATGATCAGCACTTCAGTGTCCCCGCCCAGATGCCCTTATCCACCCCCATGGCAACGGATGCCAGCAGCCCGAATTAGTGGCTCTTACGACCGCTCAATACCGGTCTGACACGGAGGATTCACCCATGCGACGCGATACCCGCAAGCAACCCTGGCAAACATTTCCGTTCTGGTTCCTGATTCTGTCCGGCATGGCGATGACCGTGGCCTGGAAGCTGGATCTGCTGCGTCCGCAACCGCCTGCGGTGGCTGTGGAGGAGGAGCCAGCGGTTGAAGAACTGGCCCCCGACTGGGCCAGTGAGACGGCGTCCGAAGAGGACGTGGCTGCGACAGAAGAACAGTCCGAGCCAGTCCTCGAAGGTGAAGCTCCGCGATCATTCCCCGACAGTGAAGAGGGCGAACTGGCATCCACCTCGGAGCCAGAAGAAGCGTCATTCGACAACACAACCGACGAGTCTGCCTCTCCGGCCACCAACACTCAATCACATTCCCGTGAAAACCCATTTTCGCGAACGGATGCTCGCTTGGTTTCGGCCCATCGAGAGACTGCTCCCGCGAAGACGCTCTCCTCGATTGCTGCCCCACCGGCCGCCGAGATTTCCCTTAAGACCACCAATCCCCCGAGCCCCTTCGGGCCAGCGAAGGTGGAGTTCCAGGGAGTACGCACGGCGAAATCCGCAGGTCGCCCCGCAGAAAATGCCGCTTGGGCTCGGGAGACGGGTAACAATCAATCGGCTTCCGAAACGAATCTCCAGACCGCTGCAGTGGACTCGTCTCAGTCTCTCGCGGCAGCCGGTAAAGATCAGTCAGCTGTGACATCGAGCATTCCACCGACTTTGAAACCTCGGGCAGCTGCAACTGATGAGCCGATTGATTTCGTGGCTATCGACCAGTTGATCGCCGATGGCGAGGATGTCGAGGCGAATTTTCAGCTGTCGAATCTGTACTGGAAGCGTCCCGAGATTCGGAAGCAGCTTGATGAGCGCCTGCGAACGGTCTCCTATCGCATCTATTTCGCACCTCAGCCGCATTACATGGAGGGACATGTCGTCGAGGCGAATGATGTGCTCCAAAATATTGCCAAGGACTACGGTGTCTCGTGGGAGTATCTGGCCAAGCTAAATCGGACAGATCCCAAGAAGATTCGTCCCGGCCAGAAGCTGAAAGTGATTCGCGGTCCATTCGCCGCAGTGGTTGACTTAAGCGATCGTGAAATGACGGTTCACTCGCACGGACACTACGTGGCTCGTTTTGTCGTGGGCATTGGCCAAGACAACTCATCTCCGATTGGCACATTCAAGGTGCAGGAGAAGCTGCGTGACCCGACCTATTACGGAGCCGATGGCGTAATCGAGCATGACGATCCCCAAAACCCGCTGGGTGAGCATTGGCTCGATCTGGGTGACAGCTACGGCATTCATGGCACCAATGATGAGGCGACCGTTGGAAAGACGGAATCTCGTGGTTGCATTCGGATGAAGAATCGCGACATTGCCGATGTGTACGACTTGCTGACCACTGGTTCCGAAGTTCTGATTCGCCGGTAGCAGGCTTGAGACGACAACAGTAACACTCCACTGAACGGGTCGGCGATCTCGCCGACCCGTTTTTCATTTCCACACCACGCGAGAGCTGTTCGCGGGCTCCGGTTGAATCATCCCACAGGTCACTTGGAGTTTGATCTTGGCGGCTGGTGGGGAGTGACGTTACCTTTCGTCACTCAACTCTGCTCACCCTCGCCCGATGGCGTGTTGCTCCTCTGAAGAAGATTCCATGCATCTCAATAGCCAGCTAATTTTTGCCAAGCACGCCCTCAGCTGCTTTCGCGATGGGATGCGTGTGCTGGAAATTGGTCCAGATGGGTTTCCATCGACGTACCGAAAGATCGTGAACAATTCCACATTGCAGTGGGACACGCTGGACATCTTTGAAGACCAACGGCTGACTTATCGGGCCAAGGGGGACTACGATTTTGGAATCCCTTCAAACACCTATGACATCGTGTTCTCGGGCCAAGTCATCGAGCACGTCAGGAAGACTTGGTTGTGGATGCCCGAGGTCGCCCGCGTCTGTAAACCGGGAGGGATCGTCATTACAATCAATCCCGTGTCATGGGGTTATCACGAAGCACCGATCGATTGCTGGCGGATTTATCCCGAGGGGATGAAGAGCCTGTACGACGAGGCGGGGTTGCAAGTCGACCTGTCAGTGGCTGAGTCGCTGGAGCCATTCAAGAACCGCTTCATGCAGTACCTGAAGGTGTTCCGCAAAGTCATCACCGGTGGCCGCGTGGCTGCTTCTGGGCTGCCACCGATCATCGATACCATCACAGTGGGACATAAGCCCGCCGCTTAGGGATAGATTTGACCAGTGTTGGGTACGCAGTCTGGAGGTCGTCATGTCTTGGACTCCGTATGACGACAGTGCTGAGGTGGGGACATCTGGTACCGAGGGGGGCATCATCGTGCGAGATGACGAGCACGCTCTCGGGGCTCGCATCACATTAGAGCAGAATTGCGGGTTCGCCCCGTGGGCGATTACCTGCGGGATCTACGGCTACTTTTTTCACACCCGGTACTTCAGCTCGCAGGCCGAATCATCTGCTGATTACGACCAGATGCGCGACGAACTGGCAGTGATCTTGGAGTTGATTCCGCTCAACGACGCCCCAAATCTCGACGCCAAAATGGAAACGGTTCACGAAGCGATTGTCCGCTTCGTGAACCGATATCCGTGAGAGAGTTCAGTGATCGTTACTTGTCGTTCGGATTCAGGTACAGGAAGGTCAGGCCAGCGACCAATCCGCCAGCCAGGTCGCCGACGATGTGAATCCAGATTGAGGGCATGTGGATCAAGCCCATCAAGCTGGCACCAATCGCCACAGCTGGATTGAACGCGCCGCCCGAAATCGAGCCGACAGCAAATGCTCCGGTCAGGACTGTGAAGCCGATCGCCAATCCGTAGAACGAATTCCCCGAGGTCGCCTTGGCGGTCGCGACGTTGAGGACGACATAGGCCAGTGCGAAGGTAAACAGAAACTCAGCCAAGAGCGCCTTCATTGCATCGGCCGGAGGGGCAGCCGTCTTGCCGCTGATGCCGGTCAAGTAGGTGGCAGCGAAAGCGGCCAGCACAGCTCCCATGATCTGGGCAATCCAGTACGGCACAACTTCGCCCTTGGGGTGGCGACCTCGGATCGTGACAGCCAGCGTGACCGCCGGGTTGTAGTGACCGCCTGAGAGGTGCCCGCCCGCGAAGACCATGACCATCAAGGCCGAGCCGATCGCCAGTGGGGGGATAATCCCATTGGCGGCATTGGCCGACAGGATGACGGTGCACCCAATCGTCAGCACGAGAAAGAAAGTACCGATTGCTTCAGTCACCAATTTACGAGCCAGCATGGGATTCTCACGAGAGGGGGCGAGGGAATTTTTCAACAACCGTATTACGGCTGCTGAAGTCTGACTGATCAAGTTTCGCAGTCGTCGTTCGAATGCGAACCATGATTGACTGGAGTCAAAGTCAGATTCAAGCGGAGTCTAGTCGCTCGGTCGGACGCCAGCAAATCATGAGGCCGGACATGCATCATGGGGCATAGGATGCCCGTAAAATGGATGCTGCCTGTCGAGCCTCTCTGCTTGTCGATACGATGAATTTAATATCAAGATCGAATGATGTAATCCGGCAAAATGCCGAGTTGCCACATTTCCCTCTCGTGACGAGCGTTATTTCGCCACGGATCGCATCGCCTTCTGGGTGTCTGCCGCGAGCACTGCATTCGCAGCTGTCATCGGTTTCCCAAAATAGTAGCCCTGAGCCAGATGGAACCCAAGATCTCGGCAGGCTTCAGCCTCTTCGGCGGTTTCGATGCCTTCGGCCAGAGTGATCGTGGGAATGTCATTGGCCATATCGACTAGCATTTTGAGCATCCGTCGCTGCTGAGCATCGGCTTTGTCAATATTGCGGATCAGGCACATATCGAACTTCAAATAGTCTGGCGGCACCTTGACCAGCTCAACCAGTCGAGCCTGCCCGGCACCGAAATCGTCATATGCCAATTCCACGCCCAGATCACGGAGGGCTTTCGCTGTCTCGCTCATGGTGCGGGCATCGTGGACGGCACCTTCATGGATTTCGACGACCATCGGGATGTGCGGGTATTTCGCTTTTAAGACGCTGATCGATGGAATCAGATCAACTGAAGGGGACTCCAGCGGATGCGTATTGACGAAGATTCTCGACTGGGGGGCAAGTTGCTGTGCTCCCTCAAGGGCCCGTTGCCGACAGATCAGTGACAGCTCGACTTCTCGGCTGACCATCTGCGCGGTTTGGAACATGAGGCCTGGATTTTCCAACCCGGGAACAGTGCTGCGGGCCAAGGCCTCGTAGCCAATGATCGAGCTGTCTTGAAGATCGATGAGTGGTTGGAAGTAGGCTGTCACTTCACGCTCACGAATCAAGCGTTCGAACTGACTGAGCACCCAATCGGATTCCATCGTATCGACGCAAGCGGCAGTCTTCTTCATATTGAGCGTGGAGTCACACTGCGACCGGTGGTACTCCAGGCGGAATTCCAGATCGGCGATTTCGATATGGTCGCCGTCTCCAATTGGCGTCGGTTGGCGGACACGGCGGCGGTTCACGAAGGTGCCATTCGTGCTGCCCAAGTCACGGATAAACAAGTGTTCGCCCACACGCAGGATTTCTGCATGCCGTCCCGAGACACGGACCGAGGCCACTTGAAGACTGACGCCTGGCCGCCGTCCGATCACAAATGCATCCGAATCGATGACGATTGACGAGAGCGTGCGCGCCGGTGGAAGGCAACCGGTGAGGCACCAGCCGGTCTCGACGCGGTTGCTGCTTCCCTTGAGGGGCAGGCGGATCGTGGAAAGGGTCATGAGACAGAGTCGCTGAAAGGGTTGGCACGCGATGGGGCTGCTCAAAGCTAGTTCGCGGCAGAGATGCCATGCAGACATATGATGAGCGTACGCATCAATATTGAAGAACCACATGCAGGCAGGTTGCTGTAACGATCAAGGTTCGTGGAATCCCACCAACCCCTACAACCGTCGAACACGACGCATGTTTTCCACGCGAATTGATTCGTAAGGTCTGCCTGGCAGGAGAATACACCCCATATTCATTGTGACGGATCGTAGCCTGATCACCACAAGTTCCCATGAGGGATCATGGACTTGGATGATCGTTTTCTCCTTTTTTCCCCCGAAAGGTGTGTGTGCCCATGGCGACCCGAACTTTAGAGGCTCCGAGTGAACTGAACGTCACTCGGCGTCAGTCCGCCAAAGATCGCCGAGCTGTCGCGGAACCAGTGTTCCCCGGAGCCGAGCGACGGAAGGTCGAACGCCGACGTCAGATCGACCCGACGACCTGCGAACGCGATTACCGACCCGACGAAGTTGAATTCATGAAGGCCATGGATGACTACAAGCGTCGTAGCGGACGCCAGTTTCCCACGTGGAGTGAGGTCCTCGAAGTCATTCGTGACATCGGATACCGCAAGGTCGCTCAGCCGAGCCAAACCTACGATACTGTGACGATCTCAGCGGAACCCCAGTAAGTATTGATAGACAGGCCGCTTCCACCGGTCGTCTGCGATCCTCGATTACAAAGCACGTGAGGGATACCTTCACGTGCTTTTGTCATTGGTGCTGATCGGTTCGGCCAGCCTCCCTTATCGTGGACTCGTGGGGAGTTGGTATACTCTCACACGCTAAGTTCCGGGTCGCAATTCGCGAAGTCGGTCCATCCTGGAAGTGACCTCTCAACGGAAGTTCGAATGATTGCGTTGTCCCATCTTCGAGGAGATGCCGCTGCCCTCTCTCTGGAGTGGGCAGATGGGATAATACACCGCGTGACCTGGCGAGAGTTGCGAGATCGTTGCCCCTGCGCGACCTGTGCTCAGGCTCCTGTCGAGAAACCTGTCGCGCCGGGCGGTTTTGGCCTGCTCCCAGTTTTGACGTTTGCGGAAACTCAGCCACTCAAGGTGCTGGGGATGCGTCCGCTCGGCAACTATGCCTACGCTATCCAGTTCAGTGATGGGCACAACACCGGCATCTACTCGCTGGACTTCTTGCGGAAGCTCGGGCAAGAGATTGCGGCTCGGTCATGAGTTCCGACAGTCAAAAATCGCGGCAGGAATCGCGTGCTTCGCACTGGATGGACATTATCTCGGGACAGCGCGCGGGGCTGGCTGCGTACGGTCTCCGTGCGGGACTTTCAATACTGGAACCGTTCTACGCAGCTGCGATGGCACTTCGCAATTACGCGTTTGATCGCGGGTGGAAAGCACAGACACGCGTTCCCGCAACGGTGATCAGTGTCGGAAATCTGACCGCTGGCGGGACTGGAAAAACACCGACTGTCGCCTGGGTCGTTCGTACACTGCAATCTCTCGGGGCGACGCCTGCCATCATCAGTCGTGGATACAAAGGAGATGGAGGAACCAATGACGAGAAGCTCGTGCTGGACCAACTTGTTCCTGGCGTCTTGCACCGGCTGAATCCGGATCGAGTTGCGGCCGCTCTCGATCTCGCCGCACTGTCGGAGTCCGAACGCCCGAACGCTCTCGTTCTGGACGATGCCTTCCAGCACCGACGAATTGCTCGCCACTTCGATCTCGTGCTCATCGACTGCCTGAATCCGTGGGGCTATGGCCACCTGCTGCCGAGAGGACTACTTCGAGAACCGCTGCGTTCACTCCGCCGAGCTAGCTGCGTGCTGGTGACTCGTTCCGATCAGGTTGATGAAGTCACACGGCAAGGGATTCTCGAGGCGATCCAGCGCTGGACATCCGCACCCGTTCTCATGAGCCGCTTCCAGCCGACTCGTTTCATCAACGCGCGCGGCGAAACTCGCAGCTTGAATGAGCTACTGCCGCTGCGTGCTGCGGCGTTCTGTGGGATCGGGAACCCAGCTGGGTTTCGGCGGACGCTCACTGGAAGTGGTATCGCGATCCCCGACGATCGCTTCCGCACCTATACCGATCACCATGCGTACCCTTTGCCGGATATCGAGTTGATCGGTGCATGGGCGCAGTCCCTCAAAGCGGAATGCCTTATGACCACACTGAAGGATCTCGTGAAGATCCCCGACACGTGCCTGGGAGGCGTACCCGTCTGGGCGCTGGAGATCGAACTGCGGTTCGAGGAGGAGCAGGCTGAATCGCAGTTGAGGGGACTACTGCGAGATGTCCACGATCGATCACCGTTGTAGGCGATGTCGCTCCGCGGCTCGCATTCTGCACACGAGAAGACGATATCTCACACGCATCCCAGTGATTCGAAGGGCCGGCTGGATCTCAGTCGCAGGGCGACGTGAGCGATGGCACACATGGCAGCGCGCCAAATAAGTCTCGCGCTCCGAAGCAACTGTGTGTCGCCATAGTTTATGGCACTGTGGAGATCTCCACACGTTCAGCCCGCTGCGCGAGCAAGGGCCGCGTGCCGAACAATCATCATCTTGGGCTGTGAGTCGACCTGCTGGCGAGGGGCCGATGCCAGCTTTGTTTGTCTTCGCTTTTCGGAGAATGTGGAGGACAAACAAAGCCCGCCTACTGCGGTAACCGGGGTTTTGGCACACGGCCCTTGCTGGCGCAGCGGGCTAGATGGAGGTGACCGTCGCGCTCGGGGATTGGCGGGACATGTCGACTACGCGTCGTGCGTTTATCCCGGTGCCATAAGATCTGGCCAGACACAAGCCACTCGGTTCGCGTGGCCCCTCTTGTCGGGATTGAACCTTTGTCGTAGAACTTCGAAACACTGTTCCTCGACTCAGTCTCCCAGGACCACTCATCGTGCGCGGTCGCTCGATCCTCATCGCGGTGATCCTCTGGCTATCCAGTTCCTTGTGGACAGTGGCCAGCGATGATGCAGAGCTGCCGATTTACTTTGCGGGGCTGCGACAGCAAGGGCTGTTCTCGGTGGCTGAGGAGTACGCTCTGTCCCGATTGGCTGAGCCAGAATTGGACCCGGCACAGCAGGCGATCCTGGCTGTGGAGTTATCGCGAGTCTTCGCTTCGCATGCAGTTGAAGCCACATCGGACGCCGAATCCACCGAGCTGTGGACTCGCGCAGAGGAGTCAATTACCCCGCTTCTGGGGCAGCGCGATACACCGCGCTGGGTCATGGTGCGTGCTCGACAAGCGACACTGTTGTGTGATCGATCCCTCTGGGAATACTGGAAGAGTGTGCTCGACCCCGAGTCTGACTTACAGCGAATGGCTGCGTTGAATTCCACGCGGGCCGCCCTCGCGTCACTCCATTCATCGGTCATCGAGATCAAAGAGTCGAACCAATCCGCTTCACGGGTGACTGCTAAGTCTCAAGAACGATTGACAGCTAAGAGTTCCACTCCCGCACGTCCGATGGCTGCAGGCGTCACGGCGAGCGAACTCCGACGAATTGGCGACGAGATCGAGTACCTCATTATTCGAATGAACGTCAACCTCGCTCAATTACAGCCCGTCGGAGCGGATCGGGCCGCTGCGTTGATCGATGCTGACAAGCGGAGTGCCACGCTCTCTCGCCGGGTGAATAGCGATTTCGTGTGGCCCGCCAGGCTGGCGCGGGCCGAGACGCTCCGCTTGCAGGTCGATCCAGAAAATTCTGTCGCGTATGTCAGGTCACTCCTGGCGACTGAGCCGACTCCCGAGATGAGCGATGCCCTGATTGCCGAGCAGGCTCGCACGCAACTGGTCCTCCAGGCACCCGCTGATGCCATCCAGTTGATCCTCGAACATGGCAAGGCGCGGGGGCAACTCACCTCCGAGTTGCGAGCGGTCGCGATCGAGGGCTTGCTGGCCTCCATCAATGACACGCAGATCAAGGGGGACACCGCGCTGGCAGAAGACTTGTGGGTGCAGGCCACAGCTCAGCAGCAGCTGATCTCCGGTCCGTGGCGAACGTATGCCGACGCACTGCTGTCGCGAGTAGGCGAGACGCGGAAGTATGGAGATCAACTGGCCGCCATCGTCCGTACGGGACGACTCGCTGCTCAGGGTCGCGATTGGGTGACAGCGTCAGCGGCGTATCAGCAGGCTGTGATGCAGGCCACCACGGACGGCCAGATTCCGTACGCAGCAGAGTTCGCGTTCACGCAGGCCTCCATTGAAATTGAAGCCGGTCATTTCGAACAGGCCTCTCAAATATTCGCCGAGTATCATACCCGCTTTCCCGGCGATCCTCGTGCCGCAGACGCCCACCTGCTGGCGGCGTGGACTCTGGGAAAACTCCATGACCAGAAACCGTCTTCAGCCAGACGAGCCGATTACGTCGCCCAGCTCAAAGACCATTGCACATCGTTTCCGGATCACCCGACCCGGATCGAGGCCGAGTGGTCGCTCGCTGTTGACGCCATTCGACATCAGGAGTGGATCTCGGCCATTGAGTTTATGGAGATCATTCCGACAGATTATGCGCGGGCGACCGAAGTCGCTGCTCAACTCCCGTACTGCTTCGAGATGGCCCTCGCGGAGTTCGGACAGAATCCGTCGCGGAGTGTCTGGGTGCAGCGGGCCCAATCCTCGCTGGCGACCCAACAGGCGACTTGGCCCTTGCCGCCCGCCGCGTGGAGCCTATCGCAATCCGAGAACGCGCTGCGTTGGGCGCGAGTGCTGCTGCACCTCCCCGACCACCACTACTCCGCTGTTGATTCGTTGCTGGTGCAGATCCTGCATAGCCGAGATGTCGAAGTGCGCGAGGTGGCTCGCGACCACTCCCCACTCGATCCAGCCTGGGACCAACTCGTTCCCGCCGTGACCCAGCTGAGAATTATTTCACTGGCAGGGATGGGACGAACGGCTGATGCCGAGAAGTTGCTATCCTCAGCCACGACCGCGTCTCCGCAGGATATTCTGATGATCCTCTCGGGGTTATCCGCGATGGCCGTCAGTCTGGATGAGAAGTCCCGCCACGATCTGGGACGCGTGCAGCTGTCGGCTGCGCGTCGGCTCGACTCGCAGCGAGCGCAGCTCACGCCGGACGTGGCTGCGAATGTCGATCGCTGCCTGGCCGAAGCCTACACGGCGACCGGCGATCTCCCCGAGGCAGTTGCACTGTATGAGACACTGCTAAAGTCCCAACCCCGCGATCGCCAGCTCTTAGAAACCATCGGCGGCTTGCTCCAGCAGCATGGTCAGCCGAAGGATCTTCAGCGCGCCAAGCTGATCCATCGACAACTCGAAGGGTTCGACCCCGCCGGAAGCCCCGCTTGGCTCCGCACCCGCCTGATTGTGGCTCGCCTGTGCCTGCAACTCGGTGAGAAAACCGAGTGCCAGAAGCTGCTCAAAGTCACGCGGATTCTCTATCCGGAGCTGGGTGGGGTGGAGCTGAAGGCGGAGTATGCGAAGCTGGAAATGAGTTTGTGAGTCGGCAGCGACCTGCCATACTGGACTGTTATACGGGGTCCGGAATCGCACGCTTGCGATCTTGTATCAACCTTCCCGCAGCCTCAAGAATCAAGGGCGAAAGCCTTTGAATGTCCTCGACAGAATTGATCTGAATCCGCAGATTGGAAAAAGCTGACGGCTCCATAATCGCAAATTCGTGCGGAAGAAGATGTTGAATGTCTTCTCTTTTGAGATCAAATCCAATCCAAGGCCGACGTCCCTCGGCGAGAATTCGGCAGAACCAAAACGACGGCTTGTTCAGATAGATACCGAAATAAGCAGTTGTGTCTTTGTAGGCAATCTCAATCGGGATGTCTTTCCTCAGAGTCGGATCAAAGATCAATTGCTTTGAATGTTCACTTGACTCAAAAATCGATTTGACGATTTCAAAGGCTCTCAACTCTCGATCTGTAGTGACAACTTGTCGAGATGGTTCAGACGTATCTGCAACTTCGATCATTAGAGGAGATGTAGTGGGTGCCGCTTCAGGAGCAAGAGGCGATGGTTGCGAGGATGGAGTCGCTGCCTCCGAATCGAGAGCAACCACTGAGCGACGCACAATATCTCTCACGACACGGGTCAAGCCATTCTTGACGATTGGTCGAAATCGCTCGACCACGTTTCCGTTGACAATACCTGAGTAGATCTCTTCGTTCTTGAGAATCCAGCGAATGAATTGTTCGCTTGGCTCTTTGTCTTTCAGATCGAGTTCACCACGAAGGAATGATGCGATCTTCGCTGTGTATCGAAGTTCAGTGGCATACTCTCGAATCGCTTCGGTGGAAAACACTCCTCTTGCGAATCGAGCCATCACATCAAGGCCCTGTTCAACTGCATCAATCCGGACGATATGGAACGGTAGGGAGTCCATGATGTTTGGATCTCCTGTATCCGTGAAAAATCGCCATTCGATGCCGTTTGTGAGTATCCCCAGTGTTACAGAGGGGGTCGAGTTGAAATATCGTGCAAGCTGACCTTCATGTCCGTCGAGATTCACTGTATCTACAGATTTGACTTCAAAATAAATCTTCGCCACACCGTGAATGCTGATCGCGAGATCGACCTTCTCTTTCTGTCCGGCTTTCTTGATCGCAAAGTCCGCTTCGTACTCCGGACAGACTTCAGCAGGATTCCAAACGTCGTAGTCCAGTGCCTGTAGCATTGGGACCACGAGAGCTTGCTTAGTTGCTTCCTCTCCGCGTCCCCTGACGGATGGGACGCGTGTCATCAATTGATCCGCTGTTTGCTTTAGACGTTCGATCGACATGGCCGCTCCAAAGTTCTCGACTGTGACCTCTCTTCATAGAGTATCGGCATATTGATTTGTGGCAATCGATCTCGACTATTATCAATCACCATTCCAGCTGACTCGCGTCGAGCTTCGTGGAATTCTTCTGCACACTCACCACGCGACCATCCGAGATCGAGACCACACGGTCGGCCATTTTCGAGATCACGGCGTTGTGTGTGATGACAGCTGTGGTGGTGCCGAGTTCACGGTTGATGCGCTGGATGACATCGAGCACGACGATGCCGGTATGCACATCAAGAGCCCCGGTCGGTTCGTCGCAGAGCAGGACGTGCGGGCGTTTCGAGACGGCGCGGGCGATGGCAACGCGCTGTTGCTCGCCCCCCGACAGCTGGGCGGGAAAGTGGTCCATGCGGTGTTCGAGGCCGACCATTTTAAGAGCCTCTTCCGGGGTCATGGGATCGGTGGAGATCTCGGTGACGAGGGCCACGTTCTCTCGCGCGGTCAGGCTGGGGATCAGGTTATAGAATTGGAACACGAAGCCAACGTGCCGCCGCCGATAACGAGTCAACCCAGCGTCGGACTCGTGCGTCAGGTCGATGTCGCGGTAACGGACCGACCCCGCCGAGGGGATGTCGAGGCCACCCAAAATGTTCAGCAACGTCGACTTGCCGCTCCCCGAGGGCCCCAGCAGGACGACCAGTTCGCCCTCAAACAGATCCAGATCGACACCACGCAATGCATGAATATCGACCTCGCCCATGTGGTAAACCTTGGTCACATCCCGCGCCGAAAAAACAGCATTCTGGGTCGTGGCAGGCGGAGATGTGGCGGTCGATTCGGTGGGCATGGATTTCAGATTCGTGGAGGAGCAGGGATGGATGGATGTTCAACGATCAGGTTGGAATGTTCAATGGCGAAGGGTTTTGCCTGTGAGGTGTGTGGGTCAAAATGGAGTTGGGAAATAGAGTTTCACCACGGAGATACTGAGGCACGGAGGAATTCTAGAACTCTCTAGAGTCTGGTAAGTCGGCACAAATCAATGACCGTCACAACTCAGCCACTCACCATCCGCTTGCTCAGGTCCTTCAGCCGCTTCACAGTTCAGCGACCTCGCCTTTCTCGTCTTCTCCGTGCCTCCGTGGTGAATTCCCGTTTCTTTCTCTGATGCAGAGGCAAGCATGGAACCTCACTGATCATAGACCTCCCGCAGAGACAGGCGGGGGTCTATAATCATTTCCTCATGTGAGGCCCACGGGCGTTGGGTTCACATTGACTGGAAGATTGCTCATGTCTGATTTCGACTCCATCCAACCCGTCTCCCTGCCCGTCGGTCGTCGCGATTTTCTGAACCGCACGACGAGCACCCTCGGTGCGGCGGCGCTCTGGTCCCTCGCAGGAACTGGAGCCGCGCGGGCTGAGAGTTCACCGATCGTTCCGGCGTTTATCAACGCAGCGCCCAAGGCCAAGCGGATTATCTACTTGTTCCAGTCGGGTGCTCCCTCGCAAATGGAGCTATTTGACCCGAAGCCCCATCTCGAAGCGAAGCGTGGGGAGGACTTGCCCGCCTCGATCCGCATGGGGCAACGCCTGACCACGATGACCTCGGGGCAGACGAAATTCCCGGTCGCTCCGAACATCTTCCAGTTCGCTCAACATGGCCAAAGCGGCCAATGGATGAGTGAGCTGATCCCCCATATGGCCGGGATCGCCGATGAGTGGTGCATCGTGCGTTCGATGCATACCGACGCCATCAATCACGATCCGGCGATCACATTTTTTCAGACCGGATCCCAGCTGCCAGGTCGCCCCAGTATTGGGGCGTGGGCCAGTTATGGACTGGGCAGCGAGAATCACGACCTGCCCGCATATGTGGTCCTGACATCGTTCGGAAGCGGGCGACCCGATGATCAGCCGCTGTATGATCGCTTGTGGGGTTCAGGGTTTCTGCCCTCGAAGCACCAAGGGGTCAAGTTCCGTAACAAGGGAGACGCGGTGCTGTACCTGTCCAACCCTCCCGGAGTGACCACCGCGGCGCGGCGCAGCACCCTCGACCGAATCGCGGCTCTCAATCACCAGCGTCTCGACTCGATCGGCGATCCCGAGATTCAGGCTCGCATGGCCCAGTACGAACTCGCATTCCGGATGCAGTCGAGCGTGCCTGATTTGATCGATCTTTCGAAAGAGTCCCAGCATGTTCTCGACATGTACGGACCGGATGTGCATCGGCCCGGTAGCTATGCCGCCAACTGTCTGCTCGCTCGTCGATTAGCCGAGCGCGATGTCCGCTTCATCCAGCTTTTCCACATGGGCTGGGACCATCACGGTGGTTTACCAGCGGCCATGCGCGGGCAGTGCCGCGATACCGATCAGGCCACAGCGGCGCTACTGATCGACCTCAAACAGCGAGGTTTGTTGGAAGACACATTGATCGTGTGGGGCGGCGAGTTTGGACGGACGGTGTACTCGCAGGGGACGCTGACAGCGACCGATTACGGCCGCGACCATCACCCCCGCTGCTTTACGATCATGCTGGCCGGAGCCGGGGTGAACAAAGGGACGACCTACGGCGAGACGGATGAGTATTGCTACAACATCGTCCGCGATCCGGTGCACGTGCATGACTTGAATGCGACGATCCTGCATTTGATGGGAGTCGACCACACGCATCTGACCTATCGCTATCAAGGTCGAGACTTCCGGCTGACCGATATTCACGGAAGTGTGGTGCCGGGGCTGCTGGGGTAAGTGCGAGGGTGGATCGGATCGGCGTTCTCATGTTTATGCATGCGGGGTATACTCATGTGAGTAAGTCTCCCGATTGATGCATGGTCCCGTTCGTCCCCTCTCTGAACCAAGGTTGCACAATGGCTGCACCGACCAAAGCTGACCAGCTCTGTGAACAGGGAAAAGCGTTGCTTAAGGAGCGTAAGGTCGACGAAGCGTTCGCCATGTTTGAGCAGGCGATTCAGGAGAACAGCCGGCACGTGCCCGCGCATGAGAGCCTGGCGGCGATCTATTTTGCTCGTAAAGACTACGCTCAGGCAGCAGCCAATTTTCAAAAGGCGTCGCAGTACGACCCCCGCCGAATTGATCCAATCATCAATCTGGGAGCAGTGCAGAACCGCATGGGAGACTTCCAAGCCGCGGTCAGAACTCTGCAAAAAGCAGTTCAACGTGATCGTAAGAATGCTGCGGCTTACTACAATTTAGCCATCGCGCAGAAGGGGCTCAACCAGCCACACTTAGCAGTTTCAGCGTATAAGGAAGCGCTGAAGAACGACCCCAAAATGGTCGAGGCAATCCAGAACCTGGCCAATCTCTATCTCGAGATGGGGAACATCCAACAGGCTCAGTTCCATTACCACAAGGCCCTGGAAATCAATCCTACGTTCGAGCGAGCCAAGCGCGGACTCGAGCGGGCATTGTTGATCGCCGAGGAGAAGAAGAAGGCCATCAACCCGTTTGGTCGTCTCGTCAATATGGAAGAGCTGGATCAACGAGCCGATGAGAAGTTTCGCAAGCTCACCCCTCAGCAGCAGTACGAAGATCGTACGGAAGTCCATCGTATCACGAAGGACGGAGAGCAGGCCGCTGTCGTGTTACTCAATACGTTACGAGACCGAATCGGTCCCGCGATATCTCGCATCAATCAATCGTTTTCGCAGTCCGAAGACCCACGCATGCTGATGCGCGAGGTCGAGACGTTTGCCGCCGAGCTGGCGGTATTCGAAAGGGCTCACAGTGGCTTGCGAGCCAAAATCGAAGAGCTGCGGGCGCACGAGGCGTTAATTCGCAAGTAAGGCAAACTGCGGGAAATCACTGACCAGCGTTCTAGTAGCTGCGTTCGCCAGAACGCGGGGAGCCCGCACTCTGGCGAGTGCAGCTACGGGAGATTATTTTCGACCACATGCCTAAGCCGGTGGCCCGATCCGTCCTGCTATTCGAGCGGACCCCACGCCTTGCTGCGATCAAGTCGAGCGAGGAACACGCTCATGATGCGGTTGTACAGGTCATCCCGCAGGACTTGATCTTCGACGCCCGCATCAATGTTGGGATTGTCGTTGATCTCGATGATGTGGAAATTCCCGCCGGACTGTTTGATGTCGACGCCGTAGAGCCCATCGCCAATTAGATTCGCAGCCTTCATGGCGATGTTGACTGCCTTGCGCGGGGCGAGCTCAATCGGCATGGTATCGAAGTTTCCGAAGCGGTCGTCGCCCTCTTTTTCCTGCTGAATCACCTGCCAATGGCCGGGAGCCATGTGGTACTTGCACGCGAACAGCGGTCGCCGATCGATCATGCTGATCCGCCAATCGAAGTCAGTGAGCATGAATTCCTGCGCGACCAGCAGTTCGGATTCCGCGAAAAACTCCGGCAGCCTTTTGTACAACTCCTCAGCGGTGTTGATCTTTACCACGCCGCGCGAGAATGAGCTGTCGGGCTTCTTGATGACGATGGGGAATCCGAGTTGCTGAATTGCCACGTCGACGTTGTCTTCGTGTAAGACGACCGTCTTGGGAGTCGGCAGTCCATTGCGTTCCAGCAGCTCGGCCAGGAACACCTTGTTCGTACAGCGGGCGATCGACTGGGGATCGTCCATGACGACCAACCCTTCGCTGGCTGCTTTACGAGCAAAGCGGTAGGTGTGATCGTTGATCGAGGTGGTCTCGCGGATGAACAGGGCATCGAACTCCAGCAGGCGACCGTAGTCGTCCTTGGTGATCAGCTCGACTTCAATCCCCATGTTCGCCCCGGCTTTGACGAACTTTTTGAGAGCTCCCTCGTTGGACGGAGAGTTCTCTTTCTCGTCGGGGTTCCACAGCATCGCCATGTCATACCGCGTGCGGGTCTTCCTCGGTTTGCTGACAGCTCGACCTGAGAAATGCTTGAGAGCGGCTTCGGCTACGAAGGGACGATCGGTCTCGGGAACATCGCTGCCCGAGATCGCACGCACGCTGCGGATTTGCCACTTCTTCAGCTTCGAAAACTTCACTCGCAACAGCGGGGACTGGAACAGATTGAACAGCTGGAGTGACAGCTTGTCGTACTGCTTTTCGAGGTTGCGACCGAAGTAGATGCTGAGTTCGAAGTCATCGGACTTGAGCGGCAACAGGGCTTGCTGCATCAACTCATCGAGATCATCAGAGACCAGCCGCACCAGTGATTGTGATCGCAGGTCCTGGAGGGTCTGAATACTGGGCAGTGGTTTGTGGCTGCGTGCTTCGGCCAGCAGCGAGACGTAATAGCCGGTGCTTTGATAGGTGTATGAGCGGCACAGGTTCAGCACCTTGGCCCCGCGCAGATCGCTGTATTGCGGGCTGGTGAGGTAGTCCCAGGCATCGACGACATCCACACCGGGGATGTCGAAGGGCCAGTCTTTGGGCGAGTTCGCGACGATTAAAGTCGGCATGCTAATGTGCCTGGGGGCGGCGGCGCGTTGGAGGCTGGAGCCTTCGTGGTGACACGGAGGAGCTGCCAAGGTCCTGGCGATCATGGGAAGTCCGAAACGAAAGAGTAACCGCCGGGTGGCGAAATGCCATGTGGCCGGTGAAGCCACAGCGGCGCGATCCGCTCAGACCGAGAGGTCTAACCCATGTCTGCGAAGAGCTCAAGATCGGCCCTCCGGACGCAGGGTGGATGTGGATGGCGGCCGAATCACCAGCAGATTGCCGTCATAGGTCACGATGCCGAGCATGATCGCGCACATCACGCGATCGAGGTCGACTTCGTACTTTTGTTCAAGCGCTGCGAGCGGATTGGGTTGCAGGGGGTCAGCGACCAGCACGGTCCGCTGCTCCGAGTCGTACCCGCACAGGACGACAAAGTGCCCCTGGGGCCGCCCGGCGATGTCGTCTTGCTGGCCGTCGTCGAGTTCCCGACGTTCGTTGTACAGGTAGGTCGAACTCAGTCCGACCAGGATCGGGCAGGACCGCTTCAGGTATTTGCGAATCAAGGTGGGGGTCATGTCCTCCATGCGAATGGAGCCCCCGCGCTCGATGAATTCCAGATAGGCTTCGCTGGCCATACGCAGCTTGGGCTTGGTCTTCACCTTCATCTGTGCCCGCAACCGCTCGTCCAGTGGTGGGGCTCCTGGGCGGAACCAGGTCGGATCAAACGCGAGCAGATCGTAGGTGTAGAGGATCGCCTCGTAGCCTTGCTTCAGCGCGTAGTTGCCAAGTAGTACAGCGAGTGTGCCGCCGAACTCCAGCGAGGGGACTCCCTCGATCACCTCGTTCAGAGTGTGCGTGTCTCCGTGATAGGCCAGCACGGCATGCAGACACGTCGGCCCGCAGGTCGAGTTCGAGGGCTGAGCGCTGATCTGAAAGTGGAGACGACTTTCCATGCCTTCATGCTACGGTCCGCAGGGCAGGGGACCAAGCTGAGGTTTCGATGCGGGGGGATTTGCACGAAGGATCGGCAATTCCCGCCGCGCTGCGAAAAGAAGCCCAGCGAGCCGGAAGCGTCAGTGCCATTGAGCGACAGCGCCCGGAGGTCTGCGGTAGACCGCGGAAGCACCATCCGGCTCTCACTGGACGCCCGTCAGTCGGCCTCAATCCGCCCTCAGCGGCCAGGCCCGAGTGCTCACTGTCTCAGGCGATCAGGCACCCGGCTCCACGGATTCGTTCGGTGGGGCGTCCCCTTCGAATTCGGGAGCCATCGACTCGTCGTCGTCGGGCTCTTCGTATTCCTCGACGACCACCACAGGCTTCAGCGGTAGGATCCCCGAGTAGCGAATCACCTCGCCCATACGGGCCTTGTCCGAAATGTCCTTTCGGCACCAGCCGCCATCCCAGCGGATGCATTTCACCGCTTCGTAGGCTTTGCGTTTGGCATCGGCCACATCATCGCCCAGAGCAGTGACACCCAAAACGCGACCGCCATTGGTCACGACTTCATTCCCCAGCTGATCCGTGCCTGCGTGGAACACCTTCACATCCGGCAGCTTCGCAGCTGCATCAAGGCCACGAATCGGCAGGCCCTTGGAACTCTTATACGGGTAGCCCTCAGCCGCCATGACCACGCACACCGCTGTGCGGGTATCCCACTCCAGATTGTCGAAATCCTTGAGCCGGCCTTCGGCAGCTGCGAGCAGGAGTTCGAAGAGGTCGGACTTGAGCCGCATCAGGACTGGCTGGGTTTCGGGATCGCCCATACGGACGTTGAATTCCAAGACCTTGGGGCCCTGTGTGGTGAGCATGATTCCGGCGTAGAGGATGCCGCAAAACTCGGCCTTCTGCTTCTTCATCGTATGGACGGTGGGGATCAGAATCTTTTCGATCACTGTCGCCATCAATTCGGGAGTCGCGAAGGACGCTGGGGTATAGGCTCCCATGCCTCCGGTGTTCGGGCCCTCGTCATTATCAAAGGCCCGCTTGTGATCCTGAGCGGGTTCCAGGGGAATAATTGTCCGGCCATCGACGATCGCCAGGATGCTGATTTCTTCGCCTTGCAGCCGCTCTTCGATCAGAATCCGGTCGCCTGCGCTGCCGAATTCCTTCTTCTTCATAATCAGACGGATGGCGGCGATCGCCTCCTCACGCAGTGAACAGACGACGACTCCCTTGCCCGAAGCGAGACCGTCAGCTTTGACGACGTAGCCTGCATCCTCGCGCTCTTCGAGGAACCGAATCGCAGTCTCGGCATCGGAGAAAGCCCACGCTTCGGCGGTCGGGACGTTCGCCTTCCGCAGGATATCCTTGCAGAAGATCTTGCTGCCTTCGAGCTGGGCCGCAGCTTTACTGGGGCCAAACACTGTCAAGCCCGCCTTTTTGAAGGCATCCACAACACCGTCAACGAGTGGAGCTTCCGGGCCGACAATGGTCAGGCCGATCCCTTCGGATTGGGCAAATTTCAGCAGTTTTTCGATATCGGTGCTGGCAATGCTCACATTGCGTGCGTCGAGAGCGGTCCCTGCGTTACCAGGGGCACAAATGACCTCGGTGACCTTCGGGGATTGTTTGAGCTTCCAGACGAGAGCATGCTCGCGTCCACCTTGTCCAATGACCAGCACCTTCATCGGGCCGTAATCCTGAATCAGAAAGAGCATTGCCGAGCGGACCTCGCCCGGCGAACGTGTAGTTTACCAGAAGTGGAGACAAGAACGAATCGCTCGGGGTGGGTGATCTGCACGCATTCCACCTGATAGCTGTTCCGCGATGCCCGGCCTATTATACGGCTCGATCGGCGATGGCGGATCGGGAGAGTTCGAGGGGGCAGTGTTGCCGTCTCGCAGAACGGTAAACATCCCAGCTGGGATCAAAGGGTACAGACAGATGCAGTACGACGTGTATGGGGTCGGAAACGCCCTGCTCGACATTCAGGCCCGAGTCGCCGATTCGGTGCTGACCGACCTGCATTTCTCCAAGGGAATCATGACCCTCGTTGACGAGCAGACACAAGAGCAGGTCCTCGCCAAGTTGCACGCAGCGGGACTGAATCGATGTGCCGGGGGCTCGGCGGCCAACACGATCATGGGGATCGCTGATTTCGGCGGAAAAACGGCCTATGTCGGCAAAGTGGGGCAAGACGAGATCGGGGAATTCTTCCTCGGTGACATGCGAAAAATGGGGGTTAAGATTGAGTCCGCACCGATCGAGGGGCGAACAGGCACATGCGTGGTGCTGATCACCGAAGACGCCCAGCGGACGATGCTCACCAATCTGGCGGCCTCTAGCCAACTCGGGCCGGATGACATTCTGGAATCGGAAATCAAGAAAGCCAAATACATCTACATCGAAGGCTACCTGTTTGGGGGAGAGCCGACGCGCAGTGCGGCCCTGCGAGCCATCGAGCTGGCCAAGAAGAATGGCGTCAAAGTGGCCTTCACGGTCTCGGACCCGTTCCTGATTCAATACAACCGCGATCTGTTCCTCCAGCTGATCGAGGGGCCGGTCGACTTGCTGTTCTGCAATCTGGATGAAGCCCGGGCGTTGACGGGGCGTCATGATCCCGTCGAGTGTGCCCAGGAGATTCACAAGCACGCGGAGAATGTCGCATTGACCCTCGGCGGAGATGGGTCGATCCTGATGCACGAGGGACAGGTGATCCCGATCGAGGGAGTGAACGTGAAGGCCGTCGACACGACCGGCGCGGGCGATATGTACGCCGCCGGAATTCTGTACGGCATCACGAACGGACTCAGCTGGAAGCAGGCGGGACACTTGGCGTCGCACGCGGCTTCGCGGGTTGTCGCTCAGATGGGAGCGAGACTCCAGCATCGCTTCACCGCCCAAGACGTGGCAGCGATCGTGGCGAGTTGCGGCACGAAGTAGTTCGAGCAAACTAGGAAACAGTAGCCCGCTGCGCCAGCAAGGGCCGAGCGCCAGTGCACGCTGACCGTGGGATAGGCTTCCAGCCTGTCGACTGGGATACAGAATGACAGGCTGGAAGCCTATCCCACGGGTTCAATTGCCAGCAAGGATTTCCGATACGCGGTCCTAGCTGGCGCAACGGGCTGGCTTCGCTCGTTAGCCATTCACCTTCGAAAAGACATTGGCCACCTTGACGCTGCGGGCGGACAAAGCCGGGGCGAGGCTGCCCGCGAGGGCGGTGAGACCACCAACCAGCGGCCCCCACCAGAGTGCTCCTTCGGGGATCAGGAACTTGCTGAAGAAGGCGATCGGAAACGGAATTCCGCCAGCAACCTTGTTCACCAGAAAATAGGTTCCGCCGCTGCTCAGGAACCCAGCTGTAACTCCGATGAGCAGGGCCTCGATAATCACGAGTCCGAGCAGTTGATTGGGTCGGAAACCTAGAACTTTCATGACGGCGAATTCGGACTCGCGCTCTCGCACGCTAATCGCGATCGCGTTTGAGATGATTAGAGAGAGCGTAAGCAAAATCGAAGGGGACAAAATCCAGCGGGCACCCCACAGGAGGTCCCGGTAGGCTTCTAGAAAGACGGCGATTGCTGACGAGCTGGTCTCCACTTTGACAGACGGATTGCTGAAATTCGGCGAGCGAGTGACCTGATCGGCCACTTTGTTAAACGCAGCTGAATCCGGCACCATCAGCCAGACGAGATTGACCGTACTGTCCGCAGCAGGGTGTTTCGCCCCGGCATGTGTCTGGGGATACGCGTCCATCGCCGCATTGAAATAGTCGATCCGATAGATCGCACTGGAGTCGTACCTCCCCGAGGGAAACGTGCCGACGATCTCAAACTCCAGGTCGATTCCCCGGTAGTTCACACTCGTGATTTTGATTTTGTCGCCGATTTTCTTTTCTTGGGATTTCAGCCGATCGGCCCCCAGAATGATCCCGTTGCGGGTCTTCTTGAGTTTCTCGACACCCTCCATCAGCAGTGCGAAGTCGGCTTCAGAGAGTGATCCCTGGTCGAGGTCATCCATCATTGTGGGGATTTTTTCAGGCTGCATCCCGATTGCAAACAAGAATTTGTCGGGCGACTGGTTTTCCGGATCGGTTGTTCCACCGTAAAACGTCCAGCTCATGAAATCGATGGGTTTGATGTCGCCCTCCTCGCGGACGGCTCCGTCTTTCAGCAGGTTGACGTAGGAATAAGGCATCCGGCTGGGAATCGTCCACCGCTCTGTGATCAGGGCTTTGATCTTCTCTGACCGGGCTTGCGTCGCCTGATCGAGAAAAGACAGGACCGACCAGACCAGTGTGACGACAAGGACCAGCAGCATCGTGCCGAGGGCCGTCAAGACTGTCCTCAGCTTGTTCCTCACCAGATTTCTCAGGATGAGCCCGAAGTATTTCATGAGTTTGATTCCGCGTGTTCGTGGCAGGCTGGCGTGATGATCGAGAGGAGTGCGTGTCGCTTACTTGGAGGCAAACTCCGGCATCTCGTTGACCAGTCGTCCCTTGTCCAGATACAGAATCGCATCAGTGCGATGAGCGGCGCGCGGGTCGTGGGTGACCATCAGAATCGTCTTCTTGAGTGACGACTTCAGTTCGACCAGCAGATCCAGAATCTCGCTCGCGGACTTGGCATCGAGGTCACCGGTCGGTTCATCTGCGACGATCACAGCGGGGTCAGTCACGATGGCGCGGGCGATGCCGACACGCTGTTGCTGTCCGCCGGAGAGCTGCCCCGGGCGGTGATCCATGCGGTCTTTCAAGCCCACGATTTCCAGGGCCGTCAAGACTTGCTGCCGACGCTCAGCTGCCGACATCGGAAGCAGTAACAGTGGCAGCTCCACATTATCGAACGCGGAGAGGACCGGCAGCAGGTGATAGAACTGAAACACAAATCCGATGTTGCGGGTCCGCCAGCTGGCGAGCTGACTCTCAGACATTTCGGAGATCTCCGCTCCCGCAACTTCGATGTTGCCCGAATCGGGAGAGTCGAGTCCGGCGATGAGATTCAGGAGCGTCGTTTTTCCCGAGCCGCTGGGCCCCATCAGACCCAAGAATTGCCCCTCGGGAATATCCACGCTCAAGCCGTCGAGCACCTTCAGCTGTTCGCTCCCACGGCGAAAAGTCTTCGTGACATTCCGGACACGAACCTGAATTGAATGTGAACTCAGTGCCATCGATGGGGATCCCGGAGAGAAGTGAAACGCAGTTTGGATTGTAGTGGCGTTTTGGCTTTGGCACACTCACTGCGTGCCAAGTAGTAGGGTGGTGGTGTGTGCATTTCAATTGTCGGTGACCAGATGATGCCTTGGCCAATGGTCTCTCGGGAGCCGCTGCCAGATTCACTCAACAACGCTTGGTATGCACACGCGGTGATGAAGTCCTGATCGAGGGAAGCTTCAAGTTTCGATCTGCTTCGGAATGAAAAAGCCCAGCGTTGGATTCCGCTGGGCTTTCGAGTTGCATCACGTGGATCGCGTCCCTTACGGCACGAACGGCAGAGCACTGGATGTGCTACCCGAGGCTGGGATGTAGGCTTTGGAAACGTAGTCCATGACCATGCGGTCGGCGTTGAATCGCCAGCCCAGCGTCTTCATCGACCGCTTCATACGCTTGATCCATTCATGCGGCAACCCATCTGAATCACGTTCGTAGTAAAGCGGAATGACTTCCTCCTGCACGACACGCAGCAGGTCGTCGCCGTCGCGCGTGTCTTGCGTGCCTTGATCGGCGTGAATCAGTCCATTCCCAATCGTGAACCCGTTGCGTCCATCGTACGCCTCGGCCCACCAGCCATCGGAGATCGAAAGGTTCAGGCCCCCATTGAGCACGACCTTTTGACCGCTGGTGCCGGAAGCCTCCAGTGGACGGCGGGGGTTGTTCAACCACACATCGACCCCTTGCACCAGATGCCGCGCGAGGTTGATGTCGTAATCTTCCAGGAACACGATCCGCCCCAGAAAACGCTCATCATGCGCAATCTGGTGAATCTTTTGCAGGATGTGTTTACCCGGTTCGTCGGCGGGGTGAGCCTTGCCAGCGAAGATGAACTGCACTGGTCGATCTGCATTACTGATGATTTCGGCCAACAGATCGAGATCCCGCATAATCAGGTCGGCTCGCTTGTACGGAGCGAAGCGCCGCGCGAACCCGATCAGCAGAGCCTGGGGATCGAGGATCGTCTGAATTCGCTCCATCTCCGCATCGCTGACCTTGTGACGTTCCGCCTGCCGGGTCAGTCGGAACCGAGCGTACCCGATTAAGCGGTTCTTGAGCGACTCGTGCGTCTCCCACAGCTCGCCACTCGTGAGGTCAGCGATCCCCTGCCACACTTCGGGCTCACCAGAATTGAGGTACCAATCGAGAGGCAACACACGGTCGTACAGCAATCGCATTTGCGGTGCGAGCCACGTACTCACATGCACGCCGTTGGTGATGTGCCCGATCGGCACCTCTTCTTCCTTCCGCCATGGCCACAGACAACGCCACATCCGGCGGCTGACGACTCCATGCAGGTTCGACACCGCATTGGCGCGGCGACTGCAATTGAAGGCCAAGACCGTCATGCAGAATGTCTCGTTGTGGTCGGACGGATTGACTCGTCCAAGGGCCATCATCCCATGATGATCCAGCCCCAGCTCTTCCCGCAGTGGCCCCAGATGCTCGTCCATCATGCCATTGTCAAATCGGTCGTGGCCCGCCGCCACCGGGGTGTGCGTCGTGAATGCCCCCATCGCAGCTGTCTCGCGCAGGGCATCGTCAAAGCTCAGGCCGTGTTCCTTCATGCGGCGGCGAATCATCTCCAGAGGAGCGAATGCCGAGTGCCCTTCGTTCATGTGGATGACACGCGGCCAGATCCCCATGGCGATCAGTGCCTTCATCCCGCCGACTCCCAGAACCAACTCCTGGCGAATGCGGATCTTTTGATCGCCACCATAGAGACGGGAGGTCAGGAGGCGACTGGCCTCGGAGTTCTGTGGCACATCGGTATCGAGCATGTACAGCTGGATGCGTCCGACGTTGACCTTCCAGACGCGCGCGAAGATTGTCTCGTTGCGAGTTTGGACGCTGACGACAACCGGCTTGCCTTCCGTGTCGAGAGCGACATGCATCGGCAGATCTTTGGGGTCCGCGTGCGGGTAGGTCTCTTCCTGCCAGCCGCTGGGGCTCACCGTTTGGCTAAAGTAGCCTTCCTGATAAAACAGCCCAATCGCGACCAATGGGATGCCAAGGTCAGATGCACTCTTCAGGTGGTCTCCGGCCAGGACACCCAGTCCGCCCGAATAGACACGCAACGATTCATGGATTCCAAACTCGGCTGAGAAATATGCTGCGGGTCGATGCCCCAGCACCGCTGCATGAGTGTCTCCCCATGTCTTGTCAGAGTTCATGTACTCTTGCCAGCGACGATACGCTCCATGAATGCGGGCATGCAGCACTGCCTCACGTGCCCGCGTCTCAAGCTTCTCTGGATTGTATTCCCGCAACAACAGAATCGGGTTGTGGGTCACATCGGTCCACAGCTGGGAGTCGATCTCACGAAAGATCGCGGTGACCTCGGGTTGCCAAGTCCACCATAAGTTACCGGCCAATTCGGACAGCTTCTGATGGATTGTGCGTTCCTGCGACATGGTGCCTGTGTTTTCTATCAGGGGGGAACCGGGTTGACGATTAAGTGCGACACATCCCGAGAAAGACATCGACCGAGATCGTGCGGATTCGCCGTCTCGAATGAGTTGGCGAACGTGACCGCCTGAAACAGCGGAGGATGTGGTGCATTGCCTGCCAGTTGGATGCCTAGACCAGCTCGCTGCGTGTTGCTTGTCGATCATAGAAGGGCAATGCGGACGCAGTCGATCTCTCCAAGTCGTGGAACAGACTCATTCGCAATATATTTGATTCGTGAGACGATAGACGGTGACAAATCCTAGGCGGATTGCTAAGGAGTGAATTCGACCGCTGCAAACGGCAGGCACGCCATTCCAGCATACAACCCCTGCGAGTCACAGTGCTCTTGATAGCTCGCAGGCATTTTCGCGAGCGAGGCGGCATCCCACTCGATGATCAGCTGGGGAGTCTCGCCAGCACCTGATTCCACGATCGTCCCGGTCCAGCCAGCAATGCTGACCTCGTCGAATTCCGGCATTGTCATGCCATCCCGGACGCGAATGGACTGGCCCTCAAAAGAGCGGCTGGCTTTCCGTTTGGCCATGGCTGACAGCTTTCTCCAAAGAAAACGAGACTCCGAAAGTTCTTCAGCTTAGGAGGAGGACTTCCTCTCTGTCAAATGCGAAAACGCAAGGACGAACTGTTAGGGATGCATGACATCATCAGTGTGGCAGCTGGAATTTTCACCGCGAATTCATGAACGCAGTGGAGTGATAATACATTCGAGTGTCAGTGTCGGTCGCACTGCTCAGGCGTTCTGGCAGGATCGAAAGGATCAACAAAGTGAGTTTCGAATCTGGCGTCAGGCCCCAGCGACCTGTTTGATCCCATGAAAAAATCATCACTCTTTGGCAAAATCGTATCAACACTCCGAGTGCATGTTCCACTCGATGATTCCATCATGAGTTGGTGTCGACTTGATTGTCGCACAAACCAATCCACTGAAGTTCAGGGATAGTAACAAGTTAGCTCAGCAGAAATGCTCACATCGAGATTGACGGTTACGACGCTTATCCACCGCCAACGGTTGCGAGTGGCGGCACAACAGCCAACAACCGATCTAAGGACAAGAGTGGGAGGCTCGCGTGCGCCGCGTGCATCCATATGATATCGGTCGCCCCATCAACGGGACGATCAGGAGGATGAGATGTTGGCTTCTGTTGTGAAGTCGGACGCAGGGATGCTGGGACGCCGGGGTTTCCTGGCAGTCATGGGCGCGGGTACGGTCAATCTGCTGCACTCCTCGGTGTATGCCGAGGAAGTGAAGCTCGCGGCTCTGATCGATCAGGCTCCTCAAGCCCATGTCTTGATTCCGGCTCTGCGGGCAGCGTTGGAAGCTCAAGACGCTGCACGCGATTTGAGCGATTATGAATCCAATTTTACAAAGACAGAGCTGGTGGGGCGGCAAAGCCTGACGACACGGATGCAACTGAAGGTTCGTCACGCGCCGTTTAGCGTCTACATCAAGTATGTCGATCCGCACGCCGGGCGGGAGGCGATCTACTTCGCCGGGCGGAACAAGAACCACGTGATCGTGCATGACACGGGAATCGCTTCTCTGGTGGGGACACTGTCACTCGAACCAACCAGTTCCACAGCGATGGATGACAATCGCTATCCCATCACCAAGGTGGGGATTCAGGTTCTGGTTGAGACTGTGATGGGACAATGGCTGGCTCTGGCGAAGCAAAATGCAGCGGGGATCACCGTCAATCATTACCCCAATTCGAAGATCGGTGAACAGTCCTGTCACACGGTCGAGACCGTTCTCGCCCAGCCCATCGGTACCGATTCGTTTCAAACAACACGGCTCTACATTGATGCAGCCACGAAGCTGCCAGTGCGAGTCCAGCAGTATGCATTTCCGACTCGACGAGGTCAAAAGCCTGTCTTGGTGGAGGACTACTTGTATCAGAACATTCGGTCGAACATTTCGCTGACCGACATGGATTTCGATGCTCTCAACCCGCGATACGGGTATTAAGTATTGCACGATCAGCAGTTCGCGGGTCGAGAGGAATTCATATCGTTCACTGACCAGAAAAACGGGATTTATTCCGTTTGCGGGTCATGCTTCGAACATCGCCATCGCGCCGGTCAGGTCTTTGCTGTTCGTGAAGTAAGTCAGGAGTCGGGCCGCTTCCAGGGTTGTTAACACGTCTGGAGTGAGTTCACACAAGACCAGCGATCCACCGAGGCGGTTCACTTTTCGGTGGAGCGTAATCAGCTTGCCAATCGCGGAACTGGTCAAGTACCGCAGGCGAGACATTCGCAGTACAAACTTAACGACCTCATGTTTTTCGATCAGCAGCGAAAAATCCTGATGGAACTGCTCCAGGTTGTCTTCGTCGGTCAGCCGGTCGCGATTGATTGTGGCTACGAACACGTCCCCATCATGGACTATGGAAAAGAAGCTTGATTGAAAGGATATTGGATCGGGCATCATTGGGCTCGCAAAAAACTCTCGCAGGTTTCGACTCCCACGCACAGTCGTAACGTTCCGACATCTCGAATCTGGCCGGGAAGCTGGATGGGCATGTAATGGCGATCGGTCCCGTGAACCCAGTCAGGGCGACTCGCTTCGACTCCCTCCACGAGCACCTCCAATGGCTCGCCAACGAACCGCTGATAGTAATCCTTTGCGAGTCCTCGTTCCACAATGGCCAGCTGTCGGCAGCGTTCTTTGCGAACATTGGCGGGGACTTGGTCGGGGAAATCGGCAGCTGGAGTGCTGCGGCGAGGGCTAAATGGAAAGATATGAATCTTCATAAAACCGGCTCGACGGCAGGTCTCCAGGGACTCTTCAAACTCCGTATCAGTCTCGCCGGGAAAGCCAACAATCATGTCGGTGGAGAACGCCACGTCCGGCATGATCTGGCGGATGCGGTCGAGCTTCTCCAGGAATCGCCCGACACGATACCTCCTGCGCATCCGGGTCAGGACGCCATCCGAACCGCTTTGAAGTGCTGGATGAAATTGCGGGCACAGGTGTTCGCTGTCTGCAGCTGCCCGGAAGAACTCCTCGTCAACCTCGTTGGCTTCGATGCTGGAGAGTCGCATTCGCCAATTGCCTGGAATCCGATCGAGTTGGCGCAGCAGGTGCCACAATCGATACGGCGGTAACCCTGTCTTTCCGCGTGTGGTGTCGACACCGAAATGGCCGAGGTGAATCCCTGTGAGGATAATTTCTTTGTGCCCATTCTCGATCAGGCGACGGACTTCGGATTCGATTGACTCGGGAGTGCGACTGTTCAGTCCGGGACGTACTTGGGGAATGATGCAGTATGAACATCGCAAGATGCAGCCGTCCTGGACCTTGACGTAGGCCCGCTTTCGCCCTTCGAAGAAGCTGATCCCATCGGGGATGTCATACACCCCTTGTCGAGCCAGCACATCGGGGAGTTCGCGTTTGTCGGTCACCACTTCGAACACACTGGGCAGAGCCTGTACCGCCTCGGGATCGCGTGTGGCATAGCAGCCCATTACGATCGTGCGAGTTCCGGGATTATCGCGGGCGAGGGCGCGAATGATCTTCCGCGACTTGTAGTCGCCTTCGCCCGTCACCGTGCAGGTGTTGACCACACACAGGTCAGCTGTCTCGGCATCGTCCGCCTCGCGAAACCCACCGGCGACCAGAGCTTCCTTAACGAGTTGGGTCTCGTATTGGTTGACCTTGCAACCGAGGGTGACCAGTCGGACGGTGCGGGTCGGCATGATGAGCGTGTGCCTGAGCGGGGATTCCCAGACGCGGGTGATCCATTGAGACCGGCTGGGGAGTGGTATGAGTGTACCGCGTAGCGCCCGTCAGGTGTAACGCAGGGGGAGAGTGAATCGTCTGCCCGCCACCCCGCTTGTCGGGGAGGTTCCCGCGCTGGTGCACTACTGTCGTCGCGTACAATCGCGGGAACCACGGGGACCAGCCCCATTGGCGGAGAGACATTTCACTCCACCTTCCTGCAGCTGAAGGCGATTGATTGAAGGTTATTGTCGCGACCGCTTCACACCAGTGACGCACCGAGCACTTGCTCCACGGTCGACATCCGCAAAATTGCATCGTTGATAGCAGCGGTATTCCCCCGATGGTTGCGAGTCAGCGGCTCTCTCGTGAAGATGCAAATCCACACGACTTCTTTGAGGACACTCCCATGAAACGTAATCCTGTCAAAGCGGCTCTTCGCAATGGACAACCCCAAGTGGGGACATGGCTCTCGTTGGGTGATTTGGTCGCCGCGCGGCTGCTCTCGCGAGTCGGGTTTCCGTGGTTAACGGTCGACATGGAGCATTCGCCGATCGACTGGGCACAGGCCTCCGCCTTGTTCGGAGCGATTGCCGATGCGGGGTGCGTTCCGCTCTGTCGTGTCCCGGCGGGCAGTCATGAGAACATCAAGCGCGCGCTCGACGGTGGAGCCTGGGGCATTGTGGTCCCGATGGTCGATACCGTCGAGCAGGCCAAATCCGCCATCGCAGCTGCCAAGTATCCACCCACCGGCAATCGTTCTGTCGGCGGGACGCTGCACGCGATGAATTTCGACGCAGCTGCGGGCGACTACTATAAGAGAGCGAATGACGAGGTCCTGGTCATTCTGCAAACCGAATCGCCCACAGGTGTGGCAAATGCCGACGAGATTTATCGCCTGCCGGGTGTCGATGCGATTTTCGTAGGCCCGAACGATCTGCAAGCCCAGATGCGGAGATCGGACGGAGTTGATCCCACGCCCGCTGAGCATGAAGCCATGCTGCAACGCATTCTCGCAGCTGGCAAGCGAGCAGGAACTCCGGTGGGTTTGCATGTGCTGACTCCGGGTGACGTGCAGCGGCGGATAGGGGAAGGGTGGCAGTTCCTGGCGATTGGCAGCGACATCCGCATGATGGTGACATCGGCTCAGTCGTGGGTCGGGGAGCTGAACCTAAAGTCCCAACGCGGTGATCTGGCACGGTACTAGGCCTTGCGTCTGACTCGGAGTGAGCCAGATTGTCTTTCCTAATCTCTCTCTCTCTCTCTCTCTCTCTGAGGGGGTGAATTCTCAATGGCACACAGAACGGGCATCATGCCGGAACCCTTCATCCTCATCCCAGGTCGGACCAGTCGCCAAGGCACGGGCCTCAACGAGGGTAAATACTCGGATGACTATCTCGACGAGATTAATACCCTGCAGGTGAATCCGGATGACATGAAACGCATGTCATTGAAAGAGGGGGACCGCGTACGCGTCTGGAGTGACATCGGCCAGATGATCGTCCCGATCAAGGCCGCCAAGGGGGACGAATTGCCCACGGGCATTCTGTTCATCAGCTACGGCATGCAATCCTGCCAGCTGATGGGAGGCGAGACACACGGCACCGGCATGCCGGACAGTAAGTGCATGGATGTGTGGATGGAGAAAGCTGCCGATTGATCCGGTAAGCGCCCAGCGTGAGCTGGATGGTGCATCGCACTTGTAATAACCATCCGGCTCACGCCGGACGCTCGCCCGAGGGATTCCGGATTTGTCTTTGATGTCCTCACAAACGTCACGCAGTCATCCCGCCGGTCGCTGGATCGGCACTGACGAGGCCGGTTACGGCCCCAACCTGGGCCCGCTCGTCATCAGCACCACTGTCTGGGATCTGCCTGCCCCCGCCGCTGAGTTCGATCTCTACGCTGCATTGACCGGAATCGTCGATCGAGATTCGGACGTCAAAGGAACCCGGCTGCACATTGCCGATTCGAAGCAGGTTTATAGCGCATCGCGCGGGGTGGCTTCGCTCGAAACGAGTGCTCTCGCACTCCTCGCCCAGACTGGCCCGATCCCGTGCACGTTTCGTGAATTGGTCACTCGTCTGACTGGTGAAGTGTTAGTCGCAGGGGAGGGCGAGCCGTGGCTGCGCGAAGAGCCGATCTCTCTCCCGGTGGCTGCCTCACTGTCCGAGATCGAGCGACTCGCCGCAGAGTTGACGGTAGCGTGCGCGTCCGTCAACGTCCGAGTCGCTGCACTCCACAGCGACATGGTGGAAACACCCCGCTTCAATCACGAATGCACAGCTGCGGGGAGCAAGGGCGTGGTGCTGTCCCGCACAACGCTCGCCTTGCTGGAGCGAAACTGGCCTGCTGACGGAGTCCCCGCCCTCGTCATCTGCGACAAACATGGCGGCCGTAATCAGTACGGGGCGCTGCTTAGCGAGACGTTTGGTGACCTCTTCATTCCCTGCCTCGAAGAGTCCGCCGCCTGCAGCCGCTACAAGCTCCGAGGCGGCGAAGTCCGCTTCCAGGTCCGCGCTGAGCAATACCTGCCGACAGCTGCGGCTTCGATCCTGTCGAAGTACTTGCGCGAGATGGCGATGGAACAATTCAACCGCTACTGGCTGACACGCATCCCCGGCCAGAAGCCCACGAAAGGCTACCCCGAAGACGCCCGCCGGTTTCGGAAGGAGATCGCCGCGAAACAAATCGAACTCGGGATTCGAGATTCCGTGCTCTGGCGCGAGCGATAGATTCTCTCGACCGGCAGTAGTCTCGGTCGGTGATTCATGAATAAGTCCGTTCGCAGGTCAAACCTCGATTCACTGAATCTGTGAAATCCGTGTAATCTGCGGATCACTTTTTTCTTGACTCATGAAAAAAGTCCAGTGATCACAATCACTGGACTTCGAGTGTCTCTGATTAACGCAGACGTCTACTTCGACGGAACTTCTGGTTTCAGCAGGGGAAAGAAGATCACGTCGCGGATGCTGCGGCTGTTGGTCAGCAGCATGATCAGGCGGTCGATGCCGATGCCGCAGCCGCCGGCGGGCGGCATGCCGTATTCGAGCGCGCGGATGAAATCGGCGTCGTAGAACATCGCCTCCTCGTCGCCGGCCTCCTTGTGCGCGGCTTGCGCGGAAAAGCGCGCGGCCTGGTCCTCGGCATCGTTCAGCTCCGAGAACCCATTGGCAACTTCACGCCCGGTAATGAACAGCTCGAAGCGCTCCGTCACCGCCGGGTTGATGTCGGAAGCGCGCGCCAGTGGGCTCACCTCGACCGGGTAGTCGGTGATGAAAGTGGGCTGCCACAGCTTGGCTTCGACCACCGCCTCGAACATCGCGAACTGCAACTCGGCCAGGCCCC
>JAYWHX010000088.1:0-49831 GCA_043777375.1 Planctomycetota bacterium | reverse complement strand
GCCCGTGGCTCCGCCCTCGCCGTCGTAGCGGTGACACAGGATGCAGCGGGTGGCAGCGAACATCTGCTTGCCATGCTCGAAGTTGCGATCCTTCAACTCCGGCCCCGCAGCAGCCAGAACAGATTCGAGCGTCCAATCCTGTCCCGGACCAGCGGGCTTGGGGAGTTCGGGCGGAAGGACTGGCTTGCGTGCGCCGAAGGCTTCAATGGCGAGCTTCTCCTGCTCGGTCGCGTTCTCCCACGCCTCGCGGTCCATGTTCCGCAGGAACCCCTGATAGCTGGCTCCTCCGCTCCATGTACGTGCCAAGTTGAACCAGTTGAAGTACGTCTTGCGATCTTCAATCGTCCAGCCAGTCTTCAGATTCCTCAGAGCAAACGCGTAGTGCATCTGCATCGAGTCGGGATGGTTTTTTTGCACAGCCAGCAACGTGCCGCCGTAACCCGCGTTGCGGCTCAGCAACTCGCCAAAGTTCGGGGCAATCTGTTGCGGCGGAGCAGCCAGCAGCGCAGCGATCTTCGTCGAGATCCCCGGAGCCCGCAGGTAAACCAGCAGATTCGCCAGTTCTTTATTGAGATCATCCAGTTGCAACGCGAAGTGCGCGTCATGTTGCCCAGGCAGCTGGATCGCGGGGAACCGCTCGTCGAGCTTCTTGATGACCAGCAGGCGGTCGGCCTCTTCTGGTTCGCCCAGACGCATGAAGACCAGTTGATAGGCCCGCGCCAACTCGACTCGCTGCGTGTGGGTCAACGTGACCCAGTTGAGTTTTTCGAGTGACTCAATCACCCGATGTCGCAGCGCTGCATCGCCGCCGACACGAGCGAGACCGGAGACTCCGTTGATCAGCTGATTCGGAGCTGTCGAGCCCAGCACCATGTCCCGCCAGGCATCTGCGGGCTGGTTCTCCAAGGCAATGCGTGCGGCATAGCGGATGAACCGGTCGGGGTGATTGAGATTCGGGAATGCCAAGTCCACAGCGGGCTTGGGATCGGCTTGCTTGGAGTGGAACGCTTCCAGCTGCTTGCGCAGGTCGTGCAGATGAGTGGTCGTTGTGTTTTTCGCAATCGCGGGTTCCGTCGTGTCGGTGCCGGTGTAGACCACTCGGTAGAGTTCCGACTGTGTTCCGCGACCGCCGATGGTGAAGCACAGCGTCCCGTCGGGAGCGACTGCGGTGTCGGTCAGAGGCAGCGGTGTGCGTGACAGAAACTCTTCCTTCGTCGCGACATAGCTGGCACCGCGCGGCTGCATGTGGATGGCATACATGGTGCCAAAGGTCCAGTCGCAAACGTACAGAGCGTTCTGGTACTTGGTCGGGAATTTCGTCCCATACCCGAAGGCCACCCCGACCGGACAGCCGGGGCCAATGTTCACGAGTTCTGGCAAGCTGTCGAGGTAGTTCGCAGGCCACTTACTGGTGCCACTGCGCCAGCCGAACTCGCTGCCACTGGTGGCGTGCGAAACGCGGGTCGGGCGATACCAAGGCGAGCCAAAGTCGTACTCCATGTCGGCGTCATACGCGAACAGTTCCCCATCGGCATTGAACGCCATGTCATAGGCGTTGCGGTATCCCGAGCTGATGATCTCCCAGGTCTTGCCATCCGGGTCAGTCTTTGCGATCCAACCGCCGGGGGCCAGAATGCCGACCGCGTGGCCGTTGGCGTCCCACTGCCGGGGGAGCAGGTGATCTTCATCCCAGTTCATCGGCTGGCGACTCTTGAATCGGGCTCGCTCCTCCTCCAGCATGCTGGCGAGTGCGGTCCGATCGAACGGAGGCAGCGTGTGATTCCCGGCGATCACGCAGATCGACTGGCCATCCGGGGAGAGCTGGAGTGCGTGCGGACCATGCTCGCCGCCGCCACGGAACTCCTTCAGTTTCTCCACCAGATCGAACTGGTCATCTCCATTGGTATCCTTGCAGCGGTACAGCCCACTGCCTTTGCCGCCGTTGACTGTCACATACAGGGCGTCGAAGGCATAGAGCATGCCTTGCGCTGCCGAAATGTCGACGGTGAGCTTCTCGACCTTGACGGGGTCACTGCTCCCGGGTGCTGGAAGGGTGATGCGGCAGAGTCCCTTGTTGTCCTGGTCGCTGGCGATGAGACGGCCCTTGTGATCAAAAGTGATACACACCCACGAGCCGAGTTCGTCTTTCGGCACGGTGAAGAGCCGTTCGACCTGAAAGCCGGGCAGTGTGTTAAACTGACCCGACGCGACGCGGCCTTCCGAAAAGACATCGCCCCATGGAGAGTCGCCGAGATGGCCGACGATCTGCGGTTTGGCCCATTCCGCAGCGTCAGGTGTCTCAGCGAGCAGCCACGACTCGTCGGACACGATCTGTTCGACTTGGCCGTCCGGACGATACAGAGTCAGGCGGGCGACAAAGCCGCCGACCGACCCCTCGTTTTTGATCTCAGTCAGCAGAGTGTTCTCGCCCTCGGTGACACTCTTGGTGATATCGATCTTCGAAGACTGGGCCCACTCGGTGCCAGCTGCGATTTGCTGGCCATTGAGCTTCGCGATGAACCCGTTGTCACAGGTGAGTTGCAGGACGGCTTTCTTCACCGGTCCGCTGAAGGTCTTTTTGACGTGATAGACCTTATGGAAATCAGCCCCCCAAATCCATTGGGGAAGCGCCCCACCGGTCGGCAGGGGAAACTTTTCAGCGTCTGACGCGGGGACTTCGGTAACGCCCGAGGAGGGCACCATCTCAACGCTCTGCGTATAAATTTGTGGGTCATCTGCTCGCAGAGCACCTGTGCTCACGAACAGGGCCAGCACCACCAGAACCGACAACGCTCGAAATAGGAATGTCATCCAAATCACCAGCACCGCAGTGAGTGTCCGCAACTCGAAAACAAAGAGCCGCACGCGACTGGTCTGTCTCGAGACAGATCAAACAGCTGCGATGGATGGACGATATGCCATTCGGGAGGAGGACTCCAGCGTCGGGGAGCTGGCGGGCATTTGGCGGAAGGCCTATTTGACTTCGCGATCAGCCTGCCTACTTCGTCAGAATCAGTTTTCCAGCCCGTGTGACTCGCAGCCGGTAGACCTCACTCCCGTGTCGAATCAGGATTTCCGTCTTCCCGCCGAGCAGATCTTCGGACCGAATAATCCGCAGAGATATTGGCGTATCTCCCTGCTGAGATGGATGATCGGGTTCGCTTCCGGGTGATACCTGAGTCACGGAGCTAGCTTTATGACAAAGAAAACTGTGGAAACTGGCTTGCTGTTGCTGGCTGAGACGCATAGAGTATTGCTCTTGAGACTCAGTGTCAACACGGTCTCAGCGAGTTAGCCAGCCACGCCTCTGTCGCGTTTTGCCAGCCATGCTCGTCAGTGCGGATTCGCCCTCCACGCGGTTCGCCTTTCGTGGCTCACGCACCAGATTGGAAGATTCCCATGCTTGCTCCGATGTCCCGCCGTACCGGATTTACTCTCATCGAACTGCTGGTCGTCATCGCGATTATCGCAGTGCTGATCGCCCTGCTGTTGCCCGCGGTGCAACAGGCCCGCGAAGCCGCCCGGCGTGCCCAGTGCAAGAACAACCTCAAGCAAATTGGGTTGGCACTTCACAACTACATGGAGACCCATACCAAGCTGCCGCCCGGTGGGACGTATCGTGCGGGAGTGGCTGCGGGAGCTGGCTGGTCCGTGCAGGCTCGCATTCTGCCCTTCGTCGAGCAGGCGAGTCTTCAGAACCTGATCGATTTTTCATTGAACTACAACGTCGCTCCGAATGCCAATACCGTCACGGCGTTGCGGATCAATCTGCTCATGTGCCCGAGCGAAGTCAATGACCGGGCGTACCCGGATGGAGCGATCAACTACTACCCATTGAACTATGCGGCCAACTACGGTTCGTGGTTCGTTTGGGATCCGGCTACGAATCGCGGCGGGGACGGTATGTTTGGACCGAACAGTCGGCTTTCGGATCGCGATTGCACCGATGGGACCAGCAACACAATTGGCTTCTCCGAGGTCAAGGCGCATCAATACTATCTACGTGACTCCGGGCCTCTGGCGTCACCACCAGTGCCCGTTGATGCATCTACAATCAGTCCCCTGGGGGGAACTCTGAAGAACTCGGGACATAACGAGTGGGTCGATGCCCGCGCCAATCAAACTGCATTCACAGGCGTGTTTTCCCCGAACACCAAAGTCCTCCACACCAGTGCCGGGACCACGTACGACGTCGACTGGGTCAATGTCCGTGAAGGCGCATCCACCACCGATTCGACCTATGCGGCCATGACCTCTCGCAGCTTCCACACCGGAGTCGTCAACAGTCTGCTGATGGATGGATCTGTCCGCACGATCAGTGAGAACATCGACCTCGTCACATGGCGAAATCTAGTCTCACGAAACGATGGTAAAGTTGTCGGCGAGTTCTAACAGTCCACACGCCTCGCCAAGAAACACAAACGCACCGTCCGGATTGTTCCAGACGGTGCGTTTGCCATTTTGAGGTCAGAGCGACGTCACGCCGTGTTTCATGTCCTGGCTCGATCGAACGGAGTCACCAACAAATGAACACAAAGCTCGCGAAGGTCGCCAAGGGGAAGAGTGCTGATCTTCAATCATGGTGAATCGAGTCTCGCACGACACACACCATCTGATCGTAAAATCCCGCTCAGCATTCACCCGATGAACTTCAGCGCTATCGACTCACGGCCCCATGGCTGTCCACGGCTGTCGTCGGAATCGGAACCACACGGAGCCGAGGCTTATCAGTGGCAATCATGAGCACATCGCGGCAGTGAGAATGGCAATCCACGCAAGTCGATAAAACGCCCAGGTAAGCGTAGGTGGATCCCTCCAGATTGCGCATCCCAGCTTGGTCAATCAGCTTTCTAGACTGGCGACGCAGCTGCTCGCGGTAGTCGGCATACAGCGAATCCGTATTCGATTCCCAGTCATCACTGTCGCAGGTTTTTAGAAGCTCGACAGCTGCGGCGTTGATCATCCGAAAGTCCTTTTCGACCAGACCTTCGACAACGGATTGAGTGCTCGCCAGCTTGGCCCGCATCAGGGTGTTATGGACCGCCGGGGGCTGTTCTGGCGGCTTGGTATCAGCTGCGAGTAGCGCCATACTCACAGTGGCCAGCATTCCGACTCCGAACCAGGTTTTTCGTGGCATCACACTCTCCCGACGATTTCGCTCAGGCATTCAAGCCTTGCTCACTCGCCAGATCGTCCAGATCGAAACGCATGGTTCAATGATTTCGCGAGTCTCTCGAACAGAGGTGGGAAATTGGTCACCTGCCGCACAGTGTGCAAGAGCGTCACGCCCAAACCTGCCGAGGCGCACTGTGCGAGGTTGAGATCGCGTTGAGCTGAGGCAGTTGGGCGAAAAGAATCTCCCGGAGTTGCACTCGTCAGAGTGCGGGCTCCCCGCTACGAAGTTCTGCGATGATTCCCGGAAGCACCATCCGTCTCACGTCGGACGCTCTCCAGTTCATTCATTTCGGATTTTGCAAATCGCGAGTCTTTAACAGTCTCTTCGCTCGCCCTTTCCAGAAGAAGACCTTCTTGGCCATCGCGCGGGGAGTGATCTCGATGTCGGCGATCATGGTCTCCAGGTACTGGCGGGCTTCGGGGAACTCTCCTCGCTCGATGAGAAGTTCCGCCATAAGATACAGCCCCTCGGGCTGCCGCCAGCGTTTGAGGTGCGTCCGCCAATGGGCCAGTTCTGCTTCACGGTCATGAAGGGCATGCAACGTCTTCCCGTACAGCAACGAGACATCGCCGAACTTGTAAGCCGGGTCGATGGCCAGGATGGCTTCGAGGTGCGGCCGCGCTGCTGGGGCATTGCCGAGCTGCGACTCGGCAATCGCAGCTCCCCAGAGGGCAGGGAGATTGCTCGGCTCCTTGGCCAGGGCCTTGAGGTAGGCCACACGTGCGTCAGCCCACTGCTTCACATCGCGAAGTGCATCGCCCCACAAGGCGAACTGATAAGGATTGCCGATCTGCTGAGCGGCCACTTCCAGCCGGCGAATCTTGGGCCCTTCTGTCCATCTCCGCAGGAACGCGGGCATCTCCATGGAACTGCTGGGCAACCAGCGGGCAAAGAAGTAGATCACTGGCCCCATACCGGGAAAGACCAGCAGAATCCAGAGCCATGTACTGCGCTCAGAATCGTTCCGAATGCAGTAAACGATCATCCAGAGTGTGAACAAGCAGAAGAGCATCCAGAACAGCAAGGAAAGACTCCCCCACCAGACGAGCCACCACGGGACGCCCGATTGCTCCAATTCCTGGGCGTCTCGCTCGACCATCTCCCGGATTTCGTCCAGAGTCAGGTCGGGAACGCGTTCGGCCTGTGCGAGGAGCCAGTGCATGCGGGAAGCCCCTGTTTCATGATGCGAGTGGTTTCCACTAGCATACCCGCCTCGGAGGGGAGTTCCACCTTCCGGGCAGCTCTTCCTTTCCCTTGCGGCCGCTTGTGAACACACACCTTCAAAACAGACAAGCCGCTTCCACGAATGCCGCCCCACCTCCTCCCCGCAGCTGGTGGAAGTCACGTGGCTTTCAACTCGCCTTGGGACTGAGCGTCTCGTTGGTCTGCCTTTGGTGGGCGGCACGGGATCTGGTCTCCAATCCGTTGGCCCGGCAGCAGTTCTTCGAGGCATTCCGCACGGCTGATTATTTGTATCTGCCCGTCTTGCTGGCCATGCTGGTCGCCTTCTACGGTCTGAAGGCGTTCCGCTGGAAACTGTTGCTCAGCCCGCTGGGGGATTTTCACACATGGCGAGATTGCTTTGGCCCCATGCTTGCCGGATTCGCTGTGAACAATGTCCTTCCGGCACGCGCGGGTGAACTCCTGCGGGTGATGGTCTTTGCACGCCGGACTTCGCAGCCGGTGGCATCGGTGCTGGTCACGGTCGCTCTCGAACGAATCTTCGATATGTTGTCGATCCTGCTCTTCCTGAGTATTGGCCTGATGAGTCTCCCGGGAATGCCGGACACGTTGAGACGGTCTGCACTTGTCCTCGGGGCTTTGGCGCTGATCGGTGTGGTCGGGGCAATTGTCTTCCTGATTTGGACGAGGGCCTTTGTCCAATTCATCACCTGGGCCCTGGCTCTCGTACGAGTCCCCCAGGGACTGCGAGAGAAAATCGGACAGCTCCTGGAGACCGCCGCGACGGGACTTGCGAGCTTGAAGTCGCCCGCGACGCTGCTGGCCATTGTGGCGGTCTCGCTACTGCAATGGGCCTTGAATGGGGCGATGATGTTGTTGGCTCTACGCAGTTTTGGGGTCCATGTTCCAGTTCCGGCTGCGATGGTATTGCTGGGAGTTGTCGCACTGGGGGTGGCGGTTCCCGCTTCGCCGGGATTTTTCGGCGTCATTCAATTGTGCTTCACCAACACTCTGCAGCTGTTTGGGGTCAACAGCCCAGCCGTGCTCGCGGCGTCGATCTATTACCATATGATCCAGTATATTCCGGTCACCTTGTGCGGCTTGCTGTGGTTGAGTCGGTCCGGGTTCCGCATGAGCGAGGCTCAGCCCGAACCCGACCCAGCCGCCACACTGTCACCTGCCCCCCTCCCGTGAGACAAGAGCATGTCCTCGACCCATTCGATCGGCTTCATCGGCGCAGGCAAGATGGCCACAGCGCTGGCGATTGGATTTCTGAAGAGTGGTCTGACCGAGACCGGGAAACTACTGGCCAGTGATGTCCACGAGGGGGCCCGCGCGGCGTTTGAGACTCTGACCCAAGCCCGCACGACCTCGAGTAACCTGGAGGTCGCCAAGGCCAGCCGAGTGATCATTCTGGCTGTGAAGCCTCAGCAGATGGAGGGAATGCTTCGCGAGTTGGGAACGGTGCTTACTGCCCAGCATGTCGTCGTCTCAATTGCAGCGGGGGTCACGATCGCGCGCATGCAGAAGTGGCTCGGGAGAGAGGATGCCCGAATCGTGCGCGTCATGCCCAACACCCCCGCCCTCGTCCAGGAAGGAGCGTCCGCGTTTAGTATCGGCGGCCAGGCATCGCGCGAGGATGCCGCCCTCGCGCAGCAACTGTTCGCATCGGTCGGGGTTGCTGTGGAGACATCCGAAACACTGCTGGATGCGGTGACAGGGCTCTCGGGCAGTGGGCCCGCGTATGCGTTTCAGATCATCGAGGCGCTCAGCGATGCGGGCGTGCGCGTCGGCCTGCCACGGGCGACCGCCACACTACTGGCCGCCCAGACACTGCTGGGAGCGGCCAAGATGGTGCTGGAAACCGGGGATCATCCCGGAGTGCTGAAAGACGCCGTGACCAGTCCCGGAGGAACCACGATCGCGGGGATCCACGAACTGGAAAAGGGCGGACTGCGGGCCACCCTGATGAATGCGGTCGTGGCAGCCACTGCGCGTTCGGTTGAGCTGGGGCGATAGGACTTGATGAGCGGACTGACGTGAGAGTGACCATCCGGCTGACGCCGGATGCTCGCCTTTTTTTCGAATCGCTTTTTCTCGAATCGTTGATGTGACATGGTCGGCGGCAGCAAGCGAAACCGAAAAACATCTCTGATGGGAAACCATCAGAAATGCTGGCTCTGGGGTCGGCACTCAGTCATCGAACTGCTGCGAGCGGACCGGTGGCATCCACTGGAAATCGGGCTCGGTCGTGACCTGCCGATTTCCGTGGTTCGCGAGGCTCGCGCTTGGGCTCAGCAACACAGCTGTCCGATTGAGTCATGGAGTGATGATGAGCTTGAGGATCGCTGCCGGGCGAGCGACCATCAGGGGCTGATCGCCCGGATGCCAGAGTTCCCGTACCACTCGGTTGATGAGGTCCTCAAGGAACTCCCGAAGACTGGCTGGACGACGTTGCTCGACGGGATTCAAGACCCGTTTAACTTTGGAGCGATCCTCCGTTCGGCAGAGGTGCTGGGAGCGAGCGCAGCCTTTGTGGGTGGTGATCAGCAGTGCGGGGTGTCTGCTCAAGTTGTCCGCAGTTCGGCGGGAGCGGTCCTGCACCTGCCACTCGCTCAGAGTCAATCGGTCATCGAGATCGCCCGCTTGCTCCAGTCACGCGGAATCCAGCTGTGTGGAGCCTCGGAGAAAGCCACTCTGTCGCCGCGAGAGGTCGATTTTTGTCTGCCGACGTGCCTCGTGATCGGAAACGAGGGTCGTGGCCTCTCTCCCGAGTTGTTGAAGCTGTGCGATCAAACGATCGCCATTCCTCAAGCAGGCCAGGTCGGCTCACTCAACGCCGCAGTGGCCGCCGGAATTCTGTTCTACGAAGTCGGACGCCAGCGAAGCCACTGACGCCCGAGGGAATCCCAACTACTTCCCAGTCTTGCGGCGTGACCGGCTCTTGGATGCGGGCTTGTCAGTTTTTTCGCCTTCAGCAGCTGGGGCCTGCCCTGCCCCTCCCTGCATTCCTTGCCGCATCTGCTCCTGCATGGCGGCTTGGTTGTTGGGATTCCCGGCAGGTGCCGCGCCACCACCCTGCATCCGTTTCCGCATTTCCTCTTGCTGGGACATCCGCTGAGCCTGATCCCCATCATCCGGAGCTCCACCGGGTGCGCTGGCACCTTGCATTCTGTTTCGCATTTCATCTTGCTGGGACATCATTTGAGCCTGATCACCACCCAGGCCCCCTCCTTCTGGTGCAGCACCAGGAGCACCGGCTCCCTGCATTTGCTTCCTCATTTGCTCCTGCATGGCGGCTTGATCCTGACCATCTCCCCCCGCAGCGGATGCGGGAGCAGCATGTGCGGCCATCGCTCCCCCTTCCTGCATCTGGGCCTCCAATTCAGCGTTGTGCTTGTCACCCATGTCAGCGATCTTGGACTTGGATTTCTCACCTGCGTCGATGACAGCTCCGGGATACGCAGTGACATCCATCGGGGAACTTCCGAACCCAGGGGCACCGGGCATTCCCATCGGTGAACTCATCATCGGACTCTGGGCACTGGCTGCCGCCGCCTTCTGCTGTTGAGCCACCATCGCTTCCAGCATCGGCATGTAAGGAGCTGCCATCTGGAGACCATCCGATACGATTTGACCGGAAAGGGTCATCGTCAGGTTCGTTGTGGACCCGCTGGCTGTGGATTGGGCACTTCCGAGCATTTTTTCGAGATGCCCCATCAACTTCTTCACCGATTCTTTGGGCATCAAGGGGTTAAAGGGGGCCGCGTCGAGCTGGGCGATTTGAGCCTGAAGATCGGACCTGGCCTTGTCAATGTCCTTCTTGCCTTGATCCGCGGTCAACTGGGCCCCCGAGGAATCAACACTCGATCGAAACTCGACTTGAGCGTCCGCCCCCAGAATCACACCGTAGCTGACACCGTGAATTCCCTGAATATTACTACTCTCTTGCTGTGTCCCAGAAGACGAAACCCGGAAAGAAGAGACCCCCAGAGACTTGAGCTTACTAATGTCTTTGGGAGCTGACGCAAAGACGAAACTCGAATTTGTATTGACGAATGAATATCGCTTGCCAGCCGGGGCCGCACCTTGGCTGTCGATGGCCGCCTTGAGTTCGGCATCACTGCCCACTAGATAAGTTGTCGCGTCCACGGAATAAACCAGAACTTTGGGATTCGCGGAGCTGACAACCGCGTAAACGGACTTCCCGTTGTAATCTTCTTTCGCGAGAACAGTCGACGGGGCCTGAGCCAGCTTGGCCTCTTCCACCGGAGTCTTCAAGCGAACGACTGCAACAAACTGACTGGGCGTTTGTGTTCCTGAAAACCCAGTATTGACACCGCTCCCTATCCCGTTGACGACTCCTACGGTCAGTGTCTCCACGTCTTTCGCCTGGATACTCAGACCCTGAAAGAACGCAGTCGCGGGATCAGACCCGCCGGCTGCACCCATCGCCGGTTGATTCATCAACTTTGACAGAGTCGGGTTGTCCATAATTGGCTTGAAGAACGGGGCGTTCATCGAGTCCGCCACACGCACTTGAATCGCTACATCAGTGTCATCGGGCAACCACTTCACCCAGCTGTTCGATCCCCCCATGCCGCTGAACAGGGCCATTGCTCCGTAGATGATGCCGCCGAGCAGCCCGAGCCCCAGGACAGCACCGCCGCCGATGAGGGCGATCGAGGCGCCGCCGCCGCTCTTGGATTTTTTCTTGCCCTTGCCTCCTTTGGCTTTGCTCTTGGAGCGAGGCTCCTCGGGCTCATCTTCCGGCTCGTCCATCGAACCGAAGTCATCCTCACCCGAGAGGAATTCATCCTCGGGTGGCTCTTCGACCAGGAACGGATGCTTGCACTTCGGACAAGGGACTTTTCTTCCCACAAAGCTGTTGTTCTTCAGCTTCAAACCCGCACCGCAGTGGGGACAAGAGATCGCCATGGGAGAGGACATAGAAAAAACCCACGAGAAAACCGGAGACGTGACCAATCCTTCACAATATCGACGCGCAAGTCCAGTGTAAATCTCACTCCAGCGTCAATTGATGGATCGCGCGCAGGTCGCTCTGATTGCCAGGGAAGTTTGGACTTCGATGACCAGCACGCCAAACCAGCAAAGGCTGGCCGATTCGGTTCGGCGACCAGCCGGAGGAATCCCATCGCACTTGACTCGCATCCAGACCCTCCGATATGTTAGAGACATGATTCTGCCCACTCCTTTTCCCGGCCCTGTTTCGCCGCTTCAGCTCTCTCGGCGAGTCCTCCTGCAGGCGGGTGGTGTCGGGCTGTTCGGGATGTCTCGCTTCACGGGGCAGGCATTTGCCCAGCCCACTAGTCCCGGCATAGCTGGGCGCGACTCGAAGGGGTTCGGCCGGGCGAAACGTTTGATCTTCATGTTCATGTGGGGCGGACCGAGCCACATCGACACGTTTGATATGAAGCCAAATGCCCCCGCTGAGATCCGCGGGGAATTCCGCCCGATCGCGACCTCCGCTTCCGGCATCCAGATTTGCGAGCATTTCCAGCATCTCGCCCCACTGATGGACCGCGTGGCGATCATTCGGTCGTTGACTCACGACGACCCGGCCCACTTATCGAGTGCGCACACGATCCTGACTGGGCACTTGCCGCCCGTGAACAAGAGCGACGATGTCCCGCCCAGTGACCGAGACACTCCGCATATCGGGGCGGTGCTGGCTCGACTGAAGTCGGCTCCGCAGGGATTGCCGCCGTTCGTTACGCTCCCGTGGATTGTCTCGCATCCGGGCGCTCCGGGTGGCAAGGCTCCGGGGCAACATGGCGGCTGGCTCGGGCGCTCGTACGATTCATTCCTCGTCGATGGAGACTTGGCTCACCCCGCTTGGAGAATCCCAGCGCTGACGCTCAGCGACGGCATACCGCTCACTCGGCTGGAGCACCGCGAATCTCTCCTGCGAGAAATCTCCCGGCAACAGCAGGGGCTGGAGGGGGCTGCGGCTTCGAGGTTGGATTTCGATCAGTCCAAGGCCATCGGGCTACTGTCATCCCGCGAGGTCAGGGCGGCGTTCGATTTGTCCGCAGAAACCGATGCCACGCGGGATCGCTACGGACGCACCATGCATGGCCAGGCAGTTCTGCTGGCCCGGCGTTTGATCGAGCGAGATGTCCCCGTCGTCTCGGTCAACTGGCACAACGATGGTCAGAACTTCTGGGACACGCACGGCAACAACTTCCCTCGACTGAAAGACACGCTGATCCCCCAAGCGGACAAGGCACTGTCGGCTTTGCTCACAGATTTGACCGAGCGAGGTTTACTGGATGACACGATCATTGCCTGGGTCGGCGAATTCGGTCGCAAGCCGAACATCAACAAGAGCGCAGGCCGCGAGCATCACCCGTTCTGCTATAGCGGACTTCTGATGGGTGGCGGAGTTCGCGGCGGTCAGATTTATGGTGCCAGTGACTCAACCGGTGCCTACCCTTCGGATTCCCCGGTCAACCCTCGCGACTTCAGCGCCACACTGATGTTTGCACTCGGAATTGGCCCCGAGGAGGCTCTCCCCGACCGCACCGGTCGACCGCACGCCCTGTATGGCGGGTTGCCGATCCAGGCTGTCTTTGCATGAACGATGGGAATTCACCCTCCAGGCATCAACGACATGCCTTGTGCAGCCCACTGCGGGCCGGTAATCTTTTTTCTGACCTGTGCCATGGATGAGCACCCAGCCGCGAGAGAATTCTCTGTGCTGGATAAGAAGTACCTTGTCTGGAATGAGAACGCCCCTCGGGCGTTTTTTTGTTCAGGGGGGAGCCTGATGTCCTCTCAGCCGCGCTCGCCAGAGCGTCAGAGAGACATCCGAGAGACCTGCGTCTCTATTGGTCCTGTTCACACCCTTTGTGCCCTCCACGTTCTGGCGAACATGGCATCGATTGAGAGTTCGCCGGTGGATGCTTCGGAACGCCAGACACGCACTCACCTGATGCGGTTGTTCGATGCCAATGGGTTTCACCCGCGTTCGGATTTGGGCCAGAACTTTCTGATCGACCTCAATCTGATTGAGTTCGTCGTCCGCCATGCGGAGCTGGACTCGCGCGATGTCGCTCTGGAGATCGGGACAGGCACCGGCGGAATGACCACGTTTCTGGCCGCCCGGGCGGGGCATGTCGTTACGGTCGAGGTCGACAAGAACGTTCACATGCTCGCGATGGCAGCGACCTCGGGGCTGGACAACGTCACGCTGCTGCACACTGATGCCCTCAAGAATAAAAATCAGCTGCATCCAGAAGTGCTTGATACGGTTCGCCGTGAATTGGCCCGCGAGCCAGACCGGCGGCTGAAGCTGACCGCAAATCTGCCCTACCATGTCGCAGCTCCGATCATCGGCAACCTGATCGCGACAGACCTGCCGTGGGAGCGGATGGTTGTCACGGTCCAGTTTGAAATGGGCGAGCGAATGCTGGCTGCCCCGCGAACGGGCGAGTACGGGGCGATGGCCATTTGGTTGCAGTCGCAATGCCAGATTCAGATTCTGAAGAAGCTCGGGCCGCAGGTGTTCTGGCCGCGCCCCCAGGTCGATTCGGCCATCGTGCTGGTCACACCCGACCCCGAACTGGCTGCCAAGATCGAGCACCGAGAATTCTTCCACGACTTCCTGCGTCGTGTGTTTACCCTGCGTCGTAAACATCTGCGGGCCGCCATCGCGACAGTTTATAAGGGAGACATCGAGAGGCCCCAAATCGTCGAACTTCTCGAAGGAATGGGCTTGGGCGAGAATGCCCGCGCTGAAGAGATCGATGTGGCAACCCTCGTCGAGCTCGCGAATCGTATGTTCCGCGTTATGGGCACCGCGTGCCTGAAAGAGAACGGCAAGTAAGGAGTTGGTTCGAAACAACGTCTCAAGTTGTGTTTGAACAGAAGGCTCTATCGCGGCTCGCTCGCTAGGAGACGTGAGTGGCAGGGTCAGGAGACATTCGATTCTGGCTCCCAAGGAGAGCTTGGGAACCAGTAGGCAATTGGAGCCACCGATTGGTATTCTGAAGAGAGGAGTATGATCGATGGAAGAGGCCACACCGGTTCAAAGATCGAGATTTAAACGTGTCGCAGCGGTGACCGCGATGCTCTCTCTGGGCGTGGTTGTCGGCTGGATCATTAAGCCAGCCCCCTCCACGTTCCCCAGTGTTTTCATGCCGATACTGGAGGCGTCTGCACCGGTCGCGATTACGATCGATTTTCGCCCAGTTGTGACGACCGAAGAGCGAGTCTTGACTCGAATGTCCGGGACCGCTCGCTACACGTTCACGAATTCGACCGAATCGCCGATCAATGTGTCATTTCCTCCGACACGTGTGCTCGGGTTCTACTCAGGCTACCACACCGCCTCAGCAGTGATACCAGATTTCGCAGCGGAGGAGCGGATCGTCACCATCCCCGGCGGAGAATCCATACAGTTCGAGGACGAACACGGGATGCGGTTTCTTGGTGACCCACGCGTTTTTCTTCGAGGTGGTCCCGGATGGATTGGCTTCGTGTTTAGTCAACCTGACAAAAAAGCGACCGATATCCCCTTCTGCACAGGGACCGTATTTTCGACTTACTCGGTTCATCCGATACAGTAGAAGTCGTGGAATTGAGCTTCGAGCGGGGACTGCCATCGACCTCCTGAAAAAGCTTCAGCGAGGAGTGCCAAGATGTCATGCCGTTTGCGCATGACGTTGCGGCCCCGACTTCGACGACATCAACTCTCAGTGGATTGCTTCGAGTAGTCTCTGAGCCGACTGGCGGACTTGAGCCTCGGGATGCTGCCGCATGTGTTCGAGTACCGGGATCGCGGGCGCTGCTTTGTGCCCGAGTTTTGTCAGGAACCGGATCGCGCGCAGACGGACATGCCGATCCATCGCGGTGATCTCGCGTGCAGCTGCGGGGGCGGTCAGTTGGGGATCTGTGCGCAGACGCTCGGTCGCCTCGATGGCAGCGATGCGGACGCGGGCGGAGGCATCCATGCGGGCCAGTCCGAGAGCCTCGCTCGCGGCGAGATCACGCGGCGGGCTGTATCCTAATCCCGTCGCCGCTCGCTCTCGAATCTCTTCATCAGGGTGACGCAAGATTTTCGCGAGCCACTCGGTTCCTCCGATCTGGCCGAGCGCCACGGCGGCTACATCGCGGACATCGTGCGACCGATCGGAAATCGTCATCGTGGCCAGTCGAGAGGCTGCATCGATTGCGCGCGGGCCAATCGCACCCAGTGTGACAGCCACCGCCCGGCGGATACGGTCCTCGCGGTCCTCGCTGTAACGCAGCAGGACGGGCACACTGCTTTCGGCGTCCCCCCGGAAGAGTTCGAGGCTCTCAATGCAGGCGGCCACCAGATCGAGTTCCTCGCCCGACCGAAAAGAGCCAGGCTCGATGCACGGCTGATGTGATTGCAATTCATTCACAACGGTGGGCAGAGCCAGTGGATGAGCGGTCCCAATCCGGCAGAGGGCTTCAATCGACATCATCCGAACCGCCAGATCCGCAGTGGGATCACTCACCAGTCGGGCCAGCGTCGGTGTGGCGGGAGCAGCCACCTTTCCGAACAGAGCCAGAGCTTTGACAGCCCAGAGCGGTGTCGAGGACTCGCCGTCGCCAATAGGGGCGGTCGCATACCGCTCCAACAGCGGGACGGCCTTCGCTGCGGGTGCCCCAATCCGCCCCAGCGTCAGTGCCGCCTGGCGACGGGTGAACCAAGGCACGGTTTCGTCCTCGACGATCTCGATCAATCCCGGCACAGCGGCTGCCGCTTCGGGGGACTTCAGGTCGAGGGACTTCATGACCTCGCGCCAGTCATCGAGCGAGCGGACCTCGTCGCGTTTTTGTGTGGGCGATAACATCGGGGGGAGTTGGGGACATCCGAGCAGGCTCTCTGTTAATACGAATGTCATGATGATGCACAATACGAAGCGGCGACCTATCGAGGCTATGTGCTGCCATGTGAATGCGAATCCCATGTTGGCCAAGACTTCCAGCCCGGAGCGATGACAGACAAGAGACGGTGGTTGAGCGTAGCAACACCACTGGTTGGGAGATTTTCTCGCCCCTTGATGCATCCTGAAGGCACAGGGCTTCCAAGCTGGAATGCACAGGAAAGATACACGCATCTCCCCAACGAGCTGGAGCCGTTGCCACTCTTTGTCCCGGCAGGGACACCCGGCAATAGCCCACCGCTTCAGCGGTGGGACCCACGAATCTCTTGCAGCCACAGCCCCGGCAGGGGCGACAGAAACTCGCATGGTGACCTCACTCCACCGATTATGCAGGATTCTGCCGTCCCTTGCGGGACTCAGAGGTTTGGCTGAATCGCTTTCCCACCGTTGAAACGGTGGGCTATTCTCGGGTGTCCCTAGCGGGACAATACTGGAAGTTCTCACAGGAAAGATACACCTTGGAAGCCCTGTCACGGAGGGATACCAGCAATCCACATCGCATGGTGGCTCCGCACACCACTTTGGGCGAGCGGTGTAGCACAACCGAAAGAGGTGTTCGAATCGAGAGGATTATCACGGCGAACCTATTTTGCCAAGGCACACCGGTAGGCTCCAAAGTGAGTCAACCAGTGCGACCGAGCTACTCACCAGAAGAACACCACTGTGTAAAGTACCATCCCCCACAGAATCGCGGTCAACACACATGCCTGAATGCAACTCCCATAGGCGATCCACGGGATTCGCTGACCTTGCTGTCGAGCTTTGGAAATCATTGCCATCGAAACTGCCGCTTGAATTGTGGGAGTATAGACAAGGAATTGATTGGCCGTGTCACGCCAGTGGTCCCACTCAACGCGGTAATATCCAACGATGAAAGTCGGAAGCACAAACATGACTCCTATGGCCACCAACTGAGATATCGACACCAGGGTGAGAAGTAACCACTTCCACATCAGCATCTCCCGTCAACGCCATGTCGAGTCGAAAAACGGCTATCGCTTGGGCTTGAGTTCCCACTTCTCCCCGAAGAAATCGGCAGCTGCGATTTTGCCGGGCCAGCGGGCGTCGGGGGGAGTGGAGAGGTCGATGATGGCCCAGTCGGGGAGTTTGGGCACTTGGCGGGCGTTGTTGAGGTAGTCGTACTCGCGGTAGGTGAACGAGCTGTTGAGGACGACGTACTTCTCGGGATTCAGCGGGTTCGGGTAGATCAGGACTGGAGCGTGGCTCTTGGCGTCGAACTTCTGCTCGCCGACGCTGATTTGGTCGGCTCCCCACTGAATTGGCAACTTGTCCGTGACCTTAGCGATCGTCGGGTTGCTCTGCGGATCGCCCCACAGGATCATGTGATAGTTCTCGATGTCTTCGGGCTTGAGTTCCTCGGAGGTCTTCACACGAGCATCGCCGCGCATCTGGCGGTGCCACTCGCGGACCGCGCGGTTGAACTCGGCATCGACCCACTTGTCGACCTCGGGGTGACGACCAGTGGCAGAAGGTTTCACGAAGAGGAACGGCCCCATGAGAGCGTCATCGATCGGGCCTTGGAGGTTGTGCTTCTTGACGAGGTCTTTCGAGGGTGGTTCGATCGGAGAGACGTGCTGCCATTTACCATTCACGAGACGGAACCGGGCTCCCCAAGAACGATCGGATCGCAACGGTATTTCGAATTTTGAGTCAGGGTGAAAATCCTTCTCTGGAATCTCGAACGAGACACTGGTTTTCCCGTCCCCTAAATTGAAGGTCTGAGCCTGTTCGGCTGATAACTCCAAAGAGAGATTGGAAACGTTTTCGGTTTGAATCGAGATCCCACTGTCAAATGAGATCCGAACGATCGCCTGCTTCCAATGCTCCTGAAGACCATTTATTACTACGAAGCGGGTTGAGTTGTACTTGAGCGTTGTTGTCGTAAAGGTGTATTTACTTGTGATATCCTGATAGCTGATGACGTTCCAGTCATCTTGTTCGCGTATTTTATCGAGCGTCGCCAGCCGCTTCTCGATCTCGGCCCTTGCCGCCGGAGTAATACTGTGCGCCGTCTTCGGGGCAATGATATGCGTCAGTTCAAACCGCTCACTCTCGGGTAGGCCCCAGCACGCCGCTGCCATGATGTCCGCCGCCTGCTTCTGGCTGTCGATCTCTCCGCTGTAGGCGATCGTCGGCAGCATCCGCAGGTTCCGCGCCCAGACCGGGCAGTCGTGCATCTGCCACAGAGTTTGCTCGAACGGGTACGGCTTCAGTTCCTCCTTCTGGAACACCTTTAAGAAGTCCGGCGTCTCCGAGAACCCGGCTCCCGGATTCGCGGCGAACCACTTGTCCGGGTAATGCACCGCGAGATGCCACGCAGCGGCTCCGCCCATCGAGAAGCCACGGATCGCGACTCGCTGCGGGTCGATCGGGTACTGCGAGAGGGCGTGGTCCAGGACTTCGAGCGTGTCGACCTCACCAGCGAGTTTATTGGCGTTGCAGTAACGCCCGAACGGGTGAATCATCATCACATCGTTGGCGGGCTCCGGAGAAGCACTCGACATCCGCTGGGCAATGAACTGAAGTTCGAGCCCCTTCTCGCTGCGACCTCGACACCAGATATCGGCCCGCATTCCGGGGAGCGGCGGGGGATCTAGCTCCTGTTGATAAACAATTCCATACGGCTGAACGCTGCCGTCGAGCTTCGAACGGAAGCCCCGCACGACAGTCCCAGTGGCCATCCGCCACGGACTCTGCTCTTTCGCCAATGCCTCGGCTCGCTTGAGTCCCTCGGCCAGGACCTCCTTCGCCCGCTTCGCATCCGACGGATCAAAGAAGCCGTCCTCCTCCAAGGCGATCTTCACCGCCCGAGCGAAGATTTCCACATCGGGCAGATACTCCTGCACGACCGCACTCTTTGACGCTCGCAACTCCGAGATCTTACTTGTGAGCGTCTTGAGAGTGTCGTCGAGCGCCGACCGTTCCGCCGGGTCGATCATCACTCCCGGCGGCGGAACCGCTCGAACCGTCGCCCATTGATTATCCGCAGGACCATCCGCCAAGACTGTGGCACTCGAAATCATCAGTAGTGCCAACGTCACATCTCGAAACAGTTTCATGAGCCCGATCCCCAGAGACAATGGTCCATTGAATTAAACTATCCTAATTGGTGAGTCACCGGTTAACCATTCGATTCAGCCCGCAGTGTCCGGCAGAGGTGTGTGGATGGCGGCGCTGCCCCACGTTTCGTGGCCCAGGCGTTTGCCCGACACCCCTTCTCTTTTCCATGTCTTCCTTCGTTGCCTTCGTTTGCTTCTGTTGAAGTTCCAATTCTGTCTCCACTCTCAAAGAGGATGATTGAACAGAAGTAAACGAAGGCAACGAAGGGGGCAAGCTGTGAGGCGAACGGTCAATCTTCCCGCACCAAAGACGACAGACTCGCATCGCCAGCAATGGGTCTTGGCACGCGGCCCTTGCTGATGCTGCGGGTGGGAGTGGATGGCAACCACTGATCTCATCAACGATCTCCGGCAGACAGAGCGGTCGCGATCCCCATGCCGCCGCCGATACAGAGAGCGGCAATCGCGCGGAGAGATTCGCCGCGCGCGATCTTCCAGGCGAGATGCACCAGCAGACGGGCCCCACTGGCAGCGAGTGGGTGTCCGATGGCAATTGCTCCTCCATCAGAGTTGAACTGGATCGCAGAGTCACCGGACATGACATGCCGGTTGGGTACATCGGACAACTTGAGCGATAGCTTCAGCTCCCGTAGGCAGGCCAGAGCTTGAGCGGCGAACGCTTCGTTAATCTCCAGTGTGTCGATCTCGTTCCAGTTCAAATCTTGTCGACGAAACAGCTCGCGAATTGCGACTACCGGCCCGAGACCCATGCGCTGAGGATCGCAGCCGACGGTCACGCAATCCTGCCATTCGGCGAGGATCGGCCAACCCTGCTCGCGGGCATACTGCTCCTCGGAAAGAACTAGCATCGCCGCCCCGTTCGTCAGCCCCGAAGAGTTCGCAGCTGTCACCGTCCCGCTCGGATCGAAGGCTGGACGCAGAGCCCCCAAGATCGGGAGCGAGACATCCGGGCGAGGTGGTTCGTCCTGAGTCATTCCGGCAATGGGAACCAGTTCGTCGTAGAATCGTCCACTCGTCTGAGCAGCGGTATACAAACGCTGACTACGAATGGCGTAGGCGTCCTGGTCGTGGCGGGACAGGTCGAACTCGCGGGCGAGGGTCTCGGCTGTCTCGCCCATGTGCTGTCGACTGAAACTATCGAGCAACCCGTCATTCTGAAGGGTGTCGATCGCTCCCGCGAGGTTCAGTGATTCGCCTTTGCCGGGACGCGGAAGAGCGAAAGGGGCCAGAGACATCGACTCGACTCCGCCGACCAGCGCGACCCGTGCATCTCCCGCGCGAATCGCCTGGGCAACCAGAGCAGCTGCATGCATACCGGACCCACACATCATGTTGACGGTGTAGGCCGGGGCCGAGATTGGAACGCCCACTTGCACAGCGACCTGACGGGCCAGGTTCATGCCGTGACCGGCGCTGAAGACCTGGCCCAGGACGACCAAGTCGACATGATCAGGAGTGAGCGACTCCAATGCCGCACGGGCAGCCGTCGTGGCCATCTCCAGCGGAGTGATTCGAGCGAGTGGGCCACCCAGGCGTCCGAAAGGTGTTCGCCTCGCAGCGACGATCACGATGCGTTTCATGCGGGTTCGACTCCCTCATCGCTGAAGTCGTAATCGCGCTGCGAATTGCGAATGCCCGTGACTTCCTGCCCACTCATGTTCAGATAGGCCACTGCTTTCAGCAAGCCGACAAAGGATGGCCCAAATAGCGTCAGACCAAAGACCAGCTCGCCAACGACAGCGGCACCAATGGCGACAGAGGCTCCCAGATTCTTACTGGAAAGGTCATTCGCGAGGGCAAAGGCATGGCTGTCACGCCCCCCTGTCTGGCGATCGGCCCAGACCCAGATGTAAGGCCAGAATCGCAGATAGACAAACACACCGGGGAATACACAAAGCATCAAGCCCGTCGCACTGATGACACCGAAAATCGTCGGCAACATCGTCACGGAACCTGGTCCCCAGCCAATATGAAATGCGTTGAAAATCGTGGTCGGTTCGCCGCGAGCCACCTTGAGAAAGAACTGCGTCTGGCTACAAGACATCACATTCACCAGGGTGACGAACCCGAGTCCCAGCACGATCAGCATCCCGAGGATCGACAACCCCTCAGACAGGCCGATTGCCTTCCACAAGACTGCAAACACTCCCATCGCTGGAACAAGAATCAGCAATAAACCACAGGCCCACAACAACAGGTCGACGAACGCCACTGCCAGCAGCAGCCAAAGATTCTCGACATACAGGGTCCATGTCTGCCGGAGAATCTCTCGGAAAGGAACGGTCTGTGGAGCCCAAACGGTCTGGTGGAATTCCGTGAACTCGGAATCCGTCGCCCATCCCAGTTCCGGAACCAGAAGATCAGAAGAACAGGCTGGACAGGAGATGGAACATCCGGCATGCCCCGCCGGGACCCTTAACAATCGATCACATTGATCGCAGCGGAATTCGATTTTCATGAGAATCGGTTCCGCTCTCCATCAGGGGGATAGAACTCAACGAAATCAATCCACTCTACAGATCGATCTTCTGCGGTTCATTATTCCCCGAGGTGACTTCCACCTTATGCTCGGAAGCGGGCCCATAGCCGGAAGGAATCACAACCGAGGGGTCCATCGCTTCCAGATAGACACGGCAAGGGCCGATTTTCACTCCCTGGGTTTCGGCATTGTAGTACATCGTGAACTGGCCTTCGGCGTTGGTGATTCCGTTGGATTCCCGCGCGCGCTCTTTTTGCTCCTTGGCACCCGGAATCGTACGATCCACTGGACTGAAGACGACTTTGACTCCCGCGACCGGTTTTCCCCCCTGTGTCACGGTCCCGCTGACATATCCCAGGGGGGGCAATTTAATCTTGTCGCCAATCATGCTCGTCATCGCGAGATAAAGCCCTAGGCCCAGTACGATGACGCCTGCGATTGAGCCCAGCCCCTTGACGCCAATTTCCCGGAACAGCCCCGCGAAATCGAATTTGAAGCGAGGTTCCTCTTCCGGCATTTCGGAAGCACGAACACGGCTGTCTTCCATCGACCGGGCCAATAAATCCTTAGCGGCGTTCGTCGAACCCCCGAGAGCACGGTCCGCCGTGGCTGCTGCAGAGCTGTCTTTCTTGGCTCCCCATTTCCGTGTGGGAGCAGGTCTTTCGGTTTCCCCACTGGACGAGGAGTCATCATCGTCGAGGGAAAAGCCGCCCGGTGCCCCTCCATTTCGACTGGGGCTCCCTCCGGCCATTGGGCTGCGTGAAGCCGTCTCGGGCTCGGGATCCAATGTGGGTTTCTTTTTGGGCCCCTCCATCAGAAACGAAACGGGGTCGAACTCGTCGTCCTCAACGGGCTTCTTGCTCGACTTGGGAGCAGGTTTCTCAGCGGCTTTGGCCGCTGGTTTGGCAGTTGCCTTGATGTGCGGTTCGGGTTCCAGAGTGATCATCGGGGTAGGAACCGCAGTCGCGGGCTCAGGCTTTAACGGTGTGGTCACCTCTGTCGCGGGCTCTTCGGCCACCGGCTGCGGGACGACAAAGCGGGTCTTGCATTTCGGGCATTTGCCATCGGTCCCGGCAAGCTCATCCTTGATCTTGAGTACCGATCCACACTTGTCGCACGTGAAGCGAATCGTCATGGTGGCTGAACTTTGAGACAGAGAAAGAGGCACCGGGATGTGCAGAGCCGCTCGGCAATGGTCGAAATTTCGAAGGCGCGACTCTGTGAGGATAGCATACATAACAACAGGGCGGTTCCACGAATGTCGCGGAGCCGCCCTGCCAGAATTTCTGAAGTCTTGAAACTGATTAGAACGGCGTTTCGACCGGAGTCCCCTGAGCCATGTTACCCAGGTTTCTCCAAGTGCGGATGTCGATGTTCACACTCACCTGATGAACCGAACCGTCGGCGGTGGCCACTTGAACGATTCCGGTGTGCATGCTGTCAGCTTCGTCAAAATGGAATCCTGAGTGAGGCGCATTCCGGAAGCTGCACAGGGTCGCAGGGCCCCCGAAAGCCCAACCATCGCTACTGCGAATCAGATTGAGATTGACATTCTGATTGTTGACCTGAGTAGTGGGATTCAGGAAGACGCGACGCTCGGACACCATGACCACGTTGGATGTGCCGTCGCTCACGTCAGCAATCCGGGTCGACGAGTTCACTCCGAAAATGCCGACATTCAGGCCATTTTGGGTGTAGGGTGACAAGCCGACGTTATTGACAGTGTTCTGCAACTGGAGTGGTGTGAGCCAGTATGTCTGACGTGGGACATCACTGAAAGTGATCCCCGCCCCGGTCACTCCTGCGTAATCATTTCCGCCCTTGACCCACGAGACATCCACACGTTCGGTGTTACTGTAGGTTGTCGCAGCAGCCATGTTGCCACGGCGAGACGGACAGTACAGAACAGCCAAATCGGTCTTTGGCGGGTAGATCACCGCGAGATCGGGTGTCGTGATTCCAATATCTCCATTGGACCGGACGTTCCAGTTCCAATTCCAGTAGTTGTACAGGGGAGCCTGATCGAAGTAAGGCAAAACCTGAACCAACCAGCTGGTTCCATGAAGGGACTGGCCAAATGTTTGCGAGAACTTCGCCTCATTGGGATTCGCATAGCGCCCGACGGCATCCGAGAACGTCGATTGATTCGGGTTCAGTGATGGGTCGTATGAAATCTGCCCTGGTGGAAACACCCGATGGGTGTCGTGGTAGTTGTGAAGGGCCAAACCCAGTTGCTTCAGATTGTTCTGACATTGGGATTTGCGGGCCGCTTCGCGAGCCTGCTGCACGGCAGGCAGCAACAATGCGACCAGGATGGCGATAATGGCGATGACAACCAGCAACTCGATCAGCGTGAATCCGCGGCGACGATTTGTACTCATCATGACTCCGCTCCTACTCTTTGGGGGTGGGGACTGGCGAAAAAACTCAAACCGGTCATAACCGGGAAAAACTCGGCGGACCACATCTGTGACGCAACTGATTGTTCATGAATCACTTGCAACTTGTCAAGAGGTTTTTTCCCGCCACACATCAAATGTGCCCTTAGGGAGATCTGGCAGGAAAGGTCTGGAGTTCAGTTGATTTCTGGCCATGCCAGACATTCCACTGACTCTCATCTACGTTCATGTCGCTCTGTGTGTTGAATAAATCACAGCAAAATGCGGACCCTTGATCGATGTTTTTCGTGATTCACTGGTAATGACGTTAGAAATGACAGACTCCGAACTACTTTTCGGCAGTGGAGAGAGTTCTGTGGCTTGCCTTGGAAACCCCTGCTCCTTTTTGCCGTGACGCGAATTGAAACGGGCCTCGACCCGCTACCGGGCTCCCTCGCCCAGCCGCTCGACCACGTTCCGTAGGAATAGACCCAATCGAACTGCCGACTCGATCGACTGTTCTCGTAGCTGCCACAGGTCGCTCCAGCTCGAGGGGCGTTTCCACAGAGCGCTGAGTACGGCTCCGGCCCGCAAATAACCCGTACTGCCAAATACCGAGAGAACCTCGGGCGGCAAATCCTTGGCTAGGTCATCGCTGATCACTCGCACTGACATGAACCGCACCTGACGTTCTGCACAGACGCGGGCCACAGCCAATGACTCCATATCAACTGCGATCGCCCCAGTCGTCTCGCCCAGCTGCTTCTTCTCAGCGACTGTCCGGACGATGTGCGGAGAGTTCAGAAACTTGCCCACATGCAGGCCATCCTTCGGGGAGGATTGCATCTGGACATCAACGCTCAGCCCTTTTCCCTCGGTGTTGACGATGGCATTGGCGACCACCAAATCCCCAAGTTTTAAGTGGGGCTGCAGGGCCCCTGAGAACCCAACAGAGAGCACCCATTGAGGCTTGTGCCCGTCGATCAAGGCATGCGTGGCACGTGTGGCCAGCGTGGCTCCAGCGCCCGATTCGATCACGGCGATTCGGGTGTCGTGCAGTAACAGCCCCTGTACGCGAAACCGATCGCCGACGTAGGACTGCACTGGTAAACAACGCCCCACAAATGGAGCGACTTCCATCCCCAAGGCTGCAACGATGCCGACATCCGCCTCGGCAGCGGTGCGGGACGTTTCCTCAGATTCGGGTTGAGTCGCGGGCGAAGTTTCGGCCATGGTCCTGAATGTCATAGGGCGCTGCGAAGTGTGGCCACATCTTACCGGATGCGACACATCCCTCCCAGTTATCATCAAACTGGGCGAGATCCGTGACAGGTTACCCGCGAATCTGCCCGTCGCCATGCACCACGTACTTGTAGCTCGTCAGCTCGATCAGACCACACGGACCGCGAGCATGGAATTTGTCGGTGCTGATTCCGATTTCAGCGCCCAGCCCCAACTCGCCGCCATCATTGAACCGAGTGCTCGCATTCACCATGACAGCCGCCGAATCAACAGCTGCGGTGAATTTGCGAGAGGCCGCGAGGTCGTTGGTGACAATCGATTCCGTGTGGTGTGAGCCATACTCCGCGATGTGGTCGATCGCTTGATCGACGGAATCGACGACGCGGGCCGAGAGAATCAAGTCGAGGTATTCCGTCCGGTAGTCGGCGTCTGTGGCCAGTTTGGCGCCGGGCCAGAACTTCCGAATTCGCTCATCGCCCCGGACCTCGACGCCGTGCTTCCGGAGTTCGGGCCAGGCCAGTGCGAGGAACTTCTCCGCAATGGCGGTATGCACCAGCAGGCATTCGGCTGCGTTACAGACACCGGGGCGCTGGCACTTGGAATTGATCAAAATACGCACGGCGCTGTCGAGGTCCGCCGACGCGTCGACATACACATGACACACGCCGTCGTAGTGCTTGATGACCGGCATTTTCGCTTCGGCCATCACGCGCTCGATGAGCGATTTGCCGCCGCGAGGGATCGTGACGTCGATGTACTGCGGCAGCTTCAAAAACTGCCCGACAGCGTCCCGGTCGATGGTCTCGACCAGCTGCACCGCATGCTTCGGGAGTCCGCAGGCTTCCAGTGTTTCCGCGAGCACTTGATAGATGGCCAGGTTGCTGTGCAGCGCCTCTTTGCCGCCCCGTAAGATCACTGCGTTGCCGCTCTTTACACACAGTGAGGCGGCATCAGCGGTCACATTGGGACGTGACTCATAAATGAAGAACACGACCCCCAGTGGAACGCGCACGCGCGTGACGAGCAACCCGTTGGGCCGCGAGTTGCTGTCGATAATCCCTCCCAGCGGATCAGGCAACTGGGCCACCTCTTCGAGGGCGGTGGCCAGCTTCACAATCCCGGATTCTGTTAGCCGCAGGCGATCGATTGCAGCTGTGTTGAGTCCGTAACCTGGCGCCGCCTCCAGATCCCGGGCATTCTCGCGGACCAATATCGAAGCCGCACGCCGCAACCTCGCAGCTGCCTGGCGGAGCCAATTGTTCCGCTGCTCGCCGGAGATGAGAGCCAATTCGCGACTGGCTGCCCGTGCCTGCTGGGCAACACGCAATGTGTATTTCGTGAGATCGTTCATCAACGGAGTATTCGCGGTCGAACAGGGAGTGTCAACCGCTGGGGGCGCTGACTGTCGGTGGCAGACCAGTGTCATGTCAATCCGTCGGTCAGGCACCTCGAAATCGCCTGCGCCCTGAGTCCTAACTTTGGGAGAATGGCCGTTGCTCAGCGTGCTCCAAGCAATCGACGGGATATTACCTTCTGTCAGCGGAAGCCCCCTGACCCGAAGACCGGGATTGACAGGATTCTGCCTGACCGCAAGAGTCCCCAGCTTCTCGGACACTCAGAAGTGTGCTGGTTTTCAGTCAATCCTTGAGAAGGGTGTTGCATATGTTGGGCAGGCGTTTGTTGAGCAAGGCGTTTGGATGGCTGTATCGGCCTGCGGTCAGCTCACTGTTCTTTGAGGAGTTGGTGGTCAAGACGAAGAACTTTGGAGCGGTCACCTGGCTGGGCCAACCCATCTGGCAAAACGTCCTCGACCTGTGGACGATTCAGGAAACGATCGCTCTCGTCAAACCAAGTCTGCTGATTGAGTGTGGGACGAACCGCGGGGGATCCTCGATGTTCTATGCCCAGCTCTTCGACTTGATGGGAGACGGTCAAGTGATCACTGTCGATGTCGAGCGGCTGCATTCACTGTCGCATCCACGCATTACTTATCTGATTGGCAGTTCCACCTCGGAAGAGATCTTGGATGTCATGCGGAAACGGGTGGCAGCCTGTACTGGCCCGATCATGGTCATTCTGGATAGCGATCACTCGGAGGCCCATGTTCGCCGCGAGTTGGAGCACTACGCCCCGCTAGTCACTCCGGGCAGCTACTGCCTGGTTCAGGACGGTGTGATTGACACACTGCCGAACTTTCGCCGAGGTAGGCCCGGCCCCCTGCCCGCGATCAAGGACTTTCTCAAATCGACTGACGATTTCGAGGTCGACACGGAGCGGTGCGAACGGTTCTTAATCTCTCACCACCCCAAGGGCTGGCTCAAGAAGAAATCGGGCCCCGGCAAGAAGACCGCCTGACAATTCGAGGGCAAAACAGCGAGTTCGCTGAGTGGCGGCGTGATCGCCTCCCCATCATGTTGTTCCCCAACGATTCCCTCGCCCATCTCGTGGCGAGGGTTTTACCGTTTTCGTATTGAAGTTAAGTGGCGCTCCGAACTGTCCTCAGTTTGAGAGAAGATGTTTTCAGCCCCCCATGTTCAGTAACCTTGACGTTGTGTAAAGCACTCGGATAACCCCTTGAATCGTTACAACCGGTACAACCGTTAAATCAATTGAGCTTGGCACGCTGGTTGACTCGTCCCATCTAATGGCGCATCCGTGTGTTGTGTCGTTTTGATGACCTCAAACACAGAAACACGTCATTCGAGTGGTACGGCTTGTGCGGATTGTAACGATTGTGAGGGTGGTAACGGCCGATGGGAACCGGCGGCCCCCTCGATCGGAACATTTCGGGAGACCGACGAGCGACTTATGACAGCGAGCGTGTGTGGCGACGTGAGACATCGCCATGTTGCTGGTCGCTGCGGGAAGACGAGTGAGGTGAAGGCATCGTTCATCGCTGTGTTGGCGATGGAAACGGTTTGTTCCCAGAAGCCTGATCCGGAGCCCCCTGCAAGGCTCATCTCGTCGACCCGCGCGACCTTCTTCTATTGGTATCGCTGCTCAGCCGGTCACTCGAACGTTCAACAAGGACAAATATCATGCTGCGTCTGGCTAAAAATCTGTGGAACGATCAAGCGGGCTTCATTGTTTCCGCCGAACTCGTTTTGATTTCCACTGTGGGAGTCATCGGACTCGTCACAGGACTGACCTGTGTTCGGAATGCGGTCAACGCCGAGTTGACTGATGTCGGTTGCGCGATCACGTCACTCGACCAAAGCTACTGCTATACCGGATTCCACAGCTACAAGAACAAGTGTACCTGCGTGACCAAGGCGCGGACCGCCGGTTCGACCAACGTCCACACCGCGTACGAAACCGAACTGGTGCCGGTCGAGGATGTGACTGTCCAGCCGACCGCTGAGCAAGTTGATGGAGTCATCATCAGTGAAACGGTAATCAGCGAACGAGTGATTGGCGAGACTGTTATCGGCGAACCCATCCCTGTGCCGACACCCTGCCAGGACCCGACAAGCTCGTCCGCGACCACTCCGGAAGCAGCTGTGCCGACGCCGGCAGTCGAGCCAGCTAAGCCGACGCCCGCTGAGTGAGCCAAACACGAGACGTTGCATCAATTCGAACAGCGAACCGGGAACCCACAGCTCCCGGTTTTTTTTGCATTGCGGGCTCTGGTAGTGCCTGTTGTCCTCGCAAAGACAGCGTTCCCGCAGCCAAATACCCGATGAGAATCTCCACCTCACTGGGACGACGCGATGGCTCGGTTGGAGTGAATCAACGCCAACTTGCGAGTTTTTTTGTATTTTCTTCAATCTCTCGACGTTTTTCCGGCAGACTGACTTATGTTTCAAAGGGCGGTCGAATCACACAGGTTGCGGACCGCAACCCGAGATGATGCACACCCGAAATTGGGTGAACAGAATGAGATCTATCGAAAATTCGGGACACGAGTCGATGAGGATGTTCCTCAGCGGTCGTGATCCAGAGGGGATCTGGTGTCTCGAGTACACCAATCCCAGGCATTAGGGGGACAGTGAAATGTTCACAAGCTTTCAACGTTTTCTGATGAGCGAAGAGGGACCAACCGCAGTGGAGTACGCGGTCATGCTGGCTCTGATCGTCGTCGTCTGCCTGACAGCGATTCGTGCCGTCGGCACAAATGCCAATGCCAAGTTTGATGCCGTCAAGGACGCCCTCAGCTGATTTCTGCCTGCGACCACGATTGATCGCGGCGACACGTGACCACTCACACTAACAAACGATGCGACACTCGATCTGGGCGGCTTTCGACCATTTCGAGTGTCTCCGTTTCTACGCTCATACTGCGGGATATTCATTGCCTCTCTGGACATGGTCCAAAACAACTTCCTGGTTTTCCTTGAGGATTTTGAACAGAAGCCAACGAAGGAAACGAAGGTTCAATTCGAAGCTTCTTCGTGGCCTTCTGTTCAACATCAATTCGGGCAGTTGTTTCGGGCCAGTTCCTCAAAATGATGAGCGGTTGTGTGACAGTTGCCACGCTGTGTGAGCCGTATCAGAAAGTCTGCGAGGGCGAACCCAGCCAAGCCTGGGCGAATCTGTTTGGGTGGTCAACCTGAAGACCGCTCAGAGGTGGTGAGAGCCAATCGACTCCGCCCCGCGCACAGACGGCAAAGCAAACTCCCTGCTCGGCAAGCGGCGCTTTCAGCAGCGAGACGTTCTCTGGGGAATCCGGCCAAACTGGTGAGCGAGTTTCCGTTTGTTTACTAAGGCGAGTGTGTCTGGGGTGGGCCTTACCGGCCTACTGTCGACTCAAGCTGTCCATTTCACCCAAACTGTATAATCAGCAAATCCGTTAAGGTTTCCAGCTGCACTGGCCGATAGCATTCAAGACGCATGGAAATGCATGAAGTGTTTCCACGCGCCATTCATTCGGTTTCATCCCTGTTCCCCAGTGGTTTTGCAGCCATTCCCGTTGGGAGTGTGTGTCCAGACTCCCGAAATTCTCTGAGAGACTTTCCGGGTTGTAGTGGCATCCACAGATCAACGGCAGGATTGGCCGGGAATCGCTGTGGTGTCTCGGCGTCTTTCGCCGATGACTATTGGCAGAGGTGGAATCTCTTGGTTGAAGTGTTCGTTTGGACATCAAGGAGGAAGTCCCATGCATCCACGACTACGGTTATTTACCGGCGAGGATGAGGCTCTGGATGTGGAACCGCTGAAGGTGAAAATCTCCTTCGGCGAACTGTCCACGATTCTGCTCGAAGCCAGTCGAAAGCAACGCTCGTTTCTTCGCGATTTCGACGAAGACGAGATTCAACTCACCGATGATCTGTACCAGGTGCTGACTGCGTATTGCCGTCTACGTCCCGGTGCGTGATTCGCGCTCTTCCAATTCGAACGTCGACTCGGCTGTCCTTGGATAGCCGTTTTTTATTGGGCTCAGCCAAACGCTCGGAGTTCAGTGAGAACCCAGGAGATTGAAATCAAATATCACGCAGAGGCGGAGACTGCGGAGTAATTCAGGAGATGTCTGCTCCTTCTCTCTGCGCCCCCTGCGCCTCTGCGTGACACATTCTGGACGTTTGGTATTCGCCGACGAATCACTCGGGCATCGACGCCGCTCACCTCACGATTCTAGATTGGCAGGGAGGCATTTAATCGCCCCGCCGCCGCTCGTCGTCGGTCTGCTCTATGGCCCCTCTCCAGCGACTTTGGCGGACCCACGCATCGAGAATGCCGCTCAACAAACAGGTGGCTCCCACGCATGCGAGCAGCAGCGAAGTCCAGGCCGCCCCGCGCGCCAAGTGACTCGCTGACTCCTCGGCTGTGAACACGGAGCGCATGGCCCACTCCATGAGAAATGCGACCAAGCCCATGCCACACATCAACTTCATCGACAGCAAACTTGCACGCTCAAAAGTCGGCCAGCTTAGCATCCGGCTGAGTCCCGCAGCTGGAGAGATGCGTTCTTCATGTGGCAGTAGCGTATCGGGGCTCCAGACAAATCCGACCTGAGCCACATCCGCCACGAGCGCGGCAGCCCAGCAGGCCGCACCGATGCGAAGCACCTCTTGCCCCACTCGAATCAGCGCAGGATGGAATTCCGAAGCTGTCTGAGAGAGGGACAAGGCCCTCCCCTGAAATCCCGTAATGACCAGTTCGCGGCACGCCAAAATCAATTGCGGTAAGCAGACATGTCCGACCCAAGCAGCAGCCAACAGCACCACACCTGCTGTCAGTTCGGGGCTGCGAGCGGTGTATCCCAGGCGGCGGGCCTCGGCGAGTTTATGCTTGCTGATCGGAGCGGGTTGGGAGGAGTCACTCATGGACGAGCCTCCGATGTCCCCGCGCTGTGGCTGCTCGTAGTGGGCGGGCCACTGATCGCGACCTCGTCAATACGCTCGGCCTGCCAGGGCAAAGCCACGATCAATAGCAGGCAGGTCAATCCGGCCCGCACTGGCGTCATCGCCTGTCCGATTCCCACTCCCAGACCGCGTCCCAACATCGCCAAACCGGCCTGTATTAAACCGGCGATCAGGCAGATCGGCAGAGCGACACCGATCGCGAGTTCACTCCAACTCCGCAACAGCCCGACGGTCCACTCGGGGAGCTGAGAGGGAGACAAGATCGTTCCCAGCGGGATCGTCGTCAGTGAATCGATCGCCCGCTGCATCACTGCCAGATCGGCTCCCCACGGCTGCGATGTCAGCATCAGCCACGCCCCGATCCAGGTCAGCACTTGTGCACTGCCCGAGCTGTTTTCATCAAGGGGATCGGGGATCGCGGGCTCAGCGGTCAGCCCCGTTGAGGTCTGCTCATCGATCCAAGTGCCTGCCGTTTGAAGTGCCGAGAGGATGACTCGCAGTCCGATTCCCAGAGTGACTCCTGTCACAATTTCGCTGAAGACAGCTGCGATGGACCATGTCGAGGCAGTGCCAGTATGCATGGCCCCGAGTGCCAATCCCATCACAACGGCAATTGCGATTCTCGCCCGCCAAGGAACTGTCGCCAAGATCGGCAGGACGGAAACGGCTCCCCCGATCCGCAGTGCTGCCAGACCCGCAGCGATGAGATCGCCAGGAGTTAGTGAGAGCAGTTCCAAGAGGAGGGAGGGGAGCATGGGGAGTGATTTCACGTGCGTAGTCAGTGTTTGATTTCGGTGTGGGAGTCCAGCCTTTAGGCTGTTCCGGAGCAGGCTAAAGCCTGAACTCCAACCCCCAATCCGAGTCTTGGCGAGACGGGAAGCCTGTGCGTCGCGTTGTTAAGACCCACCCGAAGCCACCCGCAAGATCGTCTCCCGAGTGAACTCACCCAGTCGGTCGACCATCCACGGCAATGCATAGAGTAAGGCGATACCACCGACTAACAGTCGAGGAATGACTGCCAGCGTGGGATCTTGCAGCTGGGTTGTCGCCTGTAACAGGCTGATGCCAAAGGCAGTTGCGAGAAGGCACGCCAAGACCGGTCCCGCAACCGTGAGAATTTCCCACAGCCCGGCCAGCATCGATTCGAGTCCAAAGTCACCCGACATTACGAGGTACTCACACTATGCAGGAGCATTTCAACGGTCAGGAACCAACCATCGATCGACACAAATACCAAGATCTTGAGCGGCAACGAAACCCACATTGGCGGCAGCGAGTTCAACCCGATTCCGGTCAACAACGATGAGGTGACGAGGTCGATGACTAGGAACGGCAAGATCACTTGCAGGCCAATCAGGAATGCCACCTTCAGTTCGCTCAGCACGAACGCAGGCAGCAGCACACTCAGAGGCAGATCCTCGTAGTATTGAGGGCTCGCTGAAGTCGAGGCTCGCTCTCGGGCGCGCAGGAATAACGTGACGGTGTTCTCGTTTCCCGCAGCCTGAATCTGTGACACCATGAACCGCCGCAAGGGGGCGATTGTCCGCTGGGCAGCGGCGCTCAGGGCCTTCCGCTGGTCGGCTTCGTTCTCGAATTTCGCCGTCTGATACGGCTCGATTCCCTCGTGGTAAGCGGTTTCCCAGACCGGAGCCATGATCGCAATAGTCAGCATCAAGCTCAGACCAGTGATGACTTGATTGGGTAGAATCTGGGCTCCACCAATCGCCTGCCTCAGTAATCCGAGAACGACCACGAATCGAATCCAGCTGGTCGACAGCAGGAAGATCGATGGCACCAGGCCGATGATGCTAACCGCCAGCATGAGCTGGACCGAGGGGCCCAGACCGCTTTGACCAAGCCAGCTGGCGGGGAGCCAAGATGTCCAATCAGACATCAGCCACCTCCCGCTGCGTGGCGGTGAATGACTGTCGCTCGCCGCTCGGGGTGCGACTGGTCGTCGAGAGTGAGATCGACTCCTCCAGGGGTTCATTTCGAGGATCAGGACGCTTCGCGCGGAACAGATCCCTCATGGTCGGTCTCCCGCGCGTCACAGGCAGGAGCAACTCAGCCACGATGGTTTGCACCTCAGCTGGGTCATCAATGGTCGCCAGCGTCGACATCCCGGTGGGTGTTGTTCCAACCAACAGAATTCGTCGACCGAATCGCATTACCGCCAGCTGCTGCTGAGGACCGATCGTCTGCCGAGAAAGAATTTCGACTGCGGATGGTGCCCCGCTCACCAGCGGGCCGCCGACTTTTAAGAACTGCCGCGCGAGCCAACCCACGGCCAAGATGCCCACAGCCCAAGCCAAGCTGGTGCCGAATCCGGAACGTTCGCGCGAGGTGGGCATTGTCTCGCCATAGGTGTCGACATGCGATTCAGGCAGCGGTGTCTTCGAGGAGTCTGCTACGGGGAACTCGCTCCCGATTTTGGAAGACTCGATCCGGACACGCGAGACAGCGGGCGGATGGGACGCCTCGACCTGCCGCGCGGGGACCCTCTGTTTGACAGTGTCCCGCGGAGCAACGACTGGATCATCCGCCTCGTAGAACGGACTGGGTCGACCAGAAAGCAATGACTCCGATTTGGGAGTGCCGGACTCGGTTGGCTCGTCGCCCACCACTTGACCAGGGGCTGCCCCACCGATCAGCAAAAGTCCGAATAGACCGCAGGCGAGTGCACATCGTCGAGATCGACTGACAGACATCTCTCACCCTCCCTGGCCATCACGTGGACAGCTGCGAGACAATCCGTGTCATGCAGCGGGGAGGCGTTCGGCCTCCAACCGGCAATTTACGCCGGTTATGGAGTTGAGGTCAACGGGAACTCTGCGGGGTGAGTGAGTTCGATTCGGTCCGGTGCTCGTGGAGCGATGCACAGGTCAGCCCGCAGCGCCAGCAAGGGCCGCGTACCTGAAACCTTGACTGGCACAGCAATTTGTCGGGCTCTGTTTGTCGCCTGTTTCTCTGAAAATGGACACGGATTGGTCCAGCGATACTTGGCCCGAGGAGGTCGGCGAACTTCCTGAGATCGGCAGACGTTTATGCACGCGGCCCTTGCTGGCGCAGCGGGCTAGAAGCTCGTCATGTGGCCGACTGGATGTGAAAATCCGAGAGCCATTAGGGAAAGCATCCCAGTGCCATAAAGTCTGGCCACACACAGTGAATGCCAAGGACCAATGACAAGCCCTCTAGGTTTTCCAGAGTGGCGAGGAGACAGCTCCGCCCGCTGGTCTTACTTGATCGCCTTGCGAATCTTGTCGATCGCTTTATCGATCTCGGCGAGGTCCAGGTAGCCATCCGTATTCGTGTCGCCGATCCCGAAGCCACGGTTCAGCACATCGTGCCCCTTGGCTTCCTCGCGAGAGATCTTGCCGTCTTTGTCCTGATCGAACCGAGAGATAATGTTCTCCGGGTTGATCGCGGTCTTCATCGGTTTTTTGTCGGTCAGGCCGCGCGGAACCAGCAGATCAAAATACCCCAGCAGCATCTCGTCCCACGACTGATCACCCCAGGTCACTGTCTTGGTCGAATCGGGATTCGCTGGATTGCTCGGCGAGTTGTTATACACAGCTGTGCAGTGCAGCCGCGCTCCGGCAGGGATCATCAGCGGTTCGGACAGCCGGTAATTCGTCTGCCAGTTGAAATCGTATTTCGGGACATCCAGCAGTGTCGTCCGGGTTCCGTCTGGCAACTCCAATTCGTACTTGAACGCCTTCCCTCGCAGGTGCATGTGCGGGGCCATCGACATCATGGTGACATCAATCGGCGAAGCTTGGCTGACGGCCGTAAAGGATTGGTTGTCGAGTTCGGGTTCGATCTTGAACCGGGTGTTGATGACTTCGGTCGTCAGCACCTGATGCGTGACGGTCTTCTGATCAACGAAAACCAGGCCGACTTTGCTCAAGTCCTCTTGTGGGGACCCGTTCGGAGTGTAGTGAACCTGGAACTTGAACCACGAGCCAGCCTTGATCTTCTTGGCATGTCCTGTGGCGAGTGGCAAGGGACGAGCGCCAGGAACGTAGGCACACAGGAAATCTCCCTGCCCGCGAGATTTCTTGCCATCTGGTTGCACGTACACAATGATGTGATGGACGATCGCCCGGTTGCCCGGAATGACCTCCAACTCCGAGACCCACTTGTCGGTTTTGAGTTTCGGATCAACCGAAAAATACTGGTACTCCACGCCTTCCGGCCCGGCATTCGCTGGAATTGAAAATGGCTTGTCCCCCATCGCGACGACCAAATCAGGCTGCTTGGTCAGCTGCCAACCTTCGGTAAACGTCCGCGGGGGTGGCAGTTGGGATTTGTCGCCTTCCGGACATCCATTCTGGACCCAAGTGAGGATCTGATCACGCTCTTCAGTGGAGAGGCTGCGGTCGTTGGAGAATTTTCCGTGAGCGGGGTCCGCGTGCCACGGCGGCATGCGGCGCTCGCTGACGACTTCAGCAATCATGTCGCCCCAGCCCTGTGCATCTGCATAGGTCAGCATCGGAAACGGCCCGATTTCGCCGGGGCGGTGACACTCGACACAGTGTGCCTGCGCGATGCGGGAAATCTGGTTGGACCAAGTGACTGGGCTGTCTGACTTGGGCTCTCGGACACGTCCGATCAGGCAGCCGATGGCGTCAGTTTGGGCCACGGTCACAGGCTTGCCAGCCAGGATCTCATCGAGAGCAGTTCGCAGATCCTGCCGCAACGGGGCGTCGCGATGCACACCGACGATGTACTGGTCGTCGACACGTCCGCGATACAGAACCGCTCCCAGTGGGTTGAGGACGAACACCTCGGGTGTGCGGGCGGCCCCGAACTGGTCAGCGACCTTGTGCCCCGGATCTTTGAGGATCGAGAACTTGATCTCGTGCTGCTTCACATACGCGGCAATCTCCGCGATCGAGTCCTGCTGATTCGAATTGATCGCCAGGAATTTGACTCCCTGCGACTCATATTCACTCGACAGAGTCTGCAATCGCGGGCCGTACAGTTTGGCCAGCGGGCACTCGGTTCCGAGGAACGCGACCACAAGGCACTTCGAGTCCGCGAAGTCGACCGAGTTGACGGTCGCTCCCCGGTAATCGTTCAGCGTGAACGAAGCGACAGGACCTGGAACACCCGCTGCCAAGACTGAGCCGCAGGCCGATACCAAAGCCAGCCAACCGAAAACGAAGAGTCGAGTCATCAAACATCAGTTCCGGAATGGAGAAACTCGAAATGGCGAGGTGGTTGAGACGCAGTATCCCCGACCAATGTTGCCGCTCAACATGTCTTACCAAGTACTAACCCCGCAGGCACGCTCAAGTTTCGTTTTTTCCCTCAACTCCTCGAACCGAGACGCCCACGGAGCCGCTCACACACTGAAACTGAACCTCTCATACCGGGAAAACTAATCATTTCGGCGACGCACGAAGACTTGATACCCCTTGTGCAACACCTCGATCTGCGTCATCCACAGCTGTAAAAAGACATCGATCGCGTACTTGGGAGTGAACTCGACATTGCCGTTCCAGCCGTAATCATCGAAGACTAGGATTCCGCCTCGCTTCAAAAGGGGCCAGCACAGAGCGGCGTCAGTCAAGACATCGCGGGCTTCGTGACTGCCATCGATGTAGATCAGATCGAACGTTCCTTCGACCGCCCGCAAGGCCGCAGCCGAGTCGCCGATGCATTCGACGACTCGCTTGTCGCGGCCAGTTTCTGCGATATTCGAACGAAATCTTCGCTGCACGTCGAGCCTGTCCCAGCGGTCGACGCAGACCAGCTGAGACTCGGGATGTGCGAGGATGTTCTCTAGCAACCAGACGGCACTGCGACCTTCGTAACTGCCCACTTCGAGCGCTCGGATCGGCTGCGCGGCGAGTGGGCCCACCAAGCGGGTCCAGTGGGGAATGTGCCTCGAAAACCAATCAGCTGTGAATTCCATGGAAACCTCAGTCCAGTGGGGTTGGCTCTGAAACAGCCATCGTCCGTTGCGCGTCCTGAACGAGACGGCGACGAGAGGAAGGATGTGCCAGCCACTTGACTGTGTATTTCTTGATCGGCAATAAATCTAGCAGCAGGTCCACTGCACGCGGATGACATGGAGCTTGCAGCGAGGATGCTGTGAATTGTCGCCTTTTTCTCCGAAAAAGGACGTTCTTTTTCGGAGAAAAAGGCGACAGATTCAGCTGATGGCTTACTTGGCCAGGTCTTTCCAGTTGTTGATATCGTCGCCTTCGCCGTTCTCGTTTTGGCGATTCGGGCCCGACGACCAGATCGCGGGGCGATCGGTATCAGGAGCTTTAGTATTGGGGTATTCGTAAAACAGCGGCTTATCCCAAGGATCTTTCGGAAGCTTGTCAAGGTATTGCTTCATTGGCTTGCCATCTTTGTCGAGTGGCTTTAAGAAGAGGGGCACTGCGGCATCTTGAGTTCCCGATGGGGGCTCTCCATCGTGGTCAACTGCATAATTATCACTCGCCGTTTCAAGGTTCTTGACTGCAAGGCGAGCAAGACTGACGAGAGCCCCTTTCTGTTGAGCCAGAAATCGTGGCACAACCATCGCGGCAATCACACCAATGATCGCCAGCACAATCAACAATTCCAGGAGCGTAAACGCACGGCGATTGCCACGAACAGAACGTAACTGGAAAGCGGGACGGTGACAAGACTGCATGGCGATCTTCCGGGCACGCGAGACGGGGAACGTTCTGTCGAGACGACACAATGGCAATTCACGTCGAGAGTTACCAACGTGGAGGCAGATGGGTTTCGCAAAACCATCCGCCGAGCCGACACCTCTCAGTACGGATACGGTAGCAGGTCGTCGACCTGTGGGGGAGAGTTCGTGCGGTTTTTGAGGAATTCGATGAATCGGTGTTTCGGCGTCGCGACAACGGCACAGAACTCACCGGCGTTTAGGCGGCCCGCAGGCGGAAATCACGCGTCCTGTAATTCCTCACTCAGCACGCACCATTTCTCCTCAGCTTCCGTCAGTTGAGCGGAGACCGCTTCCATTTCGGTGTGGACCTTCATCGCCTCTTTGGCCCCGCCGGTGTTCAGCATCAGCTCGTTCAGCTTCTTCTTCTCGCTGTCTAGGCGAGCGATCAGCTTTTCGATGTTGTTGATCTCTTTACGGATCTCGCGCTCGTTGCGTTTCGCCGCTTTGGGAGCGACTTTGGCCGCAGCTTTGCCCGCCTGAACGGGAGCCTTCGACAACTTGTTGGTGGCCAGTTCGCGCTCGCCGTCCTCGATCTCCTTGTTGATCGAGTACAGGTACGCTTCGTAGTCGCCGTAGTAATTCACCACGCGCCCGTCGCGGACCTCGATGATGTGGGACGCGACACGCTTCATGAAATGCCGGTCGTGGCTCGTGAAGATGACTGTGCCCTTGAAGCCCAGCAGCGCCTCGGCCAGAGAGTCGACCGTGTCGACATCCAGATGGTTCCCCGGTTCGTCGAGGATCAGGATGTTGCACTGGCTGAGCATCACGCCCGCCATACACAGACGAGCCCGCTCGCCCCCGGAGAGCACCGAAATCTTCTTGTAGATCGCGTCGCCCCGAAACAGCAGCGAAGCGGCTGCGTTGAGAACTTCCTGCGTCTTCGTCCCGGGCGGGGCATGTTCTTCGAGGTATTCGAAGACGGTCTGCTTGTCGGGTAAGCTCGTGTAAACGTGCTGAGCATAGATCCCGATCTTGCAACCGTGTCCCCAGCGAACCTCACCCTTTAACGGAGCCAGCGAGTCCACCAGAGTGCGTAGGAATGTGGTTTTTCCCTGTCCGTTGTCCCCGACGATGGCCGCACGGCTGCCGTGGTCGACCTCGACATTGACATCGCTGGCGATGGGCCGCTCGGGGTAGCCGATGGTCAGGTCGGCACAGCGGAGAGCGGTTCCCTTGCGACCTTCAACCTGCGGCGGGCGGATCGAAACGGAAGGCTCTTCGGCCGCGATCTCGGTCACTTCCAGGCGTTCCAACTGCTTCGTTTTACTGCGGGCCTGGGCTGCGGAGCTGGCGCGGGCCTTGTTCTTGGCGATGAAGACTTCGAGCTGCTTCATCTTCATCTGCACGGTGGCGTTGGTCTTTTCAAGGCGTATCTTGTGCTCCGCCTGGTACTCCAGAAAGGCATCGATCTTACCCGGAAACATCGTCAGCTTGCCGCGCGACAGATCGAGGGTCTGCGTACAGGTCGCCCCGAGAAAGGCGCGATCATGCGAGACGATCAGGCAGGCTTCCTTGTAGTTTCGCAGAAAGTGTTCGAGCAGAATCTGCGTACGCAAGTCGAGGAAGTTCGTTGGTTCGTCAAGCAGTAGTAAATTCGGGTCGTGTAAGAGCAGAGCTGCCAGCTTGACGCGGGTTTGCCAGCCGCCGGAGAGCTTCGAGACCAGCCCGTCGAGGTAGTCGCCCTTGATCTCGAATTGGCCCGCCACTTCCCCGCAGCGCCAGTCGGGCTGGCCGCTGTCCCGCATCAGGAACTCCATGGCCGTTTCGCCGGGCAGGAAGGGGTCGTGCTGCCGCAAGTAGCCCAAGCGCAGTCGGGGATGGCGGATGACTTCGCCCGTTTCGAGTTCCTCTTCGCCGAGCAGAACACGCAGCAGCGTACTTTTCCCGGCCCCGTTTCGACCGACGAAGCCGACCTTCACGTCATCCGTGATCGACGCATCAGCCCCGTCCAGAAGGATCTGCGCGCCGTAACTCTTGTGGGCGTCGCGTATTTGAAGCAGCACTGCCATGTTCAAAACCAGTCCAGCGATTCCGTCGATTCCGGGTCAGCCACCGCTGGCTTCCGGAAAAAAGTGAGCGGAGAGTGTACCGAGGCGGGCCGCTGGACGGGAGGGAAAAGGGAAAGTTGCCCTCAGCGGCCTTGTGGGAATCGTGAGAATCCGTCCTCGACGCTTCGGTACTCGCCGCGCCCCCCAATCATCAGGTATGATCGCATCGACCACTGGCTGAACGTTTCTTCGGATTGTGAATTCCGTGCGGAACTTCGGCGGGTGGGCGGTGTTTCTTTCCTGCGGGGGAATGGTCTCCCGCTCCGACACGACGAGCTGGAACTCGCGCGATGGCATATCGTGCGAACCGGGGCTGTTGATCGGTGGCCTCCAAGACAAGGCATCGGGACTCGTGACAACCACCAGTACCGTCAGCAATCCGTATCTGAAGGACCCGGACGTGCAGTTGATGCTCCGAGTCCGGGAGGACGACGAGGCGGCGTTCGCCCAAATTGTGGCCACGTATCAGGACCGTCTGATCGGGCTCCTCACCAATTTAATCGGAGATCGAACCACTGCTGAAGATGTGGCCCAAGAGGTCTTCCTGAGAGTTCATCGAGCGCGGCACGGCTACGAAGCCAATGCCAAGTTCTGCACCTGGCTGTTCAGCATCGCCCACAATCTGGCCAGCAATGCTCGACGCACCACGGGACGTCGAAAAGAGACCCAGCTGGCCAGTCCCGACAGTTCTGGTCTTCTGCCCGGACCGCAACAGCAGATGGTCGCCGAGAAGTCAGCGCTGATGCCGTCTCGCGTGATGGCCAAGGTGGAACTGATGGAGAAGGTCCAAGCGGCGATGGAGACACTGAATGATCGGCAGCGAATGGCCCTGTTGCTGCACAAGTTCGAGGGGATGAACTACATCGACATCGGAGCGGCCATGGAGATGACTCCACAAGCGGTGAAGTCATTACTCTCACGAGCCCGGGAGCAACTCCGCGTCGCCTTGGAGGAGTACGCGAAATGAGTATTCTCCAAACCTCAGTCGTCACTCCACGAGGAGGCGTCCTCCATGGATAAATTGAAACGCGTCTCCGTCGAACATCGAGATAACTTCGTCGCCTACCTGGACGGAGAACTCACCTCAGAAGAAGTCAAGAATCTGGAAAAAGTCCTGTCGGACAGTCCTGTCGCCCGCAAGGACGTCGAACTGCTGGTACGCACCTACGACATGCTCGACCTGCTGCCTCGTCCGCAGGCGACCGTCGAATTCACCCAGAAGACCATGGCCACGATCAAGCTGGCCGACTTCAAACCGGATGTGACTCAAAGCACGTGGTACAAGCGGATGCATCTGGGAATCGTGGCCGCTGCGGGGCTGACCCTGCTGGCGGCCACCGGACTGCTGGCCTACGCCAGCACCAGTCGCTGGGTACCGACGGAAGAGGATCTACTGCTCCAGGATTTACAGGTCATTCAGAATCTGGATGAGTATAGCCAGGTGGGTCAGTACGATTTCTTGGAGCGGTTGCAGGGACAGACAATCCTGATGCAGCAGATCAAAGATGAAGTGAGGAATAACCGTGGCCGCTAATACCTGGTTGGGATGGAGCCTCGCCGTCGCGGGGGTGCTAGCAGCTGGGCCGCTGGTTCTCGGTCGAGGCGATCCCGCGATGGATTCTGCTCGCGATGAGATCTCCCGCATGTCTGAAGTCGAGCGAACGGCACTCAAACGAAAATACGATCAGTTCCGTAATCTTCCCGAGGAGAAGCGAGCTGAGCTGCGCACTTTGCACCAGGCGATTGAAGCCGACCGAACGAAGGGGGCCCGCTTCGAATCGACGATGCTCGACTACTGTCACTGGCTGAAAACCATTGACGCCTGGCAGCAGGATGAACTGGCTCACCTCGCCGACCCGCAAGCCAAAGCCAAGCGGGTGAACGAGATCGTCCAGGCGCGGAAGGAGGCCGACTTGGCTTCAGAGTCCGCCACCGAAGACCAGCTACCCGTCGGCAAAGGACGTCCACCACTCGTACCGCTGAATGAGGAACAATTGACGAAGGTCTTCGACGTGCTGGCCAAACGCTTGACGGGGCTGACGAACGAAGAGCAAAAACAGATCGATGGGCTGCATGGACTGAAACGTTTCGGGGTGCAGATCCGGCATTTAAAGAAAGCCGTCTCCAAGCCCGAACAGTATTTTCAATCGATCTACGAAGCCGAGTGGATGGAGCTGGCCGAAGCCAGCGGTCACGCCGAATTCAAAGCTCTGCTGTCGAGCCCCCTGGATGCCTCGATGCGGAAGCGGGCTGCGGTTTTGGCAATCTCGAGTTCATGTCGTGACCAGTTCATGCGGGAATCGGCTGCCTCCAGTGACGCTGATTTGGAAACCTTTTTCAACGGACTGACCAGCGAAGCTCAGGACGAACTCCTGCAGCTGCGGGCGGATGAGTTCAAGACACAGTTGCGATTGCGCCGTCTGGAGAATGATCCCGACATTTCCGAACTGCGAACAGTCATGGGATTCAGTGCGGCCAAACGACGTATGGAGAAATTCCTGCGGGAGAGTGGTCGTCCTGGCGAGCCCGGAGGCCCTCCGTTCGGTCGTCCCGGTGAACCCGCTGGTGACGGTCCTCCTCCGAATGGTCTCCGTGACGGCGAACGTGGTGGCCCCTTCCGACCGGGAAATGGGCGTCGCCCGTTTGGCGACAACCCACCGCCTCGCCCCGAGGAAGATGGGGGGCCGCCCGCTGGTCCTGATGACAACGGGCGACCTCCTCGTGAAGACGGACCACCACCCGAGGGCGAAACGGGGCCGCCTCGGCGGCCGGAATGAGAGACGTGTCGCACGACGATGCTTTCGAGTGACGGAGCGAGAAGCGGTTGGATCGTCAGAAGCCATCTCCGCTCAGAAGCCACTGACACCTCAAAACCGGTCTTGCAGCTCCCGACCCACTCCGTAGACACTTCGCGGCATGCAACTCCCCAGTAACAAACCGCGTGACTACGGCGATCCAATGACGCCGATGATCGACGTCGTTTTCAACCTGCTGATCTTCTTCGTCGTCACAGCTGTCGGCTCGGCCCCCGAAAAGTTGATGCCCGCGGACCTCCCCGCCAGCGGCGCTATCGTTTCGCAAGTCGACCCTTTGGAGCGGGAAGCCTGGGTCACGGATGTCTGGCTGAAACTCAGCCTTGCCGACCAGACCGACGCCCTGCAAGTCGATATGAACGGCACCGTTTACCTGGACTTGGAACTGCTGAAGTCGAACCTGCGGGCACTGGCGGAGGTCGGCCCCGAGAATCCTGTGGTCCTCGATATTGCCCCATCCGTGCAGATGGAACAGCTGGTGGATGTCTGGGATACCTGTATCGCAGCCGGTTTCCAATCTGTGAGTTTTGCTGTCGACTCGGGACAGACAATGCCCGCATTGGAACCCGGAGTGAAGTAAGTTCTGATGGGGACATCGCGACGCTCGAGCCCGACACGGGAATGTTCCCGAATCGATCGTGCGAATCCTTCTCGTCATGAGCTGACTGATGGACTCCCTCCGCTACGGGTTAATCTCCGCTCTGCTGATTCTCGGAACAAGCGATCTCATCCAGGCTGAAACCTACAGCGTCGGGCCGGATCAAGTTCTGAGCCACCCCGGACACGTCCCGTGGAACGACCTCAATCCCGGCGACGTGGTCGAGATTCACTGGCGTCCCGAGGCGTACCGCTACAAGTGGGTCATGTCTCGCCAAGGCACAGCGGACAAGCCCATCACGGTTCGCGGCATTCGCAATGCGAAGGGCGAAGCCCCCGTGCTGGATGCGGCCCGTGCGTCGAAGCCATCGGGCCTGGACTACTGGTCGGAAGCCCGAGGAGTCATCAAGATTGGGGCTTCCAGTAACTCCGGCGATCTGCCGCCCGCTCACATCGTCTTAGAGAATCTCAACATCCAGGGAGCCAAGCCCGAGAATTTCTTTCTCGGGAAAGACGGCCTGACGGAGTACGCTCCGAACGCCTCGGCCATCTACGTCGAAAGCGGCAATCACATCACGATCCGCAATTGCCGACTCCACGATTGCGGCAACGGATTATTTGTCGCTCCCGCATCGGAAGAGGTCCTCGTCGAAGGCTGCGATATCTATGACAACGGGATCGAAGGCAGCATCCTGGAACACAATGTCTACACCGAGTCCAAGGGCATCGTCTTTCAATTTAATCGCCTCGGGCCCCTGCGAACCGGTTGCCGAGGAAACAATCTGAAGGATCGCTCTGCCGGGCTCATCATCCGCTACAACCGCATCGAGAGCGGGAACCGCCAGCTGGATCTCGTCGACTCGCAAGAGGGGCTCGATATTCGCAACGACCCGCGTTACCACTTGGCGCAGGTCTACGGAAACCTGCTCATCGAGCACGAGGGGATCGACAACAACCAGATCGTCCACTTCGGCGGAGACAGCGGGGACGACGAGGCGAACCGCCGCTCGCTCCAGTTTTATAACAACACCATTCTCTCGACTCGCACCGAGAAGACTGTCCTGTTCAAACTCTCGACTAACCGCCAATCCGCAGACGTCTGGAACAACGTCATCTTCACCCCGTCCGCTGGGTCAACCTTTGCCATTCTCGATGAGGAAGGACAAGTCCGCCTGCGAGGCAATTTCATCAAGCCGGGTTGGAGAAAGAGCCACGGTCAACTGAAAGGAGAGATCATCGCCACGGGGATGATCGAGGGCGAGGACCCTGGCTTCGCCAATCTGGCACAGGACGACTACCAGCCCTCGGCGAAATCGGCCCTCCGCGACCAAGGCGTAGATGCCCAGCCACGCTCCCCAGCTGTAGAATTTGAACCGCCATGGCTCAATCGCCCCGGAGTCAAACGCCCAGTGACAGGGCGGATCGACATTGGATGTTACGAGGGGAGGTAAGCGAAGGCGTTGGTGGCGATACTACACCTGCGCCACGCAGAACTTGCAAGCGGGATTCGACGCAGCCGATGAACGTCCCCTACGCGCTTCCGCAAAGCTGTCAGGGTCTGACCACCCGACCCGCTCGCGAACATCTACCGCCGGGTTGGACTAAATCCAAGACGGTGGACTACACAGCTGTACCGAATGAGATCGTCTGCACCTCTCGCCTCTGCGGGGGTGCTCAATTCGTACTCGGAACGGGTCGCTTGAATCGAATCGAACGCGAGACCAGATCTATTCAATAAACTCCACCTTCGAGGCCCCGCTACCGGAGCGCTACGAATGAGAATTTCCTGGAAAAACTCGAACAACACACTTGGAAAATAGCAGTTGATGCCGAACAAAACAGGCTTTGTTGTTCTCATCCCTGCAATACGAGTGTGAACTATCAGTGAGTAGATTGGCTGGCAGAGTGTGTGCAGAGTTTTCGCACATCACGGGAAACAACAGATCAAGTCACGCAAATCGTGAACGGCGTTGCCTGCCACCCGACCGACACTTGTTGTCCACGCTCGAACGATCCCTTAAGCTCGGCACCTCATAGACGTCACTCCGATTCCCGCCTCAGGTTCTCATGGCAGATTCTTTCCATCCGACACCCTCGTCGCTGCCTTATCGTCCAGAAATCGATGGACTGCGAGCTATCGCAGTGATGGTCGTGGTCGTCTCCCATGCGAGACTCGGGTGCCCCGGGGGATTTGTCGGGGTCGATGTGTTCTTCGTGATCTCCGGGTATTTGATCACAGCCCTGATCCTCCGCGATATGGATGCTGGCGAGTTCCGCGCTGTGGACTTCTGGGAGCGGCGTGTCCGGCGAATCGCACCCGCATTGATCGTGACGGTCGCCGCTGTGCTTGGCATCGGCTGGTTCTTGTTCCTGCCCTCGGATTACGCCCGCCTAGGACAAGCGATCATGGCTCTGGTGGTGTGTGCTTCCAATGTGACGCACTGGCGGATGACTGGCTACTTCGCACCGGACGCTGAGACGCTCCCCCTGCTGCACACGTGGTCTCTCGCAGTGGAGGAGCAGTTCTACATCATGCTCCCTGTGGCGTTATGGGGGCTCCGATCTTGGAGAAAGTCGCACTTCAGGTTCCTTCTGGTTCTGGCAGGTATCGTCTCATTTGGCTTGGGTGTCTGGGCGACTCAAAGGTCTCCTTCTGCGGCGTTCTATCTGCTCCCCAGTCGTGCCTGGGAACTTATTTTGGGTTCGATACTGGCAACATTTGCCGTGAGGCCGGGGCGGGTGCGTCGGTCGATTTATGAATCTGCCAGTGTGCTGGGACTCCTGGCGATTGTCATTTCAGTCACTTTCTTCAATGCAGAGACTCCCTTTCCAGGTGTGGCGGCCCTGCTGCCGACACTGGGAACGGTGGCCTTCATTTGGTCAAACAGTGACAAGTTGACGCTGGCAGGACGAATGCTGACCTGGCGACCATTCGTATTTGTCGGGAAGATTTCTTACTCACTTTATCTGCTGCATTGGCCTCTGATCGTGTTCGTGATGTACTGGTTTCGAGATGAAGCGACCTGGTCATGGCGATTGGGAACCGTGGGAATTTCCCTGATCGGAGCAGTCCTCTCCTGGTTGTTCATCGAAACGCCAGTTCGCAAGAAACGAATACTCCCAAGCACAAAAGGGATCTTCTGTGTATCGGGAATCTGCTTTCTATTGTTATTGTTCTTCGCGTTCCGGGTTCACCAGCTTCAAGGGATCCCTTCCCGGTTTGAGTCTCGATTCCTGGATTACGTAATCCATCCCAGCCAGGCGCAGTTTCAGGAAACCCATGGGGTCGATGATGTCGTTAATGGGCATCTCACCCCAGTAGGAGTCACGGTAGGAAAAGCCGATGTTCTTGTCTGGGGCGATAGTCATGCGGTAGCATTGTTGCCGTGCATCGATGCAATATGTCGTGAACACGGAATCCGGGGAGAGGCAGCGACGCATGCGAGCACGGCACCACTTCTCCAGTTCACTAGCCACGAGAGATATTCACTGAAAGCCGACTCACCTCGATTTAACGAGGCAGTGGTCACCCGGGTGATTGAGCAAGGTTTTCGCCAAGTTATTTTAGCAGCAATCTGGAGTTCCTACGCCTCGGATCCTCAGTTTGAATCATGTCTCAGTCAAACGATTTCCAGACTACGCGATGCTGGAGTTGAGGTCATCATCGTCCGAGATGTTCCCATTCAGACTGAGAATATTTCCCGCCGGCTTGGACGAGCCATCCTGCTGGGTCAGGAGATGACTTCAATCGGAGTGTCTCTGGAGCAGCATCGAGCGAAAAACCAGCTTGCTGATCAGTATTTTGAGAAGATCGCTGGGCGACATGTATTGGTGATCGACCCCACTCCCTATCTCAGTGATATTCACGGAAAATGTCGTGCGGAATTAGATGGAGCATCGCTCTATCGCGATTATCACCACCTGACGGTCGCGGGCGCTTTCCGATTGAAGCCCATGTTCGAACAGGTGTTGATCGACACACCCAATTAGAATCAACGGCGGGGTGGCGGGGTGACTCAGACGCTGCTTTGAGCGTCTGGGTTGCAAGGCAACAAGAGGTTACGATGGGTCCGCAGGGTACCACCGGTTGAGTCGCTTTGGACCCTTATAGCATTCCCCCGTTCACCGGGATTGGTCGCTGCTCCGGGAGTGAGGACTTTCGACCATCCCGACGGACGGAGCGGCGGCGGACCAATCCCGCGCGCTGAAAATCGAATGTCATTCGATCTGTCGCGCGGTTCCCACCACCACTCAGCATGGAGTCGGCATGGCCTGACCCCATTTTTGGCCTGCTCCCCATAACCTGATCCATGTGTTATGAGAGTCTACCCCCTGTCGACCCGCGAAGCGGGTCTTGGAAAGGCTCTGATGATGACGACGACACCGGTGACAACGGCGGGGACAGTTCCGCCTGCGGCGACCTTCCCGGCCGAAAAGGGGCGACCGCCAAGGCGAAGGGCCAGCGGAGCAAGCGGCATACGCCGGAGCAGATCGTGGTGAAGCTGCGGGATGCGGACGCGATGTTGAACGCGGGAAAGGACGTGGCGGCTGTGCTGCAATCGCTGGGAGTCAGCGAGGCGACGCTGCATCGCTGGCGGGCGCAGTACGGCGGCATGAAGTCCGAGGAGGCGAAGCGGCTGAAGCAACTCGAAGACGAGAACCGGCGGTTAAAGCAACTGGTGGCGGACTAGGCTCTCGACATTCAGATGCTGAAGCATGTGACCTCAAAAAACTGGTGAGCCCTTCGAAGCAGCGTGCGACGGTGGTGGAGCTTCAGCAGAAGTTCGCCACCTCCGAACGAAGGGCGTGCGGGGTATTAAATATTCCTCGATCCACGCAGCGTTATATAGTTCGACCGCGCACGGACGAGGTCGCGATCTGTCAGCGATTACGAGCGATGGTCCGTCAACGGCCGCGCTTCGGGTATCGCCGATTGACACAGTTACTCAAGCGTGAAGGCTGGACCGTGAACTCGAAACGCATCCATCGGCTGTGTCGCAGTGAGGGACTGAAAGTGCGTCAGGCCATGCGAAACAAGCGGGCGATCGGCGTCTCGGCGAATGCCTGTGATGTGCGAAAGGCCGAGCACAAGGACCATGTGTGGACGTGGGACTTTGTGTTCGACAAGACCACGAGCGGGACGGCGATCAAGTGGTTGAGTTTGGTCGATGAACACACGCGCGAGTGCCTGGCCCTGAAGGTGGATCGCAGATTAACGAGTGAGGATGTGATTAGGCTCTGGCCGAACTCTTTAAGACGCGAGGTGTTCCCCGGTGCATTCGTAGTGACAATGGTCCCGAGTTTATCTCGAAGGCGATTCGCTTGTGGCTGGGACGACTGGGGATCGAGATCCTCTACATCGCCCCCGGCAGCCCCTGGGAGAATGGCTACGTCGAGAGCTTCCACTCGAAGTTTCGTGACGAGTTCCTCGACCGCGAGCTGTTCGAGAACTTGAAGTCCACTCAGTTCCCGACCGCGAACTGGCGTCACGACTACAACCACCACCGCCCCCACAGCTCTCTGAACTACCAGACCCCCGCCGAATTCGCCGCCCGTTGTGGGGCTTCCGCTCCGAAGCGGACTCCGGCTGCGCCTGCGTCCGCTTCTCCGCTCCAGCCCCACAACGGGCCTCTAGGCTCCGCCCAGCCCCTACCACCCCAACTCTCATAACCCCTGGTACAGAAAATGGGGCCAGGCCACGGCTTTTAATTGTTTGTAGCAGGGAGTCAGTGCCTCGATCGTGCGCACTTGCAGCTTGACCATCAGCGCGGGGCAAGCGGGCACTCCGAAGCACGTCGTCAGAGCGTGTGCCGCCCGCGACTTCGACTGTCGAAACAGCGCCATCAGAAGCGCCGCCATCGCCGTGAGTCGCGGA
>JAYWHX010000087.1:0-13547 GCA_043777375.1 Planctomycetota bacterium | reverse complement strand
AAACGCGGCGCCAAAAACAAACGCCTCCACTGCGCCCTCGATCCAAACTACCTGCTTAAAGTCCTACATACCGCCAAGTTTTGATGCGCCAGCCCTGGGGGTATCGGCCCTTCAGAATGCGGCTGAAGACTTCTTCGAACATGTTGCTGACATCTGCCCCCGTCTCGAAGCTCGCCAGATACCGGGATGTCTTCTCCAAGTGTCGGACCTTGAGTTCCTCCAGGGATTCCCGGCAACCACTGGTTCGGACAAGGTGGAAGAGTTGTTCATCGGTCATAGCGTTTCTCCAGAAAGTTGCGGGTGATCAACTTCAAACAGTCGTCGATCATGGGTTTGTGATCCAAGAAGTACGGCCACAACTTTCGCGGGATGCCGTTCGGGCGGTTGAAGTATCGAGTCAACGCGACTCGGTCTGACTGTGGGACGTTGTGTTTCTCGTAGATCGTTTTGAACATGGTTGTTCTCCTTGGCTTCATTATACTTTAGCCGGGAGTCGAGTCCAGAAGTATTTATGCAGATAATTAACCTAACGATGGTGAGATATAAAAAGAGGGTTGAGAGACATTCTCTCAACCCTCAAACTCTCAAGAAGCGCGACTGACTGCCTTCAATGCGGACTCCCGCATGTGGTCCCGTTGGAACTGGAGATGTTGGTACACACTCCAAACCATCTTGATGGAAGCATGTCCGGCCAGAGTTGCTACGGTCAGAGGCTCGACACCATTCAAGAGGGCGGTCGTTACCCATGAGTGTCGTAGGACGTAGGCCGACACTGGGAATCCCAGCTTCTTGCCGATCCTTGCGAATCGATTGATGATCGTCATTGCCGTCCACTCTCCGCCATCAGCATTGCGAAAGAGTGCCCCTTTCGGATTCTTCATCGCGAGACGTTGGACCACAGCTTGTGCAGTCGGAGTCAGGACGATCACCCGTTGACGACGTTTCCCTTTTGACTCTTCGCGGGGGAAGGTGATCGTTCCATTGATGAAGTGACGAGCTTCCATGCGCCTCATCTCTTGAGGGCGGCAACCCGTCTCTCTGAGGATCGTCACCAGATCTCGGAACTCTTCATCGGAAGCGGCCTTCAGCAGTTCGTCGGACTGCTCTCCGGTGATGTAGCACTCGCGCGGGGTCGGTTGAGGGCGCTTCACCTTCAGCAGTGGGTTGGTCGTGATGACTCCCAGTTCTGCTGCCCATGAGAACGGACGCACCGCTGCACGAACTGCCCCGTTCGCCGTGTTCCCCCGCCATCTATGATGATCCAGCCAACGAGCCACATGGAACGGCTTCAGATCAGAGACCTTGATCTTGCCGATGTACTCGCCGAAAGACTTCAGTTGGCGAGCGTAGTTCTTGTATGTCGACTCTGCCTGATGCAGTTTGGACCACGTCAGAAAGTCGTCAATGAGTTCGATTGCCAAGACACCAGTTGGGGCAGCAATCTGACCCGCCATGAGGGTGTGATACTTGCGGAAGGCTTCCCCCTTGTCCCTGCCGAGATCGACGTTGGCTGTCCCCTGCCGGAGAAGCCATCGTTTTCGTTCCTTGCTGAAGTGCGGTTTTCGCATTTTGGACCCCGTTTTCGACCCTGATTTTGGAAAATCGTCACCGGAATTGTCACCATTTCCGGCTTTTTGACGTGAGGTCTGTGACGTAAGTCGTTACACTTCAGGAGCTTCGCGGGCGTAACTCAGTTGGTAGAGTGACAGCTTCCCAAGCTGTATGTCGAGGGTTCGAATCCCTTCGCCCGCTTTTTGTCTCCGTTGCTCAGAAACCCTGAGAATGGAGAGATTTTCAGTGATTTCACTTGGCTATCGGTATCGTCGGCAGTGAATCCCATCGCAGAGTCAACCGCCGATTGAATGACAGGCAGTGACAGCTTGTGACTCGTTTTCACGCTGGTTACTGCAACAGTTACTTCAACCAAACATTCATCCCTGTCTCCCAAGACAGAGGTATCAGAAAGATTTACGATCAATGGCTGGTGCAGCCCACATTGGGGAGATTGTGGATTCGTCGACATTAAACCACAGACGCGCCCAGTCGGTCATGAGGCAGTCGCCAAATGGAAAAAGGGTGAGGGACTTTGGTTTTGGACATACCTCTGCGCCGGAAAAGACATTACGGGCGATTTCATCTACGAAATTCAACTCCTCCCCACGACTGCGCATCTCTCCGATGTTCGATTTGAGTACGGTGATCCATATGTGTTGAAACGGGGGATGTTAAAAGTGCTTTCCCATTAATACAAAAAAGCGGGGGAGGACATTCGTCCTCCCCCGCAGGCACTTCCGATTCCATCCGGGAAACTACTTCGTACAGGTGGCTCCGTCGCAGCCAGCTGTCATCGGGGCTGAGCAGCCCGGATCAACAGCGAGGCATGGATCGCCATTGCCACAGCCTGGATCGACTGGGACTTGGCGACAGACGGTCCGTGGGGTACAGCGGGTCTTGGTGACCATGATCTGCCGTGGGACGCAGCGTGTCTTGGTGACATACCGGGTCTCACACACCTGATGACAGGTGGTGTACGGCACCTTGCGGTGACAGACCTGCTGGGTCATGGTGCAAGTCGTGTAAGGCACTTGCTTGGTCCGCTGCTCACAGGTGTAGCTGCAAGTGGTGTACGGCACTTGACGGCTGATTGTCTCGCAGGTCCAGCTGCAAGTGGTGTAAGGCACCTGCTTGGTCCGGCATTCCCGTGTGTAGGTGCAAGTCGTGTACGGCACTTGCTTGGTACAGGTCTCACAGGTCCAGCTGCAGGTGGTGTAAGGAACCTGCTTCGTGAAGCTGTAAGGAATCCGGCGGCATGTGGTGTACGGCACCTGGCAGTGCTTCGTCTCGCTGACCCACCGGGTACAGCTGATCTGACGAGTCACGGTCTTGGGAACCCAAACCTTCTTGCAGCACACGCGAGGTGGGCACTGGACCTTTTCGGTATGACAGCAGCCGGGCTTGTAGACGCAGCAGCAGCCGCTTTCGTCCCAGGCGAACGAACCAGGTGTGCTGACGCAGCGGTCAACCACTGGTCCTGGGACGCATTCTTTCACGATTTGCCATTCACCGCACTCGACGTTCTCGCACCGAGTTTCGGTGATCGGACGGCAAGTGGTGTGGCAGACATCTTTGTAGCATGTCTGAGTTTCGGTGCGGTAGCCGGTGCAGCAGACGTTGCGGTAGCAGGTCTGATAGTGTGGCTTGCGAACCTGATAGCAAACGGTGCGGTGGCAAGTCTGGTAGCAAGGCTTGCACACGGTGTAGCAGACGTTGCGGTAGCAGGTCTGGTAGTGCGGCTTGCGAACCTGGCAGCAGACGGTGCGGTAGCACGTCTGGTAACAAGGCTTGCGAACGGTGTAACAGACGTTGCGGTAGCAAGTCTGGTAGCACGGCTTGCAGACGGTGTAGCACTCGTCACGGTAGCAAGTCTGGTGAACGGTCCGGTTGCACTGGACGGGCACCTTCTCGATGCAGGTGTCCATGACCGTCTGGCACTCTTGATACGTCTCTGTACACCAAGTGGTCTCGTGGACCGTCTTGTAGCACCCACTGTTGCAGGTACGTGCCTGGCAGTAGTCCTGAGACGACTGGCAGCTTTCAGCTGGACAGCTTCGGTAACGGCCCATTCCGCAGAAGAGTCCGGCTTCTGATTCCGATCCGCCCAGCAGCGCAAAGGCTGCCATCAGGACGGATAACCAGGTCATGTTTCGCATGGCTTCAAATCCCCCAAGTGTTTCCCAATCGAGTTCGGAAGTTGTGGTGTGACTGGCCCACGATCGGATGACGGACCGGCACACATTGCCTATTGGTTAGACTTCGGCCGTCAAAGTCTTCCCACTCCAGTTCTCTGGAGCCTTCGCGAACTCTTGCGGAGATTCTCGAACCGGCGGCCCAACCTAGTCCCTACGACCGGATCGGCAGTTCTGACCGGTGGCCGTGGCACGTTCGATTCCCTGCGTACCAGAGGATCGACCGGACGGGGGGGGTGGCTGCACTGCGTTCGATCATGACGGGCTGGTGAACTCGTCAGAACCGGTCCTCAACGTTATGTTCGGCATGCGTTGCAACCATTTCGCACACTGCCCAGCTGTCAAAGTCCGCTTTCGAGGAACCTGTCTGTGAAATATGCAATCTGTCATGAACTTTTTGTGGAGTGGAGCTGGGAGCAGCAGTGCGAGTTCATCTCCCAGTCCGGGTACACCGGGGTGGAAGTCGCTCCGTTCATGCTGGGATCAAAACCCTGCGATCTTTCCGCAGCTGAGCGGACCAAACTTCGCGACACAGCGACTCGTTTTGGAGTCGAGGTGATCGGCATCCACTGGATGTTGGCCAAAACTGCGGGTCTCTACCTCACGAGTCCCGATCGTGCGGTACGCCAGAAAACCGCTGACTATCTCAAGCGGTTGGGCGATTTGTGCGCGGACCTTGGCGGGCAGGTGATGGTCTTCGGTTCGCCGGCTCAGCGGAATCTGTTACCGGGTGTGACGTGGGAGCAGGCATTCGATGCCACGGTCGAGGTCTTTTCCGATTGTGCCGATCACTGGGGCCAGCGCGGCGTCACGCTCTGTTTAGAGCCGTTGACACCCAAAGAGACCAACTTCATCAATACGTGTGCCGAGGCGCTGGCGATCATCCACGCCGTGAATCACCCCACACTGCAGCTGCATCAGGACGTGAAGGCCATGCTGGGCGGCGAGCGGACTCCGCTGCCGGAGTTGATTGAGCGGTTCCAACACCGCACGCGGCATTTCCACGTGAACGACACAAACCTGCTCGGTCCTGGCATGGGCGAAACCGACTACCACCCGATCTTCCGCGCCCTCCGCGACAGCCACTACAACGGCTGGGTCTCGGTCGAGGTGTTCGACTACTCCCCGGGAGCTGAGGTCATTGCGGTGGAGAGCATCAAGTACATGCGCGAGGTGGAAGAGACCGTACGGGAGTAGGATCTCATCGAGAGAGAATTGCCCGGCGATCTCTGCTTCGTATCCGGGGTGAGATTCGTGAAAAGTCACCCCCACTGAGAATTGCTGGACCAGCCGAGTCAGATTGATACTGAAGTTTGAGGATGTTGAGATCTGTGCCTGTCTCCGAGCAATCCTCATGAGTCAGCCTGAGATGTGTCATCCATCCCTGCGGACAACGTCTTGATGAGCAACTCGTACCGATGATTGTCCAGATTCTTGGGCGCAACTGGCAATCACGCCACACGCGAGATTACACCAGACCGCTCAGTGGACCGTCTCCGCAGTAATCGGGGTTGCCGAAGCGGTCGAGCATGTGCCCCATGCCGTGGGCGAACGAGAGCAGCAAGCGATTGTGGGGGACGCCGCCGAACTCCAGCGCGCGGCCGCCCTTGTAATCGAAGCCGCCGCCGACCAGCACGAACGGGATGTTATCGAGCGTGTGCGAGTTCCCCTTGCCCAGCTCATTCGTCCACACGATCTGTGTGTTATCGAGCAGGCTCCCCATCCCGCCCGGCTCCGGTGTCTCCGCCAGTTTCTTGGTCAGGTAGGCCAGCTGCTCGCAGTACCACTTGTTGATCTTGGTGAGCTTTGTCTGCGCATCAGCGTTACTGTCGTCTTCGTGCGACAGGGTGTGGTGGTTCTCGTCGATCCCGAGCCAGGTCATCTTCGCCTGCCCAACGGAGTTCGTGAACTGCAAGGTCGCGACGCGGGTGAAGTCAGCGGCCAAGCTGTGCACGAGCAGGTCGATCTGCATCTGGCTGATCTTGGGCAGGTTGTCGTTTGACTCGCGAATGCCGGGTTCGAGTTGCGGCATCGCATGGCCGAGGGTGGCTGCTTGCGAGGCGGCGAGATCCTTCTCCATCTCGCGGACGAAGGTCGCCTGCTCTTCCAGCAGATGGCGATCTTCGCTGCCGACGACCGACTTCAACTTGTCGAGGTCAGTCTTCAGATCATCGAGTACGCTCTTGAGCGTCTCGCGGTCGGCGACATTGCCGTACAGCTTGGTCAGCATCTGGTACGGGTCGTCGACCGGAGTAATCGGCTTGTTGGGTCCGGCATAGACCATGCGAGTCCAGGTGTCGGCGCGATCAGGAACGACGACGCCGAATTCCAATGAGCCGAACCGCGTGTGGGTCTCAGCCTGAGTTTGCAGGTAGGTCTTCAACTCCTGGTCAATCGACATTCCGCTCGACCAGCCCGCCGGAGTATCCGAGCCACCCTGGATGTTGCCGGGGAACAGCTCGATCCCGGTCAACAGGCAGCCGATCCCGCGCATGTGGTTATCGCCATCGCCACGGATCTTGTCACAGACGCCATGCAGCGTCAGGGTGCGATCGCGATACGGCTCCAGTGGCGAGAGGATTTCCTTGAACCCGGTCAGCGGCATCTCGGACCCCATCGGTCCCGTCAGCCGTTGTCCCACACTGGTCAGAAACTCCTTGACGATGTCCTTCTCTTTGTCCACTTCCGGCCAGAAGGCTGACGGCACGACGCCGTTGGGGCTGAACATGATGACCAGCCGCTTCTTCCGCCCCCCCGAGTTCGCGAACCCCAAGCTCGGCAGGTTGCACAGAAACGGAAACGCCGCTGCGCTCAGCCCAAACCGGCGAAGGAAGTCACGACGAGTGGCAGGACGGGCCATGAAACAACTCACGAGGTGGGCAGCTGATCGAGCTGGAATCGATCGGAGGGTATTTGCGCTTCCTCCATTGGAACACGAGAGGCGATCCACTGCAAGATGCAGGCGTTTGCAGGCACGGCTGGCTAGTTTTTCATAATGCGTAGCCTTTTCAGGAGGATCTCGGTTTTGGCGGTGTGTTCTTGGCACATATGGGTGGTCGATTGTTGGTGGATTCCGGCCAGGTTGACGGCGAAATGGCGGATGGCGGACAGTCCGTGGGCGGTTTCGATGCGGCCACGGCTCTTTTCGTTGGTCGTGGCACTCTGGCGAATCGCCAGCTCTTCTTTAACTGCATCGGGGGGAAAAGCCTTCGGGGATCACGAAGGCGAGCTCAACATCACGCAGCAGCTGGGGCTGATTGCCCTTTACGGTCACAAGGTAATCGCCGCCGGAATCGATGATCTGCTGGCAGGTATCGCGCTGGCAATAGGCGGCATCACCGACGACCAACCGGCCCGTCAGAACCAAGCTTTTCGCCAACTCGAATGCGGCCTTCGACTCGTTGGTGTCGAGCGGAATCCGCACGCTGGCAATGATCTGTCCGATGACCGCCTGCATCCGTACCAAGATCGCCTCAGCTCGCTGCTGGCCATCGCGCGTGCCGCGCAAGGTCTTCCCGTCCCAGACCTCGACAAACAGTTCCGCGATCGCCGCCCGCTCCGACTCCGGAACGCACTGCTGAGAGAACTCCAGGAGCGTCCGCTCGAGAGTCTCGACATCGATCTCTTTCAGCAGGTCCGCATACGTCTGCCGCACCGGAGGCTTCCTTCGAAACCCCAACAAGTGCCACATCACGACGCCATGGATTTCGAGCCACCGACCGGTCGCCCGCAAACCTCGGAACCCACATAACGTGGCACAAATAATCGCCGCCAGCATGGCGGACATCGGATGACGAAGTCGTCCTGCCGCAGTCAGGCCAACTCAATCGGTCGCCCGCGTGGATCGGGGATCTGTTGGAGAACCTCCAACAGCCCCCGAACGGGCTGCTCGCTCACAATTCGCTCCTTCAACAAGCCACTCCCCCGCCTCCAGGCCGGGGATTTACACTGAATTCTCTTTCCATTCTTCGCAGACGCGCCAGAAAGTCAAACTGGCCAGCCGTGGGGCCGGTCACTGTGCGGTTGCGTCCCACTCCCCCGTTTGCAACGATGAGGCATCAGGTCGATAACCGGCCAGACGACTAAGGACAGTGACATGATGTTCGGTGAAGACGTAACGCGGCGAGACTGGCTTGCGGCGACGGTGATCGGATTGGCCGGGGCGACAATTGTCCCGCAAGCAATGGCGGAGACAAACGTGGCGAAATCGAATGCGGGACCGTTTCGAGTTTGCTTGAACACCAGCACCATCCGTGGGCAGAAGCTGTCCGTCGACAAACAGATTGCCGTGGCCGCACAAGCCGGGTACGACGGAATCGAGCCGTGGATTGGCGATCTGCGAGCCTTTGTCGAAAGCGGTGGCAAGCTGTCCGATCTGCGCAAACAGCTCGACGATGCGAATCTGCAAGTGGAAAGCGCCATCGGCTTTGCGAAGTGGATCGTCGATGATGAGTCCGAACGGAAGGCCGGTATCGAAGAACTCAAACGCGATGCCGAGATGATCCGCACTCTCGGCGGCACCCGCATGGCTGCTCCTCCGATCGGAGCCCACGACGCGAACGCTGCGGTGATTGATCTGCGAGTGATCGCTGATCGTTACCGCGCCGCTCTGGAAGTGGGCGTCGGCCTGGGCGTGGTGCCGATGGCCGAAGTCTGGGGCTTCTCCAAGAACCTGTCCCGACTCGCCGAAACGGTATCGGTCATTGTCGAAGCCGGTCATCCGGCGGCCTGTCTGCTGCCCGACTTCTACCATCTCTACCGTGGAGGTTCCTCATTCGAGGGGCTCAACCTGCTCTCGAAGAATGCCATCCACGTCTTCCACATCAACGACTACCCCGCCCGAGAACACACTTCACTGAATGACAGTGACCGGGTTTATCCTGGCGATGGCGATTGCCCGATCGTGCCAATCCTCAAGGGGCTGCGAGCTAACGGCATCAGCTGTGCGTTGTCGCTGGAGCTGTTCAATAAGGACCTGTGGGAGCAGGATGCGTTGCAGGTCTGCCAGACCGGGGCTGCAAAGGTCCGGGCGATTATTGCGAAGGCCATGGAGTAGGATAAAGAGGTCAGCCATCAGCCAGAGCAGTGGTATGCTTAGCTCAATCTGATGCGAGTCGCGGAGCGACATCGCCAACATCCGAAATCCCTCTCTGGCTGACCGCTGATTGCTGATGGCTTCACGGAGGACGCCCCATGGCGCATGATCAACTCAGCGAATTTCTGATCAAGCTGACGCAGACCGGGCAACTGGTTCGCGTGAAGCAGGAGGTCGATCCGCGTCATCAAGTCGCGGCGATCACCTGCGAGGCTCGGCGGTCTGACCCGCTGGGCGGACCTGCGGTGCTGTTCGAATCGGTCAAGGGAAGCCGCCATCCGCTGGTGACAAATCTGCTCGGGACCACACACCGAGTGCTATTGGCACTCGGCGAGGACTCGTTCACAGCTGCCGGACAACGCCTCAATGAGTGGCTGACTCCGCGCGTTCCAGATGCGGCGGTCGAATCCTCAAAGCTCGCTCCCGTACTGGCTCGTCTCGCGCGACTGGTCCCCCGGATTCAAAAGACAGCCTTCGCCCAGCAGGTCGCTCGTCTCGGTCGCGATATCAACCTCGAAGAACTGCCGCTGCCTCGCAGTTTCGAGGGCGAGACCGGGCGCACGTTGACGTGTGCCCAGCTGTGGCTGAATTCATCCGGGACGCAGGAGCGCTGGGTGAGTGCTCCCATCTTGGAGGTCGTGGGTCCGCAATCGTTGCTGGTTCACTGGACGCTGCTGGATCGCGGGCCGGACATCGTCGAGGAGTACCGGGCGCTCAACAAGCCGACACCGGTCATGATCTCCGTCGGTGGTGACCCGCTGCTGCACCTCGCCGCCCAGCTGCCGGGTCTGCCTGATACCGATGCGTATCAGTTGGCGGGAGTGCTGCGAGGGCAGACGTTAAATCTCGTCCGTGGGCGAACCATCGAGATCGAAGGGCCTGCCGATGCTGAGTTTCTGATCGAAGGTTATATCGATCCGAAGGAGATCGACGCCGCTCAAGGGACCGTCGCCTCGCCTTCCGGATTGCTCGTCGCCCGGCAGCGACTGGCCGTGGTTCGGGTGACAGCTGTGACCCACCGCTCCCAACCGGTCCTGCCGCAAGTGATCCACGCCGCTGGAAATTCGGAGGAGGACGCTTGGTCTCCGCTGTTGTCGGCACTGCTGGTCCCTGTAATGTGCCGCATGCACCCCGCAGTGCAGTCGTTCCAGTTCAGCCGCGACGGGCAGGGGCGGAGTATTGGGTTTGTCGGGCTGCGGACGCGATTCCCCGGTCATGCGAGGCAGACACTGCAAGGGCTAGCGAATTCGCCGCTGCTGGCCGATGTCATGCTCTTAATCGCGGTCGATGACGATGTTGAAATCACTGACTCATCAGCCGTCTGGCGGCAAGTGGCCCTCATGTCCGATCCGGCGCATGACTTCCTGACGGTCTCTTCAGTCCGAGACGCAGCCCACCGAGCCTGCCGCGACTTGACCCGCGCAGGCACACAATTGATTGATGCGACCCGCAAGCCGGACTTGCGGACTGGTGAGTGGATAGAAACAGCTGAGCCAACGCCCGAAGCGAGGGATGCCGCTGCCCAACTGTGGGCTGAGCTTCGGTTGAAAGCGTAATACTGGCGAGCATCCGGCGTGAGCCGGATGCTCTGATGCCGATCGCGCAAGAACACGCGCGAAGGACCAGGGGGCTGACGCCACCCCGCTCGCCTGACTTGAGTGGCTACTCAATCAACTCAAACCGGCTGCCGACCACTGCTGGATACCCTCTTAGGAATTCTGCGATCGCCATCGGGCGTTTGCCGACCGGTTGGATGCGGTCGATCTGGCAGCTGCCGTCGGCGCATTTCACTCGTAGAGATTTTCCGTCATTGTGGAGGACGGTGCCCGCAGGTTGGTCGCTCGTGTCGGGGAGCGGTTGCGGGGTGACTTCGAGGATTAAGACTCGCAGTGTGGGGCGGCCTGCGATCTTGAGAAATGAGTAGGGCATCGGCCACGGCTGCATCGCGCGGACTTGGCAATCGATCTGTCGGACGGTTTGTGTCCAGTCGATCGCTCCGAATTCTTTCTTCAGCTTAGGTGCTTTGGTCACGAGTGACTTGTCCTGAAGTGTTCCAGTCAGGCGACCGTACTCGAGATCGTCAAGGAACTGTAGCGTCGTGGGGGCCACCAAATCGGCCATGCGAATTTCGAGTTCGCCAGCTGTCTCGCGCGGACCAATCGGAGTGGTCATCGTTGCAAGAATCGGTCCGGCGTCGAGCTTGGGTTCGATCTTAAAGATCGAGACACCGGTCTCCTGCTCCCCCTTCCAGACGGCATATTGGATCGGCGCGGCACCGCGATATTTGGGAAGCAGCGAGGCATGCAGGTTGTAACACCCGCGAGAGGGGACGCCAATCACATCCGCCGAAAGGATCTGCCCATACGCAGCCACCATGAACAGATCCGCGTTCAGCGATCGCAGCTGGGAGAGGCTCTCTTCGAGATTGATATTCGTGGGTTGCAGGACGGGGATGCCGCGCGAGACGGCGAACTCCTTCATCACGTTGAGATGCACGCGTCCCTTAGCGTCGAGGCGATCGGGTTGAGTGACCAGCCCGACCACTTGGTGCGGTGAGTCAGCGATCGCCTGAAACGAGGGCAGGGCGAACTCACCGGTTCCCAACATGGCAATTCGAAACGGCACTGGAGTTCCTTGAGAGAATTGACAGGGAGGGTTCACCACGGAGAAGAAGAACGATTGATTCCCAATCGCAAATGGCAATCCCTGTGCTGTTTTTCAGCGTCCCCCTTCGCGTCCTTCGCGAACTTCTGTTCAATCTGATTGTCTGGTCGATCTTCATCCACTCAGTGAGCAAGAAGCGAGAGCCAGACTTTTGAACAGAAGCAAGCCAAGGACGCGAAGGGGGGGAAACGAATGCCTTTATTCGCCTCAGGGGTGAACCTCTTTATCCCATGCATGATGAACGGGCCACTACACGCCGAACAGCGGAGCGAAGCGTGACCGCAGGTGAGTGAGCAGAGGCTCAGCCGAGAGCGGACGACCGGTGACTTTCTCAACCAGCACGGACGCGCGATGGTGCATGCCGTGCTGGTGAATCTTGGTGTTGAGCCACTCCTTGAGCGGATGGAATTCGCCCCGCGCAAACATGGTCGACAAATCGCCCAGCTCGGTCTTGGCCTGCTCAAAGAACTGCGAAGCGTACATATTCCCGAGCGCATACGTCGGGAAGTACCCCAACAGCCCCGCACTCCAGTGGACATCTTGAAGACAGCCCAACGAGTCATCCGGAGGGGTCATGCCGAAGTATTCCTGGAACCGTTCGTTCCACGCAGCTGGAACATCTGCGGGCTGGAGGTCGCCGCTGATGAGAGCCTGCTCCAGATCGAACCGCAGCATGATGTGCAGGTTGTAGGTGACTTCATCCGCCTCGACGCGAATCCACGAGGGTTGGACATCGTTGATGGCGAAGTGGAAATCATCGAGCGAGGTGCCGCCGAGCGCCTCGGGAAACATTGCCTGAGCGGGACCATAGAAGTGTTCCCAGAAGGCGCGGCTGCGACCGACGAGGTTCTCCCACATCCGCGACTGTGACTCGTGAATACCAAGTGAAGCCGCGTCTCCGCAGGCGAGACCGAACTGGGCCGGATCGAGCCCCTGCTCATAGATCCCGTGACCAGCTTCGTGGAGGACGCCGAAGAATGCCCCAGGATAATGGTGCTCATTGTAACGCGTTGTTAACCGACAATCGCCGGGGCCGATCCCGCTGCAAAACGGATGGGCTGACGTATCCAGCCGACCTCGATTGAAATCGAAACCAATTGCAGCTGCGGCGCGCGTGGCGAATTCCTTCTGAGCTGCAACCGGGTAGGAACGGGTGAGGATTGACGCATCAGGCTGGCGACTGGAATCGCGAATGGCGGAGACGAGCGGCACCAGTTCTTGGCGCAAGTCGGTGAATACAGTTTGGATGTCAGTGGTCAGAGCGCCAGGTTCGTAGTCGTCGAGCAGGGCGTCATACAGTACGCCTGACTCGGCTCCGACGGCCTGGGCTTCCTGCCGCTTCAAGGTGATCGTCTTCTCCAGCCACGGAAGGAATGACCGAAAATCCTTCGCCTTCTTGGCACTCACCCACGCCTGCTGGGCCAGTGTCGCGCAGCGGGTCAGCTCTTCCACCAGAGACTGATCCAGCTTGCGACCGCGCTCGTACTTGCGGCGAGCTTCACGGACGTTCGTCGCGATGACAGAGTCTGGCCCCCCGAGCGCGGCCTCGTCTTGCAGCTGATCGAAATACTCGCCGATCTCGGGTCGAGTTGCTCGCTCATGGGCGAGTCCCGCCAGCATGGCTGACTGATTCGCGCGATGTTCCGCGCCGCCGGAGGGCATCAGTGTCTGTTCGTCCCATCCAAGCAGCCCCAGAGTCGATCGCAGCATTGCGACCTGACGGAGTTCACCAAAGAGACGGGAAGCAACATCGTTCAGGGCAGTGGGCACTGTGGTTCCTTATGACGGCGAATGGGACGGACTCGAAACTCGTACTGTAACGAATCGGAGGTCCTCTGATCGATGCTCGCGCGACTTCGATTTCCATGTGCGAGATTCGAAGGTGCTGTCCAACGCTTTCTGGAAGGAATGAGTTAATTTTCCGCAATTACGTCCAAAATCGACCCGACCGGGCGAAATACGACCTACGTTTCCGCAGCCGACGTTCCATTCGTTCATTCATCGGAATTTGGGCATCACTGAAATTTGGAACACCGAATTGT
>JAYWHX010000086.1:0-49906 GCA_043777375.1 Planctomycetota bacterium | reverse complement strand
TGCAAACCGAACTGGCGGAGATGTTTGTCCGGCGGTTTGAGCTGTGGCCGATTGGGAAGGCTCCGCTGGAGTAGCGAGGAGTCCGGAAGTCGAACACTCACTCGCCGCACCATGAGCTGCGGAGTATTGGTTTTCTCCACACCTCCGCAACTCAATGGCGAGTATTGATGGATTCGCATCCGCGCAGAGCCGCTTCAAGTCGACTCACCGTGGAAACTGCCTCTCCGGAACGCTATTCTCCGCCCGGATTCTGAGACATTGGACAGGTTTGCGGGTTGTCTTCCGGGGTGTGCGTACGCATTCCACAACGGATGATTTTCCGCAGCGGGTGGTGGCCGGATGGCAGCCCTCGGATTCGCCGCTCCGACTCTCGCACACACACAGTTTTGAGGACTCTCTCATGAGCATGGCAATCGCCTACATCAAGGCCCGGCAGATCCTGGACAGCCGCGGCAACCCCACCGTCGAAGTCGATGTCGAACTCGAAGACGGCACGATTGGCCGCGCAGCTGTTCCGAGCGGGGCGAGTACCGGGGCCCACGAAGCCTGTGAACTGCGCGACGGCGACAAGGGCAAGTACCTCGGCAAGGGAGTCCTCAAGGCCGTTCACAACGTCAACGAAGAACTCGCCGACCTCCTCGAAGGGATGGATGCGTTCGACCAGGCTGGTGTCGACCACGCGATGATCGAGTGCGATGGCACTCCCAACAAGTCCCGTCTCGGTGCCAACGCTCTACTCGGCGTCTCGATGGCGACCGCGCACGCCGCGGCCAAGGTCAGCCTGCAGCCGCTCTTCCGGTATGTTGGCGGCGTCGGGGCCAACCGTCTGCCCGCTCCGATGATGAACATCATTAACGGCGGCGCACATGCCAATAACGGCATCGACCTGCAAGAGTTCATGATCATGCCGCTGGGGTTTGACACCTTCAGCGACGCCCTTCGCGCCGGGTGCGAAGTGTTCCACTCCTTGAAGAAGGTGCTGCACGACAAGCACCTGTCCACAGCTGTGGGTGACGAAGGGGGCTTTGCTCCCGATATCAAGAACAGCGAAGAGGCGATCCAGATCGTTCTGACCGCCATTGAAAAGGCCGGGTACAAGCCGGGCGATCAGATCAAGCTGGCCCTCGATTGTGCCTGCACGGAACTGTTCGATCCAAAGACGAAGACCTATACGGTGGAAGGTCGCAAGCTCGACCAGGGTGGGATGGTCGATCTGCTCGCTGGCTGGGCTGCCAAGTACCCGATCTGCTCGATCGAGGACGGCTGCTCGGAAGACGATTGGGAAGGCTGGAAGATGCTGACCGACCGCTTGAAGGGCAAGTGCCAGATCGTCGGTGATGACCTGTTCGTGACGAACACCAAGCGTCTGCAGCGGGGCATCGACGAGGGAATCGCCAACAGCATCCTGGTCAAGGTGAACCAGATCGGCACCCTGACCGAGACGATTCAATCTGTGAATCTGGCTCTCCGCAATGGCTACACCGCCGTCATGAGCCATCGTTCGGGCGAGACCGAAGACACGACGATTGCCGACCTGGCAGTGGCTCTGGGCACAGGCCAGATCAAGACCGGTTCCGCCAGCCGATCGGACCGTATCGCCAAGTACAATCAACTGCTGCGGATCGAGGAGATCCTCGGAGCCAGCGCGGTGTACGGCGGGACGATTAAGTAGCTTGGTCGGCGAGCGTCCGGCGTGTGCCGGATGGTCCCCTTGATTGCTGTTCGCGATTCAAGAGCCACCTCGTCCATGCGGACCGGGTGGCTCTTTTCCATCTCACTTCACGTTCATCATCGCCGTCGCCATGAACCACTCGCACCGCGCCGAACATGTTCCTCCTCCGCCTCCCCCCGTCCCTCATCGACGGGATCCCTCGCTGATTCTCTTTATTGCGGCGATTGTCCCGCTGGGCATGTCGATCGCCGCAGCTGTGACCAGCATCTGGTGCCAGGACCCGATCATTGGGCGGACAGCATGGATCGTCGTCGCGGTCGTAGGGACCGCCACGATGGTCTCAGCTGCGACCTGCATCAAACCGCCCAAGCCGAATCGAGATGCAGACGACGAGATTCAAAAAATAAACTGAACACTCACAGACCCGAAAGTGGAAACCGGGATTGGCTGGATTGCGAGCGACACTGTGCCGGAATGGTTGAACCCAGGCAACTCCGAGAGTCAGCACATTCGAGGACCGTCGTAATCCCTACAGCCCGCACAACCCATTGATCAAGGGGGGCGAGAGCGACAAGCGGGCCAATTCCCTGCAGCAACGTGAGCCTATGCGGTCGATACCTTCGGTAGAACCGTTGCGGAATCGATTCGCAGCGGTGGAACCATTTTGCAGCCGACTGCCCACGGACGGGAGCATCCTGATGCCAACTGACAAGACACCCCAGCTGACTGACCTGAAGCTGGCTCTCAAGCTCGTGAACACGATCGAGAAGAATGCACAGCGGATCGATGATCCCGAACTCAAGCGAATCCTCTTGATTTCGGGATGCGACATCATTGACCGTGTGATGAACCAGCAGCAGATTCGTGCAGCTGCCTAGCTTGCATAAAGATCGATGAAACGAGCACAGGTCGGGTGGCAACACCCGGCCTGTTTGCGTTTGATGGGATCTTAATATGCCTCGACGGGAAGACCCGTTTCGCAGGCGACACGGTCGGCGATGGCTTGGACTTCTCTACCGGGCAGCGCGGAGACAAAGCTCTCTGCGGGGGGACGGGCCACGGTGTAGACCTGCACTCGGGTGATCTGCCCGCCGGCCTCGATGATCTCGGCAAGTCGAGCGATGTAGGCATCGATTTCCAGTGTCGTCGGCCCAACTCCGCTCACCTGCATGAACAGGCTTTGAATCACAATCGGCCGAACCTTGGCTGCGCTCGCCAGATTGTCGAGCACGCGCTGGAACGGGATCGAGGTCCGATCAATCAGTCGGTAATACTCCTCGGTCCCGGCATCGAGCTTGGCCCAGACCTCGCCCTGATTCTGGTCGAGGATCGCCAATCCCCGCTCGACTGCGGGGCGATGAAACATCGTCGCGTTCGTAATGAGGACCATCTTCACTGCGTCGAGGCCGAGCTTGCGCTTCAGCTCCGCCGCCCGCTCCATGATGACATCGAAATTGCGATACGTCGTCGGCTCGCCGTCCCCGCTGAACGCCATGTCGTTCAGCCGTCGCAAATGTTCCGGCACAGAGGCAAACTGCGGGTGTGTGAAGATCTCTCCACTCGCGACCCAGCGGAGCATCGCCTCCAACTCCGCCAGCAGCAGGTCGAACTCGACGAATCGCGTCTCGGATTCACTGCGACGGTCGACCTGGCAGTAGATGCAGTCAAAGTTGCACACCTTATCGGGGTTGAGATTCACCCCGACGGAGATCCCTCGGCTGCGACGTGACAGAACCGGGTAGACGAACCGGTTCTGTTCGAACTCGCGCGGATGCCGGGTATGTTGCGGGAGAATGTTCACTCTGTATTCACTCGGCCCATAAGGGATTGAAATTGCATTTCATTGCATCCAATTCTCGCCGTTTCAATCCCAGAAATCCCACGCGATATCCGAACCTTCCCAGAACCGAAACAGCACGAAAACAAAGGACCAAGAGTATTGGTAAAGCCAGAGGAGGGATGCACATTAAAGTTGCACAGGTGAGTCCCTCTGAGCGACCATAGAGTTCACGAGCCAGCCGAAAGACCCAAACAGCCAAGTAGACAAACAGTACAACGACGGAGATCACGAGCGGGATCGAGAATGCAGGACGCAGACCATACAACTCCACTCCAATTCCGACAAAGCTATAGTAAACGATCCCCAGTACTGTCAGCCAAACCATTTTACTGTGGCTAATGGCAATGCGTGCGATCGAGAGATTCAATTCTGGAGTTGATGAGGAAGCAATCATGGGACAATAGACCGAAGGCTCAGCTCACACGGACAAAAAGGACGGGCAAATGTGCCCGTCCTACGGCCGCTACTTCCGCTTCTCGATCGCCCGCTTCACCGCAGCGCCCATGTCGGCGGGGCTGGGGGCGACTTCGACGCCAGCTGCGGTCAGGGCGGCCATTTTCTCGGCAGCTGTGCCCGCACCGCCGCTGATGATGGCTCCGGCGTGGCCCATGCGTTTTCCGGGAGGTGCGGTCTGACCGGCGATGAACGCGGCGCAGGGCTTGGTGACGTGGTTCTTGATGTACTCAGCCGCTTCAATCTCGGCGTTGCCACCGATCTCGCCGATGAGCAGGATCGCCTCAGTGCCCGGATCGTCCTGGAACATTTGCAGCAGTTCGATGTACTTAGTCCCGATGATTGGGTCGCCGCCGATGCCGATGGCGGTCGACTGGCCGAGACCGATGCGACCGAGCTGCCATGTCGCTTCATAGGTCAGTGTGCCGCTCTTGCTGATCAGGCCGACCGTCCCCGGCTTGTGGATGTAGCCGGGCATGATGCCGATCTTGGCCACTTCCGGAGTGATGATCCCCGGACAGTTCGGCCCGATCAGACGTGACTTGGGGTAGCCCTGCAAGAATCGCATCACGCGGGCCATATCGAGGACCGGTACGCCTTCGGTGATACACACGATCAGCCGCATCCCGGCATCGGCAGCCTCCATGATCGCATCGGCAGCTGCGACCGGTGGCACGAAGATCAGGGAGGTATTCGCCCCTGTCTTCTTCGCCGCTTCCGCCACCGAGTTGAACACCGGAAAGCCATCGATCTCGGTGCCCCCCTTGCCGGGCGTGACGCCGCCAATCATGACGTTGTCTTTGGGGCGATGCTCAAGGGCATAGGCCCGGCATTGCTGGCTGTGGAACAGCCCGACCTTGCCGGTGATCCCTTGGGTGATGATGCGTGTTTCGCGATCGACGAGAATACTCATGATGGTTTAGTCTTGGTGAGCGGGAGGCGTCAGCCTCCTGGTGTGTGGGCAGTCAGTTGCGGCAGAGACCAGGGGGCTGACGCCACCCCGCTCGCCAGTTCTTAAGTGCGTTACGCCTTCAGAGACGCGACAACCTTCTTGGCGGCATCGGTCAGATCGCTGGCGGAGACAATCTTCTTGCCGCTGTCGGCCAGCATCTTGCGAGCGAGTTCGACGTTGGTCCCCTCCAGTCGCACCACGAGCGGGACCGTGAAGCCGACCACGTCATAGGCGGTGAGCAGTGCGGTCACGATCGTGTCACACTTCATGATGCCGCCGAAGATATTGACCAGCACGGCCTTCACATTCTTATCCGCCAGGATGATGCGGAACGCTTCTGTCACTTGATCGACATTGGCCCCGCCGCCGACATCGAGGAAGTTCGCGGGAACTCCGCCGTGGAACTGAATCAAGTCCATCGTACTCATCGCCAGACCGGCCCCGTTGACCAGACAGCCGATGTTCCCATCGAGCTTCACATAGCTCAGCCCCGACGCCTGAGCCTGGACTTCGGTCGGCTCTTCTTCGCTCAGGTCGCGCAGCTCCAGCAGATCCTTGTGCCGGAACATCGCGTTGTCATCGAATGTCACCTTGCCATCGAGAGCCAGCAGCTGGCCGTCCTTGGTCAGGACCAGTGGGTTGATCTCGACCATGCTGCAGTCTTGGTCGACAAAGAACTTGGCGATCTTGGGCAGGAAGGTCTGAGCCGACTTCACGGCTGCATCGTTGAGCCCCATCGCATAGGCCAGCTTGCGAGCCTGGAATGGTTGGAAGCCAAGCGAGACATCGAAGTGCTCGCGGAAGATTTTCTCGGGCGTGTCGTGGGCCACGTCCTCGATATTCATTCCGCCTTCGGTCGACATCATGACGCAGGGCAAACCGGTTTCGCGGTCGACCACGATGCCGAGATACAACTCGCGGTCGATCTGCAGCCCTTGCTCGACGAAGAGCGTATTGACCTGCTTGCCCTCGTCGCCGGTTTGAATCGTGACCAGCGTGCTGCCGAGCATGCGGGCCGCGTTGGCCTGAGCTTCATCGGCGGATTTGACGAGGACGACCCCGCGTTGTTGCGGGTGTTCCTTAAAGGTGCCCTTGCCGCGTCCACCCGCGTGGACCTGTGATTTGACGACCGCAATCGAGCCGCCCAAAGTGGTGAACGCCACAGCTGCCTCAGCGGGCTTCTTGGCGACGATCCCTTGTGGAACAGCCACACCGGCCTTGGCGAAGAGGGCTTTCGCCTGGTACTCGTGAATCTTCATGGAACTCTGTTCATCCCGAAAACGCAGCTTTGTCGACACTCGCGAGCGACCGCCGAGTGGTTCGAATTTGAGCTCGCATGATAGTTTTGTTGATGGCAAAAGGCCATGTGAGCCAGGGTGTTCATGGCAGTTGGGTGTCTGTCTCCGAGAAAGTCTGGCAAAAACGCCTCCAGAGGCTGTGCAGAAGGCAAAAAGTCTGACATGGGAGTGCGTCCAGATGGACCGAAGGCATGCTCCTCGTCGCGTTACGATTCCCGCTTGATTTCGGTGAGGCCAACTCACCACTTCAGTCGGCAGGGAGTGTCACTCAGAAAATATTTGGCTCCGCGTTTCTGCATCTGATTGGTCTGTCACGGTCGACATTTTCTACATCAACAGGCTTTCCGAACCGATGAACTGCGTCTCGAATTCGCCTTTCCCGACTCCCCGCATTCCGAATAGAATCCCAACCCAGTTGCGGGCGGGGCGAAGAGACCCTGTGCCGCAGCTGTGACATGGAGTCATTCGATGCGCACGATTGCGGTGATGAATCAAAAAGGCGGGGTCGGCAAGACGACGACCAGCGTCAACTTGGCAGCGGGGCTGGCCCGGCAGGGGAAGCGTGTTTGTTTGATCGATCTCGATCCGCAGGCCCACGCCTCGATCCATGTGGGAGTCGACCTGCATGGCGGAACGGATACGATTTACCAGGTGTTGACCGGTAGCAAGTCATTCACAGAGATCCGTCAGATGGTCGGGCACAATCTGTGGCTCGCTCCGTCGAATCTCGATCTGGCTGCAACAGAGCTGGAACTCCTTGACGCCCCCGGGCGCGAGTTCGTCCTGCGCAAGGCACTCGAAGCCGCCAATGTGAGCCAGCAGTTCGACTATATCGTCATGGATTGCCCTCCCTCGTTGGGGGTCCTGACGATCAACGCACTCACCGCAGCCAGCGAAGTGTTCATCCCGCTCCAGCCGCATTTCTTTGCGTTGCAGGGGCTGTCCAAACTGTTCGAGACGACAGCGCTCGTCACTCGTCGGCTGAATCGACAGCTCAAAGTATCCGGCATCGTGTTATGCCTGTTTGAGACTGGGACGCGACTAGCGACAGACGTGACTGATGACTTAATGCGATTTCTGGAAGGCAGCGATCCGCAGGCTCCCTGGGCCGGAGCGCGTGTCTTCAACAGCAAGATTCGCCGCAACATCAAACTGGCGGAAGCACCGAGCTTTGGGCAGTCGATCTTTGATTACGCCCCGGGTTCTGCGGGGTCGCTCGACTATACCGGGCTCTGCCAGGAAGTGATTCAAGGCGAGATCGCACTGACGAATGTGGCTTGAGTCGCCGTCGCTGCGTTCGCCCGAATTCTGGCGAACGCGGTTATTGGTGAATTCCCAACAGCTCGCGAACCTTGGACCCGATATCCGGCGACTTCATCAAGGTCTCGCCGACGAGCATGGCGTGGACGTTTCCGGCGATCAGCTGCTCCACGTGCTCACGAGAGTGGATACCGCTTTCGCCGACAAACAGCACATGGTCGGGCACTTGCGAACGCAACTGGATGCAGTGCTGGAGATTCGTCTTCATCACCTTCAGGTCGCGGTTGTTGACCCCGAGCATCACTGGATTGAGTCGCAGAACTCGCTCAAGGTTCTCGGCATCATGCAGCTCGACGAGCGCCTGCATCCCGAGGCCGGTGGCTGCCTGATAGAGATCGGTGAGCTGGGCGTCATCGAGGCATTCCGCGATCAACAGGATGCAGTCGGCTCCGGCCGCTCGGGCTTCTAATATCTGATACTGGTCGAGGATGAAGTCCTTCCGCAGTAGCGGAACATCGACGATCTTTCGGATCTGGCGCAGGTAGTCCAAGTGGCCTTGAAAGTACTTTTCATCCGTCAAAACACTGAGGCAGGCTGCTCCGTTCTCGACATAAGTCCGGGCGATGACTGTGGCGGAAAAGTCGGGCCGAATCAGTCCTGCTGATGGTGAAGCCCGCTTCACCTCCGCGATCAGCCCCATGGGGTCATTTCGACGGAGAGCATCTGCAAAGTCCCGAACGGGCGGAGCGATGGGGATCAGCTGGTGCAATTCCGCATCGGAGACTCTTACCCGCGCAGCGTCAACTTCGGTCCGCTTGTGAGCCATGATCTGCTGAAGAATGTCTGCCATCACCGCATCCGCTGGGGTCATCTGAGTCGTCGATGCGCACCATAGCATCTCCGATCCAGTCCCGTGTAGGCGACGTCGCTCCGCGACAGTGGTTTCACTTTTCCGAGACGGGAACTGAATGAATCCCACTCTACGGCGCAGCGGTTGCTTGAACTTCAGTTCGGGTTGCTGGACAGAATGCCTGCCTTCGAACCCTCGTGTTGGAAATGACCGGGAATCGGAGTGTGTTTCATGGGGGGCATCGATCCCTTGCTGCTGGTCTTGCTGGGGACAGCTGCCAGTGGAATTCTGATCCTTCTGGCTGTGGGCATGGCCTACCGACTCGGGCGGGATCGAGGACTGCGTAGCCGATCCGATCGATTCGATCGTTTGTACGTCGAGGCGGACTTCAACGGGACCCAATGGAATGTGTCCGACTCCAGCGATGCGATCTCCGCAACTGTCTCGGGCACAATGAGTTTGCATCAGTCCGGCACTCGTGTCCTGGCTGAGGGAATCGATACCCAGAACCGTCGCTGGTCAGCTGAGGGAGTGGCCTTCCGGCGAGGGGCTCACTTGCTGTTTGTCGAACGCCGGGAACGTGGTCATGCGGTCGGTTCGCTGCACCTTGCGCTCGATGATTCTGGGCAGTCGATGACCGGGATGAAGAGTACCTGGGAAGGTGAAAAAGCCGGGGGGGGCATCCAGACAGTGGTCTGGCATCGGATCCCGGAGGAAACGCTCGCTCCCTCCTCGGGCGATGTGGGCTTTGGGCAGCATTCCCTGGCATCAGTGGCGATTCGGCAACAGTCGGTCAACGTGTTTCGGCCCGTTGACAGACTCGTCATGGATGTTGTCGCCCCCTCTGCAAACCCTTCTATCAGCGGTTTGGGGATGCATAACCGGTAGGACCAGCTCAACCCGCCTGTCTCGTCGTTCTTGAGTCGGCGAACCCGTAGGAATCTGACCAGCCCGTACGCCAGTTGCAATTCAATTCCGATGCGAGGCGATCTTTCCTTGTTGGATGACCGCACCTTGCATCCGTGATTCAGGAACAGAAGGCAGGCATCATGTTCGGAAACAAGAACACCAAAGCAAAGGAAGTCCCAATGGCCGCTCCCGTCCACGCTCCCGCACCCGCCCGAGTTGCTCCTGTCGAAGCAGCAGCTCTCAAGAACTACATCTCGGCTGGCACCGTCATCGAAGGGAACATCATCTCCCACGAAGACCTGCGGCTCGATGGCACCGTGAAGGGTGACATTAAGACGACCGGCTGTTTGATCCTGGGCAAAGAGTCCAATGTCGAAGGCAACATCCTCGCCTCTGAAGCCGAAGTCGCTGGCCTGATCACCGGAACCGTCGAGTCGAAGGGCTCGCTCACGATTCGCGCCACCTGCAAGATCTTCGGCGACATCATCACTCGCAGCTTGAACGTCGAGTCTGGTTCTTCATTCAACGGTCGTTGCAAGGTCGGCGGCGAAGCGGACGAACGTTCTGCACCTGCACGTCAGGCAACCACCGCACCGGCTGCGGCACCTGCAGCTGCTCCCGTGGCCGCGCGTCCCAAAGCCTAGATGAGAAATCGATGGCGATGCTTTCGGGTGTCCCTGAGATCATCGCGATGCATGTGGGGACTCGCCCGTCCTGCCTGCCTGTGAGGCGGGCGAGTTGGTCCCGATCAGCCCTGTGTTGTGTTTGATTGTTTCTAGTAGGAGTGGCCCGTGAATCGGGACATTGTGGAACTCGAAGAGCGTTTTCAACAGCTGAATCGCTCGCGTTCTGCGCTGTCTGCGGAGATGCGAGACACTGCGACAGCGCTGCGTACATCCGGGAACATTCCCCGTGCCGAGCTCGAGCATTCGCTCGGGGACTATCGGGAACTGTTCGGTCGTTTCCGGGCCGAGATGGGAATCACCACGCAAGATTCCGCCCTCGCCAGTGGCACAACATGGGATGTTTTCCAGGATCGCCTGACGGTTTTTCGAGAAGCCTCGGAAGCGATTCACTGTGTGCAGCGGTCAGATCAATTGAGTCTGTCGAGCGGAGTTGACTCAGTCCTGGACCCGATCCGCCTGGCGTGTCGTGAAGTCACAGCTCGTCTCGCACATTCCCCGTGGGATGAATCGCATCTCGTTCGGGAGATCCGCGAGGGCCACCATCCGTTGTGTCGACTCGTCTCCCTGGTCGAACGTCTCGGCGATTTGACTGATGACGAGTGGACGACCGAGATGGCTGTTGTGCAGGAGTCGTTCGGCACATCAGTCTCGACTGCGATTGCCCGTGGCAAGGTCGCACTGATCTCTGGCGATCAGACCTGATGAATTGGGATGCGAAGTGCAGGCTCTGTTCACGGAGCCCGCATCACTTGAAAGGTGAACATGATGAGCAGCGGACAATATCGGCGACTTCTGACCAACCTGCCTTCCATGGCAGCTGTGGTCAATACATTCCAGTCTCCAGACGTCCAGCTGGCGGTCTACCGCACGCTGATTGACTCGTTGCTGGAGGCGACGTCGGAAGACAGTGGAGCCCCTTCTTCGACGAAAGTCACTCGAGGCCGTTCACGACCCGGTGAACTCGACCTTGTGGAAGGTGACAACATCCATTCAATCGCCGCCGAGTAGAAGCTGCGGTCTACACATGGCTCGCCACTGGGGATGAGGCACCTCAATACGATCATCTCCCGAGAGGATTCTCAACATGTTCACAGAACCAGAGACGCTTCGCACACGCTTGCTTCAGTTGCGTCAATCGGGACATAGTCTGGCTGAGCTGTTGACGATGGATGCAGATCGTCTCGATGCTGATGGGTGGCCACCTTCGCGAGTCCTCTCGGATGATCTCCGTCGTTTTCGAGATCAAGTCTCCAGCCTGACCTCGTTGTTGAATACGGACTGTCCAGAACACGGCTCGTTACCGTTTCAGTCCCTCCACGAGATCGATTCCGTGTTGGCGAATCGAGAGCGGGCGATCCAGGCGCTGGTTGTCGCACGCACGATCATTCAGATCAGCCCCAGTGACGGGGCGATTCCTGTGGGTCTGGTGGAACTGCAATCGACAGCCCGCGAAATGATCGCTTCGCAAGGGATGCACGTCCCCCGCGAGGAGATTCTCTCATTCACAGAAGGTCTGCATGCATGGTGCGACCTGCTCCGCATGATTCGCGACAGCGGCACTCTGCCCGACGCGGAGTGGACTGCCCTGAATACATCCATCGAGTCCAGTCTGGGGCGTGCGTTGGCTGTCGCAGCGGCTCGCGGACGACTCCAGCTGCCACCGAATCTGCAAGGGGGCGCGTTCCCTCAGCCCCTCGCTGAAGAGACCCAACCGCATCCATGTGATTCGGTCACGGGACCGTTGACCGAGGCGTCTTCGATCACCTCTGCGACGCACGTTGTCGCTACCGAAATCCCGATTGTTCATTTGCCCAACGAACCGCTGAGCAGCTCCCAACAGGCCGTTTCCGAGAGCGAGCTCGATGAGGGATCGAATGCGATCGTGTCTGTTGAGTCTCGATCGAGCGTTGCATTCGCCGAGTCGATTCCTGAAGTGACATCGACTGCTGTCACTCCAGTGAACGAAGCTCTAGCGACTGCTGCGAACAAAGACATCGAGAGTGCCTGGGAATCCCCAGTCGTGGCCGCACAAGCCAGCGCTCCACTGGCAGAACCTTCGCACTCAGTGTTCGACGACATTGAGCCGATCCCGCTGGCAGGCAAGTTTACAGCCCCCTTGCCAGCCCACGAGGTTTTCGTACCGAGCAGTCGACCGCAGCAATCACTCCCTCCGAAGGCGTCTTCGTCATCGAGTATCTTTGATGACGACGCCGATGATGAGGATGAACTCATCATGGATCGAAGCGATGATCGGATTTCGACGGTTCGCGCTGCGTCCTCGTCGAACATTGTGTTGGCTGATCCCTCTCCGTTGGCCGAGCGACTGCTCAACCAGGCTCGGTTTTCAAACGCCACCGGACCGGCAGCCATCCTGGCGACTGCCATACTCAACGGCCCGGAAACCGACCGAGTCGACCTGCTTCCCGATTTGATTCTCCATCTGATTCACGAGGGGCGGCCGGGACTGGCGTATCATTTGTCGCGCTGTCTCGAAGCGAAGTCTTTGACAGCCCGTCCGTTTGTCCCGTCCTGGTTGATTCGAACCTGGACCTACGGACATGCTTTGGTGTTTCATAAGGGACAGCTCGCTGGGTTGCTCCAGGATGATTTGCAGTCTCGGTCCATGGTCGCGATGCGCGATACGAACTTCGACTGGAATATGGCCCTGTCGCTACTCGTTCGAGCAGCGACATTGCGACCGGCGATCATCGCCCCAGGCACCCGCGCTGCTGCAGTCTTAAGAGACTTCGAGCTCCGCGATGGCTGCGTGCAGCTGTACAACTTTTGCTCTCGCATCGGTGCGTATGGAGAGCGGATTCAAGGGATATTTCCCGGTTTGTTTAAACAGTCGAGCGCCAGTGTTCCGTACTCGGATCAACTCTCCCAGCTGAGGGCCGACATCGCTCGCTGGCAGGAATCGAATGATTCCCTGCCGATGAAGTCGGTGATCGCAACACAACTCTTCCAGAAAACTGGTTGGAGCTTGCGGGCGGGAACAAGTCAGAGGCATCCCGAAGCGGCGAACGACTGGATGAACTGGCAGATCGCTCTCCGCATGGGAGAGTCACTGGTCACTCCAGTGATCGAGGACCGCCGGACTGATCTCTCTCGCGTGAAGGCGGATGTCGAAGAGATCTCGACGAAGTTATCGGCAGATGATGCGGACGAGAGACGACGTCAGATCTCCCAACCGGAAATCCGTGCCTATCTGCGTCAGGCCATCACGTTTGCCCAGCGCTGGATCGGGCTGCATTCGGGGGCAGCCACCGCCGAAGCACAAAGCTACCTGCCGCAAGCCGCTGTCGAATTGCGATCGGAGATTCAGAATCGATTCGAATCGGTGATGGAGGAGCTGCAAACTCTCGCCTCAGACCACCAATCATTTGAAATTCGCATGGCGGTGGCCTGCCTGATGCTATCGGTGCAGGAGATACACGACTTGGTCGATCCGAACGCTCCGACCGATGTACGGGAGGCCGATCCGCGTCATCTTCTGCATTCAGAACTCCTGAAGATTCCCGATCTCTCCTTGAACTCCAGCTGGGAGCCCGAGGCGGACTTCCACGCTCTAGAAGAAGAAATCCTCAAGTTCATCAGCCAGCCTCAGCCAGACTGGACAACCGCTTTCAAGGTGCAGCTGGCCCAGGGAAATCTCCAGATGGCCGACCGCATCCTGTCGCTCGCGATTTGGAGCAATGAGGAACGCGACGCGTTGCAGGGAGTCCTGGAGCGGGACCGCCATCGGAAGCGGACCCACTTTTCGAGGGAGCTGAGCGAAGTCCACAAATTGCTCACCGAGTCCGTGCATCTCGACATTCTGAAAGCGTCAGAGCGGGCTGGCTTCGAGACTCGTTTGACCAAGTTGCAAGCCATCGCCACTTCTGACACCAATGTGTCCTCCGGCTTCGTGGAACTCGATCGAGTGCGAGAGGCGTTGGTGAAACGACGTGAGCGTGAGGCGGATCGGATTCGTTCCCGACTGCGCCAACTCAGTCATCCGCCGAACGATGAACCACTTGCCGAACCACCATCCAGTTCGGACACCGATGCCACCCAGCCGCGCGGCTGGGTGATGGACTTCAATCAATAAATCCAACACTGATCAAACAGCCTCCTACCCGATTGACACTCGTAGCGCCTTGCTGAAAGTGAATCCATGACCATCCCCCGAACCGCCGCAAACGCTGGGAGACCGAGTCCGCTACTCGGTCGTGAAGCGTTGCTGCGCGCCTTGGAGATACGACTCCAGACGGAGGCACGACTGGTCATCGGCGTCGATCCTGCACTGAAGGACCGAACTGGAGTCGGACGGACTCGGCTCGTCACAGAGCTAGTGTCGCAGTTGGAGACGACATCCACACACGTTTTGCATTTGTGCGGATCGACACCCGCTGCATTTCACGGCTCGTTGCTTCAGACAGCTCAACAGCTCTCTCTCCATCAGAATGTGTTTCGGCGAGCAGCTGATCTGACAGCCTCTCTCCGAAGCTGGCTCAGCAGTCATGACAATTGGCTGATGGTGATCGACTCGGTGGCCGACTTGGAGGATCTGCAGGAGATTACTGAAGGAGTCCATACGGGTCGCATGATCGTGGTCCTGAGCGAGCAGGCTGCGACGACTCATGCCAGTTGGCCCCCTGCTGTCCCTCTTGGCTCTCTTTCGGCGGATGATGCACTTCGCGTGTTGCAGACCGCCATTGCCCGGGATTGGGAGAATACGCCCGAGGTCATCGCAGCCACTCGGATCGTACAACACCTGGAACGAAATCCACGGTGCGCCGAACTGGCCGGACGCTGCATGCAGATGGCCAATATTACCCCAATTGAGTATCTCCAGAGCCTGCTCGCTTCAAACGAACCCTCGCCATTGCGGTCCACGCTGAAGTTGCTGCTCACCACAATCGAAGTGCGTTCCCCGGCGGCGATCAGGCTGCTGGCGGCTGGAGTGGCTTCCGGGGCGGCGACACTTCCCGGATCGGTGGTTCAGGCGATCAGCCAGCAGTTGGTCGATCAGACACTCGATCCGCTTCAGATGTTGATGCAATGCGGTCTGATGCGTACAGACAGTACCGGAATGTTCGTGGAGACTTCGGCTCTGGCGGAACTGCAACAGCTGATTCCGGCGACAACATTGTGTCATGCAGCCTCAGTGATGTGGTCCAATCTCCCGCCTCGCAATCTCCGAAACCGACTGCATGAGCATGTCTGCGGCGATGTGGATCAATTGCCTGATCCACTGGCAGCCCTGCGTGTCTCACTGGGACAGACGATTGCCACATTGAAGAGTCTCGATGCCGACCAGGTTTCCATGCTGCGTCAGGCGGCTGATGCAGCGACCGATCTACTGTTGCCTTCGCTTGCCCAGAAACTCTTGCTACGTGTGCTAGACCAATCTCTGCAGTCCACCTCACAGGCCAGTCTCACGCTGAACACTCTGGTCGAACTCGGGGCGGCCTATGTCGCTGGTGAGCAATTCCAGTTGGCTCGCCGTCGCTGGCGACAGGCGGTCGAGTTCTGTCCCGTTGAGCATCCTCTGTTGACCGAGTTATTGCTTGCCATCGCCGAAATCGATGTCAACGAGAACCGATTGGATCGTGCCGCCGGTCGACTGGGACAAGTCTCGGAGATCTGTCGAGGGCTTCCATCATCGGCCCACAATCAATTGCTCAGAGCGCAGAGGAAGTATCTGAGTGCTGGAGTTTCGCTGGGGCAGAACAGCATCGACAAGGCTCGCGACCAATTCCGTGCCGCGCTCGATTTGCGATTGCCATTGCTGCCTGTGGATCATCCGTTGCTACTTCGCAATCGGTTGATGCTCGCTCGGACAGAGTTCCTGCTCAAGGACTACGTAGCGAGCGAGAAACTGCTCCTCGACGAAGTCTCGATTCGTGAGAACTCCCCGCGAGTCTCGGAGAGTGAATTCGGCGTGGCCTGCAACTTCCTGGCGGAGCAATATTACCTGAGTGGTCGACTTTCCGAGGCTGAGCCAGTCTATGATCGCACGATGATCGTGCGACGTTCCACGTTGCCGCGTGGCCATCGCTTGATCGGAGAAATGGCCAATCGCCTGGCAGTCATCAAATCCGCACGAGGTGCCTACAAAGAAGCGGACAGCCTCTTCCGGGAATCGCTGGCCACCCTCGAACAAACTTATGGTCCTGATCACCCGGAAGTCGCAAGGGTGTTGAATGACCTCGCGGAGAGTTTATTCTCACAGAATAAAGTGGAGTCTGCTCGCCGCTTACTCGAACGAGCACTCAACATTCAGGAGCGTGCGCTGCGTGCGAACGATCATCGCCTGGGACGCACCCGCTGTAATCTGGCAGCTGTCTACGTGGCACGAGGACGGTTCGCTGAAGCAGTTCGCCTGTATGAAAAAGACGTGACGGAACGGCAGTCCCAGAAGACGACCGATCAGGCTTCCTTGGCCACATCGCTCAACAATCTGGCGGAGGCCCTGCGATCACTGGGACGATACGGAGAAGCCGAATCCCGACTGAAACAGTCGCTCGCCATCCGCGAGAAGATGGTCGGACTCGATCATCCTCAAGTGGCCCAGATACTCAACAACCTCGGGTATCTGTATCTCCAGCAACATCGGTATGAAGAGTCACGAGAGGCGTTGCAACGGGCACTGGTGATTCGAGAGACCTGCCTATCCGCCACGCATCCTCACGTGGCAACCACACTGGGGACGCTGGCCGAAGCCTACTTTACAGAGGGGCAATTCGCAGCCGCTCGTCCGCTCTATTCACGGGCAATTGAGATCTACTCAGCTGTGCATGGAGACCGCCATCCACAAGTGGCCACACTTCAGGTGAGTTCCGCTCGGAATGAATTGCGGCTGGGACATGTGGGTCGAGCCGAATTGATGCTGCTACGAGGCAAGACGACGATCGAAGAGCTGCTGGGAGCCGATCATCGCATGTCGGCCAAGGTGATGTTGGGAATCGCCGAGCTGGCGCACACGGAAAAACGTTACGAGCAGGCGTTTCCGCTGCTGGAACGCTGCCTGGCGATTCAGTACGGAACCATGTCGTCTCAGCGGCTTGAGATCTCGCACACGTTACGTCTCATCTCTGACAATCTGATGGCTCGCGGTCTGGTGGGTGAAGCGCTTCCGCGAATTGTGGAAGCCGTTGATATCCAGCGAGGAACGCTGGGCCCGCATCATCCCGAGATTGTTCCAAACATACTGTTGATCGGTCGTATCCAGCAGCAACTCGGGCACGTCGCCGAAGCTGAAGAAGCCCTGCGAGCGGTCCTGCAATATGCCGATGCAAACACGCAAACGCACCTCGTGGAAGAAGCTCGTGAGCACTTGCCCGATGTCCTGATTCAGTCTCGACAATACGACGAGGCCGTGGAGTTGATGGCCGCACGGGCTGGTGTCCTGGAGACGTCCGGTCCGTCCGGTTTGCTGCTCACGACGCTCACTCAACTGGCCGGAGTTCATTACCTGCGGTCCACCCCCCAAGCCGCAGCACCGCTCATGGAGCGGTGTGTGGAACTGAGTGAACAGCTGCATGGCTCCGATTCCGCCGAAACGGCCAAGCATCTCGACAATCTTGCCGGAGTGCGATTCCTGCTGGGTCAGTATGAGTCTGCGGAACCCGCCATCCAACGTGCGATCGAGATTCTGGAACAAGAACGACCAGTGCGGCAACCCGCACTCGTTAAGGCGAGAGAAAACTACATTCAATTGCTACGTCAGACCAATCGCCCGATTGAAGCGGATCAACTGGCAGCTCTCGTGACTGCCAGCCAGGCCGCAGTCGAACCTCCGATGCTGTCGGGGTCTCATGTCCTGGATGATCTCTAGAAAGCCAACACCATGCTCACGATTGCACATGGAGATCTCGTCCGCATTCACTACACATCGCGGTCACTGGAGGGCAGTGTGATCGAGACCAGTGACCGCCGCGAACCGCTCGAATTTCGCGTGGGGTCGGAAGAGTTCATCCCTGGCATCAGCCTCGGGTTGATCGGCCTGCAACTCGGTGATGTGCGGACTATCACAGCTCCTCCGGAGCGCGCCTTTGGTCGACACAATGCGGCTTTGATCCAAACCACTCCTCTCTCCGGTTTACCCGAAGAAGCTCAGGTTGGTGATCAGCTAACCGCGACCTTGGGAAGTGCGAAGCTGGACGTGTGGATTCAGAAGATGGCAGGACAAGAGGCCGTTGTCGATGCGAATCACCCACTGGCCGGGGAAACGCTGGTGATCGACGTCAAAGTTGTGGGACATGAACCGGCCTCATGAACGGGATGTAGCGAATGTGATGGATGTCCCGATCAGTCATCGTGGGATTCGACATCAATTCTGCTGAGCCAAATGGTCAAGGGATGAAACACCTCATACAAGGAAGTGTCTGAGGGACGACAGTCGGAGACATCGTCGAGGAATATCGAGGATTCAGAGTGTGGGCAGGGATGTCAGTGTGGAAGCACAGCGTGCGATCCGGGGATCGGTGGCTGTCGTTTACGAGTTCCGGGAGGGTGGCCTTGGCCGATCTCCCCTTGTGTCTGGTGCAGGACGAGCTGAAATGTCCCTGAAACTCACCGCTGAATCATTCCTGACGGGCGTCAAGCAAAGCGGCTTGGCCGAACCGGACGCTGTCGATACGCTCGTCAAGACCCTGCGCGGGGAAGGCGTCGATATCGGCAATGCGGCGACCATTGCTGAGGCGATGATCGCCAAGGGAACGATCACGCCCTGGCAGTCCGAGAAGCTGCTGCAAGGGAAGTTCAAAGGCTTCATCCTCGGCCGCTACAAGCTGCTGAACCTGCTGGGAAAAGGGGAGATGAGTTCAATCTATCTCGCCGAGCACACCCGCATGAAGCGGAAGTGCGCGATCAAGGTACTCCCCGCGAACAAGGTGCGTGACACGTCCTACCTCGGCCGCTTCCACCGCGAAGCCCAGGCGGTCGCGTCGCTGGATCACACCAACATTGTGCGGGCCTATGATGTCGACACCGAGACGGAAGGGGGCGTGGAGATCCACTTCCTCGTCATGGAGTATGTCGAGGGCAAGGACATCGAAAAACTCCTTGAAATTCGTCACCAGTTTGCCGTGATCGAAGCCGCTGACTACATCCGTCAAGCCGCCGAGGGGTTGTCTCACGCCCATGAGAATGGGTTAGTCCACCGCGACATCAAGCCCGGCAATCTGCTCGTCGACACGAAAGGTGTCGTGAAGCTGTTGGATTTGGGGCTGGCAAGATTCTTCCGAGACACAGAGACAGAATCGCTGACGATCAAGCACGACGAAAAAGTCCTCGGAACCGCCGATTACCTCGCCCCGGAACAAGCGGTCGATAGCCACGCGGTCGATGAACGGGCCGACATCTACAGCCTTGGATGCACTCTCTACTTCTCCTTGACCGGGCATCCACCGTTCACCGATGGAACTCTCGTTCAGCGATTACTGGCCCACCAGACCAAGGCCCCGCCGCCAATTCGCAAGCAACGTCCAGACGTCCCCGAGAGCCTTGTAGCCATCGTCGAAAAGATGATGCAGAAACGCAAAGACGACCGCTACCAATCTGCTGCGGAAGTGGCAGCTGCCCTGTCGAAGTGGCTCGTGGAAAATGGCGGCGAAGTCTGGCGAAAAGGTCATCCCGCGTTGGTCGCACGGTTTGCCGGACTGGATGCCGTGCAGAGACGCTCACCGGAGCCGGAAGCTCGAGTTGACCGGCGAACCTCCACTGATGCTGCATCGCCGGTGTCGCCTGTAGCGGATCGTCCCGGCAGCTCTGGGAAATCCAAGAACGGCAAGGGACTGAAGCGATCAGAAGCATCAGCGCCTTCCGCCTCCAACAGGGTGTTACTTGCCCCAGCTGTTGAGCAGGTGGCCGCGATGGCGATGGCTTCCCAAGATCCGGCAAAGTCGAACCCCAAGTGGATCGCCGCTCCGCCGTCAGCTCCCTTGGTCGCTCCGCCGCTCCCGTCGGTCGTCAAGACATCGCCTCACAACCGCATTGATCCGCGGGTCATCTACATCGCGGCTCTGGTGCTCGGAGCTGTACTGCTGGTGGCGGGCGCCGGGTACAAACTGATCGCCGGTACCGATGAAGGCCAGCCGGAGAACCCGGGGGCAGCCACACCCGCAGCTGTCAGCAGCCCCACGAAGCCTTAATTCTCACACCGGCGAGCGTCCGGCGTAAGCCGGATGGTCTTTCGTGGGTGAGTCGCAGAATCGAAGCGTGACGCTGGCTAGAGCAGTTTCAGAATTGCCCTTCAGGAAGGGCAGACAGGAATGTCTGCCCCACTGACGAGTGGCACAGACATTCCTGTCTGTGCGAACTGAAGTCAAACTCTGAAACTGCTCTAAGCCACAGTTCAGCAGGCGTTTTTGCCTGCTCAAAGTATCTGTGAGGGAGCGATCGGTCGCCGCGTGAAGGTCACAGGGCCACCGACTACATCATCTCTCAGTGGCTCTCTGCGGCACAGAATTTGGCATAGGCCGTCGAGTCGAGCAGCTGATCAATCTCGGATGGTGCGGACAACTCGACCTGAATCATCCACCCTTTTCCGAACGGATCGGAGGACAGGACACTCAGGTCGGACTCCAGAGCGGAATTGACCTTCGTCACAGTACCTGACACGGGCGAGTACAGATCGCTGGCAGCTTTAACGCTTTCCACAACACCGAAGATCTGTTTGGCTTTAAAGACTTTGCCGACAGTTGGCAATTCGACATAGGTCAGGTCGGTCAGCTCTTTCACGGCGAACTCGCTGATCCCAATCGTCGCGATGTTCCCCTCGCGGCGAACCCATTCGTGGGATTCCGCATATCGCAAATCGGCGTTATTGGACATGGAGAGAATCCTAAGAGAAGGGCGTTTCAGCCCGGAGTTTTGGGGGTGTCTCACGAGCCATGTCGAGCGGAGACTGAACGTGATTTCAATCAAGAGCTGTAGAACACTCATCGATACAAATCAACGCGAATCAATTCTAGATTCGTGTCGATCAGCGGATACGAGTGTTCCCCCTCTTCCGGTTCAGATCGGGGTTCACCCGCAGCACGCCCCGCCCTCGGGCGAGGTTCCCTGTTCCTTCTCGATGTCGTAGATTTGTTCGATCCGACGCTGGTGTCGACCACCTTCGAAGTCTGTCCGAATCCAGAGATCGACAATCCGGTTGAGCAATCGCTCGCCCAGCATGTCGGCAGACAGGCACATGACATTGGCGTCGTTGTGCCGGCGGCTGGTCTCCGCTGTGACGTCATCGTGGCAGGTCACAGCCCGAACGCCTCGGAATTTGTTCGCGGCGATGCACATGCCCATCCCGGTTCCACAGATCAGGACGCCGCGATCAGCGGTTCCCTGAGAGACGGCATTGGACACCTTTGAGGCATAGACCGGGTAATCCACGGGGCCAGATTCTCCGGGTCCCATATCGACCACCTCGTGGCCCAGGCCACGCAATTGTTCCAAGATCAGGCCCTTCACATGGACCCCTCGATGATCACTCGCCACTGCGATACGCATGTCCCACTCGATTCATCAGACTTCGGAAATCACACGGTTCAGCCAGTGCTCTAAGCACTGGCGAATTTGATCACGACACTCTTCATAGACCGAGTAGTCACCACCGATTGGATCGGCGATGTCGTACCCGTCCACACAGATTTGTTCCACCTTGGACGTACTGTTCGGGAAGGCTCCCGTGATCGCTGAGTGATGACGCGAAGTCATCGCCAGAATCAAGTCCGCCCACATCACCAGCTGGTCTGTGACCGGCTGGCTGGCATGGTCACTCAGATCGACACCCTCTGCGTGCAGGATGTCGAGCGTCTCCGGACTGGCCGGAGCCCCCGGAGTCGACGCCACACCCGCCGAGGCCACCATGAACCCCCGGCGCGTCAATTCGTCCTCAGCACATTCTAACCGCTGACATAGCAGACTGCGAAACAGTCCCTCGGCCAATGGGCTGCGACAGGTATTTCCTGTGCAGACGAACAGCACAAGTTTGGCCAGCAGCTGGGAAATCTGGTCGGCGGAGTAGACGCCCGGTTGAGAGATCGACCAGTCACCCGATTGCGTAAACCGAACAGCTGTCGCTCCTTGCGGACAGGAGACAAACCCGGCATTCACAATCAGCCCGATCTGCTCGCCCCACGCCTGAGCCAGTTCCAGCCCGTCCGCCGCCGCCCAGTTGCCCCCCGAGGGAGCTGGTATTTCGACGACGACCAGTGGTGCACGTTGCACGCGGGACAGCCCCACGTGCAGCGGGTGCCCGTAACTAACGAACCGCAGGGGGTGATTTTCCAGGTAGGACCGGAGCGGGGCTGCCAGCGGTGGGCCAGTCCATTTCGACGTGGGATCGAACTCTAAAATCACCGGCCCCGGCCAGCTTCTAGATGCCAATCGCAGCGCTGCAGCTGTCACATGTTCGACGTAGTCCGCGATCTGCCCCGCATGTGACAGACACAGACACGGAGTTCGCCCCACCGCAGCGGCGACCTCGAGCAGGCGAGCCACAGCTGCGTCATTGGTCGAGGATGTCGCGAGCAAATACCCGCTCTCACACGGCAAGCCGAGCAGCTGGGGTTCCCGGCTGGCATCGAGAGCCGCCTGAACGACCGCGCGATGATCGCCGGGAGCGGAGTAGTCGATCACACGGGTCATTGGCCATCAATCCGTCTGGGCCCGCAACAACGGGCCCGTCACTCGACACGTCAAAACCTCAACAAGCCACGGGATGGAACCCGTGGGCTTGGGCACAAATGGCTCAGTGAGAGCCCTCAGCAGCGATTTCCTCCTCCACATTCAGGGCCTTGTAGCCGCCCTTTGCCTTGAAGTAGAGGATCAGCAGCAAGTAACACAGAGCCATTGTGGCGGGAATATAGGCAGTGAGTTTCAGAGCCATCTTGCCTCCAAAAACCCCGGCTTCTCCGACCGGCTTCTTGTCGGCGTCGGCGGTAACTTTGGCAGTACTCCACCAATCCGCGAGGGCCTTCACATTCCCTTTTTCGTCCGCCAGTTTGCCTTCTGCCACCAGTTTCACGTCACGGTCAAGTTCCTGACCACCGTTCTCCAGCACACCGACTTTGGCTCCATCCAGTCCAGCAGCCTGGAATCCTAGGAAAGTGCTCGGAGCGGCGGCCTTGTAGCGGTCAAACGTGTCCTTGGTTTCTGCTAGCTTCGCTGAAGCGTGGAAGTCTTGTTTGAAGCCAATCGCAGGCCCGCCCAACAGGCCCGCTGACAACATGCCTGCTCCGCCAAGCATTCCGATCGCGATGGCTCCCCCCTTGGGGAACTGCTCAGAAACGACACCCAGCATCGTGGGCCAGAGGAAAGTCTTCCCGAGTGCGTAAACAGTTGCTGCAACAATGCAGGCCTGAGTCGTCGTTGCATTTCCCAGCAGAGTCAGTCCAGTGGCTCCCAGAATTCCGCTCACAAACAACAGCCCCAGTGGCGAGATCTTGTGAACTATCGGGCCCGCGACAAATCGCAGTGCAAACATCAGTGATGAGGTGTAGACGAACAGAGCCAGTCCGTAGGCGGGATTGTTCATGATCGATCCAGTGATCTTGCTGATCCACGAATCGGTCCCCAATTCCACATATCCGACCATCGCATGGATCAGTAGCAGGAAGATCATCAGTGGAGCCAGCAGGGTGCCGACCATTTCACCAATCGAAATACCAGCACTAGCAGCTTCGGATTTCGGAAACTTCTGACCAAACACCATAATCCCGTAAGCGATCACTGGGATCATGAACAGCGACATTTGGATCTTCCAGTCGACAGCTGCGCGGACAATGTTCTCGCCGTCACGAACTTCAGACATGAAGAACGAAGCTAAACCGCCGAGTACGAGTCCCGCTGGCCATCCTGCGTGGAGGATGTTGAGATAGTGTGTCTTGTTCTTTGGAAAGAGCGTCGCCGTGAGTGGATTAACGACCGCTTCGCAGAAACCGTTCCCGACTGCAAACAGAAACATTCCCCAAGACAAACAGCTGAACGCAGCTTCTTTACCGCCTGACAAGAACGCCGCAGGCGCCATGTAGGTCAGAACTGCGGAGGCCACGTGGCACAAAAATGCTCCCATCATCAGCTTGCCATAGCCGACCTTGTCAGCGATCAGCGAGCTGAGAATGATCACGATCCCGAAGCCTGTCAGGCCTCCACCGGTGATCAGCCCGAGTTCGGTCATTGAAAAACCAAACTGGTTGGCCCACTGTCCCAGGATTCCTCCTCGAACAGAAAACCCCACCCCAGCAGCCAGAATGGCCATGAAGCCTGCCCAAAGCAGGCGATATGCGTTAGGCGCAATCGCGTCGCTAGCGTTGTTTCCGATTTGATCGTTACTCATGCCAAGAGAACTCATTGAAGTGGAATCGATCAGAGCGCGAAACCGGGTGTCCAGAACTGAAACTGCAGCATTCACCCCCAGTGAACCTGCCCCGAAAATCGCATGAGATTTTGGCGATCCTAACCGCACGCTGGCCAGAATTCCACAACGGGGCACTCTCCGAGCAAGAAAAGCCTGCGCGACCACCTCCGCGTGAAAAGTTCGTATGGCCTTCCCTGTTGTCGAAATCCCCTCGAACGAAAGTTTCTCACGACTGATTTCTCTTCTTCTTCAAACTCCGTGGAATAGGACTTCACTCGCTCAATTTCATGAGCTAGGTAGACTTGTCACTCTGTCTCCAAATTCAACGAGTTCCCCTCGTCCCCTCACTGAAGTCCCTCATGCAGACCATCCTTGTCACCGGCGGCTGCGGCTTTATCGGTTCGAACTTCATTCGGATGGAGTTGACCGAGCACCCCGAGCTGACGATCATCAATGTCGACAAGCTGACCTATGCCGGGAATCCGGAGAACCTGGCTGACCTCGAAGAGAACCCGCGTTACCGGTTTGAGAAGGTCGACATCTGCGACCGGGCCGAGATCGAGCGCGTCCTAGGCAGTGCGAAGATCGACGCCGTCCTCAACTTCGCTGCTGAGAGCCATGTCGACCGCAGCATCCTCGACAGCGGGCCGTTCATCACCACGAACATCATCGGCACGCAGACGCTGCTCGATGCCTGTCGCAAATTCAACATCCCCCGCTATGTGCAGGTCTCGACCGATGAGGTCTATGGCTCGCTGGGCGAAACCGGCCTCTTCACCGAAGAGACTCCCCTCGCCCCCAACAGCCCCTACTCGGCGTCGAAGACCTCAGCTGACCTGCTGGTGCGGGCCTACTATCACACGTACCACTTTCCGGGGATCACGACCCGCTGCTCGAACAACTACGGGCCGTATCAGTTCCCCGAGAAGCTGATCCCGCTATTCATCTCGAACCTGGTCGCTGGCCAGCAAGTGCCAGTGTACGGGGCGGGCACGAACGTCCGCGACTGGATTCACGTGCTCGACCACTGCCGAGGCATCGACGCCGCACTCCGCAAGGGGCGTGTGGGCGAGGTCTACAACTTCGGCGGTCGCTGCGAGATGACGAATATCGCCCTGACGAAGCTATTGATCAAGATGCTGGGCAAGACCGAGAGTTCCATCCGCTACGTGGCCGACCGCCCGGGTCACGACCTGCGGTACGCGATCGATTGTGCCAAGTCGGAAGCCGAACTCGGCTGGTCCCCGCAGTACACGTTTGACCGGGGGATTCAGGAAACGATCGACTGGTATTTGTCGCACCAAGACTGGGTCGCCCGCATCCGCTCGGGCGACTACTTGAAGTATTACGCTGAGCAGTACGGGAAGCGACTGGGGTGATCGTTGAGCGATGAGCGTTGATGCTGAGAAGCCACCTTTTGAACCCTCGAAGTTTTCCGACCTCTTGTGGCTCGACTGGCCCATGAACAACTTAAAAATAGGCAGGAATTCAACACGGAGACACGGAGCAGTCCCATGAGCCGGTGCCATCACTCCTGCAAAGAACGAGGCGTTTGAGACAGGATGAACAGGATGCTGACCCATGCAAGTGCGCCGTTGGTCTGATCCTGTCGATCCTGTTCATTCTGTCAACACCTCCGATCCCGAATGCCTGAATTTCTCTGTGCCTCCGTGGTGAAATTCTGTGGGTGCCTACTTTTGTGATGCACACACGTCTGACCCTCAACGATCCCTCCTGCGTTTCGCATTCCTACCGAGCGCCCTAGAATCTAACAGTCGCCAGCAAGCCCGCTGTCGACGGACTTGAAAAGGGGCCTATCGTGGCTGATGCGCTGGAACAACGGACTGTCCTGATCGTCGAGGACGAACCGATCATCCGCAACACACTGGCGGAGTTCCTGACCGGAGAAGGCTTTGAGGTCACCAAAGCGGGCACGGTCGCCGAAGCCCTGGCCGCCGCCAAGCAGCGAGACTTTCACGTCGCCATCTGCGATGTCCAGCTGCCCGATGGCGATGGCGTCGCTTTGCTGCGGAAGCTGCAACGGATCAACTCGTCGGTCTTCGGGCTGATCATCACGGCGTATGCGACCGTCGAGAACGCGGTCGATGCCTTCAAGGCCGGAGCGTTCGACTACCTCGTCAAGCCGGTCATCCTCGATGATGTGCTGAACAAGCTCAACCGCGTCTTCCAATTCCGCCAGCTGTTCATCGAGAATCAGGCCCTGCGCCGCGAACTCTCCCAGCCGCAAAACTTCGAACAGATCGTCGGCTCCTCCCAGCCGCTGAAGGAACTACTGGCGACGATCGCCAAGATTGCCGCGACCAGCTCCAATGTGCTGCTGACGGGCGAAACAGGGACCGGCAAAGAACTGTTTGCTCGACAGATTCACTCAGCTGGACCGCGCAAGCAGGAAAAGTTTCTGGCCATGAACTGCGCTACGCGCCCAGCCGATGTACTGGAGGCCGAACTCTTCGGCTCTGACAACGGATCAGTTCAGGCCGGGCTGCTCCGCACGGCTGGTGAGGGCACGGTCTACCTCGATGAGATCGCCGAACTGCCCATGGGGACCCAGGCCCGATTGCTGCGGGCCATCGAGTACCAGGAAAGCATGCCGAACGGTGGGACTGAGACCTATCCCGTCACCTGCCGCATTATTGCTTCGACAAGCCAGGATTTGATGAGACTGGTCGGCGAGCAGAAGTTCCAAGAGGATCTGTTCTACCGCCTCGACGGCATGAAGATTCGCATTCCTCCTCTGCGTGAACGCCTCGACGACATTCCCGAACTCGTCGACCACTTCATCACCCGCCACTCTCGCGCCATGCGCAAGCGGGTCACTGCGGCCTCCAGCGAGACGATCCGCCTGCTGATGGCCGCGCAGTGGAAGGGGAACGTTCGCCAGCTCGACAATGCCATCGAGCGGGCGGTGATCATGTGCGAAGGGACCAGCGTCGAGCCGAGCGACCTGCCCCCTGACTTGATCGGGATGGGGCAACCGCTGCCCGACACCGACGACCTCCGCTCGGCGTTACGGCATTACGAAAAGCTGCACATCACCCGCGTCTTGCGACAGTGGCCCGACAAACGCGAAGCCGCCAAACGCCTGCGGCTCGGTCTGTCGAGCTTGTACCGTAAGATCGAGGAACTGGAGATCGAGCTGTAGCGAGGGGGCAGTCGACCCTGTTGGCATTTCCTGGAACGGTCATGCCAACGCTTTATGCCTCGACAGTGTCATCCTCGCGAAATCATAGGCAGTCCAAGCTCGGCAGCCGGTGCTCCCGACATCCACCAGCTGCCACCTGCGTGGTACTACTGACTGACCCAGTCGTGAGTGGGCGGTCTCAGTCTTCCCCCGAGTGACGACCCACTTTCGCGCCGAGTTGTTGCAGCTTCACCTCCAGCTGTTCGTACCCGCGGTCGAGGTGGTAGATGCGATGGATTGTGGTCTCGCCGGGGGCGGTGAGAGCGGCGAGGACGAGGGCTGCGCTCGCGCGCAGGTCACTGGCCATGACGTGGGCTCCTGACAGGGCAGAGACTCCAGTGATGATCGCGCGCTCTCCGTCGCGGCGGATGTTGGCTCCCATCCGGAGCAGTTCCGAGACATGCATGAACCGGCTCGGGAAAACCTGATCAGTCACCACGCTGGTGCCGGGAACCAGGCACAGAAGTGCTGTCAGCTGGGCCTGCACATCGGTGGGGAAACCCGGATACGGCAGAGCACTGCAATCAACGGGCCGCAGCGGAGTGGTGACACGTACGCGGCAGCTGTTTGCCGCAGATTCGATCGTGATCCCGATCTCTCGCAGAATTGCGAGGACGGCGGTCATCTGGTTCGGAACAACGTTCTGGATGGTCACGTCACCGCCGGTCATGGCAGCTGCAATCATGAGCGTGGCAGCCTCGATGCGATCGGGGATGACGGTGTGTTCCGTCCCGGACAGTTCGTCAACTCCGTCGATCACAAGTTGCGACGTGCCCAGCCCGTTGATCTTCGCCCCCATCGCGATCAGAAGGTGCCCGAGGTCGACGACCTCGGGTTCGCAGGCCGCTGAATCGATGACTGTGGTTCCACTGGCGAGGCAGGCAGCTGTCATGACGTTGCAGGTGCCGGTCACGGTGCTGCCCTGGTCCCCTCGGAGGTCGATGATGGCCCCATTCAGGCGAGACGCCGAAGCGATTACGTATCCATTCTCGATCTGGATATCGGCCCCGAGAGCCCGCAACCCCTTGAGGTGCAGATCAATCGGGCGATGACCGATATTGCAGCCACCGGGAAGCGAAACAATCGCCTTACGCCGTTTGGCGAGCAACGGCCCGAGAACGCAAATACTGGCCCGCATGCGACGCACCAGATCGTAGTCCGCCCGGCAAGTACGATCGTCGACGCATTGCAGCGTCAGGTCGCCGCCGTCTCGATGCGACTCGATACCGAGGGTCTGCAGCAAGGCTGCCAATGTCCGCACATCGGCAAGATTGGGAACGTGCCGCAGACGGACTGGCCCGCTGGCTACGAGGCTGGCTGCCATCATCGGCAGAGCGGCATTCTTAGACCCGCTCACACGGACTATGCCGCGAAGTGGGTGGCCTCCCTGGATGATGAACCGGTCCATCGGCAGAGCGATCTGAGCAAAGGGTTCGGAGGCTCGCGAGTGTCTTGGCAACGCGAGGGCTTGGGGTTGGCCGGGAGGGCGAAGCTCCTGCTCAGCCGCGGGCAGAGGGACAAGAAAACTCGTCTCAACGGCTCGGCAGGAGCGTCGCCATCCCCAAAGAGGCACCCTTCCGCAGGGAGTCTATCGATTCGCGGCTCAACCCAGTAATGACGGCAGGGCCACAAAAAAAGCCCAGTGGTTGTGACCACTGGGCTTTTGATGACTTGAGTTGCAAAAGCGATTAACGCTTGGAGAACTGGAAGCTGCGGCGGGCTTTCTTGTGGCCGTACTTCTTACGTTCGACCTTACGATCATCACGGGTCAGATAACTGCCCTCGGTGAGGATCGGGTGGAGTTCGGGGTTCTTAGCCTGCAAAGCACGAGCGATCCCCAGCTTACAAGCTCCGCTCTGGCCAGTCTGACCACCACCCTCAACCTGGATGATGACTTCGACCTTTTCCAGCATGCTGGTGGCCTTGAGCACAGCCAGCACAGCGTGCTGATCGGTGATCAATGGGAAATATTCGGTCATGGCACGGCCGTTGACCGTAATCTGGCCACTGCCGTCCTTGACTCGGACGCGAGCAACAGCTGTCTTTCGACGGCCTGTTCCCCAGCAGACGCCGAAGCGGTCGACTTTGCCGCGAATGGTCGGAGCAACCCGTTCGACGGGAGCAGCATCGACGCTTGGCTCGTCAGCAGCGCCACCGATGTTCAGTTCTGGCATTTCAATTTGCGGTGCGTCAGTCGACATAAACCACGTTCCGAACAGTTTTTGTGAGATTGAAGAGAACGAGAGTCCCGGGTCGAGATGACCCGAGTCCGATTAGCCCTTGAGCCAAGCCGGAAGTTCCTGTGGCTGTTGAGCCTGATGCGTGTGTGTCGAACCTGTGAACAGCCGCAGGTTCGTCAACATGATTGACGCCAGCTTGTTCTTTGGAAGCATCCGGCGGACTGCTTCTCGCAGAACGTAGCCTGGATTCCGCTTGATCATCGTCTCAGCGGTGACAATACGGCGACCGCCCGGCCATCCGGTGTAGTAATCGTATTCCTTCTGGCTCATCTTCTTAGTGAGGTAAGGCAGCTCAGCACTGGCAGTTGTCTTGCCGCTGAACCGCACCTTGCCTACGTTCAGAATAATGATGCAATCTCCGGTCACCACATGCGGAGTAAACTCCGGCTTGTGTTTTCCCATGAGAATGGTGGCAATCTTGGTGGCGAGATGTCCGACGATCTGTCCTTCGGCATCGATCACAAACCACTGGGGCTTGACCAATTCCTTCTTCGCCATAAACGTTTTTGTGGACACGACTTGCACCTTGATCAATCAGCTGCTCGGTGTCGGACGTTGGTGCCCGACCAGTGGAGGAAGTCCCGAATGGTACAGAAATCCATCGCCGGGTTCAACAGTGACACCACGGCAGAATTCGTAAGAATTCAGCGGTGAGGCATTGGCATGCGATTGAGCAGGCAAAAATCTCACGATTTCTAACCCGAATCACTCGCTCAGCGTCCCCTTCGATGACGGCACGCCCGTTTGACGCGGGTCGACCGCGACGGCCATCCGCAATGCCCGAGCAGTCCCTTTGAAAATCGCTTCGGAGATGTGGTGGCTGTTGCGGCCGTGGTGCAGGACAACGTGCAGATTCATCAAGGCGTTCGCCGCCACAGCTTGCCAGAAGACTTCCACGAGCTGGGTGTCGAACTCGCCGATCTTTTCGGTGGGGAATTCGAACTTGTCGATGAACCACGCTCGTCCACTCAGGTCTAGCGCCGACGTGACCAGTGTGTCTTCCATCGGCAACGAGAAGCAGCCGTACCGCGAGATCCCAGTCTTGTCACCGACGGCTTGCAGGATTGCCCGCCCAAGGCAAATGCCGGTGTCCTCGACCGTGTGGTGGTGGTCGACATGCAGGTCTCCCTGTGCTTTCACCGTCAGATCGAACAGCCCGTGCTTAGCCAACAGAGTCAGCATGTGGTCAAAGAATCCAACGCCAGTCTGGATATCGGCTTTCCCGGAACCATCGAGATTGATCGACAGCGAGATGTCCGTCTCGGCAGTTTTTCGTTGAATCGAGGCTGTGCGTGGTGGCATCGTGGGATCAATCGCGGGGTGAGTCGGGGTTGAATCGTCAGGGGAAGTCTATCACGGAGTCAGGGAGACGCGGAGTCAGGGGATTGCAATACTCTTGATTCATCACTGGATGGCTTGACCACTCGTAAATCATGAATTCCAGAGGGGACATCCACAGATTTCACAGAAGGCACAGATTGGGAGGTGCATGACCTGGATCTGGAGATCGACTTCTCCCCGAGGAATGTTCTACGACACTTTCCCTCGAAATCAAAGTTGTCCAGCGACGATCTCAGTAATCGCGGCCAGGAACGTATCGATCTGCGAGTCAGTCCCCACCGTGATTCGGAGCCCATCCCAGACATGATCCGCTCCGAATTCCCCCTTGGAGTTCAGGCCGGGGAACTTCATGAACCGCACCAGGATCTTGCGAGCTTTCAGCTGCTCGTAGATCGCCTGATGTTGACCCGTCGGATGGGTGACCCACACGAAATTTGCCTGGCTCTCGATGGCGTCAAAGCCCAAACCCCTCAAGGCCGCAGTCAGCCGGGTTCGCGACGCGATGATTTTCGCCCGATTGGCCAACATCCAGTCTTGGTCTCGCAGCGCCGCCTCAGCAGCTGCCAGCGAAAGCGAATCGCAGTTGTAGCTGTCTTTGACCTTACGCATGCCCGCGATCAGGTCGGGATGGGCAACAGAGAAGCCGAAACGCAGGCCTGCGAGGCTGTAGCTCTTGCTGAACGTGCGGGTCACTATCAGCTGTTTGCCGATGGAAGAGTGCAGTAGTTCCATCTTGTGGGGCTGGTCGGCGAAGTCGCCGTACGCCTCATCAAGGACCAACACACCCTGCGGCGGAACCAGGGGGGCCAGGGTCTCATCCGACCAGCGATTTCCTGACGGCGAATTCGGATTGGGTGTGAAGACCATTTTCGCCCGGCGAATCACTGGAGCAGCTGTTTCGAGATTCCAGCTCCAATCGGGACGCAGCGGCAGACGCTGGTGGCTGGCTCCCTGCAACTCGGCCAGAGTCTCGTAGAGAATGTAACTCGGGTAGGGGTAGGCGATCAGCTGGCCAGAATCGACGAACGTGCGGACGAGGATGGTCAGGATCTCGTCACTGCCATTCCCCGGCAGAATCCAATCGGAGTCCAGGCCATACAGCTCCGCAGCAGCCTTCCGAAACGAAGTCCCCAGCGGATCCGGGTAGACGTGCAACCGCTTTGTCGCAGATGAGACTGCCTCCGCAACGCGAGGGGATGGCGGGTACGGGTTCTCATTGGTGTTGAGTTTGACCCAGCCGGTGTCTTGCGGCTGTTCGCCAGGGACGTAACCAGCCATGCGGTCGATGTCGGGGCGAAACAGAGACATGCGAGTTCCGAAGACAGTGAAGAATGAAGATGGGGATTGAAGGCTGTTCCGCTGTGCAAGCAACAGGTTTTCTGGCACGCGGTCTTGCTTGACGACACGCGGCTGGTCGAAGTCGCGATCACAGGCTGGATGGAGTTTTCTTCCAGACTCTCAGTGTACTCAGGGACAGCCCAGGTTCCGAGTGAGTTCGCACACTCCTCGATCTGGCCTGGATTTAGACTTCGAGCGGGTAGGTATGACGCATTCGAGTGATTGAGAGGTGAGCCGCCGGGCCGCTCTTCATCGTCTCATTCGTTGCCACGCGAGGTCTCTCGTTCGCACCGTTGGATTCTGCCTCATGTTCCGATGTCTTATGGCCTCAGTGCTATTCCGCAGACAAGAGTCGCCACGGATTGGGCGGCGAGAGGGCGAGCGGTTTGTAAGACGGCATCGCTGAGACTCTGTCGAGCGACAGGATCTGACAGCAGTTTCTGTGTCGCAACGTCCAGCTGAAGTGCGGTTTCATGGGGTGTTGCGGATTGAGTCAACACCCGGGCAGCGTGACGATCAGAGTACCAGCGTGCGTTGGCGGTTTGGTGGTCACGAGCGGCACTGGGGAGCGGGACGAGTAGAGTCGGGGCGGCGAGGCAGGCCAGTTCGGCGAGCGATGTGGCTCCGGCACGAGCGATCACGAGGGTTGCCGTCCGGTAGTAGGCGCTGGGATCGGTAATGAAGGCGACAGATTCCGCCCGCATGAAGTCCGCGAGCCGAGAGTAACGGCCGGCGATGACCTGTTGATCAGCGGTCCCTGTCTGATGAATCAGAGTCCAGCCTTGCAGGGCAGCTGGGCGAGTTGAAACCCAATCTGCAACAGCTGTGTTGAGGTGACGCGCCCCTTGGCTGCCACCCAGGATGAGCAGTTGGTTCGGCAGACGTGGAGGGATGCACTCGGCGGGGAGGGCGAAGCTCCTGCTGAGCCGCGTAGTCGGGAAAACGTTCTCCCCTTGCCTCGACTCGGCTGGAGCCTCGCCCTCTCGGCTTGACACCCGTACAGAATCGCTAGAGGTCAGAGGTGCCGTGATCGAGAGAATCGACTGCCGGACCGGGTTGCCCGTCACTATCACCGCGTCTGGGGCCCGTCGCTGAACGGAGGCCGGGAGCCAAGCGAGGGTTTCCTCAAAGCTCAGGCAAACCTTGGTGGCCCAGCGGCTGAGCCAGACGTTGGCTCGACCGGGGATCAGGTTTTGCTCCAGCAGGACGACCGGCACTCCCGCGCGGATGGCCGCGAACACCAGCGGGGCACTAGCGAACCCACCGCACCCGATGACCACTGCGGGTGACTGCTCACGGACGAGTTGTCTGGCAGCTTGCCAGGCATGCCAGTTCTCAGAAAGGACTTTCCATGGTTGTCGCAGCAGGCGTGACGGGGAGACTGAAGCGAGGTGGTGTCTCTCGAAGGGATAGCGCGCGAGGATCGAGCGATCGATCTCTTTTTCGGACGCCACGATGCCGATGCGGAGGTCGGATTGCCACTGGTGCAACTCTTCCGCCACCGCGATTGCGGGAAACAAGTGTCCCCCGGAACCGCCCGCTGCGAAAAGAATGGACGAACGGGACATTAGGCGAAATCCGAGACTGGCAAGGTGACACAATGGATCGTTGCGTCGCGAAGTGTATGTCCCTCAATGCAAAGAACGCGACAGGGATCTGTCGCGTTCTTTCGAGTTCACAGCGAATCGCTTCGCATTTACTTCGGCTCGCCTTCGGGCGCTAGTTCAGCTGGATTTCACCTTCGACAGGCGGGGCATCGCCTTCTGGTTTCTTTTCTTCTTCAACCTTCGGCTCCTCTGGCTTGGCCGGGATCATCTTCTTCAGCTCTTCGATCTGCTTCTGCTGCTCTTCGTCTTTTTTCTTCTGGCCAGCGAGTTCTTCCTCAGCCTTGGCGAGAGCGGTCTGGGCAGTCTTCAGCTCTTCACCAGTTTTGACAGTGGCCTTTGTGGCTTCTTCAGTCGCTGCGATTGCCTTGGCCTTCTCATCGTCGGCAACTTTGCGGGCTTCGTCAGCGGCTTTGGCAGCTGCATCGGCCTTCTCAGCGGCGGCCAACGAATCCTTAGCAGCTTGAGCTTCTTTGGAAGCGACTTCGTCAGCAGCCTTCTTGGCAGCTTCGTTGGCAGCTGCGACTTTCATCGCCTCATCGCGCTCGGCGACGGCCTTGTCGGTGGTGGCCTGGGCGTCAGCGAGTTGCTTCTCGAGGTCGGCCAGCCGAGCTTCGACAGCTGTCAGTTTTTGAGTGGTGTCGGAGAGGGCGGCCTCGGCGATGTTCGCTTGCTCGGCCCGTTCAAGGGCTTCGGAATAGGACAACATGCGACCGTAATTGCTGCCGCAAGGGTTGTATGTGACGCAGGTGCTGGGCACACTTGGCACGCATGGGGCACAACAGGCTCGTCGTCCACCGGCCATCAAATCACCGGTCCATAATGAAGCAGCGGTCGAGGCCGCCAACAGAATCTTGTTCCAACGCATGGTCATTATCTCCGCGAATTTCTGCAATGTGGGGGGCCGACTTCCGTCGGGTCGAGGAACGCACCGCGAGGCTGGCTGCGGGGCGAATGGGGTTCATCCTCTTTATTCTGACCCCTGTATACTACGGATTCAATCCAGTTTCACTGATCCGCAAAGTCTCTCGGATTCGGAATCGATGACGCGGGCATGATGCGAAAAGACCACGTGACCGGCAGATTCCGCATGTGCCGACTCACCCCTTCGATGGGAATAAATCCGCAGTCAGAATCGCTACCATCGTTAAACCAGCGACCAATTTGCCGACAGTGCCGAGCAGGCGGGTCACGAGGGATGTATGGATGCTGAGCCTCCCCAGTCCTTGGCGAGTGCTATAGAGCACCTCACCCAAATAGGCCCCGGCAGCGACTCCCGCGAGTGTGCCCACCAAGAGGGACAGCGAGGCACCGACGAGGGGAATCGGCAAGGTGAGGACCGAACCAACCAGTGCTCCGCTGATCCCCCCAATCATCGCCACGACCAAGCTGCGGCGATGCACGCCCCCCGTGTGGCCGGAGGATCGCCCGGCGAAGTACTCGACCAGTTCCCCGACGACTGCCACACCAGCGAGAATTCCCACTGTCACCCAAGACAGGCCGAGGAGTTCGTTCTTCTCGGGCAGAAAGTAAGCCGAGATTGCTGATAGCACGACGATCACCCAGTTTCCAGGGAATCGGTAAAACGACCCGATCCACGCCGCGACGCTGACCACAATCAGTCCGATTCCAGCTGCGTAGTAAATCCAGTCAGGTTGCGTCATCGACGTTGGTCCAGGAAGGGTCGCGATGCGAAGGTGGTGGGAATCGTTCTCTTAGAGAGATCGTACCAAGTGCAACGTCAGATGGGACATGATGGATCAACGTCATCTTGCGAATCATTGTCGCCGGTCAAACAAACACCAACAGCCGGCTCTCGCCAGAGAACCGGCTGTGAACAAAGCATGAGACCTATTGCCGCGAGTCGCCTACTTTGTGGAACGCGCCGTTTCTTGGGCACCCACCCGTTCCGTCTTGCGATTCGGGCTGTCGTCAGCGCCGAGAGGTTCGTCGCTGGGCAGGACTTGAGCGACGTCAATTCGGTTCACCTCGCCGCCGAAGGCGGAGAGATAGCCGAGGATTTCCTGGTAGTGGCCATAGACGCGCATCGAGTCAAAGCGGGTAATGAACCGGGTGCGGTCGCGGCTGTTCAGGCGGGTCCAGGCGACGATCGCTTTGTCGATGGCTCCGGCGAGGACCAGAGCATGGGTGCTCTTGAGCTTGAGCTGGGATTGGAGCGGGATGTCGGGGTCACTGCCATCCATCGCGAAGGGCAGCGACAGCAGGCCGCCCGATTGGTTCTGGATGTCGTCGCCGCCGAAGGGCTTGTCGCCGATGTCGATCGTGGCCTTGGCGTCGATGGCCTTCTCGATCTTGTCGCCGAGCGGAGCGTTGTCTGGATTGTGCGTCACGCGCCGCCGCCAGCGATCGCAGTACACCAGCAGCTTGATTAAATGGTCTTGCGTGGGATCGTCGAATCCTCCGCGATCGGACAGTTCGTCATTCGCCAGCAGTTCGCATCGCATCGTAAACAGGGGCGACAGCGCAGCTGCGATGTGCAGATTGCGGAGCGTGACAATCGCTCGTCGGAATTGTTCTTTACCGGGATCACCGATGGGCATGGGAGAGGGCCTTGAAGAGGGGGAGAGTTGTGGGTTGATCGAAGGAGGGGGAATCGACATTCAACACGGCGACCGAATTGGCAACAGACTTCCCCTCTGGCTGATCGCTGACCGCTTCCTCGCTCACCCCTTGGTGGTCAGCGGGGCAACCTCGTCGACACGGTTGCCGACAGCGGTGCGGATGCGATGGATCAGAGAGGCCACTTGTGGATCACTGTCAGCGGTTAGCTTTTCGAGTTCGTCGTCGAGGAACATGCCGCGCAGCGCATCAAGTGTTGCCACACGTCCCTCGGATTGTCGGAGTCCAAGTAGCTCACCTGCTTCATCCAGCTCTCGGGGAAAGGGGGCGTGGGCCGGGGGGGCCACACCGCCCTCCGTGTGAGATGCCTTACCCTGAGAGGCGCGGGTTGCGCGGCGCTGCAAAACCTTCAGCAGCAACATCAGCGCGACTCCACCGATTCCGCCAGTGACAGCTGTCCCGCCGATGACTCCGAATGAGGTCAAGACTGTCACCACCACGGGGGCCATGTTGAGGACGCGGCTCCACAGAGAGCTTGCTCCGGTCGTCACTTCGGGTGACTCAATCGATTTGGGTTTGGGATGAGCGGGCGCTGGCGGTGCTTGCTCAGCAGGGGACGGGACGGTCGGCGAAATGAGCCGTGGAAATTCGGGCTCGGCAGGAGGGAGATCGCGAGGCATCAATTTCTGGATCCCCAGCTGTTGCAGCAGCCACTCGGGTCCGAGATAGCCTTCGACTCTTCGATCCGGAGTTAGAAAGACCGGGACCGATTGAATCCCGGCTTGAGCGGCGTGTTGCTGAGCGGTGTCACAATCTTGAATTACCAGTTGGAATCGCGATTCGAGCTGTTGCCGAAAGCTGGTGTTGCTGGTCAGGTCTCGATGAAACTGCTGACAGGGAGCACACCAACTGGCGGTCCAAATGGTCAATGTCGGTCGCTGGCCGATCGGAGAATGCGGCGACTGTGACACGGAGTTGTTTGATGGCAGCGGAGTTGCAGGTCTGCGGTGCCAGGGGCAGTTCACACAGTCGCAGCGTGTGCCCGCGCTGAGCCGCTTTTTCTCCCAGCTGTGCCATTCAGAAAACAGTCGAGGCAAGTCAGCGCGATAGACGGTGACGAGTGATCTTGAAGGCGGCTCATCTGCGAGTTGCACTCGCAGGAGATCGCTTGGCGTGCCTCGTGAGAGCAGGAACTCCACCAGCGAGAACCCTTCGGCATAGAGCCGGGATGTATCACCCGCCGACTCCGGATATCGCAGCTGATCAATGCTCGCGGGGTTTAAGAGTGTCTGTCTCGAAGTGAGTCGCAGTTGTCGCAGCTGGTCGTGCGAGGACTCCGATTCGAACAGCGACGCACACCCCTCATCCAACCAGCGCGGGAGTGGACGGCGGCACAGACTGGCGCGGACGGTATGGTCGACCTCGTGGGGAATGACATCGCGCAGCACGGTGACACGATCGCCCCTGAGGGTCATCTGCCAGCCGTAGACCTCGCCGTTCTGAATTTGGAAACTCGTCAGACCAGTGCCGGGTCCAGCGCGATTGGACCAGTGGACTGGACAGGGTGTGAACCAATTTCCGGGGAGCGATTGCCCCGACCAGAACTTCGCCGAGCGTTCGCGCGCGGCTTCCGCAGTCGAGTGAAGTTCGGAATCGTTGGTCGAGAAATTCTGTGCCCACACGCGGGGGGCTGGCAGCAGCAGAGTTGCCAGAAGGAGTTTCGCCATCGCGCGAATCGCGATACCCAATGTGTTGCGTAGGGTGAGACAAGCCGCTTTGGGCACAGGCCCACCACCGCCTGGATGGTCCATATCGCACTTCGTCGTGTGGGCTTGAGCCCACGCATTCCTTGAGAGAACGTTCGCGCGCGGGCTAAAGCCCACACTCCGGGGACTCTTGTCATTCATGAGCCTGTTCCTCGTGATCGGACAGCTGGTTCCAGTTCGCCACGCGGTGGTACTTGCCCTGCGAGACCAACGTCCGCAGCAGGCGGGCGGGAGAGAACCCGGTCGGGTTGGCATGGTTCAGGCGATTGAGCCGCATCAAAATCGCGGCCACCAGCTCTGAACAGAACAGCGAGTGCAGATCCGCGCCGGGCAGTAACCCCAACCAGCGAATCGCTCGCGCTCCGGAGAGGATCGCTCCTCCCAAGTCATACCCGACCGGGCGTGAAAGTATGTGTCGAAAGAGAATTCCGCGCAGGAGCAGTCGCTCCTTGCGATCCAGCTGATTGATGTCTGTCAGCCGATAGAGTTCGACTCGTCCGCCCGCTTTCAAATAATCCTGAGTCCGCGTCTCCGGGTCGTGAGCCTGGCAGCCCGAGACGTGCTGATTTCGGATCAAGCAGGGGTGCGGGCACAGGGTGGTCGATTCGACCCACAGCAAGCCGCGATCCGATTCGGAGATGATCGCGATATGCGACGGACCTCGACGCAAACCGACAGGAGCCCAAGCCGACCACGTGATTACTTGGATCAATCGGCTGACCCAGTCAGTCCCATAACAGGCGACAATGTCACCGGGTTGAAATTCAAGAGCTCGCAACTGCACGACAGTGCCTCAATGGGGATCGCGTTGGCAAAGAGCCAACTCGTCACCTCATCGGAAGCGGTCGCGCGCGACGCTCAGCGGAGCGACTTTAGACACCCAGCAGTTCGCGGGCCTGCGCGATGCCGGCTGCTTCTTTTCCATACTCGCTGGCTGTGACACGAGCGAGTGCGACGACATGTCGCCAGCGGGCAGACGCATGTGTGATTCGGAAGTCGGCGTTGACCGTATGGAAGTATTTCTCGGCGTGCAGTGCGCCGTCCTGGCTGATGGCGTAGGTCTTCAGCAGATCAAACACGCTTCGTTCCGGCAGGTTCAACTCGCCGTAGCGACCGACGACGGCACAGGCTCGGCTCTGGTCCTGGCCTTCGATCGCGGACTTCAGGGCCAGCAGCAGCTCGCCTTCGCTGGCAGCTTTGACCGGCTCCAAATCCGCAGCCCACGGGCGCGGTTTCCAGTTCTGGAAGTCGCCCCCGCGATCGATGCGGTCTTTAGCCACTTGATAGGCCGCCAACACGATCGCGGTGTTGTGATGCAGTGCATTGCCTGCATTCGCAATCCCTCGCCAGGCATGGGCCGAATCGCTGGCATGAACACCGATCGAATCTCCGTGGACGCTCCCCTCGGGCTTGCCCGCCTGAATCTGATTGCCCGTCCGGCCCTGGTCCCGCAGCAAGAGCTGATTCGCTGTCAGCGAGACCGCCTCGAAGATGCGGTGCGGAGCAATCCCCTCGGCCAGTGCTGCTCCCGCAGCATCGGCCGCCTGATCGGCAGTCGACGTGAACAGCGTCTCAACAAACGCCTCGACCCATTGATCGTCGACGGCCTTCGTCCCCCACGGGCGGTCTTGCAGCTTGTACTGATCGATCACTTGCGGCAGCTTGGCACGAATGCCGGTCGAGTGCTTGGCGGCCCACTCTTCGTTCTTCACGCAGTAACGCAGCGACTGCCGCAGCATCGTCAGCGCGTGTTCCTCGCCCACCAGATCGAGCATGTCCCATACTCGGTGGACCAGCACGACGCGGTGCACATCGGTCGACTCTTCAGCAGTCTCCAACAAGTCATTCCAGCCCCCAGCTGCCGATTGTTGCACGCTGGCGGCGAGGATCGATTCGGCCTTTGCTCGGTCTCGTTGATGAACGGCTTCTCGAAGTGCGTTGGCTGATCCCAGCTTGGCAGCATCCGCTGCGAGAGGAGTCAGAGCGTGATGGTCGTGGGCATCGATCTCTTGAATCCGTTGGCTGTTGCGGTATAGCACTTTCAACACTGGCAGCGCGGATTGCTCGGTCGGCAGATCTTCGGCCATTGCGAGGGCGGGGCGCAGAGCCATTAGTGTGTGGAAGCCAATGTAGTCTTCCCCACCGAAGGCTCGTCCGTTGGCCAAGGCCGCAGCTGCCACGAGATCACGGAGCGGGGTGCCTGCCTTCAGCTGGGCGATCGCGGCGGGCAAAACCTTGTCGAGAGAGGTCGATTGCAGCAGATCAACGAGCGGTTCCATCCGCCCAAACGTCAGCTTGGATTCCACATCCAAGGCACATGCCGCCCGGATACCCAAGTCGCTGGCTAGCCCAGTACCAATACTGGCTGCGATCATGCCGCGACCGATTTGCGAAAGAAACTGCCGACGGTTCGCTCGTAACATGGGACACTCGATTCAATCGTAGACGAAACCGACCTCGCATCAGTCACCTCTGATGCTACACGCTGCCGCGCAGTTCTGCAAATAAACCTAAAAGATTCAATTCAACTTCGGTCGTTTTGGAACGTGCATCCGACATGACTCTCTCGATTCACTCCTCGACGCAGTAAAGGAACTTGTCTGATCGAATCAGTAGGTGTTGTCCGCTGACAGCGGGGCTGGAATTGAAAATCCCGCCATCGGAGAGGTCGTTCGTGGCCAGTTGCTCAAACTGGGGCTTGGCGGCAATCACAAATGTCTTGCCCCCACGGGTCAGATAGTAGACACGTCCAGCTCCCAATAATGCGGAGGCGTAGATCTGACCGGCACGTTCCAGTCGCTGCTCGTAGATCACTTTTCCCGTGGCCGCCTCAACACAATATGCCACCTCACGATTATCATTTGCGAAGTACAGATGCCCCTCATGAAAAACCGGCGACGAGACATTGGATCCGTCCTTGATCGTCCAGAGCCGCCTCGCTGAAGTGACATCGCCTGAGCCGCCGCACTGCACAGCCAAAGCCGTGATCCCAGAACGTCCGCCTATGGCATAGACCACTCCCTGATGTGCGACGACACTGGGGGCCATGTACCAGGTGATGTCGGTGTCGCAGGTCCAGAGAGAGGTCCCCTTCGCCGGGTCGAATGCCAGGATCTTGCCATGCGTCGCGACAACCAGTTCTGTCCGATCTCCGGCCTCAACCAGCAGTGGAGTGTTCCAAGCTTCGTTGATACCGCCCGCGCGCCAGACCTCCTTGCCGGTCTTCTGATTCAAGGCCACGAGCGATTCACTTTCAACGCTCGCGTTCACGATGACCAGATCTTTGTACAGAATCGGAGACGCGGAACTCCCCCAGCCGTGGGTGTTCTGCCCGACATTCGTTTTCCAGAGCTGATTCCCCTGATGATCAAACGCCAATACACCCGTCTTCCCGAAGAAGACGTAGACACGCTCCGCATCCGCAACGGGCGTACTCGCTGCGAACCCATGGTCACGAATGTTCTCCTCCTCGGGCAAGTCGGCGGGAATGGCTTTGTCCCAGAGGATCTCACCCGTGCCTCGTGAAAGAGCCAGCAAATGCCGCTTGAGGTTCGAGCGATCGCCGCCCTCTTCCCCCGGCACCAGATAACCCGTGTAAGCCGTCAAATAAATGTGATCGCCGAACACGATGGGGCTGGAGGCCCCTGCTCCCGGAAGAGGTGTCTTCCATGCGATGTGGTCAGTGTGGCCCCACGTCACTGGTAATCCCTCCGCAGCTGTCACCCCCGAACCATTTGGGCCTCGGAATCGTGGCCAGTCAGCGGCAGCGGTCGTCGTTTTCGCCGTTGAAGTTTGGAGTGCCATCGGTTTTCCGGTTGGACGACTCTGCGTGTTGGGATCGGCAGTTGAGTCAGTGGCGTCGACGGATCGCCCCTCTCCACTGCAACCAAAGACGATCATTGCAAATAAAACAAGGCAGCGAGAATCCGGGCGAGCGAGCATGTCGTCCTCCAGCGTGTGGGATCGAACTCTGTTCCGCCATCGTGACGCGATACTCAATTTGAATCAACACAGCTGGTACTGGAGCGTCGGCTGAAGCCTATCCCAAGGAGCGATTAGATCGCCTTGAGGCTGATCAGCCCGAGGATGGCCAGGATGGCCGAGATGATCCAGAAGCGGACGACGATCCGCGTTTCTGGCACTTGGGCGAAGACGAAATGGTTGTGCAGCGGGCTGCAGGCAAGGATTTTTTTTCCCCGGAGTCGTCGGCTGCCGACCTGCAAGATCACGCTCACTGTTTCGGCCACGAATACTCCGCCGACGATGACCAATAGCATCTCCTGCCGCGTGGCGAGTGCCCCCACAGCGAGCAGTGCTCCGAGTGGCAGTGACCCCGCATCGCCCATGAAGACCTGGGCTGGGTGAACGTTGAACCACAGGAACCCGAGCACTGCACCGACCATCGCGCTCAACGGCACGGCGAGTTCGCCGACTCCGATGAAGTGCGGAATGCCGAGGTAACTGGCTAACTCACGGTGCCCTGACAAGTAGATCGTCATCGTCATCGCAGCTCCAGCGAAGATCGTGCATCCCGCCGCCAATCCATCCAGCCCATCTGTCAGATTGACCGCGTTCGATGTCCCCACCATGACCAACATCGCCCACGGGATGAAGACGACTCCCAAGGCAAATGACCCGAGTCCGCATGGCCAAACGAAGGCCGTGCCTTGCGGTGAGTCCGACTGAATCTCGGAGAGCCAGAACGCCGTGATCGCGGACAGAATGCACTGTCCGAATAGCTTCTGACGAGCGGACAGGCCGCGCCTCTTGGTCGTCAGTTTGATCCAGTCATCCCAGCTGCCCAGTGCCGTAAACGAGATGGTCACGAACAACGTCAACAGGACGCGTGCGTTCGTTAAATTCCCGAACAGGAATACTGCGATCACAATGGCCAGTGCGACAAAAACGCCCCCCATCGAGGGGGTCCCGGCCTTGGCGGCATGGAGTTCATTGAGCCGGTCCGAGGCACTGTCAATTCGCTCCGAGAAGCGACCACGCAGCCCATGAATCCAGCGTGGTCCGAGCAGAATCACAGCCAGGAACGACACGACAGCTGCGAGCCCGATGCGAGCCGTCAGGAAGACCGGCGTTGGACCGGCCAACTGCGGCAGGAGAGTATCAGGTACGGAAGCAAACCGTTGGATCAACCAGAGCAGCATGGACTCATTCCACGAGAACCGACGACTTCCTGACCGCTGGTAAGAACCCAGAGGAGACCCGAAAGAATCCGGATCGAAGCAGGCAGGATAGAAGTTCTCCCTCGCTCTGTCAGTGGAGGAGTTCAGATTCGTATGCAGTCTCAGCTGCGTTCAATGTGACAGGGGCGTTTTCGAGGCTCGCATACTCAAACGACTTCAATGCGCAAACAGATTGGCTGGTTGCCACTGGCGAGGGCGGTGATTCGCTCGCATTGTGTGCTTGTGGGACGTTGGCGCATCAGAGCTGAATCGCGAAAGCGTCCGGAGTTTTTGCACTCACTGGTCGCGAGAGTTGATCGACCGCAGCCTTACAGGACTCGAACCGCTCCACCCCGGCTTTGGATGCCGTACACAGGGGTCAGGCTTGTTGGCGGCATCGCAGGTGTCACCCCCGTTCAGACGCCTCAATGCCTCTCTGCTGAAGCGAAAGTGGGTGGGAATCGGCATCGAAGCCAGAGTCGTAAGCGGCGATCAAAAGCCTGATGCCAATCCTCCAGAAGGTGTCACGCAGAGGCGTAGGGGCGCAGAGAGGATTTGTGATCTGCTCGGGGGCTGACGTGAGACTACTGAGCTGCGATCACGGCCTTGGCCAATCCTGGCAGCAGCATGTCGGTCGGCTGGCGGACAGTGACATCGTGGGTGAGAACCTGACTGTTCCCCACGAAGTAGGTATTGAAGTCGGCGACTTCGAGGTTGTAGACATCGAGGTTGCTTGAACTTGCTGTCGCTGTCACCTCCACGGCTCCATCCATGGAATGGAACCGCATTCCCGGCTCCAACTCGCGTGCCAGCCGCCAGCCGAGACCATTAACCCAGAACGGATGAGCAGTCGTGCAGGTTACGGTATCGTTTCCGAACGTCACTTTTTGAGTCGCGGCGCCACTCGTGTGCGTGGTCCGCAATACGGGTTTGAAAGTGAGTTCGCCGGTCTCCGAATCTTGGGTGAGAACCTTGTCAGCCAGCTCAATGGATTCAATCGGCTTCAAGCCGAATTCAGTCATGATGGGGGTTCCCGCCACAAAGCAGCTGGCATGTCCTTCGAGGCGTTCGGCAGTCACTTCGGTTTCCCGCCGCAATTTGCCCCGGCGGCGACTGATATACCAATCTTCCTGATACTGGGCGAAGATCTGCTCTTTTTCGCCTTCAATATTGCCTTGTTCATGAGTCCACCAGGCCCACCAATCGGTCGGAGAACTGAGCCCAGTGAGGTCCAGCGATTCGGAGAGGATGTAGTTTGCACGCTCGTTCCATGCTGAATTCCGGGAATTGTGTTCTACAGCGGCTTGCTGATTCTCCCTTTCAAAATTTGCCATGATTCGTTCCCCCGTTCGGGGCTGATTCAAGACCACATCCAATGGGACACGTAGCTCTTGATACGGGTGAAGAATGCACGACTGGGGAGCAAATCTCGCGTTGTATTGTGTCACGTATTTTTTAGTAGCAGTCTCTGTCACTGTGCGCTGCGAGTACAACCACCAATGTCCGTACTTGACCATCTCTGCTTCGATCACCACTGGGGCTTGCATGACCGACAACAGGACTGGAGCAAACTCTTCCGGGCGACGTGTCTTCAATTGCTTGATTGCATTCAATCGCACGGTAGCGCTGTCACTGGCCATTGCCAATCTCGCCACAGCTGCAGACGCCTGCCAGGAGTTGAGTCGACACACCCATGTCAAATAGGAAAGCTGTTCCGGCTCTGTTCCGAGGGCGAACGCACGCTCCATCACAAGAATCGCTGCTGGATCGCTTAGCCCTTCGAAGAATGCCAGCGCGGCTTGCCGACGTTTGGACGAATGATGAGACAAATTGCCTTTCATTCGAGTCACATCGCGTTCCCAACGATCAAAAGCTTGCTGTGTGTCTTCCTCCGTCGCTGCGGCCCGCGCCAGCTCAGCGGGAGTCAGCCAGACCCCGGCCATCCACACATGTCCTAATCTCTGCCGAGCCTCTGCATGCATCGGGTCCTTGGCCAAGACTCCATACAGATGGGCTCGCTCTTCATCCTTCAGGCCATGATCGAGGGCTCCATCCGCTAGATATAACTGGTCATCGAGTGAATTGGAGCGTTTCGCTCTCACTTCTCGGTACTTGTGAAGTTCCGACCAGCGGTCCCCGTGATCGGCGACCTTTGCGTACGGAACCCATTGATCGCCGACGCGGATATCGCCTGACAGCCAGTGGATCTCGGGTGAGTCTGGCATCGACAGCCTTAATTCCGCCAAAGCCGAAGCACGCTCCTCGCCTTTACCCTCGAGTTCTAATTCATGAACACGCCGAATCGTGTCGTTGGCGACGCAGGCCACCAGTGCTGGCGTGCAGAACACAACGACAGCCAATCGACTCCACATGATTTTCATAATCCGCGATCCTAGAACGAGGTCTGAGGCTTGGCTGAGTCAGGGAACGATAACATCGCCATTCAGAGATTGCTGCAATCCAGCGAGCTCCTCGGGGACGCTTAACGAGTCGTAAGTCGAGAGCAGAGAGATCCGAGAGCGAACCGCCGCGGTTCGCTTATCGGTACTCTCCAAGGTCTTTTTCTTGGTCTTCGTGAGGCGCTGCTCCCAGCGGGAAAGGCCCTTCAAAGATGACTGGTTTCTGGCGTCTGTATTCTCGCCAACTGCCAGCAACTGACTCCGGGCTGCCACCATTTTCTCCGCTTGAGCCAGTAGCCCTGACTGGTTGTTCGCATTCCTCTGGTACTCGATGACATACGAATTGAGTTCCAGTTGCTTCACCGCCAATGCGGTGGACAATTGATTGGGAGTGAGCCCCATCGTAAAAATAGAATTTGAGTTCAAAGTACTAAAATTGTTTGATCCTTGATTGAACTGGGCCACGCCATTCACGCCTTGTATCCCGTACGGGAGTTGAACGATCTCGACGCGGACAGCAGCGATGCTCATCTGCAATCGCTCTTGAGATGTTTGAATCGCATAATACTGCTTCTCCATGGTACTTAGCTGGCTGTCCAAATCGCGCAGCTGCTCTTTCCCGATGGCCTCCTGCTCTCTGGCTGATGTCGCAAGCGACTTCTTCTGGGCCAGGAGTTCAGCCTCCTTGTCGGCTGTCGCTTTGAGTTCCTCTTCCTTTTTGAGTGCGGCAGTGTCGAGCGAGGCGAGTAGTAACATTTGCATCTCGCGATGCTCAGCGTGGATTTCATCCATGCCTCGGTTCAGTTCTGTTTCATAGACGGGACCGACCTGCATCCGCATGGCCAACTCGGCCTGAGACACCTGTTTCGCGACAGGTGGTTGACCGCAGGGCCCCTCCAGATACGCAATCATGCGGCCCAGCCAGCGAGCGGCCTCCAGCCGATCTTCCTCACTGGTCCACAACTGGGACGGCTCGCCAATTCGTTCTGCCAAATCCACTAGGCTCTCTATCGCCTCGTCGTTCTGCTTCTGGCGGATCTGTTCGTAGATCAGGAAGTGATGGGCTGGAAAGTAATACAGCTTGTGCCCTGCAGCTGATTGCATGGCCTGGACGGCTTCGGCGTGGCGGAACTGTTTCAGAAGGGACAGCGCATGCACGTAGTGTAACCGTGGATCGTCGTCCATCTTCGGGAGCAGCGTCTGGAGTTGATGTCCAATCAGATCAGAGGCGTTGTTGTCGTCCGATGAGGCGATCACGAGAAGCGATTTCAAAGCCACGTTGAGTTGCGAGGAATCGACAGAACTTACCGGTGAGTCCAGAACGTCATCTTCAGCGGACACGGGTCCGGGAAGAAACCCGACCATACCGGCTAACAGAACCAAGCTCGTCAGGGAGAATCGCATATCAGGCGTATCGCAGCGCGGACAAGACGACCGAGAGAAAAGAATAAACTTGACGTTAACCCACATTCCCATGTCGTCAACTGGAATCCGATGTGGCAGTTCCTGTTTTGGCAGAAAAACATACAGAGTCAATCACGCACGCTTTTCGGTACATTCGCCTCATGCTGGCTTGAATTGCTGGGTATGAGCAACGCGATGAGAGATCCCATGGGCACGCGGGAAGTGTACTCTGGGTGCCCAGCCACCGAGGCATTCCACTTCAGCGAGACGTCGAACTGAATGAATTCCGTTCTACTGGCGCGTTGGAAACGTGCCCCACGAGGGAAGGGCTAGAATAGCTTTTGCTGGCCGCCTTGGATCATTCCTTGAATTCCAGCGAGGGGGTACTTCTTGCCGATGTGCTCGTACCCGTTCGCAGTGAGGACTCGTCCGCGCGGGGTGCGCTGGATCAGTCCTGAGCGGAGCAGGAAGGGCTCGACATCATCTTCCAGCGTATCGGGCGGAACGCTCATGCTATGTGCGAGCGATGACAATCCGGCGGGGCCACCGGCGAAGACATTGTACAGCGTCTCCATATACCGCCGGTCCTGCCGCTCGAGGCCCAGCTGATCGATCTCCAACATTTGCAGCGCTTCTTTGGCGATAGCGTCGGTGATCTCGCCGTTGGGATCTTGCAGAGTCGCGAAGTCGCGGGTTCGCATCAGCAGGTTGTTTGCCTTGCGCGGGGTTCCCTGGCTGCGACGGGCGATTTCCAGAGCGGCTTCCACGCTGATCGATGTGCGCAGCTTCTTCGCATTGCGGCGCACAATCTCTGTCAGGTCTTCCGTTTCATAGAAGTCGAGATGTTCGCGGTAGGGAAACCGATCGCGCAGCGGAGCGGTCAACATCCCCGAGCGCGTTGTCGCCCCGATGACGGTGAATGGTTTCAACTGCATGTTGATCGTGCGGGCGTTGAGACCATCGCCGAGCGCGATGTCGACGCGGAAGTCTTCCATCGCGGGGTAGAGGAACTCCTCAACGGCGGGCGGAAGGCGGTGGATCTCGTCGATAAACAGCACCGACCCGTGTGACGCATTCGTCAGGTAGGGGAGCAGGTCCTTCGGAGCGGTAATCGCGGGCCCCGCTGCGATCTGCAACTCGACGCCCAGCTCCTTGGGGATCACGGTCGCCAGGGTCGTCTTGCCGATTCCTGGAGGGCCATCGAGCAGCAAATGCCCGAGGGTGTCGCCGCGCTTCTTGCAGGCATCCAGCATGATGCGGATCAGGTTCACGACCTTCTTCTGGCCGACCACTTGATCCAGACGTTGCGGCCGAAGCTGTTCGTCAAACTGGTCATCTTCGACGAGGAAGTCCCTGGCCAGTGAAGCCGATTGAGCAGGGGGCTCCGCTGAGGAGTCCGATTGAAATACTGATTCTCTCGCCATGACATTCCCTCCCTGGGACAGCGACCCGCTTCATGGAGAAGCGGGTGTTACAAGTTGTGCAGGATACCTTGCCGGTCCTCAGAGGCCAATCACACAATACTGCGGAATTCCCACACATCATTAGGTAAGTATGACAACTAGCTGTCAGCCATGACGCTCCAATGTCGAGATGAAGTCACCGCGGGCCATCGCGGAGGACTGTGAACCCCGAGAACATTGCTCTTGATGTCGGAATCATCTCATGGTTGCTGCTCAGATTTTTTGCCCACATTGTGGACATCCCGTGTCAGTGTCTGCGGCGTGTGGTGTGACTCGCCTGCGTGAGGCGATTCGGCTGCAAGCCGAGCGATTCGGAGTGGAAGCGGTATGTTCCCGCTGTTCCGAGGGTTTTCTCTTCTCCAAGTTTCGACCGACGGCTCGAATCGAACCGGGGCCGTTTGATCGGGATTTGTAAACGCATCGGGGCCGCGTTCAACGTTCGATCGGTATCGGCTCGCGAACCCCATTCGCGCGAAACGCCCCCGTGCTGAGGAAGCGTCGTGTCGCCTGCATCACGTCCGGGGCCCACGGCTGAAATGAATGCAGGACCGACACCGCCAGGTAGTCCGCAGCTCCCGCCAAGCGGGCACTTAGCACGGTCACAATGCCGTCATCGTCGCCGGGGATGAGGGGGTTAAACCCGTCGGGGGTGCCCCTTGCTCCGGCGATCACGGCGAACTCCATCGTGGGAGTCGGGAGCGTGCTGATGAACTCTTCTGGATCGGACACCAGCTGTTGGCCGGATGGTCCGAAGATCAACTGAAACAACAGATTCTTTTTGAGCATCGTGGCGATCTCGGCTCCGTTATTCGGGGTGCCGATCATCACCATGCGTTGTACGCGCGGGTCGGAGTATTGCTGGCACCATTTGCGGACGATCAGCCCGCCCATGCTGTGGGCGACAAAGTGGATTCGCTCGATCCCATCCAGCGATGCAATGAGCTGCTGTAATTGATCGGCGAATACGCTGATCGGCTGTTGCGTGCTGGGGTAGTCGAAATTCACGAAGGTATAGCCATCCGGCTCCAGCACGCTCTGCATTTCGGTCCAAGTCTTAGAGCGTGTTTGAAAAGCTACTTCCCCCAGTCCTGGGCCAGTTCGTCGGGCTTTAGGTGGCGGAGCATGCGG
>JAYWHX010000085.1:0-50681 GCA_043777375.1 Planctomycetota bacterium | reverse complement strand
CTGACCACCGCCCTCGAAGCCCAAAACCACCACACACCAAGCCCCTCACTGCTGCCCGCCAAGTGACCCGTCACACGGTCGGGGTGTGAATGGTTACCACGACTGGGGCGTGGTGGGTGTCGCTGGCGAATGCGTCGGGCGTGCATCAAACGGCGACGCAGTGGGGATCGTGGGGGATTACGACTTGGAATGATGTGCTAGTCGCGGACTTTGACGCCGATGGAAAATCAGACATCGCGGGCCGGATCTCCAACGGGGATTGGTGGGTCAGCCGCTCGAACGGGACCGTGTTGTCGGCCAAGCTGTGGGGGAACTGGGCTCCGGCGAATACATGGTCGAATGCGACCGTCGGCGATTTTAATCGCCATGGCCGGATGGACATTGCGGGACGTAATAATCTGGGCGAGTGGTTCGTCTCGCGCTCGGCTGGTACGACGCCCGCGAACTCGGTGTTTGCGACCGCGAAGTGGGGCCAATGGAGCACCGCGACCGTTTGGTCCGACGTACAGATCGGCGATTTTAATGGAGACGGCCGCACCGATATCGCTGGTCGCAGCTCAATCGGCCAGTGGTGGGTCAATCGCTCGACGGGAAGTTCGTTCGGTGCCTCATTATATTATGGGCTGTGGTCGACGGGCACGATCTGGAGCGATGTCCGCGTGGCCGACTTTAATGGTGACGGCCGCGACGACATTATTGGCAGAACGAGCATTGGCCAATGGTGGGTCGCCGAGACAGCTGTCTCCGCCAGCTTCGCGATGAAGCTGATGGGCACCCGCACCGCTCCGCAAAGCCAGTGGGGCGAACTGGTGATCGGCGATTTCAACCGCGACGGCCGCGCCGACCTCGCCACTCGCAACACCGCGACCAACACCGTGTGGGTCAGCCTGTGGACCATCGCCGGCACCACCCCCAGTTTCGTCACCACCAACTGGGCGTCGCTACCAACCGCCGGTAGCCCGCTGTGGCGGTTGCAGAAGGCCGGACGGCTGAATGGGTAGGCCTGTCAGTGGAATGCCTCGATGTTTCCTCAGTACTGCCGAATCACCCCAGCTAAGACACCGAGCACTTCGACGTGTTGGGAATAGATCGGTTGGAAGCGCGTGTTGGCAGGTTCGAGACGGATGCGGTCGGACTCGCGGTAGAACTTCTTGAGTGTGGCGTCGGCGCCATCGACGAGGGCTGCGACGATTTCGCCGTCGCGAGCAGTCGGCTGACGGCGGATAATGGCGAAGTCGCCATCGGCGATATGGGCGTCGATCATCGATTCGCCCCGAACCTTGAGACAGAAGTGATCCGGTTCTTGGAACAGGTGGCTGAATTCCACTCGTTCGGTCTGTTCATCAGCGGTCGATGGACGACCGGCCGCAATGTACCCCGCCAAGGGGAGGCTGGTCCGCTTCAGCTGGGGTTGATCGGTCAGCTGGATGGCACGTGACATGTGCTGTTCGCGCGAGATCAAGCCCTTGCGTTCGAGCGCTTTGAGGTGGCACATCACACCATTGGGGGAGCGAATTCCGAAGGCGGCTCCGATTTCCCGCACAGTCGGTCCGTACCCGCGGTTCAGGATTTTATCCTTGATGAACTCGTAGATTTCTTGTTGACGCTGGGTCAGGGTCAGGTGGTCAGCCATGGAAGAGTTCTCAGTGGGCAGTTTTCAGTTTTCAGTGGACGAGACAGTCGCCATCTCGGTTCTAGCAAGGAACTGAAAGTTGGCGCCTGAACACTTCCCCACCCACCAGTTCACGGGCGTCGACTACTGATCGCATGCACCGTTATACTATACCGCTGTTTAGCATTCAAGTCGTGGTCTCGGGAAAATCGATTCCTCCGGGGCGAAATTCCGCACTTTTCCCGTACCTCTAAATCGGTGAAGGTTCCCCAAAGCCGTTTAACCGATCAATATACAGAGATGCGAAGCGACTCTGTGACCTAAAGTTCGCCGTTCGAGAGGTTCATGAAGTACGCCGCCCGACTCATTGACATCCGCAAACACTACCAGCTCGGAACTGTGGAGGTTCAAGCGCTGCGGGGTGTTTCGTTAGATATTCCTCAAGGGGACTTCCTGGCCATCATGGGGCAGTCTGGCTCAGGCAAGAGCACGATGCTGAACCTGCTAGGGGCGCTCGACCGTCCCACCAGCGGCCAATACATTCTGGGGGAGCGTGACGTTTCCGACATGACCGACGACGAGTTGTCGGAGGCCCGCAACTCGATGATCGGATTTGTCTTTCAACAGTTTAATCTGGTCCAGCAATACACAGTTTTGGAAAACATTGAATTGCCGATCTTGTACCGACCCGGTTCAGGGGCCATCTCCCCGAAGGACCACCAGAAGTGTCTGGAACTGGCGAACCGTGTCGGGCTGGGAGATCGGCTCGACCACCGGCCATTCCAGCTCTCCGGGGGCCAACAGCAGCGCGTGGCGATTGCTCGCGCATTGGTCAACGACCCGGCCATCGTGCTGGCCGATGAACCGACAGGGAACCTCGATTCATCCACGGGCGAGGAGATCATGCGGATCCTTGGCGAACTGCATGACGAGGGGCGGACCATCATCATGGTCACCCACGAAGCTGACGTGGCTGAGAATGCAAATCGCCAGATTTACATGAAGGATGGCCTGATCGCAGGCGAGGGGATTTTTCCAGGTCACCGAGCGATTAAGGCCTGATTCCCATGTTGCGTCTGGTCCGTACCATTCAACTGGCACTCAAAAGCCTGCTGCTTCACAAGCTGCGGTCTGGTTTGACCATGTTGGGGATTGTCTTCGGGGTCTTCTCGGTGATCGCGATGCTGGCGATCGGAGAGGGGGCCAGTCAGCAAGCCCAACAGCAAGTCTTGTCTCTGGGGGCGACCAACATCATTGTTCGCAGCGTCAAGCCGCCGGATGATGCATCGTCGAGCCAGGCGTCGGGTGGACGAGGTTCGGTGCTGCGATACGGCCTCACGCGACAGGACTACAGGCTGCTGGCGGACACGATCCCGAATTTGACTGGCAAAGGTCTGGTCCCGGTGCGTGAATTGATGATGGAGGTTCGCTTCCAAAACCACGTGATGAACTCCCGTATCGTGGGCTGTACTGCCGACTATCTGGACATGAATCATCTCGCGATGGCGTCGGCGCGATTCATCTCGGACCGTGACTGCAATGATATGGCCAATGTGGTTGTTCTTGCGCAGGGGACTGCGGAAGCCCTGTTCCCCATCGAGAACCCGATCAACCAAACCATTCAAATCGGAAGCCAAGCCTATCGAGTGGTCGGGGTAACGCAGGCTCGAACCGCCTCAGCTGCGGTCGGTGGCAGTCTCTCGGGGCAGGACTTCAACAAGGACGTTTACATTCCGCTTGAGACTTTGCAGTCCCGTATGAATACCGGTGACTTGTTTATCAAAGCCACTCCAGGGAGTTTCAGCGCCGAGTCGGTCATTTTCAATCAGATTACTCTGCAGGTCGGACAGATCGAGGATGTCGTCCGCACGGCCGAAGTCGTTCGCGAAACGATTCAGCGTACACATTCCACGAAAGTCGACTACGCCATCGTTGTCCCTCTCGAACTACTTCGCCAAGCCGAACAGCTACGGAACATCTTCAACATTGTGCTGGGGTCGATTGCGGGCATCAGCTTGCTGGTCGGCGGGATCGGCATCATGAACATCATGCTGGCGACCGTCACGGAACGAACTCGCGAGATCGGGATTCGCCGCGCGCTGGGCGCGAGACGCCGGGACATCGTCCAGCAATTTATTATCGAGACTGTGGTTCTTTCCGGAACTGGTGGGCTGATTGGAATGGCCATGGGCCTCTCCACTCCCCTCGTCTTTAAAGCTGGCAAGTGGATTCTAGTGAAGTACATCCTGGACTCCACCGCTGCCACCAGCGAGATGGGAAGAATGTTTCTTGGGATGGAACCCCAAATTGCCTATTGGAGCTTGCCGGTCGCGTTCGGGTTCTCGGTCTTCATTGGGCTGGTCTTCGGGGTCTATCCAGCGAATGCGGCTGCGAAGCTCGACCCGATTGAGGCACTGCGGCACTCGTAAAGCGAACAGAGAGGGTTTGTCTGAACGTGGGATCGGCTTCCAGCCTGGGACACTGGGGAGGGATACTCTGGCTCAATCCCGTCGCTTGCCGATCAGAATTATGTTCGCTTGGCGTCCGGATAGCGAATGCGTCCGTGATAGACACCGATGAGCGATTTGACGAGTGACTGCTCGACCGTGCGAATGTCACTCAACCGCAAAGAGCATTCATCGAACTGTCGATCCAGCAGCTTCTTCATCGTAATGGCGTGTACCAGCGTCTCCAGGCGTTTGGGCGTCGGGTCGGTCAGCGTGCGACTGGCGCTTTCGACGGCATCGGAGATCATCAGCACGCCTGCTTCCCGAGTCTGCGGTCGAGGTCCGGGATAACGGAAAGAAGATTCCTCGGTCTCGCATTGATCCGGCTGACTCTCGGCTTGCCGTGTCGCTTCGTGGTAAAAATACTCGACGAGTGTTGTCCCGTGGTGCTGCTCAATAAAGTCGATCAGCTGACGGGGGAGATTGTGTTGCAGGGCGAGATCGACGCCGTCTTTCACGTGACCGATGATAATCAGAGTGCTCATTGCTGGGGCGAGATGTTCGTGCCGACTTTCAGTGCCCGCCTGGACATTCTCGATAAAGTATTGCGGCTTAAGCATCTTGCCGATGTCGTGGAAGTAGGCACCCACTCGGACCAGCAGCCCGTTCGTCCCGATCGATTCAGCTGCAGCCTCGGCGAGACTCGCGACCGCGATTGAGTGGTTGTATGTCCCGGGCGCACGACGGACAAGTTCCTCTAACAGTGGGTGCGAGGGGTCGCTCATCTCCAGCAACTTGATTTCTGTCACGAAGCCGAAAACTTGCTCCACAAATGGCAGACTGCCCGCCACAAAATAGCCAGCGGCCAGAGACCAAGCTGCGGACTTCAGGGCAAACGTCAGCAAGTGGGTGTCTCGCAACAGCTCGACCGATTGCGACTGGGCCACCCCCACGCCGCCCACGACGAGAAAGTTCACGAACGCCGCCGATAGGCCCACCTTGATCAGCGTTGATCGCGAACGCACGCGATGCAGGGGAATCACAGCTGCCGCTGCGGTACTGACCAACTCGACAAAGTGTCCGAGTTCAGCAGTGGTCCCCAAGGTGATGAGCAGCGCGAGGACGAACGCTGTCAGCAGTGCCAGTTCCTGGTTGTAGGCAATCGCCAAAATCATTGTCGTAACCAGCAGCGGGACGATCTCGGCCCGTAGCGGGTCAAATGAAAGGACTCGCGCCAGCCCCGCTGTCAGCACGACTGCGGTCAGGTAGACCGCAAGACGGCCCAGATTGAGGACCAGGCGCGGCTCGTTGTGAACGGCGTAATACCCCGTCAGGATCGAAAGGACGACGATCATGGCGAACAGGACCGCCAGCCGGGTACTGCGCGCCGACCAATCCAGATTGGCTTCGGTGGCGTGGTATTCCACCTCGAGGTGTCGCAGGGCGTCGGGCGTGACGGCCTCACCCGGGCGGACAATCAGATCGCCCGCGATGAATTGAACCATCACATCGGCCTCAGACTCGCGGGCTTGAACCTGCTCGGCTTTCGTCGCGACTTGGTCAAACCGCAGAGTCGGGCTGGCCTTCACGATCAACCAATGGCAAATCGCCGGTTGCAGGCCAACTCGCAGGCTGGGAAAGGACAACCAAGTCTTGCCGAGTTCACCTGCATCATTCAGCTGGTCAGGCAGGCGGACCTGCGGCCACAGACGTTCCATGGCGGGAGTGCTGCCCGAAGACGAGAGAATGCGAACCATGCGGTCGTTGGTCACGCGTTCGGATCGGACCTCTTCGGGGTCTACGATGCCGGTGCGGCTCAGTGGTGCGATGAACTGGGCAAAGTCGCCCACGATGTCATCGATCCGTTGCTGAGCCGACTCCATCCCCGCTGCGGTCAATTCGCTACGCAGAGTGCGGAATCGCTCTTCGGCCTCAGCCACGGACTTGAGTCCATAACTTGCTGCGGCATCGCGAACCGAGCCTTTTCGGTCGACGGTCTGAGTCAGGCCGAACGCGATCCGTGTCGCCTCCTCAAGCCGGTCCAGCGATTCCGCCGCTGTGATCTTTCCGAGATCGGCTCGCAGCTGATCCGGAAGAGAACTCAGCGACTGTGGGTCATTTGTGAAGACGAGAGGCACCTTGCGTTCGGCGTCCTCCCGCTTGCGATTGGTTTCTTCGACATTCAACTCTTGAAAGTTGGTGCGGGCGGCAATTCCGTGCTCGGCGTATTGGCCGATGCGGTACGGGAATGGGGCCCGCCAGCCTTGCAAGACCACCAACAGGCCGAGGATCGCAATTAAGCACATCCCCAACCGCAGCAAGATATCGCGATCCCGCAGGGCATCCCAAGCCAAGGCGATGGTCGTGCGTCGCGGGCGTGGAGCCGAGGCTTTTGAGACCCGAGATCGTTTCTGGCCAAAACCAAACATCCGGCAAACCGCTCCTGCGAGCCATGCAGCCTCCCGGGGCCTAAAGCAGGCCGGGCAGGCGTCGTGCCTGCCTGCGAGGGACAGCTTGCTCTGGCTGGCTGTTCCCTCTCCTTCCGGAAGCAGGTGACTACTTCCGCCGGGGCGACTTACTGGAAGTGTCATCATACGCTTCCACGATCTCGCGTACGAGACGATGACGTACGATATCCGCTCCCGTCAACTCTACGACCCCCACCCCCTCGATCGGACGGCACCGCGTGACGGCGTCGATCAGCCCCGATTTCACCGACGGCGGTAAGTCTGTCTGGGTCGTGTCGCCGGTCACCACGATCCGTGACCCCTCGCCCATGCGGGTCAGAAACATCAGCATTTGTGTGGCTGTGGTGTTCTGTCCCTCGTCGAGAATCATGAACGTATTGTTGAGCGTGCGGCCCCGCATGAATGCCAGCGGCAGGATCTCGATCACGTCTTCCTGCATGTAGCGCTGCACCTGCTCGTAGGTAAGCATGTCGCTCATCGCATCCAGCAGTGGGCGCAGGTAGGGGTTCACCTTTTGCATCATATCGCCGGGAAGAAAACCCAGCTTTTCACCCGCCTCGACAGCGGGGCGCACCAGGACAATCTTGCGAACCGTTTGCCGCCGCAAGGCATTCACCGCCATCGCAACTGCCAAATAGGTCTTGCCACAGCCCGCCGGCCCGGTGCAGAAGACCAGCTCCTGCTTACGCATTTCATCGACGTAGCGTTCCTGCCCTTTGGTTCGCGGCTTGACGCTGCGGGCCTTCTCGAACAGATCGATTTTCGCCTCGGGAGACGGATCGTTCGCGGTCTGATGGATTCCCAGCGTGCGAGCGAAGTCATCCTCCGATAGCACACCCTTGCGGCGGACCAGCGACATCAGTTTATCAACAGCTTCACGAGCCTTGGGAAGCCGATCCTCGGGGCCATCCAGCAGCAGATTCTCTCCCCGCAGGACAATCCCCACTCCGAAATGGTCCCGCATCTGCCTCAGAAAGACATCCTGAGGACCAAACAGCAGCCGAATATCATCCTCGGGGTTGAGCGGGATTTGGAGGGTGTTCATGAATGGTGCAGCTCAGAAAATGTGCAGCGGAACCCGGACCCGCGATGTCGGGAAGAACTTCCCTGACACAATCTTATGGAGCAGGTTCACTGCGGAACAGTGGCAAAAGCCATGAGTTCACTAGCACAGAGTGCCCTCAGCCTGCGCAAGACCTCCGAGAACATTTTCCGAGTTTGTTTGCAGGAGAGATAGCAAGGTCGGTCAGGTTTCACCTGAACGCTCAGGCTACGAGTCTGCCCATCGCTGAATGTCAGGCCCCAAGATCACTCCCGCAATGTGATGCACACAGTGGAAAGAGAGTCGTCGCCTGACACTTACCGGTTGTCAGACTACTACCATGGCTGCGGTTGTTCAGGGAGCAATTTCATCGTGCGGAATGAGTCTCGTGTAAGCGAGGAGTGGCACGATCGAGTCAACACTGTTGATCCACTGGCAACACCGGTCGGCCCGAACTTGTGCTACTCGGCTGACGGTTGCGGCGTCGGCAATACCACTCGGGCGGGGGGCTCGCGCCCGTCCTGCTGGGCGAACCGAATGTCGGCCCAGTGGATGAAGTGTTCGATGTTCGGCTCATCGGTGTGGCCGCCATCGTGCTGCCGCCATGCCAGTTCACCATCCAGCAGGTCGACATTCACTGCTGGCATCTTTTCGGTGTGGTAATCATCGCTTCGTCCCAGATCGCGAACGCCGAGCAAACGGAAGACCGGCTGGGAGGCGATCAAAGCCATGAAGCTGCCTTGGTGATCGAGCCAGTTCGCATCGCCGCGTTCCGGAATGCCGTGACTGATGAAGGTTAAACGCGGGGCACACAGAGCCAGCGTCATGTGGGCATCGACCGGCAGGTCATCTGCCGTGCGTCGACCAAACGAAGACTCTTCGGCGGCGTACTTGAGATGATTGCCCGCCATCCAGTGGTACTCACCCGACGAGACGACGTTCTCCAGGCTCTCGCCGAAGTTTCGACGAAACAGCTTCGTCCCACCGGCTCCCGACGAGGCGATGAGCCCCATGCCGAACCGCTCATCAAAAGCCATCGTCACCAGAGCGGCCTTGCCGTATCGAGACACCCCGGCAATGCCGACTCGCCTGGCGTTTACGGTCGGTTCGGTTTCGAGATAGTCCAAGCCGCGTGAGGCCCCCCAGCCCCAGGCTCGCAGCGCTCCCCAGTCGTCCGGCTTGCGAGGCTGTCCGAGATTCGTCAGGCCGATGATCCCGCGAGTCAGCCCCGCTCCCGTCGGAGTGGCATCTGGGTTGGCCTTGCCACCAAATTGATTCCGCTGAAAGCCGCCCGAATCGTCCTGAACCGTACCCGGATTGATCGTCGCACAACCCCAGCCCGCAGCGATCAGCTTGTCCTCGCGCGATGGCGGTCGCGGTCCGCCTCGATTTCCTCGGCCTCCGAAATTGAAGGGAGACGGCTCAAACGGCGTCCAGCCAAACGTCATCAGGACCGGCACTGGTCCGGTCGCCTCTTTCGGGAGTGTCAGAGACATCGAGATGTGGACTGGGATCTCCGGACAGGCCAAGTTGTCAACGACGCCCACGATGTGCTTTTGAATCGCCGCTTGACCGCCAGCGACGATCTCGCGTGTCTCGCGCACTTCCCACTTCACTGCGGGGACATTCGGGGGAACACGCCCGTAAACCTCACGTTCGAGCAATTCCACAATCTCCGGACGTCGAACCTGCTGCCACTGCTCAGCGGTCGTGGCTAGCTCCCCATTCAAGAGCTTCAAAACATCGGGCACGTGGGGATAGGGGTTCGCCTGGGCCTCATCGTAATTGGCCGCATTTGCTGCGTTCGGGTCATTGCCGTTCCGCCCCGGTCGCAGCTTCGTAATACCCAGCTGCTCCCGCATGTTCTGATGATCTTGCTGCGTCGTAAACACCACCGGACTGGAACCCGCGTGTGCCACAGTCGCAGGAGCCGTGGTCTCGACATTCGCGTCTTGAGCCATCAAGACCTGAGTACAGATCAGTAACGCGAGGAATGTCAGTATAGCCTCTGATCTTCGGAAGAATTGAGGCATGTTGGCTTTCAAGACAGGATGGCGGAGTCGACCAGACGTTGCTTTGAGCGTCTGGGTTGTCAACAACATGTGGCTGCGATGGAGACTCTCGCCATTCTATCCTTCTTGGTCCTGCTTCGCCCAGACATCCAAGGCAGCAGCTCACACTTCGTTTGTCACGCAGCCTCGCGTCAGAGCAACGAGACCAAACAGCAGGTCACGAGCAGGATTTCCGTTGAGCAACATGGAATGGACGCCCCGGAGTTCGCTTCACCATTTCCCGAGGATTCGCACGATTCTCGGTCAGGGATAAGCACTAAACCCCGCGTTTCTTCCACAGCTCCCGGAAGCTCCTCTTCGGTGGCTCCGGCAAGTCGCGCTGCTTGCCCCACATGTTGAGTAGGGGGTTGTTGACGAGGAATTTCGGCGTAAAGCGAAGAGCGATCCGCCCCAGCTTTCCGGCCAGCTTATAGAGCCACAGATTCGACAGTACGGTCTTGGCGGCGACCATCATCAGCTGCTTTGATTTCGGCAGCAGCCCCTTGAGGGCGATCTTGTTTCGCCAAGTGTACAGCTGGAGATGCAGGTCGATCTTTACCGGGCAGACATCGGTACAGCTGCCACACAGAGTACAGGCGAACGGCAGTGATGAGTGCTGGCTGGAGTCCATCGCCGGGGCGAGGATGGAGCCGATGGGGCCGGGGATGACGTTGTTGTAGCTGTGCCCGCCGCTACGACGATAGACCGGGCAGGTGTTCATGCACGCTCCGCAGCGGATGCAGTTCAGCGACCGGCGGAAGTCGTCGCTGCCGAGCAAATCGCTGCGTCCGTTGTCGACCAGCACGATGTGCATCTCGGCCTTCGCATCGCGCGGGCCGTGGAAGTGGCTGGAGTAGGCGGTGATCGGCTGCCCGGTGGCGGACCGCGCGAGTAGCCTCAAGAAGACCCCCAAGTCCGCCGCGCGAGGGATCAACTTCTCGATCCCCATACAGGCGATATGTACCGGCGGCAGCGACACGCCGAGGTCCGCATTCCCCTCATTCGTGCAGACGACAATCCCGCCGGTTTCGGCGATGGCAAAGTTGACCCCCGTGATACCGGCCTGCGCCCCAAGAAACTTTTTGCGGAGTTCGTGCCGGGCCGCATCGACCAGATAGTCTGGGTCGGTGGCTCCCTTCTCGGTGCCGATATGTTTGTGGAACAGCTCGCCGATCTCCTCCCGTTTGGTGTGAATCGCGGGCATCACGATGTGGCTCGGCGGCTCGTCTCGCAGTTGGACGATCCACTCGCCGAGGTCGGTATCGACGACCTCGATGCCGTGACGGGTCAGAAAGGGGTTGAGGTGGCACTCTTCGGTGAGCATTGACTTGCTCTTCACCAGCTTTTTAACACTGTGTTTTTGGAGGATCGACAGCACGATCTCGTTGTGCTCGGCAGCATCTTTGGCCCAGTGGACCTGGATGCCGTGCTTCTTGGCGTTGGTCTCGAACTGCTCCAGCAGGTCAGCCAGATTGGCTAGCGTGAACTGCTTAATCCGCGAGGCCGACTCGCGCAGCACTTCCCACTCGGGAATCGTACTGGCGGCGCGGTCGCGCTTGCTGCGGACGAACCACAACGTTTGGTCGTGCCACTGCGCCCGCTCGCCATTGGCGATGAACTCAGAGGCTTCTTCAGGATGGGACTTGGCGGCGGTGACCATGAGGACAACTCTGGGGTGATTTCAGCAAGCTGCCTGATTGTAGCGTCGTCGGTCGTAGGGTGGGAGAAATCTCTTTGGGCGCTGGCCCACCATGTCGGAGGCAACGTGGCTCTTCGTCAAGAAAACGTGGCTCGCCGGAAGGCGGCAACTGAGGTGGGCTGGCCAGTGTCGGGCTGGGGTCAGGTCGCGTTTGTGGAGGCTGCGGCCTAGCACGAAGGCCAAGTGCGGTGTCGCATTGGATTTCGTCCAGCGTTCCGTCGCAACTTGTTTGAGTGTGTGCATCTCAAATGTCGGTGAATCGAGGAGTTCTGCTCCCTCGCCCCCGCAGAGGACGTGAATTCGCTGGGAGAAACTGCATCGCGGGGGAGAGGGCTGGGGTGAGGGGGAAATCTCGCCCCCTCACCCCGGCCCTCTCCCCACAGCCACGATTCTTCGGAAACTCAGATGGATTGTGGGGAGAGGGAGAAAGACAACGAGACCACCGACGTTTGAGACGCACATACCTCATTTGACAATTTGATGCATCAAAATTGACAAGTCCATGCCGCACCGCCAATCTGCGGTAATCTTCTACCGCACTACAGCGGTCGAATACCTGTTCGCCAGCGAATGCATACGGAGAACATGATGCCTCGTTTCTCACGCTTTCCGGCCCTTGGTCGCCTGATTCTTTTGACAGTATTCGGCAGCACCTGCCTCGCGGTCGCTTACGCGTCCTTCACTGAGACAGCGCGACAACGGCCAGCCTTCGATCGAGACCAACATGTGACACTGCAGATCGTCACAGCTCCAACACGCAGTGTCGTCGGCGGAATACAATACGATGAGGCCGCGACCACAATCCATTCGAGTCACGTCTTGACGATACCGGCGTCAGGGGACGGTATGGTCATTCAATCGAACGTCGATGGCATCCCGATCAATGTGGGATTTGCCAGCGCTGAACCCGGCACAGATCCAACATCAATTATACTTCACGAGTTGGGTTTTCACCTCCCAATGCGAGTCCAGACCACAGATAACAGCTGGGAAATGTGGCAAACTTTTTTTGGTCAACGCACAGAGGTATTCACCGACTTCCACAAATTCGGCCGCACCTTGAGCATTCACTACAATGGAGAGAGTAAACCGAATACCTTCATGAGATTGCGTATCGACACGCAAGGAAAACCAATGCCGAACCTCGACATTAGAGCGGGCAAACAGGCTGGCTAACAAGGCGGTCAACCCGAGCGGCGGACCGGGCGTTTTCTGAAATTGAAGGTTCTTAGCCGCCGCCGGGTTACCTTTGCCGTTAGGCTCGAACTGCAACCACTCCTTGCCACTACACATATCTGAAATTCTCCACTCGGGTCACGCTCGGAGCCCGCAGGGTGGCACAGGTTGGCTGGCTTTGCAGCCTACCTGTGTGCCCTTGGCACAGGAGACACTACGGAGATCGCCCCTCGTTGCAAGAACCTCTTCCGGCTCCGCCGCCCCGGTAGAGTCCAAAGCGACTCAACCGGGGCCACACTACGTCAATTCGTCATACAGCTTCAGTGCATCGTAGAGTCGATCCGTGACATCCAATCGCTGAGCCCAAGCCTTGAGATACTCCTCATCCAATTGCCCTTGGGCCAACAGGATATCCTGGATGTCACCCAAATCGCGAGGGCGTCCGGCGATGAGCTTGAGGAGCATCAAATCCTCGGGCGTCACGACCCAGGCCAGATTCCCTTCGACCACGAGTTCCACTCGGCGGGACAGAAGACTCTCCTGAAATGACGACTCGGCAAGAAACAGATCGATGTCAATGACCTTGTCGTCCACCCACTGTCGAACTCGCACGAGCGGCATGCCAGCCACCAGATCTACCCAGCCGGATTGGTGAACATCGGGCACGGAATAGCCGAGTTCCTCGACAGCGGCATAAAACTCGGGAAGTCGCTTCCGATCAATCGAAATCGTAAAGTCCAAATCGTGAGTCGGTCTCGGGATGCCATGTACCGAGACGGCCATCCCTCCCATGAGAGCGTAGGGGATTTTCGATTCGCGGAAGAGTCGGATTAAGTCTCTCAGCGGCTCCACCAGATACTCGCGATAGTCATCCATGATGCACCCGTGTCCGGGCGATGGCTTCGAGCATGCGTTGATTGCGGTCGTCATTTTGCATGCGCAAAATTTCGAGGCGTTTCTCGATGACATCAGAAGGTGCAGAGAAAAAGCGTTGGGCATTCTCCCGCATCATCTGCATCGTGACCGACATTTTTTCACTCGGCGTCATCCGCCGATAAGCCGCTAAGGTTTCGGGATGCAACATGGGAACTTCTCCGAAGTGCGAGCAAGAACACATTCATCCTATCGGAGTCAGAGTATCCCGCCGAGTCCGTGTGAGTGGCAATCAGTACCGAGGAACTGTCGAATCAATCTCCAGCGACCACTGATCGATCCCTCCGGCCATGCTGCGGGCCTGCTCGAAGCCGTTCTTACGGAGCCAGTTCGCGACGCGCAAGCTGCGCCCACCGTGGTGGCAGTGGACAATGATCTCGCGATTCTTGTGCGGTTCCAATTCGGCGACGCGGGTGGTGAGTTCGCTCATCGGCAGCAGTGTGGCCCCCGCAATGCGACAGGTCTCGTACTCGGACGCCTCGCGGCAATCGACGAAGAAAAAATCGTCTTGGGCATCCAGTCGCCGCTTGACGGTCACGCAGTCGACTTCAATGGGCAGGGGGGCAGACATCGGGAGTCTCTCAAAATCGAGTTGGGTTGGGGAAGCAGTATAACAGAATCGCGAGTGGGCCTTGGAGTCGGTCAGCTGGCGGGCTTGTGTGTGCATCTCAAATGTCGGTGAATCGAAGAGTACTGCTCCCTCGCCCCCGCAGAGGGCGTGAATTCGCAGTGAAAGTCTGTGTCGCGGGGGAGAGGGCTGGGGTGAGGGGGAAAGACAACGAAGCCACTAACGTTTGAGATGTACACACGAGGGGCTTCCGTTTCAACAGATCACTTGTTCCTGATCCGTTCATGAGACAGAATCGAAACCAACGTCTCGACCGGCGTCCGTTCTCTATCACTTGCCCCGCCAGTTCCACTGGGACACCGAGCTATGCTTCGTTTCAGCCAGGTGAGCTCTCGCAATTGCCAGGGCTTGACTCGTCGCCATCTGCTGCAAGTCGCCGGGATTGACCTTCTGGGGTTGTCGCTGGCCTCAGCGTGGCAGTCGAAGTCGCGTGCCGCTGAAACGCATCCGGTTTCCAAGCTCGTCAACGAGCGCAGCTGCATCTTCATCTGGCTCACGGGCGGCCCGAGTCAGTTCGAAACGTTTGATCCAAAGCCGAAGGCTAAGGACGACGTGCGCGGCCCCTTTGGTGCGATCCACACGTCTGTCCCCGGCACGAAGATCAGCGAGTTATTGCCGCTGCTCGCTGCGCAAGCCGACAAATACGCTTTGATCCGGTCGCTGACACACGACAACTCCAGCCACAACTCCGTCGCCATGTGTTCCGGCGCCGAGAACCGTACAGAATCATTCGGAGCAGTGGTCACCAAGCTGCGGGGCAGCGAGTCGGCGATGCCGCCCTATTTCCATATTGGCTCCAAGCCCGGCGATGGTTCGTGCGAGATCACGGGGCTCGACATGGTGGGGGGCGGAACATTTGGCAGTGCTTTCTCGCCGCTGACAGTTCGCGATCCAACCGGGAAGAATGTCGAACTGCCCGACCTGTCGCTGGCCTCGGGAATCTCGCCTGACCGCTTCCGGGATCGACGCGCGTTGCTGGCCGCCGTCGACAGCGTGCGATCAGAACTCTCCCAAAGCCTCGTGGTCGAGAAGATGGACCGCAACTATCAAAGGGCGACGGAGCTGCTGACTTCCACCAGAGTGCGCGAGGCATTCGACCTCGAACGCGAATCGGCCCATCTGCGAACTCGGTATGGGGCCAACTTCTTTGGACAGTCGTGCCTCCTGGCGCGGCGACTCGTTGAAGCAGGCACCCGCTTCGTCCAGCTGAAGTGGTACGACTGCATCGCTTTCGATGCGTGGGACACTCACGGAGCCGAACTCCCCGGCATGATGCGGTTAGAGCAACAGCTGTGCCCGCGATTGGATTTGGGGCTGTCGATTCTGATTGATGATCTGTCTCAGCGGGGGATGCTGGAGTCGACGTTGATCGTGGTGGTGGGAGAATTCGGTCGGACTCCGCTGCTCAACAAGTTTGGCGATCGCGACCACTGGCCGTATTGCTTCTCGTCGCTGCTGGCTGGCGGGGGAGTTCCCGGCGGAGCGGTGATCGGAGCGAGCGACGACAAGGGAGCCTACCCCGCTCAGCGACCCGTAACGCCTCCCGAGTTCGCAGCCACGATCTACAAGTTGCTGGGGATCGACACCAGCGGCGATTTACGAGTCAGACCGTTCATTGGGTCAGCGTTGCCGGTCGTAGAGTTGACGGGGGAAGTGTGACAAGGAGGCCTTCTGCCCAGGCACGCCTAGACTCTGGGGCGTGGAATGCGTCACTGGGAGGGCGAAGCTCCTGCTGAGCCGCGAGCCAAGGAACACGTCGACTCGCAGTCGCGGCTCGGCAGGAGCCTCGCCCTTCCGAGGGAGGCGAACACCCAGCATCAGTTTGGACGGGGAACTCGGGGCGAGCCTGGGACCGGAGGTTTGTAATGACTCTGAATCGGAGTGTGTGAGTGAATCGTCAATCTATTCTGGCCTGCTGCTGGCTGATAGTATCGAGTCTGGTGGTCCGGGCCGACGATCCGCCTGCGCCTCAGCGTCCCAAAATACGGATCGCGTTTGCCTCCTTGCGCGATCGAATTCGGCATCCGCAAGTCTACCTCTACGAGCATGATGGCCAGTCGACCGGCAAGCTGCTGCCCGGAATCCCCGCCGTCGACAAGCGGTCCGACCATCACCCCCAACTGACGCGAGATGCCCAGCAGTGCGTCTTCTGCATGGAGGTCGAAGGGCAGCCGAGTCAATTGGCTGCCTGGGATCTGGTAGCCGGGAAAGCGATCGAGCTGCTCAAGATTCATGCCGGGGACCAGGCCCACATGGCTCCGACGATTGATGCCACCGGGAACCTGCTCGCCTTCGAAGCGTGGCGTCGACCCGGCAGCCCAGGACGCTGGGATTTGCAGCTGTATGACCGCTCTACTCAGCTGTTCACCGATCTGTCCGCGTTGAATACCACGCCGCACGATGAGCGCAAGCCCGCGCTCAGTGGCGATGGCGAGTGGCTGGCCTTCACGACGAACGCTCCCGATGGAGAAGGGCAGACGGATCTGCGAATCTGGAAGCGAGGCAGCTTTACAACTTCGACGCCGAAGGAGCTGAACTCGCCGGTCTCCGATACCGAACCGTCACTGTCGCATGACGGGCGGCTGGTGGCCTTCATCTCGGACCGAGCGGGTGGAAGCGGAGCGCGGGATGTCTATCTGTACGACCTGCAAGAACAACTGCTGGTCCCGCTGCCGGGACTGAACTCCGCTGGACAGGAACAAAGCCCCCACCTGAGCGAGGATGGCCGCTATCTGGCTTTTGTGTCGGAGCGACTCGACAGCGCGGGAGAGCGCGACATCTACCTGTACGACATCGCCGCCCGCCAGCTGCTTCCGACGCCGGGACTGAACAGCTTTCGCGATGAGTATGACCCGTTTGTGATGGGGATGGGAAAATAAGGATCTGGACACAGACAATGACCAAACCAGTCATTGACAGCAGGCAACGAAGAAGCTTCGAATGGAACCTTCGTTTTCTTCGTTGCCCTCTGTTCATCTCCCACGAGAAAAAACGGGAGTAATCCTTCGACGAGAGCGGCACGGCGTCAGCCTGCCGAGGTGTTGACTTTGAGCCCGCGCCGGTTCGCTGGCGGGGGCATCGGCAGGCTCACGCCGTGCCGCTCTCGTCGAAAACGAATCGGATACGCAAAAGTGGCGATGTCCAATTCAGCTGGCGCGAGACGAAAATAACGCTTGGGCGTTTACTTCTCGGCCATCTGCTTTTGGAGCCACTCTCTCAATTGAGTGCGGGCCGGGCTGGGGCGGAGAGCCCATTGGTCGCTGTGGTTGAGGAACCCGGTCGTGGCAAAGGTGAAGTCCCCCTTCACGCCGGATTTCTCAATGAACTCGCGGGCCTGAACGGAGAGGGCTGGGCCTTCGATCGGCGACTCGCTGATGATGAACTGCGGTTTGTTGCCCAGCCGCTGGAGCCGCTCAATGGCCGACGCGGCGTCACTCTTTGGGAACGGCCAGCTGCCGACGCCGTCGTAGTGGCTGAAACATACGGCTGCCTTCCACAACCCGGCAGCTTCGTCAGACGAGAGACCGACTGCATTGACAGCGATCGACCCGCGAGAGAAGCCGACGAGGATCACGCGATTGGGGTCGCCGTTGTACTTCTCGCACGTCTCGGCAATGGCCGCCTTGAGTACCTGAATCGATGGGGTCGAATCGTAACTCGGAGCATCTCCCCACCACTGCGAGACTCCTTGACTGGAGTCGTTATTGAGAAATGGGAGCGACAAGCAGATCGCGTCGAATCCACCGGACAACCCAAACGCGAGTTGGCCGTGTGCAGCGTCCCCCATGCAGATGTCACCTTGGTCGTTCCGACATGGGCCGTTTCCTGGCCATTCCACCAAAATTGGCCACTTTCGATTCACGTTCCAGTTCGTCGGCAAGTATCGAGTATAAAACAAATTCAATGGCAGACTGTCGGAAGCTGGACTCTCAGGCTTTGGCAAACTGATTTTGACCCTTTGTCCAGGATCGCCTTTTGAGAAACGCAACATGTCATATGGAGGCACTAGGTCTGGTTCAACATCCCGGATATCACGAGGATTGGGGGTAGCCATTCCGATAGGAACCAAGCGGACTTGTCGCATGTCCATGACAGCTCCCTTAGCGAGTTTTTTGCATTTCAGAGACATCGTCTGCACGCCCATCTCTGAGAGAGAGATGCGTCCAATTCGTCGCCAAACGAAATTCTGGAAATGTCCCGTTTCCTCGACCACGAACGAGACTGGCCCTTCTTTGAATCCCAGTTCGACATCGCTCCCCGCATGACCGCCACAGCCTTGCAGGATCTCGACTTCGAACTCTCCGGGCTGATCGAGTTCATAACTCCACTCGGCGTAGTCCTTGGGATTTACCCAATAACCGACAGTATTTTTATGCGTGAGCGGCTCGAATTGCAGCTTCTCGCCATGAACAACGGCATCGCGAGCGGACAGGGTGATGACTCCATCCGCCGCTGGTCGCGACACTGCTGGCTTTGTTGCCAGGCGTGGCATTCCTTCGACCCTCATCACGACAGCGGCTTTTTCTGGTAATGACTCAGGCAGGCTGATGGTCCACTCTTGAGGGGTCTGCGTCAGGCGAACTCCGTCATTACCAAAGTTGCTGCCGCCAGAACGCCAAAAGACTTGCGTCACAACGTTATTGAGCCGAGGGAATTTGAGTTCACGAGTTCCCTTGGGAATCAGGTCGAACTCGACAGCGTACGGGCTTCGGATACAACGCTTCGCGTTGACGGGAAGTTCTGACCAATCAATAGATTGAGTATGCATGGCCGAGGGGCGAATCGTCTTCACTACCGGTAGCATCCTTCCCGCCATCTCCCCATGCCCCTTCGGGTTCGGGTGATACCCATCGGTTGTCCACTCGTTCAGGTCCGTCCCGCTCTTCGACACCTCGGCCCAGGCGGCGTAGTGGTCGACCAGCGGGACTTGCAGCGTTTCGGCCACCTGGCGCGTGACCTCGGCGTATTGAGCGAGCTTCACGTTGCAGTGCTCGCCGATCCCATTCGGGGCGGACTTCTCCGCATAGGCAGGCGGTGTCATCAAGACCGGCGAAATGTTCGATTCGCGCAGCCGCTGAACTAACTGCGACAGGTCCGCCCGGAAGCGCGGGATCGAGATGCGGGCATCGGTCTTCCCGGCGTCGACATAGCTGTCGTTGTGGCCGTACATGATCGTGACGATCGCGGGCTTCTTTGCGACGACCTCTTTCTCCAAGCGGAGCAGCCCCTGCCCAGCCATCTCGCCACCGATACCGACGTTGATCACCTCCGCAGCCGGATGGCCAGCCGCTCTCAGCTGACGTTGTAACTCCGCAGCAAATGTCTCCTCGGCAGTCACACCCGTGCGGACTCCCTTGGTGATTGAATCACCCAGAGTGATCACCCGCAACGGCTCCGCAGCTTGCAAGGTGGTCACTACAAGAACGCTCACAGCACAGAATGTGAACAAGCTGCGAAGGACGCGGATGAGCATGGAAGGTATCCAGAGAGCAAGGGGTGCGGGTCTCTGTCAGAGTATTGCCGCAACGGGGGGGCGATGGAATGGACTGGGGACTCTCGCGGGCGAAACCAAGTCGTGCGTTCTCACCGTTTTCGGCTCCGAGTTTTGGCTCCCTCTCCCCCGGAGACCAAGTCGCTCCATCGGCCAGCATCCTGCCGGGGGAGAGGGAGCAGAGGGACAGCGGCGACGTTCGTGATGCTCCCCGGCCCATACGACGAATCGCTCTCACCGAATGACACGCGAGGCTGTGATCCTTATCCTGACGCACGCGGGTGATCGCCTTACCACCGGCTCGCCCGAGTCTCCCATCTGCCAATTCCCCACGAGCCTCACATGCCGGAACCTGAAGAGAGTTTGCCGGTGCTCTATGGGCCGGTCACAGAGCCCACGGCGGGACCAGACCGGTCGGGGTCTGTGCAGCGTATGGTGTTTCTGCTGGCGCTGCCCGTGCTGGGTGAGCAGGTCTTTTCGTTCCTCGTGGGCTTCTACGACACCTATCTCGCAGGGCATCTCGGTGGAAACGAGAGCGTTGCGGCGACAGCTGCGGTGGGGGTCGGAGCGTATGTCAGCTGGCTGGCGAACTTGATGTTCATGCTGAGTTCGGCGGGGACGCTGGCTCTCGTCGCGCGAGCGCGAGGACGCGGCGACATGGAGGAAGCGAACATCATCGCGGGGCGCTCGCTGGCTGTCTCTGGGTTGATCGGACTGCTGTTTGCGTTGGTCATGATTCCGTGCGCTCCACTGTTCGTGGGGATGACAAAGCTGAGCCCGGAAGCCGCCTTGATCGCGGTGCGGTTCATTCGAGTGGATGCCTGTGGAGAGATCTTTACGGCCATTACTCTGTCAGGGGCGGCGGCCTTTCGCGGATGTGGCACGATGAGAGTACCCCTCATCGTGTTGGGGGCTGTGAGTGTCATCAATGTGTTTGCCAGCTATTCACTAGTTCACGGTTATGGACCGTTTCCCGCTCTGGGTGTCGATGGCATCGTGGCAGGAACGCTGATCGCACGGGTCCTGGGCGGACTTCTCATGCTGTGGGCGCTGCGGTATGGCTTCAACGGATTGCAGCTGCGTTGGCGGGATGTTCACTGGGGTGGCGAGCATGTGGTGCGGCTCGCACGAATTGGGATTCCAGCGGCTCTCGATGGATTGATTGCGTGGTCCTCGCACTTTCTGTTTGTGCGAGTGATCTCGCAAATCGGCGATGCGGCGTTTGCAGCACACTATGTCGGGGTGCAGTTCGAGGCGATTACTTACTTGCCCGCGACCGCGTGGGGCGCAGCTGCGGCGACTGCGATTGGTCTGTCGCTGGGTGCGGGGGATCGCGAGCGGGCGGTGCGGTGCGGCCATGCGGCGGCACTTCAATGTTTGCCGGTGGGAATTCTGGGATTGATTCTGTTTGCGACAGCGGGAGGGCCGATCTATGAACTGATGACGAGTTCGAAAGAGATCCAGGCTGTGGGGATCTCGGCGATGCCGATTCTGGCCTACTGTCAGATCCCGCTGGTCATTGGGATCGTGTATATCCACGCATTACGTGGAGCGGGTGAGACCCGGTTGCCGCTGATTTTGGCGATTGTTTCGACAGCTGGATTGCGGACTCCTATTGCGTGGCTGTGTGGGATTCATTGGAATGGTGGGTTGGCGGGTGCGTGGCTGGGGATGCTGGCCGATGTGACTGTGCGAGGATTGCTGGGAGCGTGGCTGTACTCACGCGGTCGATGGACGAAGCTCAAGATTTAAGGGTGAGGTATGCGAAGTGTTTCACAGGTCATTCGCGCTGCAACGTGGCAACCCTTGTGGTTGATACTCTTGACGTGCCTCGCAGTCCTCGCGTCCCCCCTGAGAGCCTCTGCTCAAGCCCCGGCAGATGACATCCTGCGGGATAAGATTAAGTCTGCCATCCAAGACGGTCAGCGATTCTTGCTGACATTGCAGAACGGAAATGGGTCGTTCGAAACGGGTGCGTTTGATCACAATACGGTCGGAGCGAATTGCCTGGTCGGGTTGGCACTGATCACTTCGGGCATGGAGCCGAGTGATCCGGCGATTCAACGCTGCTTAAAGTTTGTCCGCAGTGAGCCACTACCGACGGAGACGTATGACCGGGGGCTCGCGATTCTGTTTTTCTCGGCAGCAGGAGACGAGGACGACTTCCGCATTCGGAAGATCGCCCAGACACTGGTCGATCAACAGAAAGAGTCCGGCGGATGGGGCTACGGGGATCGTGATATGAAAGATCCTCGGTGGGATAACAGCACCACTCAATTCGCGATCCTTGGGCTGCGGGAAGCGGCCTTTCAAACGGACATGGCCATTGACCAGAAGGTCTGGCGGAAGGCCCGCGATCATTGGATCGATGCTCAAGTGGGGCCGACGGATGCCGAGAACGGATCGGGCTGGGGCTACGACAGCGGTGGCGGTGGCACTCGGGGAAGTATGACCGTGGCGGGCCTGGCGTCATTGGAGATCATCAATTCCTTTCTGATTGAGGACGAACTGACCCCGGAGGGAAAACTCGACTGTTGCGGTCAGGCGAACACGAACGCCGCTGAGGAATCGATCGAAGCCGGAATCCGCTGGATGAACAGTAACATCCGGATGAAAACCAATCCGGGCAATGACGGAAGTCATCTGCTGTATTACCTGTATGGACTGGAGCGGGCAGGGAAATTTACAGGCCAGCGGTTCTTTGGTCAGACCGACTGGTACCGCGAAGGGGCCATGGTCATGATCAAGGGGCAGGATACTGATGGCTCGTTTGTCGCGCCGGGTGAAGGCCCCGCTGTGGGGACCAGCCTGTCGCTGTTATTCCTCTCCAAGGGACTCAGCCCTGTCTTGATCAATAAGCTGCAATATGGCCCGCGGAATCCCAGGAACGGGGCCATTGTGCGGGCCGATTGGAATCGCCATCGACATGATGTGTCGAATCTGGTCGACGCGATTTCGACCCGCAAGGACTGGCCACATTACATGAGTTGGCAGACGCTGGATCTGCAAGTGGCCGTCAAAGGCGAAGGAGTCGCCGCATTGCAACAAGCTCCCATCGCCTACCTGGCGGGGGACCAGGATCTGGATTCGATCAGCGATGACGAAGTCGACCTCCTGCGGAACTACATTTCGCAGGGTGGGTTTCTGTTCGCGGTCCAGAACTGCGAGAGCCCCGCATTCGATCAAGGGTTCCGCCAGTTGATCACGCGCATGTTTCCCACGGGCGACTACCAGCTGAGAAAGCTCGAACCAACTCATGACATCTACCGCAGCGAGATCCCTTTCGCATCTAATCCCCCCGAACTTCATGGAGTGGATTTCGGCTGTCGTACGGCGATCGTCTACGCCCCATACGATCACTCGTGCCGTTGGGACAAATGGATGCGGAACGACAGAGTCCGTACGAACACCGACATCAAGGGGCAGATCGCCAAGTCGATCAACCTGGGTGTGAATGTCGTCGCCTATGCCACGGGACGTGAACTCCTCGACAAACTGCAGCGCCCCGAGGCACTGACCGACCTGAATGAGACTGCCTCGCGCGGGCAGCTGCGAATCGGACGATTAAAACACTCGGGCGGTTGGGACACTGCGGCCAGCGCGGTGCGTCATTTGCAAGATGCGTTGAACAAAGTCGGCGTCGCGTCGAACCCAGACTCGCCGATCCTGGCCGCGAACGACCCCACGCTGTTCGCGTGTCCGATTCTGTATATGCACGGGCGTAAGAATTTCTCGATCACGGATGAGGAAGCGACCCAACTCAAGGCGTATTTCGACAACGGGGGATTCCTGATGGCCGATGCCTGCTGTGGGTCGAAGCCATTTGATGTGAGCTTCCGGATCGCGATCGAAAAAATCTTCGGGGAAAAACTCCAACCGATCCCAGTCGAGCATGAGATCTTCCATCCCACTCAAGGATTCGATGTTCGCAAGGTGAAATGCCGCATCCCCGAGAAGGGCCAAACGTCTGCCTTGCATGCCGAGGAAACAGTCCGCGAGCCAGTCTTCGAAGGGTTCAAGATCAAAGATCGTTACGTCGTCGTCTACAGCAAGTACGACATCAGCTGTGCCTTGGAACGGCAGCAGACGTTGGCCTGCGCGGGATACCTGAACGAGGACGCGATCAGACTGGCCGTGAATGTGGTGCTGTACGCGATGTATCAATGAAAGGGTCGACTTGCCCAATTCAAGAGGCAACTCTTGATTTCTAAGACCTCTCAATCGATAGAACCGTCATTGGCGTCTCCATCGAAGTTTCCCGCGTTCTTGACACTTTCTGTTGGCAATGGCTCGTATTCGCGGCATACTATCGACTCTTCATTCCTTCGTCGTCTGGGCCGTTCGGTCGCACAGTAGCCTTGTGGAGTTCTCACCTCGTGGGGTGAGGAATGTCCACGTCATCTCCCCTCAGTATGCGGTTTCATTTCGACTCTGATTTCACCGAACGGAACTCCGTTCGTATGAGGTTCAGATCGAAACTGTGTCTGGAGTCAGTTCATGCCCGTCATCCTGCATGTCGATCCTTCGACAGCTGATCGCGATGCCATCCGCGAGGCATTGGCGTCGCAGGAGACATGGACCATCGAAGGGGCAGCATCTTACGAGGAAGCTCGCGACCGATTGCAGCTTCACCCCATTGACCTGATTCTGTGCGAGTCCGATCTGGGCGATGGCGAGTGGCGCGATCTGTTGTCCGCCGTTCGCAGCCGCCACTTGACGACGCCGGTGTTAATCATCAGTTCCCACATGACCGTGGAGTCTGCGGCTCAAGCCGCCCGCGACGGTGCGGAGGCAGTGCTGGTCAAAGAGAGCGATCCCAGTGATTGGCTATACCCCATTGAATGTGCCATGGAGCGGTCCGCGAGCCAGTCCCTGCGACAGGTCGCTGAAGGCTCGCTGACTCAGCAGACATTGAAGTTCACACTCAAAAATGAAAAGGGACGGGTGCCGTACCTTGTCACATTACTGATCGAGTATTGCGATCGGTTTGGACTCATTGATGACCGAGATCGAATGCGCGTTCAAGTGGCGCTCGAAGAAGCGCTGCTCAACGCAATAATTCACGGAAACCTGGAAGTCAGTTCTCGCCTCCGCGAACTCGACGGCGACCTGTTCGAACAAGCCATCATCGAACGTAAACAGCTGGAGCCATTCCGCAGCCGCAGTGTGACGTTGGTTGCCGATTACACCCATTCCGAGGCACGGTTTGTCATTCGTGATGAAGGGCCCGGGTTCGACGTTGAAACGGTTCGAAATCCGACCGAGGATGACACCATTGCCTTGGCCAGTGGACGCGGCATCCTGCTGATGCGATCGTTCATGGATGCCATCGATTTCAACGATAAGGGCAACGAAGTCACCATGGTGAAACGCCGCAGCGAGTCACTCGAACCGCTGCTAGAACGAGCAGCTGTCGCCTGTGGCGTCACCGGTTCGTAGTCGAATTGGATTTTTCTGTATCTCAACTTCTCGCAGGCAAGCGGGCCCGTATCACAACCTAGCCACTGGGGCGTTTCGGGTTGGCGGGGAGACTCTCTTCACCCGACTGCCTGACGCTCTGCGAGCTTCTCCGGCCTGGCGACTGGCTCAGGACAGCACCTCGGCGTTGACATGGCTGGGTGCTGACGCCACTGTGACTACCACAAATGTCGTCGCTTGTTATCCAAGCTGTGGGAGTGGAATGTGCGAATCGATCGGGGCGTTCGGAGTTGGATCGGCTCACTGAGTCTGCTGCTTTTGTCGGTCTGCAATCTGCAAGCTGCTGATCCGATCTTCCGCGTCGATGGGTATCTGCCCGATTACCGTGCGGGGGCGGTGCCCGCTGAGGTCGCCCATCTGCTGACAGACCTGACGCTCTTCTCAGTCGAAGTCAGTGCGGACGGGAGCCTCAATGAGAAACGCTGGACCGCGAAACAGTGGGATGCCTCGAAGGCGATACGCTCCCGCCCCGGACTTCGAACGCATATCTGCGTGGGCGGCTGGGATCGCTCGGCGGGATTCCCGGCGATCTGCCACTCTCCAGTGGCGAGGAAGAAACTGGGGCAAGAGCTGGTGGCCTATTGCCGCCAGCATGCACTGGCGGGTGTGAATCTCGACTGGGAGCATCCCTCGACTGCCGCAGAACAGCGTGATTTCGCGAATCTGCTCACTGAACTGCAACCGGTTTTTAAAACAGCCCAGCTGGAATTGTCGATCGCGGTGGCTCCCTCGCAGAAGTTGCCCGCAGAGGCCTGGGCCGCTGTCGATCATGTGATGCTGATGTCGTACGACGATGCTGGAAAACACAGTACATTTGAATCGACGCAGAAGCATTTAGGGATGCTGCTCGAACAAGGAGTGCCAGCTGGGAAGGTCGTGCTGTGCGTCCCGCTTTATGGTCGCCAGGTCGAGACACGTGAGGCGCTGACTTATGGGGAGATCATTCAGAAATACGCTCCGCGCCCCGACATCGATGAGGTCGACGGAATCTTCTTCAACGGCCCCGGGACCATCGCCGCGAAGACTGCCTGGGCTCAATCGGTGGGGCTCGCCGGAGTCGCCGTGTGGGAGTTAGGACAGGATGCACCGGGTGAAGCGTCGCTGCTGAAGCAGATACGCCGCACCGTCCGCGAACCCCGTCCTCGCTAATCGTTGAGTACGAAATTCGGTCTGTGTGGCAGGGTCAGATGGCGGAGCGAGGCACGTGTTGGAAATTACCTCCCAAAGACAATCCCAAGAATCACTATAAGCCAAACCGCGACGAACACGTACAATCCAGATTGCTGAAGGCGGAGGGCTAAGCGTGCCTTTTGGCTCCAATCGGTATGAGCAGATTCACCCACTGTCCTAAGCCATGACTGTGACCTTGAATAGCCTTCACTCGACACAAAGCCCCATTCGCTCGGTGTCTCGATTGTGCCGCGCGTCAAACGCCCGAGCCGTATCGCAATTAAGATCCCAATTGCTCGGATCAGCACTGCGGCAAAAGCAATCGGAAGAATGATTTGAGGAAAAACAGACATGGGAGCCACCATATCGAATAGAGAGTGTCATGTGTTGCAAGTCGAATTCGGCACACGCTCCAGTCGTCAACCGTAGACGCTGTGAAATTACTCGACTGAAGTCTGACGAATTCTGTTACGAAAAGAACCCGCTCGGATTGCTCCCAGCGGGTTCTTTTAATTCTGGCTGACCGCTGAAAGCTGAAAGCTCTCAGCCCTTCCCGTCTTAGTACCGGTAGTGATCGGTCTTGTACGGACCTTCAACCGGTACGCCGATGTAATCGGCCTGATCCTTGGACAGGACGGTCAGCTTCACACCTATCTTGGCGAGGTGCAGCCGAGCCACTTCTTCGTCGAGCTTCTTTGGAAGGACAGTGACACCAATCTTGCGAGTGTCCTTGGTCGCCCACAGCTCGATCGCGGCCAAAGTCTGATTGGTGAAGCTGTTGCTCATCACAAAGCTTGGATGGCCGGTCGCACAACCGAGGTTCACAAGGCGACCTTCGGCGAGCATGTAGATGCTGTTGCCGGTGGGGAAGCTGTACTTGTCGACCTGGGGCTTGATGTTCAGCCGCTTCACATCGGTTCGGTTGTTGAGCTTGTCGACCTGGATTTCGTTATCGAAGTGACCGATGTTGCAGACGATCGCCTGGTCCTTCATCTTCTCCATATGAGCGACTGTGATGATGTCCTTGTTACCCGTCGTGGTGACATAAATGTCGCCGGTGCCGAGCGTGTCTTCGATCGGCATCACGCGGTAGCCTTCCATCGAAGCTTGCAGCGCACAGACGGGATCGATTTCGGTCACGATGACCTGGGCGCCCATGCCTCGCAGAGCTGCAGCACAACCCTTGCCGACGTCTCCATAACCGCAGACGACGCCGACCTTGCCGGCGATCATCACGTCGGTGGCCCGCTTGATGCCGTCGAGCAGCGATTCGCGGCAACCGTAGAGGTTGTCGAACTTGGACTTCGTCACGCTGTCATTGACGTTGATGGCTGGGAAGAGCAGCTTGCCCGCCTTGGCCATTTCGTACAGGCGGTGAACCCCGGTGGTGGTCTCTTCGGAGACACCCTTCAAGTCCTTGATGATCGTGTGGAAGATGCCGGGCTGTTCCTTAGCGATCTTCTTGAGCAGGTCCTTGATGACCTTCACTTCGTGGTTGTCGCTGGGGCTATCGACCCACTTGTCACCGTTCTCCATCTCGTAACCCTTGTGGACGAGCAGAGTCACATCGCCTCCATCGTCGACGATCAGCTGGGGGCCTTTTTGTCCTGGGAAGATGATCGCTTCCCAAGTACACCACCAGTATTCTTCGAGAGTCTCACCCTTCCAGGCGAAGACTGGTGTGCCAGTCGCAGCGATAGCGGCAGCTGCATGATCTTGAGTCGAGAAGATGTTGCACGAAGCCCAACGCACATCGGCTCCGAGATCCTTCAGCGTCTCGATCAGCACAGCTGTTTGGATCGTCATGTGCAGCGAGCCAGTCACGCGGACGCCAGCCAGTGGCTTCAGCGGGCCGTACTTCTGACGGGTCGCCATCAGGCCGGGCATCTCGTGCTCCGCGATGTCGAGTTCCTTGCGGCCGAATTCGGCCAAGCCCATGTCCCGGACTTTGTACGGGAGAGACTTGTGAGCCGACTCGGTCTTCGGGTGAGCGGCGGCGGGAGCCTTGATGGCTGTGGGCATGCTGGAATTCCTGTCAGATGGGAAGCGAAATCAGGACAGCTGCCTGATGCATCGCGTGAGAAGCTGGGGAGAAGTTAGACCTCTGGAGGGGCACCAGCAAGAGGCCACGACGATTCGAACCGAGTTTTCACCCGGCAAACAACAAAACGAGAGGGCAGATTCCCGGATCTCGGAAATCGCCCTCACGCCATTTGAAACGGACAGCCTTAAAGACCTAGAGATCGTCCAGATTCGGAGCACCGCTCGGATCCGGAGCATCATCCACCGCCATGACCACATCATTCGAAGCGTCCAAGAAGATCTTGTCTTCCAGGATTTCTCGCACGACCGTATGCATGGTTGGCTTTCCAACTTCTTCAACCAGCGGAGGGGCTCCGCGATTCAGCTGCACGAGACGCTTTTGAATCAGCGTCGACAGCTTAAACCGACCGCCAACTTTGTTGACGATCCAGTCCTCTTTCAGTTCATCGAGCATGAAGTTCCGCCTCTTGTGCTGACAGGATTTGGCAGATTTCCTGAACGGTCTGGTCCAAGTCATCGTTAACAACCCGAAATCTGTAGCAATCCGCTAGTTTAAGCTCCTCGCGCGCCGTCTGCAAACGACGCTGGAGAGCGTCCTCGGACTCAGTCGCCCGCGCCCGCAGCCTTCGCTCGTATTCATCGAGCGACGGAAGTGTCACAAAGATCGTGACAGCCGATGGATACATCTGCATGACGCTCTGGGCCCCCTCGACATCAATTTCGAGCAGCGACCATTTCCCAAGGCCTTGCGCGACATCGACTTCCGACCAGAGAGTCCCATACCAATTGCCGGTCCGATGGACCTCGGCACACTCCAGAAACTCGCCTTGCCCACGCCGGGCATTGAACTCGCCGAGAGAGAGAAAGTAATAATGCTCGCCGTCGACTTCGCCGGGGCGAGGAGCGCGCGTCGTCGCGGAAATCGACTGCCGCAGCGGAACCGGGCACTCCCGGATCAGCTGTTGCACGATTGTCGATTTGCCACTCCCCGACGGTCCGGAGAGGACAACCACGCGCACTGGGTGGTCAGTCGAATGATCCAAGGGCGGTCTCCTCTGGAGAGGTTTTCAGTCGCCAGTGGTCAGTTTTCACGCAGCTAGGCGACTCTGACTAACCAGTGAAAACTGATGACAAAAAAACTTCGTCCTACTCCACGTTCTGCACGAGCTCTCTCAGCTTCTCCACGACCGCTTTGGCATCCACCACGCGGTGGGTGATCGCCACGTCGTTGGATTTTGAGCCGATCGTATTGACCTCGCGGTTGAGTTCCTGGCACAGGAAGTCGAGCTTGCGGCCCGCTGAGGGGTGGGCATGCAGCGAATCTTCAAACTGGCTCAGGTGAGACGCCAGCCGGGCCAATTCCTCGGTGATGTCGCACTTGTCGGCGAAGAGGCTGACTTCGCGGACCAGGTCCTGATCAGTGACGGTCGAGCCAGTTCCGCTCAGCAATTGAGCCACGCGGTCGCGAATCTTGTCGCGGTAAGCGGCAATGACCAGCGGAGCCCGCTCCAGCACATCCTGACGACATAGGCGAAGGTCGCGAATCAGGGAAAGCATCTCGTCCCGCATGGCTTGGCCTTCGCGAGCGCGGAATTCCTGCACCTTGACCAAGGCCTGGCTGACGGCCTGCTCGACGAGCTTCCAGTCTTCGTCAGAGAGCCCAGCTCCCGCCTCGTCGATTGCCACGCCGGGCAAAGTCAATAATTCACCCATCGTGGGGACAGGGGCTTTGATCTCAGTGCAAATCGTTTGGAGCTGCTGCCAATAAGCGACAAGCAATGGGCGGTTAATTAGCGACTCAGCCCGAGGACCAATCCCCTGCACTCGCAGGCTCATGTTGACCGTGCCGCGACCGATCGATTGCCGAATCAGCTTTTCGATCTCGTGCTCTTTCGAGGACCACGAATCGGGGCAACGGATGGAGACCTTCAGATGGCGATTGTTGACGCATCGTACCTCAGCTGAGATAGCGAATCCGCCATTCTCGACTTGGGCAGATCCGAACCCGGTCATGCTCAGCAACACTGTGATCGGTCCGATCGGCTACGGTTTTGGTGCGTCAGCCGCTGGGGCAGCTGGTGTCTCGACGGCTGGGGCCGCTGGGGCTTCGACATCTGGCGTTTCTGTTGCGGGAACATCCGCAGCTGGAGGTGTCGCTGCAGGCACTTCCGCTGCTGGAGCGGTAGGAACCTCAGCCGCTGGGGCTGCGGGTTCGACTGGCGTATCTGAAGCGGGCTCGGCCTTGGCTTCCGGAGTGGCCGGAACAGGAGGCTGTTCGGTTGTCGCGGGGACAGTGGTTTCCGGAGCGGCAGGCGTCGCACCGTCAGCGGACGGCAACACGGGTCCGGTAGTGGTCGCTGGAGCAGACGTACCAGCGGGCGGGGCTGTCGCGCCGTCTGCCTTGGAACCTCCCGTGCTCGGAGTCTTCTTCAACTCATCAACCTTCTTTTCGACATCAAGCGGCAATGCCGAACCGCGAGAACCCTCGGCGTTCGCCTTTCGCATGACGATGCCGCAGACCCCAGCTGTCATCGCCCACAGCAGGGCCACGACAATGGTAATACGAGTGAATGTGTCACCGGCTTTGGCTCCGAAGGCGCTTTGGCCGCCGGACCCGCCAAATGCTCCCGCCAAACCGCCGCCGCGTCCTCGTTGCAGGAGGATCAGCACGATCATGAAGAAGCTCAACAGCAGAACAATCGTCTGCAGGACATACGCGAAGATCTGCACGGGACTGATCCCTTTCACTCGGCATCACAGTGGGGCAGACATTCCTGTCTGCCGTGCCTGTCAATCGACTTGGAAAATCCTCTAGCCTGCGACCGCCACAGCTGCCTCGATGATCGGGACAAACTGTTCCGGCTTCAAGCTGGCTCCACCGACCAAAGCCCCATCCACGTCTGGCTGGGCCAGAAGTTCACGGGCATTGTCAGCCTTCACGCTCCCTCCGTAGAGGATCCGTGTCGCTGCGGCGGACGAAGCATTGTAACGAGCCGCCAGCCAGTTGCGAAGATGAGCGTGAGCCGCCTGGGCTTGAGCCGGAGAAGCCGTCAAACCAGTCCCAATCGCCCACACCGGTTCGTAGGCAACGACCACATGGGCCAGCTGAGCTTCCGTCACGCCAGCAAGACTGCCCGACATCTGCGTGTCGAGGACTTCATTGGTCCTCTCGGATTGGCGTTCTGCCAGCAATTCTCCAACACACAGGACTGCTTGCAGCCCCTTCGCCAAGGCGGCGTGAATCTTCTTGTTCACAACAGCGTCCGTCTCGCCGTACAGCACCCGCCGCTCGCTATGCCCGAGGAGGACGGACGAGCAGCCCGTGTCGAGCAGCATGTCGAGAGCCAGCTCCCCGGTGAACGCTCCCGGAGCCTGCTCCGAAGCATTCTGGGCTCCGAGGTCAACGCCTGACCCCTTCACCGCGTCTCGCACAGCCAGCAGATACGGAGCCGGAGGACAGACCAGCACGTCAACCTTGGCCAATTGATGCGGCGCAGCTGCCACGATCCCCTTGGCCAAGGCTGTTGCCGAGGCGAGAGTCGTGTTCATCTTCCAGTTTCCGGCAATCAAATATCGTCGCATGGGACACCCAGAATCGTTGATGGTTGGGAGGGCGAAGCTCCTGCTGAGCCGCTCTTGCTATTCGACATTGTTCGGGGTTCGCGGCTCGGCAGGAGCCTCGCCCTCCAGAACGCTAAGCGGGCAGCGCGTCGATTGTCATCCCCATTAGGCTCGCAATCGCTCGCATTTTCTTGACCAGTTCTGCGTACTGAGCAGGGAGTAGAGCCTGTGGCCCGTCGCTCGTCGCTTTTTCCGGGCAGCTGTGGACTTCCACATGCACGCCGTCGGCTCCCGCAGCGATCGAGGCCAGCGACATGCTGGGGATCAGGTCGGGACGACCGGTGGCATGACTTGGATCGACGACGACGGGCAAGTGCGACAAGCCGTGCAGGTTCGGTACCGCAGCTAAATCGAGCAGGTTCCGAGTCGACTTGTCGAAGCTGCGGATTCCGCGCTCGCAGAGAATCACTTGTTGATTACCGCTGGCGAGAATGTACTCCGCCGACATGAGCAGGTCTTCGATCGAAGCGCTCATCCCGCGTTTGAGGAGGACTGGCTTCCGTGTCTGGCCGACCTCGCTCAGCAGATTGAAGTTCTGCATGTTGCGGGCCCCGATCTGGAACATATCGGTGTAACGATCGATCAGCTCGACCTGGCGGGGGTCCATGACCTCGGTCACGATCGGCATCTTGAGTTCGTCGCCGACCTTTCGGAGCAGCTTCAGGCCCGCTTCGCCCATCCCTTGGAAACTGTACGGGCTGGTGCGGGGCTTGAAGGCCCCTCCCCGCAGGACATTGGCTCCGGCGGCTTTGACCTGCGTTGCAATGTCGTAGAGGAGTTCCTCTCCCTCGATCGCACAGGGCCCCGCGATCAGGATCAGGTGCCCGCCGCCGATCTTCACCCCGTGACCAAGATCAAAGACACTTGGCGTTTGACGGAACTCTTTACTGGCCAACTTGTAAGGCTTCAAAATCCCCATCACTTCCTCAACGCCGGGAATCGCCTTCAGGGGCGCATTCCGCAGCTTGTCCTCGTCACCAATGACGCCCACCAGAGTTCGCTGCTCACCCCGGCTGACCTCGTGACGGAACCCCATTTCTTCGATGCGGTCGGTCACATGCTTGAGTTGTGCCTCCGTGAAGCCAGGCTTGAGGACGATGATCACAGCAACCTCGTGGGTCAGATGAATGGCGATGCGAACAAACGACTCCGGCACGGATGATCGGGCCGGAGACTCCGAGTCAGGGCGAAAATGATAACGGACTGACTTCGGGGTTGCGAGCGGTCGGAATTCGGGCGATTTTGCGATTCATCGAGCGAACTTCCCACCTCACATCTGGCTCTCGGGAACCCCGCTCCCTTTACGCCTGTAGCCCTTGCCCCTCACAATAGCGGAACAGTCGTACAGACCGCTTCGCACTGCAACACGGTTTGTGACTGGCCCTCCTCGCGTCCGCTGCATGGGAAAGCCCCCCCTTCATGGCCTCACGGAAGAACTCGCCGCCCCTCGCGAAGCTGGAAGCCGACGATTTCGGAGCGATTCACGAAATCCTGGCGCATCTGAACTTCTCGGGCGGCCGTCGCGATCCCCGGTTCCTCGCGAATCTGAACCGACTCTGGGTCAAACTGGATCGATCCGCCCCCGTGGCTGCGCTGGAATCGCTGCTGGCAGCTGAGTTGGACAAAGTGCAGGGGAGCACGCCCGCATTTCAAGATGTCCAGCAGGCCCGCCAAGTCATCCCGCTGACGCTGACCTCACTACTTTCCGCCTATCGGGCACACCAAGTCGATCTCCTATTCCATCTGACTCCGCTCGATTTCGAGCAGCCGCTGCTGATCGGCGTGTTCTTCGAGGCGGTGCTCGCGCAGGGGGCACCGTGGGACGATCACGAGCGGATCATTTCTGGCGCCCTGAAATCAGTCAATGACTTTGTTGGATATCGCCCCATCCCCGTCCTCGAAAACGGCATGCGGATGGAGATCTATGGGCACGAACGGTTCCGCCCATTACCCATCTATATGGACGGAGTGGGGGCAGCTGCGGGGCCGTATCACGACCTGATCTCGTCGACGATGGAGTTCCTGAAGCAGGCACCGAAGGATTTATTGCTGGAAGCACACTTCGATCTGGACCTGATGGAAGAGCTGGCGATCGACATGCGGTCGCATGACCATCTGCATCCGGTCAACAAGCGGACGAACTACATGTTCGGGGAATGGGACCCCCATCGCATCGACGTGAAGGGACACTACCGCCGGGTGGTCCTCCGCCGCATCATCCTCGATGCGCTACTGACATGGATCGACGATCCCAAGTCTCGCACTCCCCGGGCCGAGCGGCTCTTTGATGCCGCAGCTGCACTGTGCGGAACGATGTTGATGGCTTCATCGATCAGCGGATCGGGGCCCGGCGTGCATGATTCTTCGGTCACGTTGACATCGTTGCTGCCTGTCGTCGCTCGGCGGCGCGACGCGTTCTATCTCCGGTTGATGCAGCAGGTCGATGGCCCGCGAGCCAAGCGTCTGAAGCGAGAAGAACAACGTACGCAACAGCCGTTTGGGCACATCCGGCAATTCCTCAACATGCATTTGGCAGGTTATGGGGCGCGTCAGATTCAGTTCCGCGAGATCGCGTACCTGTACGCGAAGATGGGCTACCCGCAAGCGGCGCGCGAGCAGGGGGCTGCCATCCCGGCGGCCTCGATTCGGTTCGAGTGCGAGATCCAGTGTCGCATTGGATTGGCTCATCACGCGCTGAACCAAAACAACCTGCCCGAAGCGGTCGATCTGGTGATGGGGCTGTTCGACCTGTTCCATCGCGGCATCGAGTGCGGCGCATTGGTCGACCCGTGGAACATCCTTGGATTTCAAGGCCAGTTCCCGTTGTTCACGTCGCGCGAGGACACGATTCCGGATAACCGGGTCGAAGTCATGATCGAACTGGTCGAGGATACATTCGGAGCCTTCTCCCGCGTTCTCAGCGAAGCCGCTGCGCAAGGCAACGGAGCGGCGCGTGAACGAATTCTGGTCGAGTACCAGAAGGTCGCCGAGTGGTGGGATCGCTTTGCCAGCACCACCGTGGAAGACCTGCCCAAGGTCTCCGGACAAGACAGCCTGGATGCCGCGACGCATGTTTCCGAGACCCTGATCGAATGGCGTCTGGCCGGGGAAGCGGCGGGCGATGTGGGCTTCTGGCGGCAACATGTTGAACAGTTCGAATCGGCGCAAGCCTACGCGCTGGTCGTGGATGCATTGCTGTACCGCAAGGATCTGGTGGCGTCGCTCGCCCTGTTGATGCAGTGGCTGAGCCAGTCGGGGGATGTCGGGTTCGAGTCGCCCAAGCACTCGCTGTTCGCCATGCTGATTCGCTGGATGAAGCTGATCGCTGGGGAAGCCTGCGCGATGACGCAAGACGAACGAGCCAATCTCCTGCGGCGGATGTTTGCGTTCCTCGAATCCAACGCCGACGAGATGTGGTCTGTGCCACGCATGGAAGGGGCTGTGGAACGCGCTCAGCGGTCCATGCGAGACGACCCGCTGAAGGATGAGGCCAAAGACAACGAAGAAGAAAAAGACGAGGACGATGTCTTCGGAGCCGCCTACGAAGACGTGACCTATAAAGACACGACCGACGACGGGAATTGGGGCAATACCCTCGAAAATGATCTCGGGTTCCGCAACACCGAATTCGAAGTCATCAATCGCGACATGGAGCCTCGGCTCAAGTTCATCAACGCCGTCGGACAGCTGTGGCAGATGGCGGCCGTCCGACTGGCTGCCGATCTGCATCTCCATCGAGAGACACCGGTCACACCGATCCTGGAGCAGACTCTCCATGGCGTTCGCGAGTGGCGGACACAGGCTCAGCGGTGGCAGGTCGATCTGGCGGAACTGATGGAGGGGATTTGGGATCACGAGATCGCGGAATCCTCCGGCGAACACGACGCCAATGTCGAGTACGACATCCAGCTGCAAGTGAAGTTCTATTTACTGCATCAGGTGATTAACACGTTGATCTGCCTGCGGAATGCGGACCGGCTGCTGTCGGGTTGCTTGCCCGATGACCCGTCGACAGGTGGCCGAGCGGAAGACGACCCGGAGTTGTCGACACTGATTCGAGCTGTCGTCCGTCGCGATATCGACACGGTTCGCAAGTCGTTACCAACGGTTTTGGAGTGGATGTCCAAGCATGCACTGCTGTACGTCCCGCTCGACAATGGGGGCAAGCCCGCACCGATCCTGCGCGCTCAGATGATGCAATCGGTCGTACGGTTCCTGCTCCGGGAACTGCCACGGATGGGGCTGCTGTTCGAGACGTGGCGCGTGCTGCAAACTGCTTTCCAGATGGAACGTCGCTGGCGTCCCGATGGCCAGGCGATTACCGAGTTCGACCGGCTGTTTGACCTCGCGCTGCGCAACGTGCTGGAAGAAGTCATCCGCTCCGCCCGAACCTGGGGCGACGAAGAGTCTCGCACGGAAGTTCTAATCGACGCCATCGGCGACATCGTGGAACCCTTTCAGGATCTGTGGCTCGACCACAGCCGTACGATGCGGATTTCGTCAGTCGATGGGCTGCGCGACAATGACGACTGGCTCGACTTGGCCGAGTTCATTCGCGAATACGGCGGCGATCTGCTGCACGCCAGTCAGCTGACGCTGGGCAATGTGCGGGCGATTTTGCATCAGGGGATTGACTGGTATCTCGACTACCTGGAAGAGCAGCAAGACCCGCTGAAGCCGATCAAGATGCTCGAGGATCTCGACACGGGACTGATCGATAGAGAGCAGTGCGAGTTTTGCTTGGAGACGATCTACTCGATCGTGGTCGACAAGTTCGATCGATTCCTGGAGTACAACACAACCACCACGCAGTCCGACTACGGCAACATGTTTTACTGCCTGCTCGACTTCTTGCGGTTGGAAGCGCGGTATGACCGCGACTCGTGGAGCATGTCGCCGATTACGCTGGTGCATGAAATGCTGACTCGGTTGCAGGAGACAGAAGCTGCGCGGTTGTGGGAGGGCACCTACGAGGCGCAAACCACCGACCTCGCCGCTCGTCATTTGCAAGATCTGTCGGGGTTGCAACGAGCCTACGGGATGCGAATGCCGACGATTGCCGACCATCTGAACCAGCGGTTCATCAAGCCGCTGGCCGTGAATCGCATTCTCGCCCTCGTGCATCAAGCCGTGGCCGACTCGCACGCGGGCGTCGACTCACCCGCGTTTGTCGAACTCCGCCGCGAGGTCGACCTGTACCTCACCGACTCGTGGGGTTCTGGTGTTGATATCCCGCCGTGGCTGCGACAGTTCGAAAAAGAAGTCTACGATGTCGTCGAGCCCGACGAAGGGGGTCGCCCCGCAGCTGACGCCGAACTGGCGATGTCCGCAGTCCACCTGACCAAAGACGATTTCCAGAAGCAACTGAAAAGCTGGCCCCGTCGAGGACGCACCGCGCGTAAACCGGACGGTCCCAAGGGCAAGCCGCGACGGGGACGGAAGAAGCCCCCCGAAGAGTAAGAACATGGTCCAAATCAACTTCCCAATTTATCCCCCCGAATTGAACAGAAGCAAACGAAGGCAACAAAGGTTCAGGTCGAAGTGTCTTCGTTCCCTTCGTTGTCTTCTGTTCAAAATCAAATCGGGAAGTTGTTTCGAGCCATATCCTAACGCGGACCTTGACCTCGAGAGCTGACCTGCTCTATTCCGTGACAATTGCCCAGTCACCCTCGACAGAGAACCTTCCATGAAAAAGATTCTTGTTCAACTCGACACCGACGCATTGCCCAGTGTGTTCGACCGCGTTGTCGCCATCGATGCCGGGGTGGATGAACTGTTTTCCTACGGAGGTGTCAATTCCGAGAACGTGACCGGGCTGGTGCATGGAGCCATGTTCACTCGCAGCCCACAGGATCTCAAGAACACAGCTGTCTTCATCGGCGGCAGTGATGTGACCGCCGGGGAGTCGCTGCTGGCCAAGGTCCAGTCGCTCTTCTTTGGCCCCATTCGTGTCTCGGTGCTGCTGGACTCCAACGGCTCCAACACGACCGCTGCTGCCGCAGTCCGCGCGGCTGCCCGTCACATGGAACTGGACGGGGCGCGAGCGGTCGTCCTGGGAGGGACCGGCCCAGTGGGGCACCGGGCCGCCCAAATTCTGGCCAGTCGGGGTGTCGAGGTGGTCGTCACTTCCCGGACGATCGACCGGGCGCGGGAAACCTGCGACAAGATCCGCACCTTGGTTCCTAGCGCTCAACTGATCCCAGCTGTTCCGCACGGAGGCGACTTCTCGGGACTCCTCGAAGGGTGCCATCTCCTGATCGCAGCTGGGGCTGCCCAAGTTCAGTTCCTCAAAGAGGACCAATGGATCGACCACCCGACGTTGAAGGTGGCGATCGATCTGAACGCGGTCCCGCCCACCGGACTCGAAGGAATTGGCGTCACCGATAAGGCCAAGGAACGCGGTAAAATCGTTTGTTACGGTGCAATCGGTATTGGCGGCACAAAGATGAAAGTCCATCGAGCCGCCGTGGAAGCTCTATTCGAACAGCACGATCACGTGCTGAACACCTCTGAAGTGTTCGAGATTGCCGAGAGAATAGGATAAGCAGTCACGAGTGCGTCGACTGCGGAATGGGATTCGTCCCGTTCCGACTGATCCAAAACTCGCAACCCCCAAAGTCGCCGAATTGAACTTTGCGGCTCACGAGAATTGCCGTTCCGACCCCGCAGCCTATCCTCTTCTTGACACAGAGGCTGATATTGATATGTTCGATCGTTGGTCCGTTCGCCAAGGTGGCTGATTTCGGTGCTTTTGCCGACTTCGGTGACTTTAACGAGCGAATCAATCCAGCTGCGGCGCATTCCGTCGGAGTCGGTTGAGCGACACCCTGCATGGAGCCAGTAATGCGGAGACTTCTCAGACTCGTCCCCCTGTTTCTCCTAGGAATCGTGCCGTCCTTGGCCTTCGGTCTCGATCTGGGGCCGGTGGAGTCGTTGAAGTTCGAGACATTGCCGGGGCAGTTTACGCTGCGTGGTCCGGATGCTCGGATGCAGGTGCTGGTGACTGGGGTTCATGCGAATAGCCGCTTGTCCGATGTGACTAGAGTCGTTGCATTTTCCGCCGAACCGCAGGGAATTGTCTCCGTCGACGCAGTCGGAGTCGTCAAACCGATTGGAGACGGCACTGCACAAGTGTTTGCCAAGACCGCTGACGGGAAGTCGGCGCAGGTCGCCATCGAAGTCAAAGACTTCACGCATCCCCCCGACATCAGCTTCCCGAATCAAATTGTCCCGATCTTCACCAAGCTCGGCTGTAACGGCGGCGGCTGCCACGGCAAGGCCACTGGCCAAAACGGGTTCAAGCTCTCGCTGCTGGGGTTCTATCCCGAAGACGACTTCGAGTTCCTGAAGAACGAAGCCCGGGGTCGCCGCACCAACGTCTCCTCCCCAGCTCGCAGTTTGTTGCTCACCAAGCCCGTCGGCCAATCGCCACACGGCGGCGGCAAGCGGATGGACGTTGACAGTGACGAATACCGCCTCCTCGCCCGCTGGGTGGGGCAGGGGATGCCCTGGGGAGACAAAGCCGCTCCGACCGTCGCCAAGATCAGCTGCCTGCCCGATGCACGGTTGATGGAACCAAAGCAGGACCAGCAGATTGCCTGCTTCGCAACCTACACCGATGGGACCGTCGAGGACGTAACCCGCATGGCCCTGTACGAGCCGAATGATCCGGAACTCGCCGAGAGCGGGAAATCCGGTTTGGTCCACACGCTCGACCTGACCGGCGAAGTGGCCATCATGGCCCGCTACCAGGGGCAGGTCTCTACATTTCGCGCGACAGTTCCGCTCGGTATCGAGGTCACCAAGCTCCCACCGGTCCGGAACTTTATCGACGAGGCCGTCTTCAACAAGTTGAAGCTGCTCGGCTTGCCGCCTTCGGAACTCTGCGATGACAGTACGTTCCTGCGCCGCGTTTCGATCGATATCGCCGGACGCATGCCGACCGAAGAAGAGGTCCGGCAATTCCGCGAAGACGCTGACCCGGCCAAACGTGACAAACTGATCGATCGACTGCTCGACAGCCCCGGCTATGCCGACTACTTCGCGAACAAGTGGAATCTGGTTCTCCGCAACAAGCGGAAGCAGCCAGGCGATGAAGACGGCACATACGCCTTCCGCCAGTGGCTCTGGGATTCGCTCTATGAGAACAAGCCCTACAACCAAATCGTCGGCGATCTGCTGACCGCCAGCGGTGACTCGTCGTTCAATCCGCCGGTGATCTGGTATCGCGAAGTGACCCAAGTCAACGAAGAAGTCGAAGACGTGGCCCAGCTGTTCATGGGCGTGCGCATCCAATGTGCCCGCTGCCACCACCACCCATTCGAGAAGTGGAGCCAGAACGACTACTACGGGCTTTCGGCGTTCTTCAGCCGAGTAGGTCGCAAGGATCGCATGGCCGGAATGAACAACCAAGCCCGCGACCGCCGCGTCTTCCACAACGAAGGGGTCGCGACCGCCAACAATCCTCGGAACGGCCAGAATCTCAAACCAACCGGACTCGGTAGCCCAGTCCTGGAGATCCCCGCAGATGTCGATCCTCGCCATCAACTGGTCGATTGGCTGACCGCGAAGGACAATGCGTTCTTCTCGCGTGCGCTCGTCAATCGTTACTGGAAGCACTTCTTCGACCGCGGAATTGTCGAACCAGAAGACGACATGCGGGAGACCAACCCGCCGTCCAATCCAGAACTGCTCGCAGCTCTCGCGAAGAATTTCGGCGAGACGAATTACGACCTCAAGGGACTCGTACGGACGATCTGCCAGTCCTCGACCTATCAGCTGAGCGCGCTGCCGAACGAGTACAACCAAAAAGACAAGAAGAACTTCGCCCGCTACTACCCCAAACGACTCTCGGCAGAAGTGCTGTACGATGGCTTCCACCAGGTGACCAACACCACCGAACGCTTCAATGGCATGCCCGAAGGGACTCTCGCGATTCAGCTGCCGGATGCAACGGTGGCCCCGTACTTCCTGAAGGTCTTCGGCCAGCCGCAAGGCGACAGTGCATGTGAGTGTGAGCGGTCGCAGGAAGCGAATCTCGCCCAAAGCCTGCACCTGCTAAACAGTGCCGAGGTGCAGAACAAAGTCAGCAACGGCAGCGGTCGGGCTGCGAAGTTAGCGAACGAGAAGGACCGCCCCCACGACGAGAAAATCCGCGAGCTGTATCGCTGGGTCTACTCCCGCGACCCGGAATCCGACGAGCTCAGCATCGCCCTGGCACACATTGAGAAGCACAAAGACAAGCCGCAAATCGCCTTCGAGGACATCGTCTGGGCATTGGTGAACACCAAGGAATTCCTGTTCAACCACTAAGGTTCGTCGCGAAAAAGTAGGACAGGCAATCCTGCCTGTCCTTGAGCGCAGCACTCACGCGCGAACAACCCGTGAGTCTGTTCGAAAGGAAGCCTGGATGCCCAATCACCCTGCGCCACCTCGACAGGGGACCTCTGGCTCGCTGTGGGAAATCGAAACCTACGACCGCATCATTCGTGATGAAGAACATCTGTATCGAGTGATTCAATACATTGGACGAGATCCGACGAAATGTGGATTTGCCCGGAAGAACGAAACTTGCTGGGTACATCCAGAGTGGAGTCAAGCGGGTTTTGGTTTTGAAGAGGTGGCCTTGCGATTGCCCGTGCCCCCGGATTGACGGAGTCGTTGTCTTGAGACTCGCGAGTCGTTGACCGCAGCGAGGACAGGCATGATTGCCTATCCTACTTTTGAGCAGCCCGCCTCCCACCTCCCGCCGAATCCGATCATGCTCCACCGCATCCTCCTCCTCGCGGCGATTCTCCTCCCGGCCATCGCCCAGGCTCAACTCCCTCAGCCTCGCCTCTATTCTCTGCAACCTGCTGGAGTGCAACAAGGGCAGGCGGTCGAGGTCTCGATCACCGGGGGAGACGACCTCGAAGAGATTGGCAGTCTCCTGTTCGATCATCAGGGGCTGACAGCGATTCCGAAGCTGAATGATCAGCAACAGCCGGTTGATCGCACGTTCGTGGTGACTGCCACAGCTGATGTTCCATTTGGCCCGCACGAGGTCCGCTGCAAAGGGCTGTGGGGTGTTAGCAACGCCCGACGCTTCTTTGTCGGATCGCGTCCTCAGGTGAATGAGGTGGAACCCAACAACGCACTCGACAAGGCGATGCCGCTGACCATGGGGACCGCGATCCAAGGCCGGATGGACGGCGGGGCGGATGTCGACCTGTTCAAGTTCACAGCCACTGCCGGGCAGCGGTTGGTCATCGAGTGTTCCGCAGACCGGATCGATTCCCGGTTGCATCCCCATTTGGAGTTGCACGATGGCCGGGCCAAACGCCGACTGGCTGCCACACGTGCCGATGGAAACACCGACCCGGTGTTGGTGTTCGATGTGCCTGCGGATGGTGAGTACCTGCTGAAGGTCAACGACGGAGCTTTCCGCGGTGGGGCTGAATACTTCTACCGCCTCGATGTCCATCAGGCTCCGTATGTCGCCTTCGTTTACCCGCCTTCGGGTCTCGCGGGACAGGCTGCGAAGTTCTCACTCTATGGGTACAACCTCCCCGGCTCGGCTCGCGTCGACCTCGTGGGGTTTAAGTCGCAGCTGGAAAAACTGGATGTCGATATCGCGGTCCCTGGCGATTCCACGCTGCTGCAATTAGAGGACCGCACGACCTCATTGATGGCGGCCATTGATGCCTTCAGCTATCGACTGCCGAGTCCAAACGGTCCGAGCAATTCAGTTTCCATCGGAATCGCTCAGGCCCCAATCGCCCTCGAAGCAGAACCCAACAACTCCGCCGCTCAGGCCCAGATCGTCGCGGTTCCCTGCGAAATTGTCGGGCAATTCTCCGAGGTGCGAGACATCGACAGCTACACGTTCGAAGCGAAGGCCAAAGAGGTTCTGTACGTCGAGGTCTATGGCCAGCGACTGGGACAGACGATCGACCCCTATGTCACCATCGACCGCGTGGAAGTCGATGCCCAGGGGGTCGAGAAACTCCAACGCATCGCAGCCCCCGACGACGAGCCGACCAACCCTTTGCCGAACCAATATGACGTTCGGTCAGACGATCCCGTCCAACGCCTCGATGTTCCTGCGGACGGCAAGTACCGGATCTCGATTCGTGATCGCTATGGCGAGTCGCGGGGCTCAGCTGCGAATGTCTATCGGCTGAGCATTCGGCAGGACACGCCTGATTTCCGCCTGGTCGCGATCCCAGCCTCACCGACTGCGGGTGCCTCCTGGTCGATGGCCATGCGTAAGGGTGACACTTTCGCCATGCAGGTCATTGCCTTCCGCCGCGATGGGTTCAACGGCCCGATCGATGTGCAGGCCCTCGACCTGCCCGCCGGAGTCGAGTGCAGCGGGACGACGATCCCGGATGGTGTGCCGCTGGGATTGCTGAACTTTCGAACTAAGACGGATGCCGTCGAAGGCTTTCACCGATTTCGCATCGAGGGAAAAGCCAAGATCGAGGACCCTCGTCTGGCTCGCGCCGTAATCGCTACGACAGCCGCGATCCCAGAGGCCGAGAAGGGGCTTCCGCCTCTCCAAAAACTCGTCGATGAATCCACCGCGAAAATACCGCCAGCCCAGACAGCCTACAACGCGGCGGAAGAGGCTCTCAAAGCCAAGGCCGACGACGCGAACCTAATCCAGCTGCGTGACGCGGCCAAGGCCGCTCTGGACGCGGCCCTCGCTGCGGAGCAAAAAGCCAAGGGAGATCTCGCAGCCGTTCAACAAGAGATGACGGAGCTAAAGGCTGCCGCTGACCAAGCACTGCAAGCCAGCACAGCAGCAATTCGCGAAGTCACGCATCCCAGCCGTGCAGGCGAGATCGCGTGGACGGGAGCCAATAACCTCCCATCGGTCGCCCACGTGCAGCGCGACTTTGCGATCTCGATTCTCGCTGAGACCGCCCCGTTCCAAGTGGTCGCCGACCCGATCAAGATTGAGGTCCACCAGGGACGCCAGATCCTCGTCCCGGTCAAACTCGAAAAGCGAGATGGCTTCGATGACAAGGTCCAGCTCAATACCGCCGGAATGAAACCCAACGCCAACATTGATGCTGCAAATGTCGCCATCGAAAAAGGTCAGGCCGAAGTCCTGTGGAAGCTCTATGTCAAAGACAACGCGCTGCCGGGGACACACATGATGTGGCTCAACTCAACTGGGGCAGTGCCATATCGTCGCAACCCGGCGAAGGCGGACCGTCTGAAAGCCGTCTTCGATGAGATCGTGATACAAGCCAAGGCCGCTGTCGATCTGACAGCTGCCGCGACAGCTGTGAAGAACGAAGCGGTCACTAAAGCGACTCAGTCGGCGGAGGCCCTGAAGAAGTCACAAGCGAATCAGGTGGTGGTCAAGCAAGCGTTCGATGCTGCCAAGACAGCGACCGACACAGCTCTCGCCGCTCAAGTCGATGCCGAGAAGCAGGCGGCAGCGGCTGCGGAAGCGGTCAAAGTCGCTCAGGTCGCCTTCAACACCGCCAAGGCTGCGTCCGATGCTGATGCCGCAAACGAGGAACTCAATAAGGCGCTCGCAGCTGCGGAAGTGATTCTCACGAATGCCAAGCCAGTCGCCGATGCCGCTGAGGTGGTGAAGACCAACTCGACCAAGGTCGCGAGCGATGCGGCGACCGCCTTAGTCACTGCGACGGAGGCCCTGAAGCTGGCCGACGAATTGATTGTGAAGTCGACCGCCGATGACAAAACGTTTCAAGACGCGAAGACCGCCGCCGAGGCGGACGAGAAAACAAAAATGGACGCCTCCGTCGCACTGGAGGCAAAACGTGTGGCAGCTGAGAAAGCCTCGACGGATCAGGCGAACGCCTCAAAACCCAACAATATCAACTTCACTCCGCCAGCGGTGCCAATCATCCTGATCGTCAAGCCCGCCCCACTGAAGCTGGCCCCGAACGTCCCGAATGGCGGGAACATCAAGAAGGGTGACAAGCTGGAAGTGAAGGTCGGAGTTACCCGGCAGAACGGATTCACGGGCCCCGTCGTGCTGTCGCTTCCTCCTCAACCCGGCGTCGTCGGCATGGCAGCTGCCGAGGTCACAGTCGCTGCTGACCAGAACGAAGGCTTGCTGACGATCACCGCAGCTGGCGATGCCAATGACGGAGCTGTGGCCAACCTCGTGGTGCGAGGTCGAGCCGACTTCAGCGGCGAGGCCCTGATCGAAGTGCCAGTCGTTGTGACCGTGACACCGTAGGACAGACATTCCTGTCTGTCCCACGAGCACAGAGGTGACGGCTGAGCCACCCAACAACCAGAGCCGTGAAGACCGCGATCCACAGCTCACCGTGTCACAAGACTCCACGACCAGTCATTCGAACAGGGGCGGGCAAGCTTGCCTACCTGATCTCATCCCTCATTGATCCCATCATGAACTTCAAAACACTCCTCCACACGTTCCTCGCTTCATCACTCGCTGCGTCGGCCTTCGCGGCGGATTCGGCGATTGCTCCGGCGGACCCCGCGCTGGGGCGGCCCGTCGAGTTCTTTGTCGATGTGTTCCCGATCCTCGAGGCGAAGTGCCTCGCATGTCACAACGTCTCGACGAAGGAAAGCGACCTCGTTCTGGAGAACGTGGCTGCAATCCTGAAAGGAGGGGCCAGCGGGCCAGCAGTCGTGGCAGGCAAACCGGATGAGAGCTTGATCTATCAACTCTCCTCTCGGACCACAGATCCCGCGATGCCACCGACCCCCAACAAAGCGGAGGCCAAACCGCTCACACCCCGCGAGGTCGGCATCCTGCGAAAATGGATTGAAGAGGGAGCCACAGCGGGCACAGCTGCCCCACCCAGCGGAGACATTGCCTGGCGTCCGATCTCGGAAGCGATCACTTCGATCTACAGCTTGGCAGTCTCACCCGACAAGCGGTTCGTGGCGGCCGGTCGTGCCAACCGAGTCTTCCTGTACGATCTGCCTCAGCAAAAAGAAGTCGCTCGTCTGACAGACCCCACGCTATTGTCAATCGTCGTGGACGGCCAGCCGCTGTACGGTCCGGGGACCGCCCACCGTGACTTTGTCCACTCGATGGCATTCAGCCCGAACGGACAAATGCTGGCGACCGGAAGTTTCCGCGAGATCAAGCTCTGGGAACGCGCTGCAACGACGCCTACAGCGAAGTTCGAACCCGGAGCTCCGATACTCAGCACCACTGCTTCTGCAGATGATGCACTGGCTGCACTGACCCTCAACAACAATACCGTGCGTCTCTTCAACCTTCAGAACGGCCAACCCGGCGCGACGCTGTCGGGGCATACAGCTGCGATCAAGGCGACGGCGTTCTCGCCCGATGGAAAGGTGATCGCCACGAGTTCCGATGATGGAACCGTGCGGACATGGAACACCGAAAACGGCCAGCCGATCGCGCAGCTGCCAGTGGTCTCGCTTGTCACTGCACTTGTGATAAGTAAGGACGGCGCGCAACTGATCGCTGGGCACGCGGACAATGTGATTCGCATCTGGGCGTTGCCGGTCGCCCTCCCCGCAGAGGCGACCGAACCACCGCCTGCCCCGATGCCACTCAAAGAGATGCCAGGGCACGGGGGACCGGTGACTTCGCTGGTCATGTTGTCGGCCTCGAACGAGATTGTGTCGGGCAGTGCCGACGGAACAGTGCGGCTGTGGAACCTCGACAATGGAGGTCAGCAGTTCAATCAGAATCTCGGGTCTCCGGTCACCGGAATCGCAGTCTCGGCAGACGGCCAGTTCGTCGCCGGATCGTGCGAGGCAAACATCGCCAAGGTCTGGAAGCGGGATGGTCAGCAGAAGTGCGAAGTAAAGGGCGACCCGAACCTCGACACCCAAGTCACCTTCCTGAACGATGAGCTGACTGTGGCTAAGAATAAGGTCAATCTCAACGACAATGCCGCGAAGGAAGGGGAGAAGGACATCACGGGCCGCGAGGAGTCGCTGAAGAAGGCCAATGAAGCCAAGCCCAAGGCCGAGATGGCCGTTGTGGAAGCTCAGAAGAAAGTCACCGAGGCCGAAGCCAAGGTCAAAGCCGCCGATGAAGCCCTTGCCGCGAAAGCCGACGATGCGGGGCTGAAGAAAGCGAAGGAAGACGCCGACGCCGCGATCAAGAAAGAGAACGAAGCTCTCCAGCAAACCAAAGACGGAGTGGTCTCTGCCGACCGTGCGATCCAGCTCTCGACGCAGTCGCTGGAGAACTCGAAGAAGCGATTCGAAGAACTGAAGGCGAGCTTGGAGCTCCGCAAGACCGAGGCGACCAAGGCCGAGGAAACCCTGAATGCCGCGAAGGCTCAAGTGCCCACGGGTCTCAAGCCACAACGGGCAGTCGCTCTCTCTGCCGATGGTCAGGTGCTGGTGACGTCCGGAGACGACAACGCGATTCGTCTGTGGTCTGCCCAGTCGGGCGTCCCGCTGCAGACGATCACCGGGCATACGGCTCCGGCCTCAACGCTGAGGTTTCTCGGAAGCGGAGCATTGGTGTCGAGCAGTGCCGACCAGACCGCTCTCGTCTGGGATCTCAAACCGCAGTGGAAGTTGGTGGCAACGCTGGGTTCGAAGTCCGAGAACTCCCTCGATCTCAGTGCATCTCCGCATGCCGACCGCGTATTGTGTCTGGCCTTCAGCCCCGATGGCCAGCGTCTCGCCAGCGGCGGCGGCGATCCGTCGCGATCCGGAGAGTTGATTCTGTGGAACGTCGCCGGTCGCTCGGTCGAGCGCGTCTTCGCCGATGCCCATAGTGATACGGTCTACGATGTGGAATTCTCTCGTGATGGCCAGCTACTGGTCAGCGGCGCTGCGGACAAATTCGTGAAGGTATTCAACGTCGCTAGTGGCCAGTTCGTGCGGTCGTTCGAGGGGCACACCAACCATGTTCTCGGTGTCTCATTCAAATCCGATGGCAGCAACCTCGCCAGCGCGGGAGCCGACAACGCCATCAAGGTTTGGAACTTCGAAACCGGCGAACAGATTCGCACCATTGCCACCTCGACGAAACAAGTCACCGGGATCAACTACATCGGCGTCACCGACAACATCGTCAGCTGTAGCGGTGACAAGAATGTCCGCTTCCACACGGCCAGCAACGGGGGCAACTACCGCAACTTCGGCGGCGCGGTGGATTACCTATACTCGGTCTACGCAGCGGGAGATGAATCGATCGTCGTCTCCGCAGGAGAAGACGGCGTCGTCCGCGTCTGGAACGGAACCAACGGCCAGGAGATCGTCAAATTTCCACACCCGCTTCCCCCTGCTGAAACAGTGGCCAAGTAGCTCGGGAATGCGTGCGATCAGATGTACGCGGCATTAGCGAAACAGAGAATCGCAGCTGAACATCATCGATCTCCACTGATTCATTGCCCTCGGATGGTCAAAGACGATACCTTGGAAGGACGGAGTCTCGGGTACACTGAAACCCCTGATCCGGCACAGGAGTCTGCAACATGTCCTTGTTCGAACAATACCGTCAAAACATCACTCGCCGTTACCTCTTCAGCCAGGGCTCCAATGTCCTCGGGACTGCGGCGCTGGCGAGCTTGATGGGTGGCGCATTCACGGGCAACTCTTTAGCCAATGATGGCCACGCAGGAGCGATGGCTCCTCATTTTGCTCCGAAGGCCAAACATGTGATTTATTTGCACATGGTCGGAGGACCGCCCCAGATGGACCTGTTTGATTACAAACCGGTCATGAACGACTACTACGATAAAGATTTGCCGGAATCTGTCCGCAACGGTCAGCGGTTGACGACGATGACCTCGGGACAAACGCGGTTTCCGATTGCCCCGTCGAAGTTCAAATTCGCACAGCATGGCCCCAACGGCATGTGGCTCAGCGAGCTGTTGCCGTGGAAGGCGAAAGCAGCGGGCGACATGGCCTTCATCCGCTCCATGCAGACCGAAGCGATCAATCACGAGCCGGCCATCAGCTTCATGCAGACGGGAAATCAGATTACCGGTCGCCCATGCCTGGGTGCCTGGGCGTCGTACGGTTTGGGCTCGATGAACGACAACCTGCCGACCTTTGTCGTGATGGTCGCCAAGCCGAGCAATACCGAACAAGTGCAGGCGATCTCCGCCCGACTCTGGTCATCCGGGTATCTCTCCGGAGAGCATGCGGGAGTCTCATTCCGCACCGCTGGTGATCCGATACTGTTTATCAACAACCCGCAAGGCGTCTCGACCGATGTGCGGCGCAAGACCCTCGATGGATTACGCCAGCTCAATGAGATCACCGCCGAACAGCTTGGTGACCCCGAGACTCGCACTCGAATTCAGCAGTACGAACTCGCCTTCCGTATGCAGTCGAGCGTGCCGGAGTTGACTGATCTGGCCCAGGAATCCGAAGCGACCTACAAGCTCTATGGAGAAGCCGCGAAGAAGCCCGGCACGTTTGCGAACACAGCATTGCTGGCACGGCGAATGGTGGAGCGCGGCGTGCGCTTCGTCCAGATTTACCACAACAACTGGGACACCCACGGCAACGTGGCTGGTCGATTGCCCGATCAATGCCGCGACGTGGATCAGCCGTGCTACGCTCTGATTCAGGATCTCAAATCGCGTGGGCTGTTTGATGAGACGCTCATTATTTGGGGCGGCGAATTCGGTCGAACCATCTACTCGCAGGGTGGACTCTCGCACGAGAACTATGGTCGCGACCACCACCCGCGTTGCTTCACCATGTGGATGGCCGGAGGCGGTAGCAAGGGTGGTGCAGTCCACGGTGAGACCGACGATTTCTCTTACAACATCGTTAAGGACCCGGTCCACATCCGCGACTTCCACGCGACAGTCCTCCAGCTTCTGGGTTACGACCACGAGCGGTTCAGTTACTCGCACTTGGGACTGGAGCAGAAGCTCACCGGTGTCGAACCCGCGAAAGTGATTCCCGAATTGCTGGCTTGATCTGCACTCAGTACCCGAATTCGTATGAGTTGCATCTCGACATGTGATCGAATTTGCCCCTACAATCAAGTCATGATTCAACTCATCCTCACTGAAGACCAGCAACGACTCCTCGACGAATCGAGAGAGCCAGTTCAAATCATGAGCCGAAGCGGGGGTGTCCTCACCACTGTTGGGCATGGACTTTCAGATGCCGACCTGCGGCGCATTGCTCAAGACTCCCTTCAATTCCATCCCGCAGCTGCAACGCTGACTGAGTTGGTTGATCGTCTGAAGACACAAGAAGCTCTGCTTGCCAAGTAAATCGTGATATCCACTCGGGTACAGCCCCATCATTCGACACCCGACTTCGAAATGACGCATGTCTCATCCACGATTTACGGTCGTCCCCGGCTCGAACTTCAACGACCAGTTGGCGACTCTCTGGCTGAAAGACCGAAACGTCACAACCGCCATCGATCGGCTGGATGAGGTTCTGCAAATCCTCCCCGACCAAGCCGGGACTCCGTTTCAACATGACGGAAAAACGTACTGGTTCATACGACACCAAGGTTTCCAGGTGACGTACCGAATCTTGTTCGATGACTGCCTGGTTCAACTGCACGACATCCGCCCACTATAGCGTTCGCATGGTGAGTAACCAAGGATGCCGATCACTCTGTGGAACTGGAAGTTGACATGTCAGATGTCTTGGATCTTGCGAATATTCCCTCTTGGCGATCAGTGGTGTCGAGAGTTGCGAGTCGAATTGTACCGATTGAGATTCGCCAGCGACTCCGTACTGACAGGGCCAATAGAATGTTCAGCGATAGTATATCTTATCTTATTGAGGCGGCAGAGGCACTTGATATTCGTAACCATTCACACCCCGGCTGCATGACCGTTTGAAACTGGTCTTTCCGAGAATCTCGAAATCGGCGACATCTGGTGCATGTCACTGGATCAGATC
>JAYWHX010000084.1:0-50904 GCA_043777375.1 Planctomycetota bacterium | reverse complement strand
GTTGGAAAGACTTTGTTGCAACTGAAAAAGAAGCGATTAAAGATATTCGTGCTGAAATTCAGTTCTTAGCGAAAGAAACGGGGCTTGAAGTCTCTGGTTTTCGCAAAATTGTGCATATGGTGCAAAAAGGTGAACGCGAAGCGCGGGTTGCCAAAGATGAAATGGTTCGCGCTAACTTGCGGCTGGTGATTTCGATTGCCAAAAAATATACCAATCGTGGTTTACAGTTCTTAGATCTCATTCAAGAGGGCAATATTGGCTTGATGAAGGCGGTTGATAAGTTTGAATATCGCCGTGGCTATAAATTCTCGACCTATGCGACATGGTGGATTCGCCAGGCGATCACCCGCGCCATCGCTGACCAGGCACGAACGATCCGCATCCCGGTCCATATGATCGAGACGATGTCGCAGCTGCGACGCATCAGCAAGGTGCTGGTCCAAGACCTCGGTCGCGAGCCGACCGTTGAAGAACTCTCGGCGGCTTCAGGGATCAGCGTCGAGGAGACGCGCCGCGTCCTGAAGATCTCCCGTCAACCGGTCAGTCTGGATCGTCCAGTCGGCGAAGGGGAAGACTGTGTCTTCGGCGATTTCGTGCAAGACAACCGCACCGAAAGCCCTGTCAGTGCCGCGGCCACGGACATGCTCAAGAATAACATCGAGAGCGTCCTCAAGACCCTGACCTACCGCGAACGCGAAATCATCAAGCTGCGATACGGCTTGGGTGACGGATACACGTACACCCTGGAAGAGGTCGGCCGCATCTTCAAGGTGACCCGCGAACGTGTCCGCCAGATCGAAGCCAAAGCCGTCCGCAAGCTGCAGCACCCCGCTCGCAGCAAGCAGCTCAAAGGCTTCCTCGACCGCATCGCGCTGAACACCACGAACTGAAGAGCATCGCGAACGTCCTGCCACAAGACGGGCATATTTGCCCGTCTTGTTTCGAGCTATGACGAAGTGCCGCCAGGCGCTGTCTTGAGCGTCAGGCGTCGCGAAGCGACAAGTGGATTGAGGACGGGCGTCGTCAGTGACGATTAGAGTTCCCTCGCACCTCCTGTTCCGACCTCACCCAGACGCTCAAAGCCGCGTCCGGGCCGCCACTCCGCCGCTGACTGTGAGTTGCAATCTTGGAGATCAAGTCAGCACGGGGGTGACGATAGATCCGTGTACATCGGTCAGGCGGAAATCGCGGCCTGCATAACGATAGGTCAGCTTCTCGTGGTTCAGGCCGAGTTGATGCAGGATCGTGGCATGCAGGTCGTGCATGTGGACTTTGCCTGTGACCGCTTTGGCTCCGAACTCGTCGGTCGCTCCGTAGCTGAGTCCGGGTTGAAAGCCGCCGCCCGCGACCCAGACGGTGAATCCCCCGGGGTTATGGTCGCGACCGGTGCCGTTCGCTTGGGCATAGGGAGTTCGCCCAAACTCGCCGCCCCACCAGACGATTGTGTCTTCTAACAGTCCGCGATTCTTGAGGTCGCTCAGCAGTCCCGCGATCGGCTTGTCGACCGCGCGGGCGTGGTCGCCGTGCTTGGGCAGATCGGAGTGTTGGTCCCACGCGGGATTGGCCGTGTTGTCTCCATATGTCACTTGGATATAGCGGACGCCTTGCTCCGCCAGTCGCCGCGCCATCAGGCATTGCCGACCGAATACGTCAGTCGGCTTCTCGTTGATTCCGTACATCTCGAAGGTCTGGGCGGTCTCCTGAGCCAGGTCGAGCACTCCCGGCGCATGGGACTGCATGCGCCAGGCGAGTTCGTAGGAGTTGATCACTGCCTCCAGCTCGCTCGCATCGGCTCCCGCATGGCGATTCAGCTGTTCGGCATTCAGGCTTTGCAGCAGGTCAAACCGCTCGCGAGCTTCGGCGGATGTGGTCGTACTCCCCGCGATGTTTCGAATGTTGAGACTGGATGCTGGTCCTCCCGCTTTTCCGATGGGAGTCCCTTGATAGACCGCGGGGAGAAAAGCGTTTCCATAGTTTCGCGGTCCTCCATTTCCACCCGATGGGGCGATGGAGATAAATCCCGGCAGGTTGTCGTTCTCTGTTCCCAGTCCATAGGTGACCCACGATCCCATGGATGGGCGAATGAACTGGGTGGCCCCGCAGTGCAGGAAGAGTGTGGCCGGGCCGTGAGCGACGCCTTCGGTATGCATCCCATGCAGGAAGGTCAGGTCATCCACATGTCGGCGGATTTCGGGGAACAAGTCCGACGCCCACTTGCCGGTTTTCCCGTGCTGGCTGAACTTCCAGAGATTCTTCATCACACGTTCGCTGGTCCCGCGCTTCCCGGAGTTGGCGACCTGTCGTGCATCATCGAATGGGAATTTGTTCCCATCTTGCTTTTCCAGAGTCGGCTTGTAGTCGAACGAATCGACCTGACTGACGCCGCCTTGCATGAAGAGGAAGATCACCCGCTTGGCCCTCGCGGCATGCTGTGGCTGCCGCGCAGCGAGTGGGTTTGCGCCCCGGGTGCCTTCTGCCAGAGACTGCTGCCCGAGTAGGCCCGAGAGTGCCAGAGCCCCAAAGCCACAACCAGCCGACTGCAACGCCGCTCGACGAGTCAATGGATTGGAGATCTCTCGATGCAGTGGATTCATGATGATTTGCCTGTCCAAGGACTCGGGGTTGTCGATAGATGTCGCTATTCCACGTACCGAAAATCAACGGACGCGAACAGCGATTGAATGAGGCTCGCCCACGCGGCTGACTCCTCGCCGGGGGACTTGCTCTCGCTGTTCTGGATGTACTGGAGAGCGATGGTTCGTTCAGTCGTCGTTGGCATCCGGCCCAGCGTGAGACGATACGCATGGTCAAGCCGCGCGGAATGATCGGCATGCGATTCACTCAAGAGCTTTGCAGCTGAGGCCGTGGCTTGTTCGCGAACCCACGGATGGTTCAGCATGAACAAAGCCTGCGTCGAGACCGTACTCACGTTTCTACGACCAGTCGGCAGACTGGAGTCGGCCACGTCGAAGACCTCCAAGACTTCGGGGAGCCCATTGCGAAACCAGCTCGCGTAGACGCTGCGGCGGATGTCGTTGTGCTGGTAGCCAAAGTCCGAGTCCAACCCCGACTCGTAGCTCGGCCCACCGGGAGTGCGATCGAGCTGTCCACTGACCAGCAACATGGCATCGCGAATACATTCCGCATCCAGCCGCCGACGGTTTGCCCGGGCGAGCAGTCGGTTCTCTAAATCAATGGATGGATGAGCCCCGGGCGCTGCGCTGCTTGAGAGACGGTACGTGCGGCTCATGACGATGTCCTTGATGAGTGTCTTAGTCGACATGCCGGAATTGCGATACCGCGTGGCGAGGGAGTCCAGCAACTCGGGATGCGAGGGCAATTCGCCGGTCGTCCCGAAGTTGTCCACCGTTCGCACCAGTCCCACCCCAAACAGATGCTGCCAGACACGATTCGCCATCACGCGAGCAGGCAGCGGGTTGTCTCGGTGGGCCAGCCACTGCGCCAGTTGCAGACGCCCGCTTTCATTTTCAGTGATGGGGAATTGTTCACTGATGGGGAATTGTTCACTGATGGGTAACACTCGCAAGAAGCCACGCGGCACGGAAGCACCGAGATTGTGAACGCTGCCTCGCACATGGATTTGTGTGTCGCCTGTTTTGTCTTCCTCGCGAACGGAAATCACTCGCTCACGGCGGGGCCCCTTGTTGGGCAGCAACTTCAGTTCCGCCTCCATCATCTTGACCTTCCTGGCCAGCTGCTGACGCCGGGTCTCTCGGTCGTCGGGCAACGGTGGTGTGACCGGCGTAGGTTGTTTGTCTTCCAGGGCTGTGACTGGATCAGTCAGCGATTCCACGGGGATGAACTGCACCGCATCGGCCACGACATAGCCGTTCGAGCCATTGTTCGAAACGATGACGAAGCTCTGCCCCGCTTTTTCAAACCGGTAGCGTCCCAACCGATGGAAACGTCCATCGACATCACCGGGAATCCGCTGGTTGATCGAGAAATCGATTTCCCCATCAGCACTGAACACGGTCACCTGTGCATTGGTGGCCCGGTTCATTCCAAAGGAGTAGGCGATCCGCACCTCGTACTGACCCGACTCCGGCAGTTCCGGGATGAAGGTCATGGTCTTCTGGCCTTTCGCCTCGTTGCCATCGTGCTGGTATCCGTCCCCAACGTATGTGGACACCGAGGTCGAGGCGGTCCAGTCGCCGACTCGTTTGGCCTGTGTGTCGTCCACGACGATGCCGGGCAGTTCCTTCACAGGGATCGGCTTCAGCTGCGGAGACTCGCCGATGGGGGTTAGTGACGCATCGAGTTCTGCCAGAGACTGTTTGGCAACTTTGAGCTGCGATTCATGTTCTTTAATAAGAGCCTCATGCTTCACGAGTTCTGCCTCGCGGTCAGCATCCACCGGCAGCGGCTGCTCGATCCACTTGGAGACGTTCGCGTGATCCAGCGAGTGCGTACTCTTGAGAATGCCTGCCAGCGCGTAGTAGTCAGCTGTGGGAATCGGATCGAACTTATGATCGTGGCAGCGGGCACACGTCACCGTCTGGGCGAGGAAGGCTTTGCTGATGGTGTCGATCTGTTCGTCGACGACATCCATCACCAGTGCCTGTTTGTCCTGCTCTTCGAGGTTGTTGTTCCCAATCGCGAGGAACGCTGTCGCGGTGATCTCTCGTCGGGATTGTTGCCAATCGTTCGTGGCCATCAGGTCGCCGGCCACCTGCTCCCTCATGAAGCGATCAAACGGGCGATCCTCATTGAAGGTCTCGATCACGTAATCGCGATACCGCCAGGCATCTGTGAACACGAATCCCCGCAGCGTCAGCGATTCCGCATAGCGTGCCACATCGAGCCAGTGTCTTCCCCAACGCTCGCCATAATGTGGCGAGGCGAGCAACTGGTCCACGAGACGCTCATAGGCAGCTTCGGAGTCGACTTCGAAGACTTGCACAAAGGCATCGATCTCCTCGGGTGTGGGCGGCAGACCGATTAGATCGAAGTACAGACGCCGAATCAGCACAGCTGGGTCGGCATCCCGCGCGGGAGTCAGTCCCTGCGATTCCAGCTTCGCCAGGATGAATCGATCAATGTCGTTGCGAGGCCATAGTGTCTGCTTAACCGCTGGGACGGAGGCCGAGCGAATCGGCTGGTATGCCCAGTGCTGGCGACCCATCTCCAGATCGATCTCTCGGCGTTTCACGGGAGCTTGAGCGACGCGCGGGTCGGGTGCCCCCTGCTGCACCCATTGGGTCAGAATCTCGATCTCAGCAGCAGGCAGCTTCCCCTCCGGAGGCATGGCGGTGCCGTCATCGACATAACGAATTGCCGCGATCAACAGGCTCTCATCCGGCTTGCCTGGGACGATGGCCGGACCACTGTCGCCGCCTATGGACCACCCGTCCTTGGAATCGAGCAGCAAGCCCCCACGAATGTGTTCGGCATCGTGGGAGTGACAGGCATAACACCGCTCGACCAACACGGGCCGAACCTGCTTCTCAAAAAACTCAGCCTGCTCGGGAGTCAGTTCAGTTTGATCCGCAGCTGAACCACTTCGTAGTCCATAACCCCCGAGGGCGACGCCGATCAAGAGTATCCACACCAAACGAATCATCTGACAGGCTCCGATTGCATGATTCCTCACCGCAGAATCCTAACGCAAACCGGCACTGATCAAAACCGCGCGCCCGAGTGAGTCTCTATTTCCCCTCGGAGAAGAGACGACGGTCACCACCAATGTCGTGGTGAAGTGCGAGGCATGATCGCTTCCAAAGTCGCCCTCTGCTCGTCACGAACTCGAAAAGGGTTTCGGGACCGATCCTCAGTGTCGTCCGGATGGTGGGCTGGAACGACGACTCGGTCTCCCGATGATTCGTTCTTCTCCCGTGAACAGAAGAGATGAAATGGCGAGACCGCTTGCGTCCTCGCGGTACACTCCCCCCTGGAGCGGATCATGTCCATGCACCCTCAAATTCGATTCGATCCCCAGTGTTTGACTTTTCCGATTAGGTGGCAGAGGTTAGCAACTGATTGCGTAAATACGCTCTAGTCAGGCGAATTGAGGGAGGCGTCTCATTCTTCAAATTCTCATGCGTCGATATGCCGAGAGTCGCGGGCACGACACGCACTCAAGGAAGAGTCGATGAAAACGACTGGTAAGACTGCTTTTCGCGGTATGGTCTGTGTATTGGCCGGGATTATTCTCGGTTCTTCCGGGGCGTCGGTCTCGGCTCAGTATGGCCCGGTCATGTCCTCGGCAGGACCGATCAACCGGTCGATGGGCGGCACCTCGATGGCGGCGCCGCTTTCCGCAGCTGGGGCGCTAATGTGGAACCCGGCCACTCTGGCGGGACTCCGGCGGAATGAGCTGGAAGTCGGGGCGGAGCTGATCTTTCCTCATGCCAGCCTCTCATCGTTTATTCCCGCCAACACGTTCGGTCCGGGAGCCCCACCGATCGATTTGTCTGGGACCACACACAGCCAGGATTCGGTCTTTGCGATGCCGACGATTGCCCTGGCGTTTCGTCCGAATGATTCGGCCTTCACCTATGGTCTCGGAGCCTACGCGGTCGCCGGTTTCGGCCTCGACTACGCGGGAAGTACGACGAATCCCATCCTGACCCCCCCGGCTCCTGTCGGACTCGGTTTTGGCCCCGTGTTTTCTCAATACCAGGTCCTGCAGATCGCTCCGGCCATGGTCTACAACGTGACTGACGGACTCTCCATTTCGTTCAGTCCGCTGTTGGATATCGGCTCAGCTCAGCTTGATCCGGCGAGTGTTGCCGCTCCCGATGATGCCAACGGAGACGGGTTCGCCACGTACCCCAATGGGACTCACTCACAACAATCCTGGGGAGCAGGTTTCAACCTCGGAGCTTACTACCAAACCGATGTCTGGGGCTTTGGTGCAGCGTACAAGAGTCAACAATGGTTCCAGTCATATCGCTTCGACTCGGCGAATGAACTGGGGGTGCCTCAGTCGTTCGGATTTAACCTCGACCTCCCCGCGATCGTGTCGATTGGAACTTCCTACCAGGGGATTGATCGCTTGCTGTTGGCCGCCGACCTGCGCTACCTGGACTACAACAACGCTGCTGGCTTTGGTGATTCCGGATTCTCCCCCACCGGTGCTTTGCGTGGGATTGGGCTACAAAGCATCTTCGCTGCCTCGCTGGGAGCCCAGTATCAATTCTCCGATGCACTCACGACCCGCGTGGGCTACAGCTGGAGTGAGAACCCGGTCAGTAGCGACCAGGCATCGGCGAACATCGCCTCACCGCTGGTGATACAGAATATGCTGTCCACCGGTGCTTCGTATCAGGTGACGAATGCCCTGACTCTGTCGTTCGCCTACACACATGCGTTCGAGAACTCCGTCTCAGGGCCACTTGTAATGCCCTTCGGTGCCATTCCCGGGACACAGATCAAGAGTGCGGCGTCCGTCGATATGGTGACGGTCGGGGCGACCGTCAAGTTCTAACGCCGAGAAGTGTTCGCTCGATTTCGGAGTCTGCCTGGGTGTCGGCGAAATCCTGTGCTCGGGGTGCGATGCACGGGTGACAGGGGCAGAGTCCTCGAAGAGGGTGGCGACCGCTGCGAGACCACGCCTTTCCGCAAAGTATTCAGGGGCTTGCCAGTCATTTCGCTCGTTATCTGTGTGGATCGCATCATTCGGGTGTGCCACTGGACCCGTATGCTATATTTCGTTGTCAGACGAGTGGTTGTGAGTCTTGTCAGGTATGATTCGCATCGAGTGTGAAGGGCCCCTGAGGGCTAAAAAAGCAGTGTACTCCTCGCATTTGGCGTCAAATCCAATTGGTCACTGAACTCTGGGCATCAAAACGGGCCACATACTTTTCGTGATTTGCCGCTGAGGAAGTACGGTCGTGGCTAAAAGGCGAGTACAATGCAGGGGAATCACCTTCCTTCCGGCTCCTGCCCATGTCCATGTCTCCACGTACTCGTCCCGAACTTCTTGCCCCGGCGGGCTCTGTCGAGTGTATTCGCGCAGCAGTCGAGAACGGGGCGGATGCGGTCTATTTCGGTCTCGATGTCGGGTTCAACGCGCGGGCGCGGGCGGTCAACTTTCCGGTGGAACAGCTGCCCGAGACGATGGAGGAGCTGCATCGGCGGGGGGTGAAGGGGTATGTGACGCTCAACACGCTGATCTTCTCGGACGAGTTGGTGGAGGTCGAAGCGCTGGTGCGGAAGATCGCGGAGGCGGGTGTCGATGCGGTGCTGGTCCAAGATCTCGGCGTCGCGCGGCTGATCCGGGCGGTCTGTCCCGACCTGCCCATGCACGCCTCGACGCAGATGACGCTGACCAGTGCCGAATGCATCGAGGTCGCGCGGCAGCTGGGGATCACCCGCGTGGTGTTACCGCGAGAATTGTCGATCGATGAGATGCGGGAGATCCATGCGGCGACCTCGATGGAGTTGGAGGCGTTCGTGCATGGGGCACTGTGCGTGGCCTATTCGGGCCAGTGCTTGACCAGTGAATCACTGGGCGGTCGAAGTGCAAACCGCGGGCAATGCGCGCAGGCGTGCCGCTTGCCGTACGACGTGATCAGCGACGGCGTGGACGTTGAACTGGGCGACCAGAAGTACCTGCTCAGCCCGCAGGATCTGTCGGCGATTGAGTACTCGCCCGACCTGATCGATGCCGGGGTGCGGTCGTTTAAGATCGAGGGGCGGCTGAAGACTCCCGAGTACGTGGCGAACATCACGCGGCATTATCGCGACGCGATCGATACGGCGATGGCAGGCCGACGCGTCGTACTGACCGAGACTGACCAGCGCGAGATGGAGCTGTCGTTCTCGCGAGGATTTTCGCCGGGTTGGCTGGAAGGGTGCGAGCATAAGCGGCTGGTGCCGGGATTCTCGTCGGCCAAACGCGGGGTCTTTCTCGGCGAGGTGATTGACACGGGTCGCGGAGCTGTGCGGATTCAGTTGGCCTCGCCGGTCTCGAAGGGAGACGGCTTGGTCTTCGAAGGCGACCGCGTGGCGCAGGAGGAACAAGGCGGCCGCGTCTACAACATGCGCCGCCGAGGATTGCTCGTCGAGGGGCAAGTTTCCTCGGGCGTCATCGACCTGGAATTCGGGCGCGAGTCGATCGATCTCGCCCTGATCTACGCCGGGCAAGGCGTCTGGAAAACGGACGATCCCCAGCTGAATGCACGGCTGCGAAAGACGTTCACTGGGGCTGATCCGCAGAGGCGGTTGCCGGTTGATTTCGAAGTGCGGGCCGTGGTGGGTGAACCATTGCGGGTGATTGCCAGTTTGAGAGGGCAGATTTCACCACGGAGGCACGGAGGCACGGAGGGAGGGCCGTCAGCGATCAGCGATCAGCAGTCAGCCAGAAGCAGCTTACAGATTGCAACCAGTGGGCTGGCGTTTGAACCCTCAACTCTCAACCCTCAACTTTCATCCTCCCCCTCCGTGCCTCCGTGCCTCCGTGGTGAATTTCTCACCGCTGAGGCCACGAGCGATGCCCCGCTCGAAGCCGCTCGCAAGCACCCGCTCACCGAGGCGATTCTCCGCGAGCAACTCGCTCGTCTCGGAGCCAGCCCCTACGTGATGGGTGAGCTTCAGGCCGAGATCAGTGGCGAGCCGATGGTCCCGCTGAGTGTGCTGTCCAAGCTGCGACAGGGGTTGATTGAGGAACTGCTGCGGCAGTCGGGCGAGCCGCCAGAACGACGCATTTCTAGCGAGTCGGTGCTGACTTCACTGCGGCAAACGCTTCCCCCGCGCGAGCGACTGGCCAGCGATCCGGTGCGGCTCTCGCTGCTGTGCCGCTCACTCAAGCAACTCGATGTGGCGCTCTCAGCTGGCGAGCGCGATCTGCTGGCCGACTTTCAAGAAATCAAGGAGTACGGTCACGCGGTCCTCATGGCGCGGCAGGCCAAGGCACGGCTGTTGATCGCCACTCCGCGTATCCAGAAGCCGGGAGAGATCGGGATCTTCCGAGCGATGACCAAGCCTCAACCAGATGGAATGCTTGTCCGCAATCTGGCGGGCATGGCATTCTGTGCCGAGGCTGGCATCCCTTTCGTGGCCGACTACTCACTCAACGTCACCAACGAACTCACTGCTCAGTTCTTGATGGACCAAGGGGCCAGCTGGCTGACTGCGTCCTACGACTTGAATCGTGATCAGCTGTTACAGCTAGTCGATGCTGTGCCTCCGCAGTGGCTGGAGATCGTGATCCACCAGCACATGCCGATGTTCCACATGGAGCATTGCGTGTTCTGCGCGGTCCTCTCTCCCGGAACGAACAAGACCAACTGCGGTCGCCCGTGCGACCGGCACGAAGTCCAGCTTCGCGATCGGGTCGGGATGGAGCATCCGCTGAAGGCCGATGTGGGGTGCCGCAACACGTTGTACAACGCGACTCCGCAGAGTTCGGCAGAGGTGGTTTCGGACCTGATCCGGCGTGGCATTCGCCAGTTCCGGATTGAGTTCCTGAACGAAGACCCCAGCGAGATGCGGCAGGTGATTCGCAGCTATCGCGAGTTGCTGGCAGGCCGCACGACGGGGCAGGAAGTCTGGACGACACTGGAAGCGATGAACCGTGTCGGCGTGACGCGAGGCACGTTGGAAGAGCGACGGAATCCGCTGGCGATTCTCTAGAAATCGTCTGAATGGAAGCTCACCGGAAACCAGAACACTCATTTTCGCTAATCCGCACCCATTCCAGCAGATTGAGCTGAAGGGGCCCTTTCGGGTAAATTCCCGAGTGCCTCTTCAACGCTCATTGTGAGGATTCGCCCTCCCGGGCCTGCCTATCTCAATCTCAAGCCTGAGGACATGCTTCTCAACATCCTCCTCGCTTCCTGGCAGGAGTTTGAACAGAAGCAAGCGAGGGGAGCGAAGGTTCAGCTCGAAGTCTCTTCGTTTCCTTTGTGCCCTTCTGTTCAGAATCAATTTGAGAAGTTGTCTCGGACCAGTCCCTAAGCGTTAGCGAGGCACTGTCCCGGATCAGTGTTGATGAGTAGAGATCAGTGTTCAAAATCTCTGGTCTGAATCGCAATTCTAAAAACGCATCGAGCGACTCTGCTTTCATCAACGAAAAAAGCCCACCGGTTGCAACCGGTGGGCTTTGAGATTTCGTTGCGGTCATCGAGCTTAGAATCGCTTCTCGATACCGAAGGTCCACTTGTTCATCCACCATGTCGAGCGACCTGGATCGATGATTGAGTCGTTAGGGAACCCTCGCCATTCGATTGAATTCCCCGCTCGGGCGACCCCGCCGACCACGGTGGCGGTGTATCCCAGGCGGAACACCGTGTTCTCGATCCCGGGGAGACGTTTGATGATTGGGACCATCTCCAGGATCTTCATTTCCGCCATGATCGTTTGTTCGAACAGCGGAGAGATACGATGGATGGTTCTGGAACTGTCGAAGGTCGCATCCGTGGCCAGCATGTCGAGTCCACCACCGAAGAGCAGCAAACCTTGTTGATCTCCGATGTTGTTCCCGTAGAGGTGGTAGTCTTCGCGATTGGCCATGACGCCGACCACAGACTGGCCCCAGACCTTGAATTCATCTCCGTCGCCGAAGTCATACCGAAAACCGGCTTGCGGACCTGCCAAATTCGTTCGGACGTTGTTTGATAGAGTCGCCTCGTACAGGTCGTAGTTGGCCTGAAGAGTCAGCGCATCGGGACGATACGTCGCGGAGGCTGTGTTTTGTCCGCCTCCGCCCCCGCCACCAGTGATCACCGAGTCGGTCAGGCTGTAGCCAAACCCGCTATCGATCCCGCGGAAGTTGAATCGATCGTTGATGTTCAGGTAGCGGCCCCCGATCAACGGACGGAGTTTGAATGCCTCACGCTGTACCACTGGAGGCATAAAGAAGTTCGTGTCAGACCCAATCGCGGAAGTCTTCACATCGTAGTGGAAGAGCAAGTCGTACTTAGAAGTTCCGAGATTCGCTGTGATCGCTCCGATGTCGCCATTCGAGCGAAATCCCCAGTCGAGCGGTATCGCTCCGTTTCGAGTGAAGAGCAGGCTGCCATCGAGCGTAGTTATGATTTGCTGAGTGATCGGAATTCCATTGATGTTGTCTTGGCCCATCGTGAAAGATTGGGTGTCGGGAGCCGCCCAAAACCCGCTAATGGCCATCCCGGATCCGTCTTCATTAAAGAAGCCCCAGCGACCCTCGATACCGGTGTTGTGAAAATCGTGAAACGCGGTGAGATCACGTATCGGAAACAGGGCGTTGTTGACCAGTCCGATCGGAACGTTCGTGCTCGGAACCAGGATCGGGTAGGGAATCACCCGATTGTCAATGATTACTCGACTTGTGGGGATGGCAGCACCAGTGGTCGCACCGCCCCCGGTTCCTGTTCCAGGGAGCCCACCCTGGCCAAACGTATTGATGAAGACCCCCTGAAGACCATTCGAGGTCTGGTCCAGCGGAATATACGCTGAACCGAGGTGAGCGTTGCCTTGATTTGCGATTCGGCTGACATTCAAATCAAACGAGCCAAAGTACTCGCGATCGCTGTTCAGCACCCGACGGAACCAGAGTCCGTCGTCACCCCGGAATGTCTGATCCCAGGCGACATTTCCCATCCCATACGGGGAAACCGCCGGGTAGGGCTGGTAGCCTTGCGGGACTCCCTGGGGGTACAAAACCCCTGGGTCATTCGTCCCGTAAGCGGGCTGGAAACCAGCACCCGGCATGCCTGGACCCTGCGCCATCGCTGACCCAGCCGTCGCAGACAGCACGAATGCGCTGGCCACAGATTTCAACCAATGAGGGAACCGCATCAGAGCGTCCTTGCCATCGAGTCGCCGACAACGTCGGCTGAATGCGTTCGGGACGGCAGCTGAGACATCAGTGTCTCAGCCCGATTCTCCACCGCACAGCCCGTAAAGGCGGCGCCGGTAGATAGTCCTGCGGTAGGTATCGGTTGGGGAACTTGTCAAACTGTAACGGTTGTTAGGAAGACGCCGGTTTTACCGGGAATGCCGTCGGCAGAAACTGCCGGTGGCAGAGCGCACTGTCAGGTGAGGGTGCGTTTCCGACGTGCTTATCGGGCGGCCTCAGCAATCACACGCCATCGGCGAGTGGGGTGGCGTCAGCCCCCTGGTTCTGCAGCGAACCCCAGAAGTACCATCCGGCTCACGCCGGACGCTCGCCCGAATGTCTCTTTTCTCCCCGCCAAATATAGGACCAATGTCCTACGCCAGCACGCGTTCCGTCAGCGACTTCACCCGAACGGCCAGTAGAGCGGGGTCGAACGGGCGGCGGAACTTTTCGTCATAGATCTTCGTCGCGGAGGGGTCAAACGCCTCGTCGTCGGACACCAGGCCGACCACACGGGTCAGGGCATCGCGTCCGCCGCTCTTAAAGTAATTGGCAATCATGCGGGCTTCGTTCGCCCCAACCGAAGCGTCAATCACCACACATTGCGGCCGCTGCTCTGTCGCCAATGCTCCGGCCTCAAAGGCATTATTCGCCGAGGCCGTCGTCATACCCGAGGCCACTAGCAGAGCCTCCACAACGGCTCTCTCAGCTGCTGGCATCCCGATGATGAGCACCTTGCCGCCCTGAACCGCACCGAGTTCTCCGAGCGGCATCCCGTGGGACCGCATGAATTCGATCAAGCTGTCGCGAGGGATGCGGCGGTCGAGTGAGCCGGGGATGCGGTATCCCTTCAAGCGGCCAGTGTCGAACCACTTGCTGACAGTGCGGGGGGCGACTTGGCAGATGCGGGCCACATCACCCGTGGTGTAGACGGTCGATTCTGTGATTTCAGGCATGACAACACGACCTTCGGAAAGTGCTAGCGGCCCGCTGGCAGAGAAAGCCTCCTGCTTGGGGTGATTCGCGGCACTGTCCCTCGTGACCAATAGCATGCAATGCATTCGGCATGCCGCAGCCGCCCCTTACGATCCTTCCAACACGTACGACTCGCCATAACCGCAAATTCTGCCTGACTTACCATCACAACAGCTGCTACAACCGTTACGATGTCAACCGTTCATCCGACTTGTCACGTTGACAACAGTTGTATCAATGACATGATCCTGTGGCAGATGTTTCACACGCGGGTCACCGGCACATGTCCGACACTTCTCTCACCTCCTGGCAGCGACTCATCATGCGCTTGCGCGGGCTCGATGAATGCCAAGAGGGCGGCGTCCAAAGCCTAGCGCTCGTCATGACCCTTCCGTTCCTCGTCGGGACTGTCCTGCTGCTCGTCCAGCTGAGTCAGGTGCTCATCGGAGTGATGACGGTCCAATACGCGGCATTCGCCGCTGCCCGTTCGGCGATCGTTTGGATTCCCGCCTCGGTCGATGATCAAGACCCCGCGCGCGGCTACGATGCCACAGGAGAAAACGAGATTGATGTCGCTATCCCCCGGAATCAGCCGATCGAGCTGACGTCCGGGCTTCGACAGAATTCCCGTAAGTTCCTGGAGATTCAGGCAGCCGCCGTCCAAGCGTGCGTCGCCATCTCCCCCGCTCGTGCCGTGGGTGGACCTCGCGCCGGGGCTGCGGAGGTGGCACAATCCGTCGACGCTTTCCTCGCATTCCAACAACTGAACAACGACCCTCGATTGGCCCGTTGGCGAACAGCTGCGAGCAATCGTTGGAGCTATTCGGTCGCGAACACTCGGGTGAGCTTGGTCTTTCTTGGGCAGCCGCGACTGACCCCCACCTACAACCCCGTTGGCCATCCCGTGGTCGCACACGAGTCGCATGAAGCGGGGTGGGATGAAGCGGTGACCCTCATCGTGACGCACGAGGTCTCGTTGATTCCTGGTCCGGGCCGCTGGCTCTTTCAACGGGCAAATTGGGGAAGCGTGCCTGCCAATCTGCGATCGAACACCACCGGCTCGGGACGACTCGACCGCGTGCCGGTCAGCGGTTCGGCGACGTTGAGTCTGGCGGGACTGCAATCCAACCGCCCCGTGCGCTACCCCTGGCGGGAGGACTGACACATGCCAGATCGCTCGCGAGGTCCCTTGCTTGGATGCCTATTCCCGCCTCTGTTGGCCCGGCTCAAAGTCTGCCCGGACAAAGTACGTCAGCTGCACTCGGACGAGTCGGGTGTCATCAGCTTGCTAACGGTGTTCATCATGCTGGGCTGCACCTGGCTGTTGCTGTGGGTACTTAACTCGGCCAAGCAACTCGACTCCAAAGTCCGTCTGCAGGATGCTGCCGATACGGCGGGACAAAGCGGCGTCGGAATTTTGGCGCGGGGCATGAATGCCATCGCGTTTGCCAATCAGCTGGAGGCCGACCTGCTTGCCGCCGTCGCTGTCATGCAGGCCGCTCCGGGAACTCCAGCGGCATCATCGCCGTTAGTCGACATGCTGCTGCCCGTGTTTCAAGAAATCCTTGCGGGGCAGTCCGGGCAACTGCCCTCGCAGCGACCGATCCCCGCATTTCGCTCGGACATCGTGCGGAGAATTCCGTCACTCGCTGACGTGGTCACACGCAATGTGGCCCGCGCCAATGGACTGTGGCGCGGACCAAGTGCCGCGAACTCTCCGGATGGTCCACAAGGCCCGCTGTACGTTCAGCTCTGGAGTACGACAGGGCGACCGATTGGACAGGGATCGGAAGACGATCCGTATTCGCGAACGCTGCCCGTGCTGGATGCGAGTCCCAGCGGGCCAGATGCGCGCTTCTTGGCGGACCCAGTTCAGGAACTTGATCGCGCCCGCCAAGAGCGAGAACAGCTCGTCAGGCATTACCTACGCCCATGGGCGCTGGATGTCGCGGGAGGAGATCAGGTTGTCGCCGACCTCCTGATCAATCGGGCCCAGCGCCCGCTCAGACTCTTGCTCGATGGTTTGTATCGCGACAGCAATCTCCCGCTCATATTGCGATCTTCCTCCACGGGGCGGAGAGAACTGGAACGCGACTTGATGTACGTGTCTGTGGCCTATCGACTGCATCCCCGAACCACAGCTGCTCTGATGTTCCGAAACCCCAATGCTTCACGGGCACCAGCGATGGCATTCGGGCAATTGCAGTTGTTCCTGCCACGGCAGAGATATGTCTGCTGCCCCTGGACAGAGACTCGCTTTGATCCTCGAACCGGTGAGCCACACACCGTCGTCTTCACGGACGGCTGGCCCGGGGACTGGAGCGCCAGCACACAAAACTGGCAGGCGAAACTCGTCCCCGCGACAGCTCCAGCGATCAGCGCGATCCTCTCCAGCGGTTTGCCCAATGAGAACCTGAACCCGGCTGGCTGGGGGCAATTGACGCCGAGGCAGCTGGATGAGCTGACACACCAGTAAGCCGGAAAACACGATCCCCGGTTTCCGGTACGCGGCCAAGTCTGAGAATCGCAGGCGAGCGTCCGGCGTGAGCCGGATGGTTATTACAAGACCGGCGGCCTGATAGGTTCTGATCAACAACGATTTGAACACAGCGATTGCCAGAAAAGATGTCGCGCAGAGGCGCGGAGGGCGCAGAGAAAAACGCAGGCAATCCCCTCTCCCCTGCGCCCTCCGCGTCTCATACGCCTACTCTGGATTTTCCAGCGCCGTCTGCATCGCCTTCATCACCAGTGTTTTCGCATTCGCCATCGGACCGGCCAGCATCCCTCCAGAGGCCAGCTTGTGACCGCCTCCGCCGAACTGCTCGGCGACCTTGGCGACATCCAGACCAGTGCGGCTGCGGAAGCTGACCTTCACTTGGCCAGACTTCTGCTCGACGAGAATCACCGCACAACGAGTCCCCTCGATGGTCAGGCAGACATTCACCAAGTCCTCTGTATCCGAGGGATGTGCCCCTGTCTCGTCGAAGTCCTTCTGATAGACCGTTGCGATTCCCATGGCGCCGCCGAATTCCACGGTCACTCCACTCAAAACTCGGCCGTGTAACTTGAGCCGTGCCAGTGACGATTTCTCATACAGCTCGCGATAAATCAGATGTGGCTGCACGCCCAGACCAATCAAAGAGGCCCCGCGTTGAAAAGTCCGGGCATCGGCATTCGGGAACCGGAACCAACCCGTATCTGTCGCAATCGCCGCAAAGAGTGCGCTGCCCTGCTCCACAGTCGGCGTCACTCCCAAGGCATCTGCCAACTCGCACACCAGAATCCCCGCCGCAGCGGCTGTGGTGTCTTTGAACTGCTCTGCTCCCAGATGATCGGAGCTGATGTGGTGATCGATGACCACTTTCTTGGCGGTCGTCGCCTCCAGTGTCTTGCGGAGATCGGTGAGCTGTTGCCAGGCGCTCGTATCGACAATCAGATGGACGTCGGTGTCACAGGCTTGCTCGGTCGTCACTCCTTCGCCGATCTTTCGAATCCGAGCCGTCGGATCGAGAAAAGCCAAGTGATTGGGAGTCGCAGAGGGATTGATAATCCGGACCTCTTTGCCCAACTGCTCCAGCACGCCGCACAGCCCCATTTCAGAGCCGATCGCGTCGGCATCGGGCCGAACGTGACTGGATATCACGAACCGCTGGTGGGCATGAATAATGTCGATCAGAGGCTGCCATTCAATCGGCATGTGAAAACCTGACGTCTGTGTGTGGGCGAAGGATTGGCTCATTGTGTCGATCACTGCCCCGCTTGTCATCCCGCAGAGGACACGATTGGAAATCCGACTGTGTGTGCGGAGTGTCGATCACTCATGGTCATCGTCTCGTGAAGTCAAAAAAATACGGACGTTGCCAAACACTGGGCTTGTGTTGTGCGGGCGGGGTGTATTCAATCCGTCTGGTTGTATTCGGCGTGGAGTGTGATCCAATTTCTGGAGTGAGTCATGATCTCGACTCGCAATGCGATCTGGGGACTCTTGGCATTCCTGGCCCCCTGCCTCTCTGCCGACGATTCCTCGTTGAAGCAAAGTCCTCCCGCCCTCTGTGTGATTTTGATCGGGGGCATCGATTCCGACCCCACGCCGCAACAGATCGAGGGAATTGCTCCGCGTGGCCAAGGACAAAGCGGGCTGTTTCAGCTGGCGGGCGATCTCGCGCGTGACGGGCTGACGACAGAGTATTTTAATTGGAACGGAACACGCGCTGGGCAGATCAAACAGAAGCCGCCGCGCGCTGCCGGGATCGCACAGTTCATTCAAGATCGCCACGCGGAACGCCCCACAGAACGGCTCGCCATCGTCGCGAACAGCTGGGGCGGGCACACGGCGTGGGAAGTGTGCGAAGCCCTCAACACGTCAGAGATCCTGATCGAGATGGCGGTATTTCTCGACCCCTCATCCACAGGAAGAGCCAAAACCCCTCGACCCGTCCAACTGCCCCAGTGCATCAAAGCGGCCCGCAACTACTACACGCGAAACGTCTTCGGCTGGCGCGAGTGGCCGAACGAAACGCGACTGGTGAATGTCGATCTCGGCGACGCGAAGCTGGGCTTCCTTCAGCTAGGTGGCCCGAAGTACGACGCGACATTCAACACACAAGCCCACATCGCTGCGGAGTGGGATCCACGTATTCATCGCGAGATCATGCAGCACGTCGTGGCCGTGCAAGTCCCCGAGGACACGCCGGTCAAGTAGCAGGTGCGGCTTATCTTGAGGGTTAGCCCTTGCTGGCGCTGAGGGCTGATGCTGGTCGTGAAGTCACACCGATGGCGAGAAACGGCCGCTTTACTTGAACGCAAAATCGCCGGGCAGTGGCAGGTCGTGCATCGATCGCAGGCCAAAGACTTCTAAGAATCGCGGGGCTGTTTCGTATTGGATTTCGGACTGCTCGCTGCGTTTCAACTGAATCAATTCCCGGCGCAGTAATTGGCGAATGACGCCCTGTGTGCCTTCTCGCCCCAGCCCGTTGAGTTCCTCCTCAGAGACCGGCTGGGAGTAAGCAATGAATGCCAGTATCTCCAACACCTCTTGGCTCAGCTTGACCTCGCGCGGTCCGAATCCAAAGACGCGATGACGCACCTTCTCGAACTCCGTTCGCAGCAGCATCCGGTAGCCGCCTTCGACGAGTTCGACACGATAGGGCCGCCCCTCTGCGTCATAAATCGCATTGAGTTCATCAATCAGTCGCAGCACGTCTTCACTGCTGGTGCTGCCCGAGAGGACATCGGCCAGCTTGCGAGACGGGAGTGTCATCCCGCCGACGAACAGCAGGGCTTCGAGAACCTGCCGTGAGGTCACAGTGGGGGCGGGGGCAGTGAGCGGGGTGCTGGGAAAGAACGAAGCAGCGGGGTCAACAGCCACTTGAACTGGGATTGTGTCGAGCGACAGCGTGTCGCCGACCATGGGAACATCCGCCTGTTCCGGCTCGCCCAGCACCTCAGTGACCGCTTCATCGAGTGTGTCGAGTGATTCGAGTGCCTGCTGATAGGCTGCCTCGATGTCCTCCAGACTCCACGCATCTTCGTCCTGAGAGTTCTCTGTGGAGCCGGGTGCTGGCACAGCCGAGCCCGGCTCGGGCGAATGGCTGAGGACCACCCGAAAGGGAAGCGTAGGTGATTGATCGTCCGACATCGGAAGCCTCAAAAGTCCAGTGGCACCGTGCGCGACATCGCCCCGCGACTCGCAACAGCCCTCTCGAAGGACAGGCACACTCGGGTTCGGAATCCCCAGGCGATCCTCCTCATGCAGTGAAGATAAACCCTCTGGCATTTTCCGCCCAGATCAATGTCGGCTCAGCCAGTTCGAATCTGCTCCCAGCCCGTCGATCTCCCGACTCACCTTGACCAAAACTGGTCAATCGACAGAATCTAACCAGACACTGTGAATGACGGCCCTCGTTCCGAGCCTCCATGCAACCGCTGATCACCGTCAGCTTGAGACGACTCTTCCCCACCGCCAGCTTTATCGGCTGCGCCGATTTGCGGGTGCGGGATGCGGTCTGCTCTTCGCTAGAGGTGACGCCCGGTTGTCTCTTTGCAGCTGTGCCGGGCACAGCGCGGCATGGGCGGGAATTCGTCAGCGCGGCGATCGAGCGCGGGGCGACATCGCTGCTTCTGGATTGCCCACTGCCAGACTGCCCGTTACCGCAGTGCATTCTGCCAGGAGTTCGCGAGGCGTATGCTCGACTGTGCCACGCGCTGTTCGCAGACCCCTGTCGCCAGCTGGGAGTGGTGGGTGTCACCGGGACCAATGGCAAGACGACAACCACCTGGATGGTCCGTTCGATTCTGGAGGCGGCTCGCGGTCCCAGCGGCCTGATCGGGACCATCGAAAACAGCGACGGCATCGGACGCAGCCCGGCAACGCTGACGACGCCCGGCAGTCGCGACCTCGCGATGCTGCTGGGGTCGACTCGGCGAAACCTGGTCCGGTTCGCCGCTCTGGAATTATCGAGCCACGCACTCGACCAGTGCCGCACATCGGGAACCCAGCTGGATGTGGCAGTAGTCACAAACCTGACCCAAGATCATTTCGACTACCACGGGACTTTTGAGAATTACCGACTGGCCAAGTCTCGCATATTCGGGCACCTCAAGCGGGGAGGGACTGCCGTCCTGAACGCGGACGATCCGGCGGTGATGTCTCTATTGCCACTGACCGGTTCGTCTCAAGTCATCACGTATGGACTTCGCTTGGATGCTGATGTCCGTGGCGAAATCCTCGATCAATCGGTCGAAGGGACTCTGATGCGAGTCTCCGCCGGAGCCGAATCGGTGGACTGCTTCACGCCGCTGATTGGCATATACAACGTGTCAAACGCTTTGGCGGCGATCGCCAGCTGTCGGCAGCTGGGTCTCAGCCTGCACGAAATGCCTCTGGGGCTCGCACGTTTGTCATTGGTTCCGGGTCGGATGCAGCGAGTGAACTGTTGCCAATCCTTCGAGGTGTGGGTCGACTACGCCCACACAGACGCTGGGCTCCGCGGGGCCATCGCCGCCGTGCGTCCGCTCATCTTCGGTCAGCTGACGGTGGTGTTTGGAGCCGGTGGGGATCGAGATACCAGCAAGCGAGCTTTGATGGGACGGGCAGCTGCGGACGCAGATCAAGTGATCGTGACGAGCGATAATCCTCGGTCGGAAAGTCCACAGGCCATCGCAGATCAAATTCTGTCGGGCTGGCCGCGAGCGACGCCTCCGCAGGTCATCCTGGATCGCGAAGCTGCAATCCAGCGAGCCATCCACTCCGCTCGCTCCGGAGATGGCGTGTTAATCGCCGGGAAGGGGCATGAGGAATTTCAGCTGATCGGAACTCATAAGCAGCCTTTTTGCGATCTCGATGTTGCCCGCACGGCGATCATGGCTCATCCACAGCGTGCAGAAAACTGGCCACGCCAGCCGCATCTCATGAATATCCGCAATGTCGGTAAGGTCAACGAAACCCGTTAGGCCGAGTCGCCGTCATGACCGGCCTTCCACTCTAAATCTTCATCCTCTCTCTGCTCGTTTGACGACTTCACAGGTGCCGAATGGTGCTGAGGAACGGCACTGCTTCGAGACTGGGGTAAGTTCCACCTGGACATCGCCATGCGCGCGGTCACCTTTCGCGATCTGTCTCATGCCGTTCAAGGGCGGACCATTGGGGTCATGCTGCAGGACGACACCTTCCTGAGAGTCGAAACCGATTCTCGTCGGGTGCGACGCGGCGATCTGTTTTGGGCTCTGCGTGGCCCGACGCACGATGGGCATGACCATCTGGCCGAAGCTGCCGAACGGGGAGCAGTCGCCTGCGTTGCGGAACATGGGCGGATCGAATCCCTGCCACTCCCGACGATCGCGGTCAGCGATACACGACTGGCATTGGTGGATTTCGCAGCTTGGTATCGGACCCAGCTCAACACCCGCATCATCGGCATCACCGGCAGCGTCGGAAAGACGACGACGCGGCACATGTTGTACTCGACTCTGTCGTCGCGCATTCCAGGGACCGAAAGTCCGGGGAACTTCAACAACCAAATCGGCGTCCCGCTCAGCTTGCTGGGAATCAGTGCTCAGGACCAGTTTGCCGCCATCGAACTGGCCGCCTCTCGTTCTGGCGAAATCGCTGGTTTGACCCGGCTGGCTCGCCCCGAGATTGGCATTATTACCCACGTCGCCCCTGCCCATCTGGCGACATTTGGAAGTCTGGAAGAGATCGCCCGGACCAAGGGTGAACTGCTCGACTACCTGCCGGAAGACGGCTTGGCCGTACTCAATGGCGACAATGAATACGTTCGCGACATGGCCTCTTTCGCTCGCTGCAACGTGATCCTCGTCGGCACTGGTGATCGCTGCGATGTGCGGGCGGAACACGTGCGATCCGAGAACGGCCAGATGCGATTCACGGTCGAGGGGCACGAGTACTCCGTGAAGGCTCCCGGGACGCATTTGATCACATCCGCATTGGCGACGATTGCCGTGGCTCGCGAGTTCGGCATGACGAGCAATGAGATCGCCACCGGACTGCTGGAGTTCCTGCCCGTTCCCGGACGTTGCCGTTCCGTACCCGTTGGCGAGTGGACGTTGATCGACGACACCTACAACGCCAGCCCCGCTTCGATGGCCGCAGCCTGTGAGGTACTCCGTCAGTGGCAGGGAGCCACTCGCCGTATCCTGATCACCGGCGACATGCTGGAACTCGGCGATCAGTCGCGGGCGTACCACGAGAACCTCGGTCGACAAGCCGCAGCTGCGGGCATCGATGGCTTGATCTCGATTGGTCAGCAGGCCAGTGTGGTTCTCGGGGCGGCTCGACAAGCGGGCATGGCGGGCGGCTGCCTGGCCCACTGTGCCGAGGGCGAGATCGCCGATCTGCTGCTCGATTGCTGGTTGGAACCGGGTGCTGTGGTCCTGGTGAAAGGCTCACGAGCCATGCGGATGGAAACGATCGTCGAGCAGATTCGGGATCTGGCAGCTTCACGAGTGGTGACAGAGCGGCCCGTACGCCGTGCGGCGTAGGCTATGGTCCCAAACGACCTCCCCGTCTCTGGGGAGGAGTTTGAACAGAAGCAAACTTTTCTCGTTCAGCCCCGGTGCTTGGGGGCACCTCTGCTTAGCCCGCAGCGCTAGCAAGGGCCGCGTGCCAGACACCGCGGTTTCCACCGCAAACTAACTTCGCTGGTCTTCCTTTTATCTCTGAATAAAAGCCGTCTCGCGGATTGGATCGGGCCCCTGAAGATCAGCGATGAGGCAGATCGCCTGAATTCCAACTTGTTCCGCTATTGGGCACTCTTGCGACCTGGGCGGTAGCCCTTGTTCGGTTTGTTGCGGGATTGCTTTTGAGACCCCGTGCCCTTCGGCGTTTCGCCCTTCGCTTTCGCACCGGTGGCCCCTTCGGTGGGGATCTCGTGCATGTAGTCCTCGCGAGAGCGGATGTTGGCTTCCGCCCGGCGTTTGTCGAGAGCCTCGCGCGGGGGATTTGAAGGGATCAGGCAGTCACAGCCCGACCCAATCAGGTCTTGCCGTCCCGCCTGCTCCAACGCTTTCCGCACATCGAAGTAGTTCTCTGGCTTAAAGAACTGCATCAGCGCCCGTTGCAGCTTGCGATCACGCAGGTGCTGCGCGACGTAGACCGGCTCCTTGGTGAACGGATTGATTCCGGTGTAATACATGGCAGTCGCCACATCGAACGGCGCGGGGATGAAGTCCTGCACCTGATCGGGGCGGTAGCTGTTGCGTTTGAGGAAGAGAGCCAGATCGATCATCGCATGCAGGTCGCTGCCAGGGTGGCTGGCAATGTAATACGGGATGATGTACTGCTTTTTGCCAGCCTTTTCGGATTCGCGTTCGAAGACCTCGGCGAACTTTTCGAAGTCGTCGCTGGCGGGCTTGCGCATCAGATCAAGGACGCCCGCATCGGAGTGCTCCGGAGCGACCTTCAGATGCCCGCCCACATGATGACGGACTAGATCCTTCATGTACTCGGGAGAGCGGCGGGCCAGGTCCATGCGAATGCCGCTGGCGACGAAGACCTTCTTGATCCCCGGCGTTTCGCGGGCGTCCTTCATCAGTTTGACCAGCGGCCCGTGATCGGTCCCCAGCAGCTTGCAGATCGTGGGATGAACACACGACTGGCGGCGACATTTGGCTTCAACCTCGGGCCGAGAACACCGCATCTCATACATGTTGGCAGTCGGCCCACCAATGTCGCTGATGACCCCCTTGAACTGCGGGTCCTTGGTCATCGTCTGGATCTCACCAATCACTGAATCATGGCTGCGAGACTGAATAATGCGGCCTTGGTGCGTGGTGATCGAACAGAACGTACAGCCACCGAAACAGCCGCGCATGATCGTGACCGAGTCCTTGATCATCTCGAACGCCGGGATCTTTTCCTTGTAGGTCGGGTGCGGGCGGCGGGTGTAGGGCAGTCCGTAAATGGTATCCATCGCGGGTTGCGAAATGGGGAATCGCGGCGGAGTGCAGACGACCGCCTGGCGATCATGGAACTGGACCAGCCCCTTGGCGTTATAGGGATTGGTCTCGTTGTGGATGATCTTGGTCGCCTCGGCAAAAGCCGGTTTGTCCGAGGCCACCGTTTCGAAACTCGGCAAGCGCAGGTAAGTCGGCTCTTGGGAGGGGTCTCCGAAACGTTCTTCCGACTCCTTCGCTCCGAGGACGTATGCCATGCCGCGCATGTCGCGCAGATCGCGCACGGTCTCTCCAAATTGCAGCCTGCGAGCGATTTCCAGAATCGTGTCCTCGCCCATGCCGTAAGCGACGAGATCGGCCTTGGCATCGAGCAGGATTGAGCGGCGGACTTTGTCGCTCCAATAGTCGTAATGAGCCAGACGCCGCAGCGAGGCTTCGACGCCACCCGCAATCACCGGGACACCGGGGAAGGCTTCCCGCGACCGCTGACAATATCCGAGAGTCGCACGATCTGGCCGCAGCCCAATACGACCGCCGGGAGAGTACGCATCGTCATTACGGACCTTTCGATTGGCCGTGTAATGATTAATCATCGAGTCCATATTGCCCGCGCTGATCGCAAAGAACAGCTTCGGCTTCCCAAACGTTTTCCACGGGTCGCATGTCCGCCAGTCGGGCTGGCTGACAATCCCCACACGAAACCCAGCTGCTTCCAGCACACGCCCGAGGATCGCGCTGGCGAAGCTGGGGTGGTCGATGTAGGCATCACCGGTCACGAACACGATATCGAGTTCGTCCCAGCCGCGCTCGCGTGCCTCTGCCATCGTCATCGGCAGCGGTTTACGATGGCGCGCCGGACTTTCCTTCGACAGCAGAGCTGCCAAGGGGTCCAACTCCACCTGTGACAGGGTGATGATCGGTAACGAGAATGAGGAGGAGGTAACCATGGCAAAAATGATAGCATGCTCATTGACTCCTCACTAGACCCTCTGTCATGAGCGGCTCGCGACTTTGCGAGAATTGAGCGAATGAACGCTCTAATCGAGTCAGACGACGTGCCATATTATAGTTTGTTTTGAGTTGCTGCTGCCGGGACGGCAAATCCAGTGCTGTTGATACAATTGCTTCCCCTGGCAGGCAAGTCGAAAACGTGCCACACGGCTGGACTTTGCATCGAGAGTGTTTACACAGCCTCGGCTTTACCCTCCCTGTCGGGGCTGCCGCTGCGTGGTCTCAATGTTGACGAGTCTTTACGACCGAAACTTCCAACTGGAGGACCCCGTGATTCAGGAAGCATTACGACTCATTTGTCCGGTACTTGCACACACTGGAGCGGGGCACCACAATCCACTGCCATTGGCTACGAGTGTCAGCCCATTCGTTCAGGAGTCGTGATGTCTTCAGACATGATTACGTATCAGTGCCCCGGCTGCCGTACGGTCTATTCATTGCCAGTTCAGATGGCGAATCGCTGGCATGAATGTTCGAAATGTCGCATCAATAATCAGGTTCCTGCGAGATCCGAACAGGACGTCACAGGAGACGAGATCCGGGAACGATGGGAGAGTCAGCCCTCCCCTATCGTTGAATCGAGGTCACCCCGCCTCGCTCTTACGCGGCAGGTCAGCTTCCCGCTGGATGACGACCTGACGCCGGATGTTCAGCCGCTCGATTCAGATCAGAGCTGGGTAGATGACTCGGAATATCTGGTGCCACAAAGGCCGCAACCATCCTCTCGTGATCGGTTGCCAAAGCCGACTCGAACCGCGCCGAATGAGACAAAGCTGGAGACGGACGATGCGCCTCGATCCCGTTGGCAGTCCGTCCTGAAGTGGGCCGGGTGGGCTACGGGACTGACGGTGGCAGGCTTGGTGGCCATTTGGGCCTATCCCCCGATTTTGCTGGCAATTCTCGTCGGTTACCTGTTGGTTCAGCTGTTGCTGCTCGGGTCGGCTTGGATCTTGGGTTTTGGGCACGCGTGGAAGAACGACAAGGTGTCGGCCCTGTTTTTCTTCATTCCACCATTCCTCTACTTTGTGCGATACGTGATGCGGAATTGGTCGGAGACGCGGTTGGCCGGGATGGCTCTGGTTGCATTCCTGGTGTTGACCGTCGTCCCGTTCGTGGTGGCCATCCCGGTGATCGCGCTGGCATCGATCTTCCATCAAGACACGGTCATTGTCGACGGACAGGAAGAAGGACTTTTGACGGGGAACCAGCCCCTTGTGAACGACCCCGCAGAACAGGGGTTTCCACAGCCTGAATTTCGGTCGGACACAGAGACTGCTCGGACTTCGACTTCCGAACAAGAAACCGAGTTGCCTTTTCGCGAGTCGATGCCAACTGATTCACCGGGAGATGCTCGCCCGGTCGATGCCGCTGATCCGAGCACACCAATGGCACCACGGTCAGCGGAAATCCCGCCAGCCGCTGAAAGCCAAGTGCCCCAGCCATCGAGCGTGACAAGTCGCTCAGTGGTCAGGAAAAATGGTGTCGTCACGGAAACAGTAATTGAAAGCAATGGCAGGGTCACAAAGACCGTTCGAGGAGCTTCGAATCCCTTTGATCCCGAAGCCACTCAGCGTGCGGTGTTACTGCGTCGAAAATTGAGCAATCTCAAAATCGGCGAATCAATCATCGAAACCGTCATTGGCGGTGATCAGGGCGCGATCTGGGGGGGATTGGACGGGGACTATTCCGAAGATTCCGACGCCAGCACGGCAGCTGTCCATCAGGGACTGCTGAAGGTCGGCGAAACAGGCCGGATCAAGATCTCGGTGACTCCCGGCATCTCGAACTATCCGCAGCTCATGCAAAATGGCATTCAATCGTTGTCGTGGGGAAAGTGGGATTCCAGCCTGACGTTTGAGTTGATCAAAGCCCCTCAGGAATGACATTCAGAGCCGAGTCTGGTTGACACTCGTGGACCAGCGTGGGGGCGCCAGTTGGGCCGCTTCGGTCTTTTCGGTTTGCAAGAGGCACAGGAAATTTGCTCGGCAGCGAACCCCTTTGGCGGCGCGACCCGGGTTTGGTGCAAAGCCTTAACTCTGGGAGCCTCGCTCAAAATCCCAAGCTGAACTCGGGGGCTCAATTAGGCCTTCGCGGCCTTCACGAGATCAGCCACGATCCGCACCCCATCTGCCAGCGGGTACTTCTCCGGGGCGGCGATTGTGCGGTGTTTGACTTCGACTTCGCCAGCTGCAACGCCTTTGCCGCCGAGGACGATGCGGATCGGGAACCCGATCAGGTCGGCGTCTTTGAACTTCACGCCGGCGCGGACGTCGCGGTCGTCGAGCAGGACATCGACGCCCGCTGCCTTCAGTTCAGTGTAGTACTGCTCGGCCACGGCCATTACGTCGGGCTCGTTGACATTGAGCGGGCAGACCACGACTTCGTACGGGGCGATCGCCATCGGCCAGATCAGCCCGTCGTTGTCGTGACAGGTCTCGGCCAGACCGGCGATGATCCGGTTCACGCCGATCCCGTAGCAGCCCATGATCATCGGGTGCTTGGTTTCCTTCTCGTCGAGGAAACCGGCATCGAGGGCCACGCTGTACTTGGTGCCGAGCTTGAACACATGGCCGACCTCGATGCCATGCACGAGGCTCAGCTTGGCCGCACATTTCGGACAGGGGTCATCCGCAGCTGCGTTGCGGAGGTCGAAGGTTCTCCACGAGCCATCTTCCGACTTGGGCAGAGTCCAATCGCGACCGTGGCAGACATTGACGAAGTGCGCGTCGACCTTGTTGGCCCCCGTGACGGCATTGGCGATGTTCGGGACATCGTGGTCAGCGATGATGTCGCACTTGATCCCGACTGGTCCGGCAAAACCGACGGGGGCGTTCGTGACAGCCAGGATCGTCGCCTCGTCAGCCAGCTCGATCGTTGTTGCTCCGAGGGCGCGGCGGATCTTGTTCTCGTTGGCGTCATGATCGCCGCGAATGAGGACGGCCACCGGCTGACCATCCGCCTTGAAGATCAAGGTCTTGATCATCTTGTGCGGCTTGCACTTCAGCGACTTGCAGACCGCCTCGATACTGCCCGCATTCGGCGTGGCGATCTCGGTCTTCGGCTTCATGTCGGCTTCGGCCATCGCGGTGCTGGCCCGTATGCGACCCGTCTCGGCCCGCTCGACGTTGGCCCCGTAGTTGCAGCCGTCGCACTTCAGGATCGAGTCCTCTCCGTTCCCCGCCGGGATCATGAACTCGTGCGACCCGTCGCCGCCGATTGGCCCGCTTTCGGCCTCGACGGGGATGTACTTCAGCCCACACCGCGTGAAGATCCGGCAGTAGGCGTCGTACATCGCCTGGTACGCCTCGTTCAGTTGCTCCAGTGAGGTGCTGAAGCTGTAGGCGTCCTTCATGAGGAACTCGCTGGTCCGCAGGATGCCGAACCGGGGGCGCTCTTCGTTCCGGAACTTCGTCTGAATCTGGTACAGCGTGATCGGCAGCTGGCGATAGCTGTTGATGTGCCGGGCGACGAGGTCGGTGACGACTTCTTCGTGCGTCGGCCCGAGGGCCATGTGGACCTTGCGATCACCACGCGAGACGTGGACGTTCATCAGGACGTTGCCGAACGCCTTGATGCGGCCCGTCCGCTCATAGAGATCGATCGGCGTCAAGGCCGTCATCTGGATCTCGACGCCGCCCGCGCGGTCCATCTCCTGCCGCACGATGTTCGTGGCCTTGTGCAGCGAGCGCAGCCCCAGCGGCAAGTACGTGTACGCTCCGGCCATAACTTGGCGAATCAACCCGGCCCGCAGCATCAGCCGGTGGCTGGGCACCTCGGCGTCCGAGGGGTCTTCCTTCATGGTCGGGATGAATGTCTTCGTCCAGCGCACGGCGTGTTCCTTCATCGGCGACCTGTCCGGACAGCGGGAATTCCTCTCTGAATGCCCCGCAGCTGTCCTCGAACCCGGTCGAGCCGAATTCTAAGTAGCACGGATAGAAAGCGAAACCGGACGTGGTTCCTTCGCCCCCTCCCTGATTCACTGGAAAGAGTTCGTGGTCAGAGTTACACTCCCTCTCCCACACAACCTCCGGAGAGGTGGCAGAGTGGCCGAATGCGCCGGTCTCGAAAACCGGTATGCCCGAAAGGGCATCGAGAGTTCGAATCTCTCCTTCTCCGCTTGATGATACAAGGTAAAACACTAGGTATCACGCCGGGAACCCCGACACGTGCGGGTTTCCGTTTTGTGTTTTGGGAGCGACCAACGCCCGTTTTCGGCGATTTTGGATGCAAATTGTGATATCTATCGGAAAGAGGAATGGCACCCGAAACCATCGCTTGCAGCGCGACGACCGTCTCCTACCTCTCCGTCGAACAGAACGCTTCCCAACAGTCATGGCACAACCCTGACGACACCCGATCGAGTCGCCTTCGTCGCAGGGGGGGAGGCACAGCGAACAGATCATTCAAACACCTGCCAGTTGAGGGCGGCTCGGACGCAGTCTTCTCGAGATGCCGAACTCGGGCGGATGACGGGGATGGCGAGTGTGTGGGCGAACCTGGTCTTGCGGGTCGCTCCGAACGAGCAGACGGGGACGCGCTGGACCGCATCGCTGCCATCGGTTCACTGAAACGATCGCCGAAACCGGTGCCTCTCGGGCGAAGAGTCCAGCGGGATTATCATGCCAGCCCAGCCTCTCGTACGGCATCCACGCAGCACTGTGGCCTGTCGATCAGTTCCACACGTTCCACGACTGGAGGCTCACGTTCGATCGCCTGTTGGTACTCAGCGAATGCTTGTCTGGATCTCGGATCGTGAAAGGGGATTTCGTCGCACTGCGTGCGAAATCCCCTTTCAAACTTGTCATATTCAATGAACCCGAACTGTAAACGCTCTCTCATCGTCGATGAAACTGTTATCCCACGTGTTACGAGAAAAATAGGTACCCCGAGCTTCATAAGAAGTTCTCGTTGTGACATCCCAAGCCGAATCAGGTTGGGAGATCGCTCGGTTGGAAGTTCAGGAGACTCACACCGCTTTTCGCTGAGGTGACTGCTGAGTACCAAATTCGAGGTCCATTGCGGTTCAACCCCCAATCTCATAGGGGACATCTTTGCAATGAGGCGAAAAGGAGGCTCGACAATGCCCAGCCATGAATCGGATGTACTGCTGCCTTCGATCAAACATGATTCCATTTTCCGCAGCCACGGAATCGCAATAACGATCCCCAGAGATCCTGCCTGGTACGCAGCTGAATACGCACGACTTATGTCCGGTCCCCTCTGTTTTCGTGTGTTTCGTGCCTTGTAAGTTGCGAGTGTCGCGTTCGGTGCCTGTCCTCAAACCAAACTCAGGTTGTGAGGTTTTCGGAAAGATCAATTACACACGGTCATGCCACAGGGGTGTGGTGGTTACCATGGCAGCACTGGCCCTTAGAATGTGCTGAATCAACAACGAGACCAGTTTCGCCCCGTGTTGAAACTTGTTGCACGCATGCCAGGTAAGCTCTTCGAACATGGCACTGGTGAACGCACGGGTCGATAACCACACTCAATGGTCGCAAATCAGGGCACTAGCCTGCACCAGTCACTTGCTCCACTCCCTCTGCAAGGATTATCTCATGTCGGTACTCACTCGCTGGATCTGTGGTCTCGCAGTCGTCATTGGACTCTCTGCGGCGAACGAGTGCCGCGCGGAGGAGGATGTCTCGGCGAAACTTGCGGAGTATTTGAAGAAGGGCCAGATCGATCTGGCGGAGAAGTCTCTCCAAGATCACATCGCAACTGATCCGCAGCACCATCAGGCCCGGTTCGCACTGGGATTCGTGCAAGTCCTCTCGGCGATTGAGAACTTGGGTCAGGATCAATATCAGTACGGGGCCATGAACGGCGAACTGGCGAATGTGCCCGTCTTTCGATTGCCCATTCCGATCAACCCCAATCCGGAAGAGGTCACGTATACCCAGGTACGGCAAGTCTTCTTGCATCTCCAGACGCGGATGCTGTCCGCTGAGGCGGAACTCGCGAAAGTTGATGTACAACAGGACGTGAAGCTCTCCATCGACCTCATGGCGATTCGACTCGACTTGAACGGAGATGGGAAGTGCGAAGACAAGGAGAGCTTTCAGTCGATCTTCAGCGTCGCGAATCGACAACGCGCGGGCACCGCAGCTGCGGAGATGAAGGTTGTTTTCGATTCCGGCGATGTGCCCTGGTTACGCGGGTATTGCCACTTTCTGTGTGCGGTGTGCGACGTCATGCTGGCCTATGATCATCAGCAAATGTTCGATGTGGCGGGGCGGCTCGTCTACCCGAAAGCCTTACAGCCTCGCGTGAATGACGAGCCGCTCGATGTGGGTCCCAAGGCCAACTCCGATTTCACGCGACAGATTATGGATGCCATTGCGGCGATTCACATGGCGAATTTTCCGCTCAAGGAACCCCAGCGCATGTCGTCCGCGCGGGGACATCTTCTGGAGATGATTCGGACATCGCGCGAGTCATGGGCTCTCATTGAGGCGGAGACCGACAACGATCAGGAGTGGCTCCCCAACCCGAAGCAGACGGGAGTCTTGAGAGTGCCCGTGACCCGAGAATTTATCGATGGCTGGAAAGGCGTCTTGACCGAGATGGAGGACCTGCTCGAAGGACGCAAGCTCGTCCCGTTCTGGCGTGATTACTCGGGAATACTGCTCTTCAACGGAGTCGGGGGAAACATCCCAGCGACTGGGCGCGGTGTGAATCTGAAGCGGTTCTTCGAGGAACCCCCGCAGTTCGATTTGGTCCTGCTGATGCAGGGGACTGCCGCCCTGCCGTACGTCGAAAAAGGCCCACTCTCGCGCCCCGAAACGTGGAACAACCTCACCCGTGTCTTCCAAGGACAGTTCTTTGGGTTCGCGGTTTGGTTCAATTGAGGATAGCTTCACCAGCCCTTGAATGGCTGGTGAAGCATTGCTCTAGCTGCGTGAGAACCTCAGATTTCACACACGGAAGAATTCAAGTGGCGCTAAGCGGGCTACGCCAGCCCGTCTTTGCCGACGCGGTGGCAGAAATCCCCGAAGCTTTCGCCGGTGTGGCGACCGGCCTTGTACTTGGCCATGACGGGGCTCAAGCGGGTATGGAGCTCTTCTTCGGGCACCATGTCTTCGAACAGGAATGCCAAGCGAGTGCCCTGGACGTTGCCGCCGAGATAGACGGTGTACTTTCCACGGGCTTTGCCGACGAGGCCGATATCCGGAGTGTACGGGCGGGCACACCCGTTCGGGCAGCCAGTCATATGCACCGAGATTCGCTCGGATAGCAGTCCATGTTTGGACATCTCGGCTTCCAACGCGTCCATCACCTTCGGCATGACTCGCTCAGATTCCGTCACAGCCAACCCACAGGTCGGGTACGCCGGGCAGGAGATCGAATACCGGCGGGCCAGCGTCAACTCCTCGGCTCGCTTGCAGCCATGCTCGGTCAGGATGCGGTCGATGTCGGCCCGATCTTTCGGGTCGATGTCACACAGGATCACGCCCTGCAACGCCGTCAGCCGGGTCTCCATCCCATACTTGGCCAGCAGCACGCGGAACATCTTCTTCAGCTGAAGCGGGCCTTCGTCCTTCAGGCGGCCATTCTCGATGTTGATCCCGAGGAACAGCTTGCCATCGCCTTGCTCATGCCAGCCGATGTGGTCATCGACATCCGTGACGTCCGCAGCATGCGGAGCAGGCAGGGGGGCCCCGTAATACTCTTCCACCTGAGCCTTGAACCAGTCGAGGCCGCGCTCGTGGATCAGGTATTTGAGTCGGGCCTGCTTGCGGTCGGTCCGATTGCCGAAGTCGCGTTGCACCTTAACCACCGCCTCACCGACGGGGATCGCCTGCTCCGGAGTCACGAACGTCATTCGCTTGGCCAGAGCGGGGAAGGTCGTCTTCTTGGCCGGAGTCATCCCCATGCCGCCTCCGACGAGCAGGTTGTAGCCGATGATCTTCCCGTTCTCGACCACCGCCAAGTACCCCATGTCTTGGGTATAGATGTCGATGCAATTGTCCTCGGGCAGTGCGATGCCGATCTTGAACTTGCGGGGCAGGTAGCTTTGCCCGTAGATCGGCTCGCTCTCGGGGCCGCTGCTGTGGACCAGTTCGCTCTCCTCGCCGTCCTTCAACCAGATCTCGAAGTACGCATTCGAGCGGGGGCGGAAATGCTCGGCCAGCTGATCGGAGAGCAGCTGCATTTCGGTGAGGACGGGGTTGTTGCGGTAAGGAGCCGGGCAGGCCATGACGTTGCGGCACACATCACCGCAGGCGGCCAGCGTGGTCAGCTTGGCTTGGCTGATCCCGCGAATCGTCTCTTTGAGGTTCGTCTTTACGACGCCATGTAACTGGAATCCCTGGCGGTCCGTGATGCGGAGAGTTCCGTTCCCGAACTGGTCACAGAGATCGAGTTCCATCAGGAACTGAGCTGCGGAGACCTTGCCCCCTGGCACTCGCGTGCGGACCATGAAGCTGAAGACTTTATCACCGCCCCGGTGATCGCGATCGTCCTGCTGATAGGTGCCGTGGGTCTTGAGCAGGTTGGCACTATCTTCGGAGACGGTGGGCACCAGACCGTCAGCGACTTCCTGGGCAATGGTGCCTCGCAGGAAGTTGCTCGTGAACTTCAGTTCCTCGATCTTGTTCGGGTTGCCTTTGTCAGCCATGGGAGTTGCGATTCGGTGGGGGGAGGGCTTGTGTGTTGTTCTAGTGTAGGGGGTAGCGGGCGATGGACTCAATGGCGGGTGTCACGCCGAACACGCCAGTCACTCCGAACAACTCGAAACGCAGAGGTCACGAGGAGCGCTGAGGAAAGATGAGAAGAGAACATGGCACTTGGACACTCTCTGTGTTCTCTGTGTTCACCAGGTTTTCAACTCAGCTTCCATTGTCCGACAGGCACGGAGGATTGAGCCGCGTTGACGAGCGTTAACGGCGATTGATTTATCCACAGATTTCTCAGATTGTCACAGATTCAGAAGAGAGCGGGGCATCGGTTGTCGAGACAGGAGGCGCATTGGTCTCCGCTCCAAATCGGTGAAATCTGTGGACACGCCTGTTTGATGATGCCGTCTGCATCTCGCACTCAGGAAGGGGAACCACGAAAAGCACGAAATACACGAAATACACGAAAAGGGGAGACCCACTTGGCGGAAGAGAGCTTTTCTCAAAGAAGCAACGATTGACCAATTCATCTGCAACCAAGCCGAATTTGCCCCCTCATTTTCGTGTATTTCGTGTTTGAACTCAGGCAGGTAGGAGTTGATTTCAAGCAGCCTCAGATGTCCACCGAAGTTTGAGGCGCACGCGCCCTTGGCTTCCTAGGCGAACTTCTGCTCAATCCTCCTCTGAAATTCGAGATGTGATCGTGGACCCTGTCATTGAAATCGGTGAAATCTGCGAAATCTGTGGACAAACGCCCCCCCGCTGATGAGGAATTGGAACGCCGAGACATGTCCAAAATTGAGGATCGACCGGAAACCCTGAACGCTGATTATCACTCATCAACACTGATCCACAGGGAGACAGCACACCGCAGGTTTGGAGTTCCCGTGATCGGCACTCGCGGATCAGCCTTGTCAGCGAGCTCCCTGCCCCCGATGATGCCCCCTGAGCAATACGACGCTCGCGAGACGAACGGAGTCCCCCATGGCGATTCGGTCGAACCATTACGATGCCGCCTTCGAGGCGTACCTCATCGCGACCGAGCGGCCCTTCGTTGCCATTGATGAAACACGACGCGCCCAGCTGGCGGATGTCTCCCTGAAATCGATGGACTTTATTGTCGACGGCGGTGAACACCGGTTGCTGCTGGATGTGAAGGGACGCCGTTTCCCGACAGGAGGTCCCGGGGGCACGCGCTGGGAATGCTGGGCGGATGCCGATGACGTAGAGTCTCTCCTGCGATGGGAAAAAGTGTTCGGCAACCAGTTTCGTGCCGCGTTTGTCTTCGCCTATGAACTGATCGATCCGTGCTGGGACTCTCTGCATCCCCAGCGCTGGGAATATGCAGGCCGGACCTACGCCTTCTATGCCGTCTGGGTCCGCGACTACGCCAGCGTCATGCGGACACGGTCCCCCCGCTGGGCCACCGTCGCCCTCCCCACTCGCGAGTACGCCCAGCTGCGCCGCCCGTGGGAAGAGTTCCTGCCCGCGTAGGAAATCATCAACCACCACTTCCCCACCCGAGTTCGGGATCAGCACTCCAGCTTTGACCACGAAACACACGAAATAGCTTAGGTGAGCCCTCCCCTCAGAGCGATAGCGGGCAACCTGAGAACTCTCACCAGGCTGGATGGGAACCCCTCTGCTTTCGTGTCTTTTGTGCTTTTCGTGGTTCCTCTCTGCTGTGATTGGTGCCTGTTGTTCAACCGAACTCCGGTCCCCAGGTTGATTTTTGAATAGCAGCACGCGCAGGAAGCCAAGGGCTCATTTCTCGGCATCTTCGCGTCCTTGGCGTCCTTCTGTTCAATCCTGCTGTCCGAATCGCAACGTGATTGTGAACCAAGTCCGCTACCCTTGGGCGAGGTTCGGTGTGCGATTCACATAACAATTGTCTCCCCCCTTCGTTTTCTTCTGTTCCACTCTTCGACTCCGTGACAGGAGTGAGAAGCGGATTTTGAACAGAAGGAAACGAAGGAAACGAAGGGAACGAAGGGAACGAAGGGAACGAAGGCGTGTCGATTCGTTGTCAGTTTTGTGTGAGACCATTCTACAGACCGAGCCACATTCGGCGGCAATTTCAACGGACACCTCTTCCGTCCGGCACGCCAGCTTTTGGCACCGGGGTCGTTATACTTCGAACCCAACACTTGGGAGCGGTGTCCGTCCCCCGTTCCACTCTTCGTCCGGGTTTCCACACTCATGCCGCACTTCCCCAGTCTGGCCACTGTCCAGAACATTGCCGCCTCTTCCACAGGCGAGCCCTGCCGCCTCATCCCCGTTTACCGGCAGTTGCTCAGTGATACGCTGACCCCGGTAAGTGCGCTCTGCCGTTGCGGGTGGGGCCGAGAGACGTTTCTGTTCGAGAGCGTCATCGGCGGCGAAAAAATCGGACGCTACAGCTTCCTCGGCGGCAACCCGTTCCTACGGATCTCCGCTCGAGGAACTCACCTGACAATCGAACGCGACGGCCAGACCCATGAATGTACGTCTGATGACCCGCTCCTCGTTCTGCAACAGCTGATCGACGAGTACAAGGCAGCTCAGATCCACGGCTTGCCGCGCTTTCTGGGCGGGGCCGTCGGGTACTTCGGCTACGACACCGTACGGTACTCCGAACGGCTGCCGCATCCACCCGAAGACGACCGCCAGCTGCCGGACATGACGTTCGGCTTCTACGATCAGATGATTGTGTTCGACCAGATCCGCAAGACGATTATTGTCGTTGCCCACGTCTGGACCGATGCGCCAGATCTGGCAGCTGAATACGCGCGGGCTTGCGGAGCGGTCGATGATCTCTGTGAAAAACTGGAGTCCGGACAGGATGGCCTGCGGATACGGGATATCCCGCTGGGCGGCGATCCAACACTGGAGTGGACTTCGGACTTCACACAGCCGGAGTTCGAAGACGCTGTGCGAAAGTGTCAGGAATACATCCTGGCGGGCGACATTTTCCAGGTCGTGATCAGCCAGCGATTGGAACTGGAAACGCAGGCGTCTCCGCTCGATATCTATCGGGCATTGCGCGTGGTAAACCCCAGCCCGTTCATGTTCCTTCTGACCTCGAAAGAGGTCAACCTCGTCGGCAGTTCTCCCGAGATCATGGTCCGCGTCGAGAACGGCGAAACAACGATTCGCCCACTGGCCGGAACTCGCAAACGCGGGGCCACCGAGGACGAGGATCGCGAGCTGGCTGCCGACCTGCTCGCCGATCCCAAGGAGCGGGCCGAACATGTCATGCTGATTGACTTGGCCCGCAATGATGTCGGACGAGTCGCGGAGTATGGCTCCGTGACGCTCAGCGATGTCATGGTCGTGGAACGCTATAGCCACGTCATGCACATCACCTCGAACGTCAAAGGCCAGCTGCGCGCGGGCTTGCAGGCGATTGACGCCTTGAAGGCGGGACTGCCAGCGGGCACAGTGTCGGGGGCTCCGAAAGTCCGGGCGATGCAGGTCATCGACGAGGTGGAAAAACATCGACGTGGACCCTACGGCGGGGCCGTGGGATACATCGACTTCACCGGCAACATGGACACGTGCATCGCGCTGCGAACACTGGTCATGCAAGGAAATACCGCATACGTCCAGGCGGGTGCGGGGATCGTGGCCGATAGCGTGCCCGCCAGCGAGTATCAGGAAACGCTCAACAAGGCGATGGGCATGCTGCGGGCCATTGAAGTGGCTGAACAGTTCACTCGGTGAGCCAGTCAGAGCTGCCCCTCCGCATCGCAGAGTGATTCATTGAAGTTGACAATCATGTGCATCAGTGTTGTAATACACTCAGTGGCCAGAAGTTTTCCGTTCACTTCCCATGAACCTCCAGTCATTCAATTGACGTGGCCCGGAATTCTCGGGAGAACGTGGTGATCCAGTTACGTCGTTTCGACGTACTTGATCGATGACGCAGGCTTCGCCAAGCAAACTTCCCCATGTGGATACCGACCAGGACCACATCGTCGTTTCACTTTTCACAGGGACACACAATGAGAAAACTCAGTGGATTGGCCGCCCTTCTGGGCATGGCATTTGGTTTCTCGATCCAGGCAGCTGACTCTCCGCTCGCCCAGATTTCGGATGAAGCGGATGTCGTCATCCGTATTCGGGCCTTCAATGCCACCATTGAAAAGGTAGCGGCCCTCGCCAACGCCGTTCAACCGGGAACGGGGGATCTCGTGTCTCAGAACGCCACGGCGTTCGGGCTGGCGCTGTCGAATCCGGCACTCAGCGGAGTCGATCGATCAAAGGATTTCTATCTGGTGTTGTTCATGCGAGAAGACGGAGAGCCGAAGGCACTCTTCGCGATCCCCACCACCGATGGACCCGCCCTGCAAAAGGCCCTGCCCGAGAATTTCGAATCTCAAGTGCGTGACAACTGGGTCTTCTACGCCGACAAAGATCACGGAGTGCCCACAGCTGTCTCCGCCTCGGATTCGTTTCAAGAAGTCCTGAATGACACAGCGGCGAGCAAGGTGTTTGAGAACTCTGACATCGGGTTACACGTCAACCTGCGGCACATCGCAGACATCTACGACGCCAAGATTCAAGAGGGACGACAGAAGTTTGAAGAAGGAATCCAGCAAGGTCTGAATACTCCCGGAGTCGCGAACGCGGCGGGGACCGTTGAGATGCTGAAGATCCAGGCCGACATGGCCTTCAAGCTGCTGGAGGAGACCGAAACACTGACGGTCGGTCTGACCGCCACTCCCACGGGACTCGAGATCGAAGACTTCATCGACTTCCAGAAGGACAGCGAGATCGCTGCGTTCTTGAAGAAGCAGCCCACGTCCGCATTCGACGGGCTCACCAATCTGGGTGCCGGGCTGCCGCTCTACATGGGCATCAGTGCTGAGTTTTCCGATCTCGCAGGAATGGCTGAAAAGCTCACCGCGACTCTGTATCAAGACGAGGCCGTCCGCCAGGGGATGAAGGACTACATCACGACCCTGAAGACACACAAAGTCACCTCTGCTGTGATGTCGTTTGACCTGGCCAGCGGAACCAAGGGACTGTTCCGATCGACAGCATTCATGGAAACCAAGTCAGCCGCTGACTTCCTCACAGCCGCACGTCAATTCGCCAAGGTTTCCCAGACCATCAAGATCGGCGAGATGACGCAGGAAACGAAATTGGAACAGGATGCGGAGACCGTCGGGACTCATCAGATTGACCTCATGACGATCACGCAGAAAGTCGATCCGAGCCAGCCCGGCGCAGCCATGCAAACGATGATGACCGGCATTATGTTCGGTCCCCAGGGAATCCAAACTCGCATGACCGCGCTGGCTGATGGAATGCTGCAGGTGCAAGGCGGAGACAAAAGCACGATGGAAGCTGCCCTGAAAGCTTACGACGCCAAAGCCAACTCGCTGAATGAAGTCCGCAATGGCCTCACCGCCGAGTCGCACCTGTTGATGCTGTTCGACCTGCCCGGGCTCGTGAGTCAGGGCCTGCTTGCCGCCACGACGATTCCCGGGATACCGGTCCCCTTCCAGCGCGCCGCCGTGGAAGATCTGCAAATCGCTCGCAGCTACACCGCGACGACCGCTGTCGGAGAAGAGCATGCCCTGCGGATCAAGACGCGGATTCCGGTCGAACAGTTTCAGGGAGTCCTGAAGCTGGTGAGCTTTGCGCAAAGCATTCACGGCGGACGATAACTTTGCATCGTCGTGGAGTCAGTGACGTAGGACGGGCACATTTGCCCGTCCTGCTTCATTGAGGAACTTTGGTTTCCGGCTGGCGGATTGCGAGTCGCCCGGTCCATCGCTTGCGGGGAGTGAGCGGCACGGCGCTAGCTGCCGGTTCCCGTGAGCGTGGTCGGTCAGGGAACGACGCGCCCAATGCGAAGATCGTTGAGGGGAACCGGCGGCTAGCGCCGGGCCGCTCACCGAGCTTGCCTCGCTCCGCAAACTGCTCTACTGTCCTCGGCATGTTTGCCCCCCTGCCGATTGACGATGTGCTGCCCGAGTTACTGGCCGCTTTGAATACCCATGCGTCGGTGGTGCTGAAGGCTCCCACTGGTGCAGGGAAAACGACGCGCGTGCCCCCAGCTCTGCTCGATGCGGGGATCGCGAGTGGCGGTTCAGTGGTGATGTTGGAGCCCCGGCGTTTGGCCGCGCGGGCCAGTGCGAGGCGGATTGCGTTTGAACGGGGAGTGCCACTGGGGCGAGAAGTTGGCTATCGCGTGCGCTTCGATGAGCAGGTCTCGGCGGCCACGAAAATCTTTGTCGTCACGGATGGAATCCTGCTGCGGCGGCTCCAGTCGGACCCGTTTCTCGATGGCATCGGCGTCGTTGTCTTTGACGAATTCCACGAGCGGAACCTGAACTGCGACCTCGCTCTGGGCATGGTGCGGCGGGTCCAGCAGACCGTGCGGCCCGATCTCAAGATCGTCGTCATGTCGGCCACATTCGACTGCCAGCCGATCTCGAAGTTCCTCGGCGATTGCCCGGTCGTCGAGAGCCTCGGACGGCTCTTCCCGGTCGACATTCAATACATCAAGTCCCGCGAACGACAGCCGATCCAAGAGCTCGCTGTGGCGGGGATCGAGCAACTGCTCGGCAAGACGCCCGGTGACCTTTTGGTTTTTCTCCCGGGCTTGCCGGAGATTCACCGCACCTCGCGCGAGCTGGAAGCACTCGCCCGCAAGCATGATCTGGCAGTGATGACTCTGTTTGGCGATCTCCCGGCGGAGGAGCAGGACCGCGTCCTCATGCCGTGTTCGCAGCGTAAGGTCGTCCTCGCGACCAACGTGGCCGAGACCTCGATCACCATCGATGGCATCACCGGGGTGGTCGATACCGGGCTGGCCAAGGTGATGCGGTTCGATCCCGATGTCGGTCTCGACCATCTCGATCTGTCGCCGATCTCGAAGGCCTCTGCCGATCAGCGCGCCGGTCGTGCGGGACGCACTCGACCGGGTGTCTGTTTGCGTCTGTGGGAAGAGGCCACGCATCGCGCGCGGCCCGATGTCGATGACCCCGAGATTCGGCGGGTCGACCTCGCTGGCCCCGTGCTGGAACTGCTCCACTGGGGCGAGCAGGATGTGCTCGCCTTCCCGTGGTTCGAGGCTCCGCGAGAAGTAGCTGTCGAGCAAGCCCTCGCACTCCTGACCCGACTCGGGGCCATCGACGCCCAGCGAAACGTGACGCCGATCGGGCGCGCGATGTCGGGCCTCCCGGTGCACCCACGACTGGCCCGGCTGCTGGTCGAAGGACACGCCGAGGGGGTCGTCGAAGAAGCCGTACTGCTGGCCGCCCTCATCTCCGAACGCAGCCCGTTCTTCCAGCCCCAGGCGAGTACGATCCGTGGCCCGGCGAAGACGACAGCTGTCCATCGATCGCGCTCGGACGTCTTCGACCGTGTCCAGGCTCTGCAAGAATTCTTCTCGCGCGGGCAGCGAGATTTCCTGTTCGGCTCGATCAATGTGGGGTCAGCTCAATTCATTCAACGAACTGGCGATCAGCTGCGACGAGAGTTATTGGCAGAACTGGGGCGTCCGTCGCAGGGAGCCCATGATCGCGAGGAGGCACTGTCGCGCGCGTTGCTCGTCGCCTTCCCCGATCGACTGGCCAAGCGCCGCGACAAGGGCTCCGATCGTGGGATCATGGTCGGTGGCAAGGGGGTCAAGCTCGCTCCGCAATCGGCAGTGACGAACTCGGAGCTGTTTCTGTGCATCGATGTCGATGCGGGAGCGACCGATGCTCTCGTCCGGCAAGCCTCAGCGATTGAGCGAGACTGGCTCCCGGAATCACTGCTGAAACAAATCGACGAGGTCTTCTTCCATCCGTCCCAACTGCAAGCTGTCGCGCGGCGGCGAACGTACTGGGATGATCTCGTTCTGGCCGAGACACCCTGTCCGCTCCCCGACGATGACCGCCCCGCCGAAGTATTGTACGAGGCCGCTGTCCGGAATTGGGACAAGGTCTTCCCAATCGACAATCCCGAGGTGGCCGGGTTCGTCACGCGGGTGCAATGTCTCAGTGAGTGGCTGCCAGACTCGGGAATTCCTCCGCTCGATCAAGCCGGGCTGCATCGCGTGTTGCGAGAACTCTGTTCCCGCTGCCGCTCGTTTGGCCAGCTCAAACAAGCGGCGTGGCTGGATGAACTCAAACGCAGATACGACTACTCCCAACTGCAATGGATCGAACGCGAAGCCCCAGACAAGCTGCAGGTGCCGAGCGGCAGCCACATTCGACTGACCTATGAAATGGGACGGCCTCCAGTGCTGGCTGTGCGGATTCAAGAAGTGTTCGGGATGAAGGAGACACCGCGCGTGGCAGGTGGACGAGTGCGGGTGTTACTGCACCTGCTGTCTCCGAACATGCGTCCGCAACAAGTGACCGAAGACTTGGAAAGTTTTTGGAAGAACACGTACTCGACCGTCCGCAAAGAACTGCAACGAAAATACCCCAAGCACTCGTGGCCCGAAGACCCAACGGACGCGACTCCGCAATGCAGGCCAAGCAAACGACCTCGCTGAGGAGAGAACGTTGAACGTTGAACGTTGAGGGTTTGTGGTTTGTGGTTTGTGGTTTGTGGTTGAGGGTTGAGGGTTGAGGGTTGAGGGTTGAGGGTTGAGGGTTGAGGGTTGAGATGGGAAGTCGTCTTACCGCCACTCTGTCGTCGGGAAAGTCAGTTCACCCCTCTCGCTCCGAAACAGACCGCCCCCTTCTGGCTGACTGCTTAACGCTGATAGCTGACAGCTTCCCCTCGACTCAATAGACTCAAACGCATGAGTCGGAAGGGATTTCTGCTGGTGCGGTACGTTCGCTATCTGGCGAGATTTAAACTCACGCCTTATGGCCGGATTCTCATTTACCTGACATTCTTTGCTGCCTTAGGGTCGATCACGGTCGAGATCCCGATTTACCAAATGTTCTGTGCCTTGTTCTTTCTCCCCGCTGTCGTCGAAGGGGTGGGGACTCTTCTGCGTCCCCGGTTGGATGTCCGCTGCCAAGTGCCTGCTCGCGGAACTGCGGGCGTCCCGCTGAAAGGACTGGTCTCCGTTCAGAACCGAGGGTACTTCACCGCTTTTGACTTGATGGTTGGATTCTTCGAGAACGACCGTGCAGTCAAGCATCGCGATGCGGATCGCGTGGTCGCCAGTCTGCGATCCGGCGGTGAGGCTGAAATCCCCTTCGAACTGATTCCGTCAAAGAGAGGACGGTTTGTGCTCGGGTCGGCCTTGGTCCACAGCACGTTTCCCTTCAATCTGATGCGATTCGGGGGCACTGCCATTCCGCTACCCGTGCTCACCGTCATCCCTTCCTATGAGTCTCTGGACTTCTGCGAGGTGCCTCTGGGCCACCGAGGTCGCCCCACGCATCCTGCGCCGCTACTGGGGGCGAAGGGAGACTCCCCGGAGTATGTCGGCAATCGCGAGTATGTCCTCGGTGAGGCTGCTGTTCGTCTCGATTTCCGGGCCTGGGCTCGCTTGGGACGGCCTGTGGTCCGCGAATACCAAGACGAATACAGCTTCCGCATGGCTCTGCTCCTCGACACCTGGCAACCGCCCGGACGAAAGGCCCGCTCAGAGGATCAACCTGCTCAGCTGGAAGCAGCGGTCGCCCTGGCCGCTGCGATTGCAGAATCAATTCATGCCCGCGAAATCGTGATCGATCTGCTGATGGCCGGTCCAGAGATTTACCTCTTCCGCACGCCGCAAGCGGGGGCGAGATTCGACAGCATTCTGGAGATTCTGTCGATCACGGAAGGCTCGCCCACGGACGCCATGCGTGTGATTCCGGGGCCGTTGACGGAAGTTCTGGATTCGATCTCGTCGATTATTCTGATCGCTCTGGACTGGGACGAACAGCGACGTGAGTATGTCGAGCAGATGCGGGAATCCGGGCGCGGTGTGAAGGTGCTGCTCGTTCGAGCCACATCCCCTGCAATCGTTGCTCCCGTCGACAGCGAGCAGTTTCTGACAGTCACCCCACGTGCGATCCTCAATGGGGAGGTGCGATCATTATGAGCGAATCTCCACTCGACATGACTTCCTACCCGCGACGGGCATTGAGAGCGTCTCTCTTTCTGATCACCGTCGAGTGCCTGATGCTGGGCTACCCGTCTGGGAACTGGCTGGTCACCGGCGGATTGTTTTTGTGTGCGGCCAGCCGGTGGTGGACGATTCGTCGTGGGTGGTGCCTGGCGTCCCCACTGCGCTGGAATGCCTTGTTTCTCGCAGCCCTGTTTGTCGCGAAGTTCTCGTTGGCTCCGGAGCTATTCCCCACGGATGCTCCATTCGTCAATACTGAGCTTGCGCATGAGATCGGCTGCTGGCTAGTGGCCATGCAAATTCTGCTGCTGCATGAGCCATCCTCACTGAAGCGAATTTCGGCATCAGTCGCGGCACTCGGCTGTCTGGCGGTTCTCTGTGCGGGCGACATCCGCCTGCACAGCATCTCCCGCAACACGCTGCTTGTCTTCATGATTCTGTTCGTCGGAGGCCTGGGCTGGTTCGCCCATGCCGGACGGAACTGGATCAAACTCGATCAACGCCGCCGTCTCCGTCGAGGCCTCATGCTGGCCACGCTCATGTTGGCGGGCGTTCCGACTGTCTATGCAGCGCGAGCCTGGCACCAGCATGAACGTGAACTGGAAACGCTGCTTCTGAAAATGATGCAGGCGTTCGATGGCACCTCGCGCGAACCACGCACTCGCTCCCGCTCTGCACTGGTTCAAGTCTCCAGTGGGAAGATCTTCGAGCCTGAAAAGCTTGTTCTCCGGGTCACCCAAGACAGCCCGGACCCGCTGTACTTACGAGCCAGCATCTTCAATTCTTATCGAAACTCCACGTGGATGACCCGGACCTCTGCGGTCGATATCGAGCCCCGCACGACATCTCCCGATCGTGGTCTGCCCCCGAACGAATACCTCTTTCAACTGGCCCCCTCGGTCTCACAAAACTGGACCTCAGTCACCGTCAATTACCTCTCGAAGGAAGACCCCGTCCCGCTGGCCCCGTTGCAGGCCGCCGAAATGAAAATCCCGGTCAGTCAACTGCGCAGGGACGCACTGGGGAATTTGAATCTACTCGATGAAGGACTGCCCGACGCACTGACGGACTACATCCCTGCTCAGTTGCGAACGGATGAAATCCCCCTCCCGGATGACCTCGCTCGACAGCTGCCCGCTGACCTGGATTCCCAGGTCATTGCGATTGCCGCAGGCATCTTCGCGGGCCAGAACACAGACGCCGACAAGATTCGAGCGGTGCAAGAGTTCTTCGACCGGAATTTTACCTACCAGCTGGGACTGGAAGCTCCGCGCCGAGTAGACCCGATCACTTATTTTCTGATCCACCGCCCGCCCGCCCATTGCGAGTATTTTGCTTCAGGAGCGGCATTGCTGCTGCGCGCAGGGGGTATCCCGACCCGTTACGTCACCGGGTATGTCCCCTCGGAGCGTCATGCCGATGGAGTCTGGATCGCCCGCCGCAAGGATGCCCACGCCTGGGTCGAAGCGTTTGACTCGGGGCTGCAGCGCTGGGTCACCGTGGAAGCATCGCCCTCCAACGCATTGCCAGAGAGGCGAGACGCCACCTGGGTAAACGCCATCCGCGAAGCATGGCGAATCTGGTATGCGGAGTTTCGCGTACGGCTGGCCCAGTTCGGTCTCTGGTCAGCAATTACGATGATCCTCCAATCCACACTGGCTCGTATCGTCTTCGGTCTGATACTGGCACTAATCTGGTGGGGGTTTCGACAGCGGGACAAGCGGCGGAAGCGGGACGAGCTTCAGACGACCACGACATCGATGCGTCTCTACCCGTTTCAATCCTGGCTTCGACAGCTGGAGAGAGAACTTTCCGACCGCGGCTACCAGCGACTCCATCACGAAACGCTGCTGGGATTCCGAGACCGCATCCTTGCGTCTCCTCATGGTGATCAGCTTCGCTCCGCAGCCGAGTGGTATACCCAGTACTCTGCGATTCGCTACAACGAATCGAATCAAACAGAGGATCGCGTCGCCCAGCTGGAACGATCGTGGCGAACACTAGGGCCAGAGACGAATCGTGGGTCACAGCGGAACTCCGAGTGACTTGTCAATGCTCCGACTTGGGGTTGAGGCAGTCACGCCCGGAAGGGAGAAGCTCGGCATTTCCTCAGGAGGAGGCACTCGACGCGAATCGAGAAGCGTTTCGAGCCCGATTTAGCAGCCTGCTTCTCTGACATTCGATCTGTCGAGCGAGGGTCCATGGAGGCAGTCTTCTGTCTCGCCATTCACCGCAACATCTACCTCACGCATGAGTTGAGTCGCACCCTCGAACGGAGAGATATGCCGAAACTGCGACGTCCCCTCTATTGCAGAATGCCGGAGACCGATATAATCTCAGGCAGTGGGGCCACGCCCCGTACTTCGCACACATTCGACTCGTCCTTTCCAGACGCAGGAGAAACAGGAACCATGGTCAAAGTCACCGAAAACGCAGCCAAGGAAATCAAGCGGGTCATGGACGAGCAGAAGATGCCAGAAGGCATGGTTCTGCGGATCGGCGTCTCCGGCGGCGGCTGTAGTGGTTTTCAGTACAAGCTCGGCTTCGATGAGAAGGCCGATGTCGCCAAGGACTTCGTGGTCGAACAACACGGCGTCCAAGTCGCCGTCGACAAGAAGAGCGACCTGTACCTCGACGGCACCACGGTCGACTTCCACAACGGCATCGACAAGCGGGGCTTCACGTTTGAGAACCCGAACGTCACCAAGTCCTGCGGCTGCGGTAGCAGCTTCGGGATGTAGTTCGCCGACGCGATGCAGAATGAGAAACAGCCCGGGAATTTCCCGGGCTGTTTGCATTGAATCGACCCCGATGCCACAGAGTTTAGCTGCGACGCGAAGTCTTCGAAGCGAAGCACGCCTTGGGAGTCACCCCCGCGGCTTGCCGAGTGTCACCTTGAGTTTGACCTCTTGCCCATCACGGCGAATCGTCACATCGGCTTGATCCCCCGCCGAAAACTTTCTCAGCGCGAGGTCGAAATCATCGAGGCTGCCAATCTTCTGGTCGCCCAGCTGAATGATGACGTCACCAGCCTTCATGCCCGCTTGGTCGGCTGGCCCGCCGGAAGCGACTCCCATGATTGCGAACCCTTTTTGGTCCGAGTTGAAGTCTGGAATGCTGCCGAAATACGGGCGGCTCCCCGCACGCTCGATGGAAGCCTGCCCCGCGACTTCGAGGTAATCGGGCTTCGTGGGAGCATTCGCCGTCTCCACGATTAACGTCTCAAAGAAGTCCGTCGCCTGCCGCATGCCGGGGACATTCAGCTTCTCGACATCATCACTCGGGCGATGGTAATCGGCATGCAGCCCGCCGAAAACGTGCAGCACCGGAATCTTCTTGGCATAGAACGACGAATGGTCGCTGGGGCCGAAACCTTCCGGCTTCTTAATCAGGGTCAAGCCGCTGGCCAGACCGGCGTCGTCGACACGCTTGTCCCAGAAGTGCGATGTCCCCGTCCCATAGACCGTCAGCTTCGACTCCTCGATCCGGCCGATCATGTCGAGGTTGAACATCACCACCGTTTGCTCGATGGGGAACAGCGGTGTCTTCACATAATGTGCAGAGCCCAACAGCCCGCGTTCCTCGCCTGTGAATGCCATAAACACAATCCGCCGCGCCAGCTTTTCCTTACGACTCGCGATGCGTCGAACCAACTCCAGTAACCCGGCAGAGCCCGACCCATTGTCATCCGCTCCGTTGTGAATCTCGGTCGATCCCGGTTGCAACGATCCATCGCCGCCGTGTCCCAGGTGGTCGTAGTGGGCTCCCACGACAATCGTCTCGTCCTTGAGTGGGCCTTCACCCTCCAGCACTCCAATGACGTTCTTGATCGAGACCTTCTCGATCCTCAAGCTCGCTTTTCCGCTGGCCCTCATCCCCGCCAGAGCCTGAGTGGCGGGCTTCATCGTCTCTGCGATCGACGTTTCAATCTCCGCCAACGTCTTCCCGGTCGCCGTTTTGATCAGCGAGGCCACAGCCTCGCGCTTCACATGAAACGTCGGCAGCGCATCACCGCTTTTCTCCCCCGCGTAACCGAACTCCATCAGCGGGTCCGCATCAAATGACTCCAGCATCCCCCGCAGCTGCTTGATGTGGACGACCTCGGCCTTCAAGTCGCTCGTGACTTGTGTCTTGTCCGCCTCTGGCAAATCAGCTTGTGTGATCTTCTCGGCCAGATCGACGATCTTGTCTTTCGCCTTGTTCACTTTCTCTTGGAGCGAGTCCCGCTCACTCTTGGCCGACGCTCCGTCATTCAGGATGAGAACCGCCTTGGCCCCGCGCCGGTAGCAATGGCTGAGTTTGGTCTTGAGCGAGGCATCCCGCTGGTCGAACCCGGCATGTGGGTCAGCCGTCTCGGGAGCGCGGCGGAGGAACAACACGACCTTGTCCTTCACCTCGATGCCCGCGAAGTCGTTGTATTTTTCCGTCTCGATCGCATACCCGGCAAAGATGAGTTCGGCATCAAACGCCCCCGGCTCCGAGAACGAACACGTGCGAAACGTCTTGTCGATTTCCAGCGGCGTCTTGACTCCAGCGGCGTCGACAAACTCCAGCGAGTTGCCGTCTTCGAGCTTAGCCCCGTTCGAGACCTCGAACTCCTGGTACGCATCCCCGTTGTCGACGGTGACGTTCAGCCCCGCCTCGCGGAAGATTCCCTCGATGTAGGTCGCGGCCTTGTTGATCCCCTCGGTTCCAACACCTCGCCCCTCGAATTCGTCCGAGGCCAGAACGCTCACATCCTTGAGCAGCCGCTTCTCAGCATCATTCAGTTCCTCGGCGGGAGCCAGTCCAGCCAGCAACATCAGCGAGGCTGTCAAAACCCGTAGCGTGGGCTTTAGCCCACGTGTCCCGAATGATATCTCTCCCACGTAGGCTAAAGCCCACGCTACGGCTGATCTGCTGAACATCTGCGTTGCCTGCGTCATCACAGCTCTCCACTTGCCATCAGCCAAGCTTAGACCGGAACCTTGATCTCCGAGAGAATCTCTCGAATCACCTGGTCCTTCGACATGGAACCGAACTTCGCCTTTGAGGTTAACATCGTTCGGTGGGCCAGCACTGGCCCGGCGACACGCTGCACATCATCCGGGGTCACATAGTCGCGGCCCGCCATGAACGCAGCGGCCTGCGCCGCGCGGAACAACATCAGCGTCCCACGCGGGCTAACCCCCAGCTTCAGGTGCGGATGCTGCCGGGTATGCCGGACTATGTCGACAGCGTACTCGGCGACAGTGCGCTCGACACGCACCTCGCGAACCTTGGTCTGCAAATCGCGAACTTGTTCCAATGTCAGGACCGGTCGAATGTGATCGATCGGCACATCAACGGCCTGATCAAACAGAATCTCGACCTCCATCTCCCGATCTGGATAACCCAAGCTCATCTGGATCAGGAACCGATCCAGCTGCGCTTCGGGCAGCGGGTAGGTCCCCTGAAAATCGACGGGGTTTTGCGTAGCCAGCACGAGGAACGGAGCAGGCAGGGGATAGCGAACCCCATCGATCGTCGCCTGCCCCTCACTCATCGCTTCGAGCAGGGACGACTGGGTCCGTGGACTGGCTCGATTGATTTCATCGGCCAGCAATACGCTGCAAAAAATTGGCCCCTTGCGAAAGGTGAACGAGCCATCTTTGGGGTTATAGATCGACGCTCCCAAAATGTCAGACGGCAACAGATCTGGAGTGAACTGAATCCGCCCGAAATCTGCCGCCAACGATCGAGCGAGCGCCTTCGCCAGAGTCGTCTTGCCGACACCCGGCACGTCCTCCATCAGGACCGACCCATTCGCCAGCAACGCAATGATCAGAATATCGAGCGACTCGGGCCGCCCACGAATCACCGTCGACAGATTCCGGCGCAAAACGGCCATTGATTCCAAAGCCTGAGCTGCGGTTCCTTCAGCAAGCATCGACAATCACCGGGAGAAACAGAGAGCGGCAGACCAGAGCCTACCGAGGCAAGATCTGCCAGAAATTCAGATCAGCGACCAGAGCGAGCCGAAACGGTATCAGGTCGTGCCCCCCTCGGCGAGTGTGCCGCGCTCAGCGACAGCACATTCAGTGATGACGGTGTGACTCAGACATCCAAAGCAATGTCTGAGTCATCCCGCCGTTGTTGCTCGTGGGTGACTTGTCGGGTTCATCACGTCCATCAACTTCCAGTCTGAGCAATTCCAAATTCCCAGAAGCATTACTCGCCCCTCGCTTGGGATCTCGATTGCGATGTTGGTCAACGTGTGATCTTCACGGCCGTCGCTCTCACCACCAAAAATCCGTTTCCGGTGCTGCCGTGCAGATACCAAAACCCGTCGTCTCCGATGGAGACCCGGGCCACTTCGCCGCCACCATTAAAGGCCCCGCCAATGTCCGACAGGTAGCAGAACCCTTCATCCCGGTGAATCATCCGGACGGGAGGCGCGTTGTTCTCCCATTGGTACGTCGTGTATTCGAATTGGGGTCGGTGAAACTTCAGTCCACGCACGAGTTTCAACTCTTGCTCAAACTCGGCGGCACGAATTTCATCGCTCACACACGCCGCGGCGCTGTCCTCCAAAATCTTGATGTAATTCAGCCGAGCACGCTCCGTCGCCTCTTCGTATCTCAGCTTCGCACGTTCAAACTGTTCGCTCGCCGATTTCACATCCCGCTCAAAATCAATCTTTCCGGGGAGCAGCAAGGTCGTCTTCGTTTCCGAGGTTGCATCTGCCGCCGTTCCACCTGGCTGCGCCGCAGCTACTGCGCCCAGAATCCCCATGACGAGCAATCCAATGACAACCTTCATTGCGTTCTCCCAGACATTCGTCGTGTGGTGAAGTGGCCATTTGCGTCCGCGTGACAATTCCCGTCGTGGAGAGAACCCAAGCATCTTGCAGGTGCGGACATCATGGTCCATCCGTGTGAAAAACCTCGCAGGGTGGTCCCGATTGGCTGCATTGAGCTTACCGGTGTGGCGGAGCCAGAGGAAATTCTGCCATCAACAGTCGCATCATACCGTACCTCTCGTGCCAAGCCGCCCCGGTAGACCTCTGAGGTTTTTTCAAGTCACATGTTTGGCGATCTCCGGATTTTGTGAAGAGGTGTTGGGGAGGAGTTTGGCGAGGGGGCTTT
>JAYWHX010000083.1:0-13760 GCA_043777375.1 Planctomycetota bacterium | reverse complement strand
ATGCCTTCGCCCCTTGTGAAACACCAGTCCAGTCCCAACAAACCGTGGAATAATCGATCCTCGATAATCGCACAACGGCTTTTCAAACACGCTCTCAGGGCAGGAGATTGGCTGACACACCTTCCGCAGCAGGAGAATGCAATCGCGGGAACGGTTCGATTCGCCAACCCCGTGCAACCCGCATCGACCAACGCCGGATCGGGGGTCGATATCAGTATCGTTCTTTCACCCCGAAATCGGTTTGCGTGTCGTGTCGATTACATCGGGCAAGGGGCACCCACAATGCCAGTCGCTTATTCCTTCTCTGGGGACTCAACGTCCCTTGCCATCGCCAGCCACTCGACTCGTCGTTTGGTCAGGATTCCCTGCAAACAAGGCAAGGCTTCGATCTCGTTGACACTGGCGGGCGTCGACAAGCCTGGAAACGACGCCAATGTTCGGCTCTTCTTTGGGGCCGGGGTCAACAGTCAGGGAAATGTTCCTCCGGTTCTCTTCAGCGTCGCGCCCGCCGCCGTGCTGTATCACACCCCGAAAGAGGACCAGGTCTCCCGAAGTGGAGATCACGTGTTCCAAGTCAGTACGCCAACTGCGAGAGCGACGCTTGATCCGCAGACGGGGCAGATTGTCACTCTGGAAGTCGACCACGACGAACAGAATCAATTCGCCAGATTCCAGTCGTCACCCACCCTGTTTGAAGAGACTTGGAAGCAATGGACCGAGAATGGGGCCTACGAAACGATCGGTTCGCCGGAGACTCCCTGGACGGCGCTGGCGGAACTCGCTGTCGGCGACTGGAACCACCATCACCCAGAGCAAGCTGCCGGTTGGAACGCGATCCTCAAGTTGCTGAAGCCCGATGTTCTGGCAGCGATGGACGAGCACTCGCAGGCAACAAATACTTACAAGCTTCTGTTTGAGATCCCCGCAGCTGGCGGAGGAGTCGAGGCATTCGTTGCCAGCTTCGTTTTGCGTGCCGAGGACCAGCTGTTCAAACGGGACTCGACAGCTGCGGAACTCGCCCGCGTGATTTCCGTAGCGGCCATCAAGAAAGATTCGGCCAGCCTGCAACGAGTCTTCCAGGCCGTTTCTCGCACGGACTGCGGTCCACTGACGTGTGTGGCATACGGCACGCTGATCAATCTGGCCTTGCCGCAATTTGGCCCGATGTTCGGCTCAGCCGGTCGGCAACGCTTGTCCGAAGAGGACTTCGCGAACGATCTGGATCAGTGGTTGAGTCTGGAACACGGACTCGGCCGCGCGGCGGTCCAAACGGTGCGTCGCGTTCGAGAACTCGATGACGATGAGGTCTCCGCGATTGTGGGATTGATCAAAGATCCTGAGGCTGCCCGAATGATCGGTCAGGTCATTACGGAGCTGAGAGCTCCCCTCGACATCGTTTCAGACAAGGGCGGAGACGCTCGCGAGCTGAAGCGGTTTCATGCTGGACTGGTCCGTCTCTGGACGCCCGTACTTCGCCCGTGGGTCGAAACTCAACTCAACAATTTGGCGAATCGGCCGAATCCTCAGCCGCTGTAAGCCTGCTCTTAACTACGGCCCGGTCTGTCTACTTCTCAACCGTCGCTGGCAACTCGATGAACACATCCATTTGCTGTCCGATGTAGATCGAATCAGCATCAGAGGTCACTTCGTACAGCACCTGCAAGACGCGGGTGTCGACGCGTTCGGTGTTGTCGCCGGTGAGCGATTTCTTGGGGAGGACGAACGGTTCGAGACGCACGAACTTCAGGGGGAACTTCCTCTCGCCGTCACCGCGTAGGACACCGGTCGCACCTCCGTCTTTGCGAAAGCGGGTGACATCGTGTTCGTCGATATCGACTCGCACATGCTTGCGCCGGACATCACCCAGCAAGAGCAGGGCTTTGCCGCTCATCGTATCGACGGCTTCGCCGGGGCGGATGTTCACTTGCAGGACTTCCAGTTCAACGGCCCCAGCTTCATCCATCAGCTTCGGGGTGCAGACCAAATGTCGTTCCAGCTGAGTCTTCAGCTGGTCGACTTCCGCCTTTGCGAGTGTGACAGCGACTCGGGCGATGGCTTTGTCGGCTTCCCAGGCCCCGGCCCGCAGGCGATCTTCCTCGGCCTGAATGCGGTCGACTTTTGAACGAGCAGCTGCGAGCAGTTGTCGGCTAGTGACGAGTGACGAATCGGTGGTGGCCTTATCCTTCGACAAGCGTTGTTGCCGCAAGTATTCATCCTCGGATTGCAGGACCATCGCTTCGGCTTCTTGTCGCTGAGCCACAATCGGCGGAATGTCTTCGGGGCGCGGCAGCTGTTCTTGTTTGGCGAGTTCGGCTTGTGCGCTCGCGAGTTGAGCTTCACGGGCCACGATCTGGGCTCGAATCTGGCGGGTATCGAGTTCAAACAGCGGGTCTGTAGAATGGACTCGCTGGCCGACCTTCACAATGACACGATCAACAATCCCCGACAGCTGGGTTCCGATCGAGATGTTCTCGGTGGCGGCTTCGACCAGGCCGGCTCCTGCTACGCGGTTTTGATACGGCGACGAAGCGGGAGCAATCGGTGGCGGGGTCTGCGGAGCCTCGCGCTGCCTCTGCTGAATGTGATTGACGCCAAATGCCAGCATGGACAGCGAGATGACAGGGAGGATGAGTTGCTTGAGCATGGGGAAGATCGTTGAGGGTTGAGGGTTGAGGGAAAGCCCGCCGGCAGCGACCGGTGGGCCTTCTCTTACTGATGACTGACAACTGGCAACTGACGACTTTTCACATTCTCGACCAGTCCGTCCGACATCGTGACGATGCGATCGCCGAGATCAAACACGCGGTTGTCGTGGGTCACGACGATCACGGCTCGGTCTGCTTTCACAGTGACTCGTTTGATCAAGTCCATGACAGTGCGGCCTGAATGAGCGTCAAGCGCTGCTGTCGGTTCATCACACACCAGCAAACGTGGTTCGTTGACCAGAGCCCGTGCGATGGCCACTCGCTGTTGCTGACCCCCCGAGAGTTGTGAGGGCAGTGACATGCAGCGATCGCCCAAGCCGACTTCATCCATCATCACCTGAGCTCGCTCGACGGCTTCGTGTCGGCGCATCCCGCGAATAATGAGCGGCACAGCTGCATTTTCCACAGCTGTCAGCGAGGGGATGAGGTTGTACTGCTGGAAGACGAAGCCGATGTTCTCCGCCCGGAACCGCACGAGCTGGCTTCCTTTCAATTGGCGACGATCCTGCCCGAGCAGGAACACCTCACCCGCAGTGGGGTCGAGCAGACCGGCCATGATCGAGATCAGCGTCGTCTTGCCGCACCCGCTTTCGCCGACCAGCAGAGTCATCTCCCCATAGCGAATGTCGACATCCACACCGCACAGAGCCTGAACCTTGGTATCTCCCGAGCCAAAGTCCTTGGTCACGCCGCGACAAACGACGGCGTACTGGAGAGGATCGGGAATGAGGAAGTTGTCAGTCATCAGTTATCAGTGTTCAGTGAGGTCGATGAATCGCTGGAAGTTAGTAGCGAGTCTTACTGAAGACTGACCACTGACGACTGAAAACTTTCTCTCACTTAAACACCATCGCGGGTTCCAGCACCAGCACTCGTCGCAAGCTCAGCAAACTCGCCACGATGATGATCACTCCCACAGCTGCGCCCGCCAGAGTGGCCACTTGCCAGGGAACCCACATTCCTCGCATGTCGGGATGTCCGCTGCGTTCCATCGTCTCGAAGAACAGAGCGGAGAGCCCGAGGCCGATGCCGTACCCCATGACTCCGACCACGGTCGCCTGAAACAGGATCATTCCAATGAGCCGCATATTCGTAACGCCCATCGCCTTCAAGCTGCCGAACTGTTTCAAATTCTCAATTGTGAACAGATAGAACGTCTGCCCGGCGATCGCTGCGCCCACGATGAAGCCGAGCGTCACTGTGATCCCGAAGTTGATCGGAATGCCGGTGTTGTCGATGAAGTATTGGACGTTGAGCCAAAAGAAGTCGTTCCACGTCATCGCCTTGAGACCGGTCTGCTTTGCGATACGCCCCGCCAGTTGATGATGATCCTGACCCGGGCTGGCCTTCACGAGAATGAACGAGAGCGAGTTCCGTTCGCGAGGGATGTATTGCAGAGCCTGGCTATAGCGAGAATAGATCACAGGGAGGGTTTGGAATGGCGGAGTGACTTTGCACGTTCCGACCACGACGGCTCGCCGGTCATTCATGTCGAGCGTCTGGCCCAGCTGAACCTCTTCGCCCGGGAAGAGCCGCTTGTACCCGTCCTCATCCACGATGACACCGTCTGGTCGTCGCAGATCGAGATAGCTCCCCTTCAGCATCTCGAGAGGAGCCCCCGCAAACGAGGCGTCATCCACCCCGACCAGAATGCCTTGTTTGAAGTCTCCGTTCGGAGTTCGGATGCGGACCATCGACTTGGAGAGACGCACCGCCCAATCGACGCCCGTCACTCCGCGCACCTGATAGAGCCGTCCATCTGGCATGGGGCGGATGTCATCAATGTTCTGCTGTTTGAGGTCCATGACCCAGACATCCGCAGCTGAGATGTCGATCAGCTGACTCGATGTCCGCCGCATCAGCCCGACGAAGATCGCCAGCTGCTGGGCAATTAACACCGTACCGAAGGCGACACCGAACACGATGCCGAGGTACTTGGTGCGGTCTCCGGTGAGCATTCTCCAAGCGAGCCAGTTCATGGTTGCACCTGGGTCTGATGGCTGGTACTTGGGAGAGCGGAGTTTCTGCTGAACTGCGAGCCCGGGAAATCGTCCACGTCAAGGTTCGGCTCGGCAGGAGCCTTGCCCTCCTGAGCGGAACCGGAGGTCATTGCGGTGACGGCTGCGAGAATTCCGCCCAGACTGAATGCGGTGATCTGCCGCGCGGTCTCCTCCATGTCAAACATCTTTTGAAACGTCTCTTCCCCGACCAGCAGCCGACCAATCGGGCGGTGGTATCGGTAAAGCAGGCATTGTGCCACGACGCTAAACGCCAGCCGCTGCCGGTCGATCAGAGGGGCATTCACGGGCAGAAATTCAGAGACGATTGAGAGCAGTTGGGCGAACATCGGGGAGATGAACTCTTCCACCAAGGCCTGGCAGGCGTTCGTCGGGCGAGCTAGCTCGCGCATCATCAATTCGATATGCCAAGACGGGGCGTCATCGGCCAGCATCATCTGCACCATATGCCCGATCATGCCTGCCAGCTTCTGCTCCGGAAGGCAGTTCGCTGGCCAGTCAAACTTAACCACCCCTTGGTGGCAATGCGCGTACTTGACCGCCTCAATGTACAGGCGTTCCTTGTCCCCGAAATGGTAATGAATCGCCGCAATATTGACTCCCGCCAGCTGGCAGACTTCACGGACTGTTGTCGCCTCAAATCCTTTCTCTGAAAAGACTTGACCGGCCACGTCGATCAGTTTCTGGCGTGTGTCATCCATCCCATCATCCGATTCAATCAAACGTTTGAATTATTCTAGCAGGGAGCCCAGCCGAGGCAAGCAATTTTTCAAACAATCCGTGTATTCCCATGTCCGAAGTGCGAGGGGCGATCGCGTCTCAGTTTCGATAGAAGTCGATCCAGTTCAGCGTGATCGATTTCGGGTTGCTGGCCAGCAGCGTCTGGGGCAAGCTTATTTCAAAGTAACCATCTTTTAATGGAATCGCCGGTGTCGGTTTTCCATCGCCAGTGAGCATGTGGACCTCCGCCCACAGCGGGCTGGTCGAGTCCAGCGGTTGATCTTCCAGATCATTCTTCCAGAGCCGGGCAGGCAGTGGGATGCCCTGGCTGGAGACTGAGGCGCAAAGCGTTGTGTCACTGCATTGGATCTGGAGACGTTCCAGCCCGGTCAAATGGAATCGGAGCACGACCTTCTCGGGCCAGTGGTCTGCGGTCCGCTCGATCACCGCTTGGCTGATACCGAAGGGGCTGTGAATCGAGAACGTGACGGTGGCTTTTGAGTCACAGACATCGATCCTGTCGGTGTATCGCTTCGTGGAGATCAAGTACGACGAAGCGTGATCATCGCTGATCGCTGCACCCCGACTACCGCCGATCAGGAGGACGACGAACAAGAGCAACAGGAAGTGGACTCTCTGCACATGGACTCCTCGGCAACTCAAAGACGAATCCCCCGGCTGACACTGGGGCTCGCCCCAGGCACTACGCGGCTCGCGACAACTCGACATGATTAAGCGGGTGCAGGGCATCACGGTGGCCATCGACTTGCTGACGGCTCAGGCGATCCAGCCCCTCAGCGATCATCGGCATCGCCACGCACAGCGCCTTGCGAATCTTCTTCGTCTGGAGTGAACTCTCCGCGGTGCCGAATCCGGCGGGCCGTTCGGTGAGTGTTGATTCGCAACGGAGAGCCAGCCAAGGGAGGTCGAACTGGTCGGCCAAGCGCTGGGCGAATGTCATCGGATTGACGCGCTCAGCCCCGGCCACGTGGTAGATTCCGACGAGTTCTTCGGAGATGGCACGTTCGATGATGTCGGCCAAGTCAGAGGCCAAGATCGGCGTCGCGTGGCGGATGTGGTCTTGATCCACGATGCGATGTCCCTCGATCTGCTGGAAGAGCGACTCGATCAATCCTTCGCCCGTCGGGGACCAGCCGAAGGCGTTGGTCCGAATAATCAGTGCCTGGGGATGAGCTGCCAGCACATGCCGCTCGCTCTTCAGTATCGTTCGCGCGGCTGCACTTTCGCAGAGGGACTCACTCTCCTCGTCGTGGAACATCCATGGGGCAGTAAAGACTGCGTCCGATGAGATCATGACGAAGCGTGCCCCCGCTGCGTGAGCCGCAGCGGCCCAGCTGGCCGCAAGGTCCGCCCCGGTGTTCATGATTCGGGGACCGCTGGATGCGTCCCAGCTGGAGCAGGATTCTGGACCGCAATAGATGACGCAGTCCGGTTGGAATTCGCGGACCTGTTCGGCGATCCCGGTTCCATGATCGGCAGGCTCGCACTGACAGCCTTCGATGTCGACCGCCTGGTCGAACCAGACTCCGGCGACGGCATGGCGTTCGGCAGCGTGGACCGCTGTGTTGGCACCGACCACTGAGTCAATTCCGACGATAAAAACTCGTTCCACGTGACGCCTCCCTGCGTGAATGTTGGTCTCGCTCTTGCTGATTCGTGCGACCAATGATTGATGGTCACACTGCGGGCGTGCGGGCCACTGGTCATCCTGAGCAGTGGTTGCATTCCAGACGCGAGCGAAGCGAGATGAATATATCCACGAGGAAAACAAGCGACCAAGGGCAATCCGCAGTTATTGCCGGAGTGTGAGGGAGGAATTGCAATTCCTACACGGCAGAGTGGATTATCATCGCCGTTCAAAACACCAACGCCCGAGAAGTCCCGCTCCTCGGGCGTTGGATTCAATCAAACTGATGACGCAAGACGAGTGACCGCCTCGCAGCTTTCAGAGATCACTTGGCCTCCGTCTGGCAGCAAGCGGCACCCGCTTCGCAGCAGGGGCTGCCGGGGAAGCAGCAGGCCGCTCCCTCGACGCAGCACGACTTCGTGCCTGTGCAGCAACTCGTGTCAGAGCACTTGCCGTCATTGCAGCAGTCCGCTGCACCCGTGACGCAGCACGCAGCTCCCGGAGGGCAGCACTCGCAACAACTGGCTTTCGAGGAAGCCTGCGAACTGACACCAAAGCCAATGAGTCCAAGAGCTGCGGCAGACACCAAAGACAAAACAGATCGACGATTCATCGTAAACTCCCGAATCCGAGTCGGAGGCGACTCGGAGAATGAGTGGCTGCGGGGGAACAATTCACCCCGCACAGATCCAATAGCGATCAGCCCACAACAATTAGATTCGGAGGTGGATTTTGCGGTGCCCGTGAAATCCCATTCAGGGTCTGGCGGGCTTCGTCTACGTGATCACAGCTGGCGAACTCAGACCAGAAATCAGTGGCTGGGAGCTGGCAATACACAGCCAACGCTTGGCAACATCCACAGCAGGTGCGATTCTCCCCACAATCAGAGGCGGGTGAGTCGGAGTCGTTTAACCGTTGCTGCTCACTGTTCTCTGGCACTTTGGTCCGGCAGCACGATTGAACTTGCTCGCGGCCTTGCGGCTCACAGCAGGCAGGTTTTGCGGTCTGCGCATCTCCAGCCCGACACGGTCCCAGACGCGGGAGACCTGTTTGGCAGACAACCAGAAGGATGAGGAGCCAACGAAACATACTTTCAGCTTACGGAGAGGTGGTGCGCCGGGCAAGAGGTTTTTTATGGGGCAGGTTGAAAACTCGACCCAGGGCGGACCTATTCCTCTTCCGAGAATTCCGCTGGATCGATCGGGGAGTAGCTCAAGCTGCGGGCGAACGCTTCCCCCCAGGGTTTGTCCTTGGGGTCATCGAAGTAGATGGCCACTTGCAGATAGCTGCCCTCCACGACGACGAATGCATACACGGCAAAGCGACGAGCGCCTTCTTCGAATTCGACGAGGCGGTAAGCGTAGCGGTAGACATCGTCGACATCGGTTTCGAACAGATCATCTCGATCTGGCGAGGTCTCCGATTTGACGAGTGTCATGATCTCCTCTTTGGAGGGCTCATCGCCATCGCCCCAGCAGTCGATCCAAACGGTTCTCCCGGCCTTCGCAAACGCGAGGCTTCCGTCCTCGACCCAGGATTCGTAGGTCGAGTCGATATCCACGCACCAGTTCTCTGTTATTCGCCGCATCGGCCTGCAATCTGTAAAGGTCCAGCCAGCTCCGGGGAATCAGCTCCACTTCGAAAGTGTTACAACCACCGCGTCCCGTCTCGCTCTGAGCAAAGGCTACGCAGAATCCGGGGGAAGTCAACCGGGCTGAGCGACACGCTCTACGGTTCCTCGGTCCCGAGGACGACCAAACTCGAAATCGTTGTCAGCGTGCCTGCCAGCAACCACCACGTCGGCACCTCGTGGAACAGCAATACCCCCATCAATCCACCCATCGCAGCCTGGCTCGCGTTGATGAGATTCACCCGGACGACTGGCAGGTGACGAAGCGATTCAGACACCGCGAAAAATCCAATCGCATTCAAAATCCCGGCTGCGAGTAAGGCTCCGTTGCCCCCACGATCGAGGACCTGTGAGAGTGGCCCCCACCCCTGATTCGCAATCGCGAACACGAGAGGGCACATCCCCACCGATGCGGAGATTCCCAGTACGACGGAGATCGGAACAGCGCGGCGGATCGAGCGTCTGACAACCACACCCGATATGGCAAAACCGATTCCACTCCCGCAAGCTGCAGCCGCTCCCAGAGCGGCGTCCTGCCATCTGATCGCGGACGAGGTCGACGCGGCGCCCGTCCCTTGCCCCAGAAATACGACCGCCAGCATCAGCAAACCCATCGCCATCAGCGTTCGTGGGCGGATCGGATCATGCAGCACGATGCGTCCCAGAATCGCACTGGCTGTGATCAGTGACGCAAAGCACAGGGGGACCGACAGTGCTAATCCAGCCCGGCTCAGCCCATATTGAAACAAAACATTACCGCAAAACTGCATGATCAGCCCATTGGCGATCAGCGTCAACAGAATGTCTCGCGGCGGCATGATCGAGATGCCGCGCCGCATCATGTTCGCCATCAAGAACCAACCCGCGATCGCGGTGGGCAAGACCTTCCAAGCGGCCACCCACATCGCCCAATCCAGATCAGTCCGCACTGCGACTTGTCGCAGCCCCGCGTTCGTCAAGCTATAGCAGATGGCGGCGAAGCTCCCCAGCAGCAGCCCTTGAAAGGTCGGCGGGTAGGCCGCCCAGCGCTCGCGCCAACTCGGAGACCGGGGGGAAGCTGCTCCCGGTCCATGAGTATCGGTCATGCCAACGCCTTGCAAAAGTGGGGGAGGCGGGAATGGCCTCCCCGTGGAACCCGATGTGGGGCAGGGCGGGTCACTAGAAAAAATCTCCATCGAACTGCAAATCGTCCTCAGTCAACAGCTCGAAGCCCGCTTTCCGCAAGACCTCGATGGCTTGATCGAGGTTGTCCGCATGAATCGCAGCGGCGCGGCGACCGCTGCGGACTTGTGGGATGCTGTAGATGTAGTGGACGTTGATTTCCGCGCTCATCAACGTCTGCAACACTTCCGTAAACGGCTGGCTGGTCTGTGGCAGCTGGACCCCGACGATGTCGGATTCCGTAAAAGTATGGCCGCCCAGACTCAGGATTTCTCGGGCGTGATCGACGTGATCGACCACCAATCGTGCGACCGCGAAGTCGACGGAATCGACCACACTCAAGCTGGCGACACGCAGATCGCTCCGCTCCAGTTTGCGCAAAAGATCATGCAGCTTGCCGACGCGGTTTTCCATGAACACGCAGAACTGATGCAGGCAGGGCCAGTCCCGCCCGTTCATGGTCTGCGGCTCAATCGTATTGCCATCATCGCTAAAATCAGCCGGCATCCGTTCCACTCCTTGTGCATCCGTGGTAGCGTCCGCATCGACTGGGATGCTGATCCGCTGCCTCGCAGTCACGGTCTCCACAGGCCGCCAGTGCGGTACGTCGGTGGAGTCGCAACTAAGAGCGCAGTGTACGGCATCGGGAATCCAAGGGTCAAACTGAGTTTCCGTATCCCATCGAAGTTCCCCATTCCTAAACGGTCCCAGAGCTGATGATGATCCGTACGTTTCTGTTCGACATGGGCAACGTCCTCACACGTTTTTCGCATGACACCATGTGTCTGCAAATCGGGCAACTGTGCGGATTGACGGGAGAGGCCACACGTCAACTGCTGATCGATTCGGGATTGCAGTGGGAGTTCGAGAGAGGGCGAATCAGCGAGGAAGCGTTTCGTAGCCAGTTGTCGGGCTTAGTCGGACACCCGCTGAACCTCGATGAACTCCGGCGAGCTTCGTCGGATATCTTTGATCCGATCATCGAGATGCAGCCCATTCTGCACGGCTTGAAAGGGCAGGGTTACCGGTTGGTGTTGCTGTCCAACACGACGGTCACACATTTCAACTGGATCAAAACTCGATTCGATTTCCTGAAGCCGTTCGACCATTTCGTGGTCTCATACGAGGCCGGTGCCATGAAGCCCGACCCGCCGATCTACGAGGCAGCGCTCGCCAACATTCACTGCGACCCGCAGGAGGCGTTCTACACCGACGACATACCGGAATACGTCGCAAAGGGCCGGGAGTACGGCTTCCAGGCCGAAGTGTTCACCGGTCCTGAAGAGCTGTTGCGACAGCTGGCGGAACGCGGGATTGATCCGCTGAAGTAAGCCCCGCTGGACCCGGATGATCTCTCCCTCCATTGCGACTCGCCCGGCATCATCAACTCGAAGGTATTGCTCCACACCGAAACGCACACGGGGGCTTCCAGCATTTGCAACGCAGTGTGAAAGACACGAGATCGCTCGTGTCTTTCTCCGCGTCTTCTGCTCCTCTGCGTGACACATTCTGGACGATCCGCTCTGTGTTGTCACGAACTACAAACTCTTCAGGAACCGCACCAGCGCTGTCTGCTCTTCGCGAGTCAGTGGCTGCCGCAAGAAATGACCTTGTTCCAGCACGTCCTCTAGCGTCTTGGCTCGCGCGCCATGAAACAGACTATCGCGATGGCTGACACCCCGTAGCGAGGGCGGATTGAACAGCTTATGCCCGGGCGACGCAGACTCTCGATGATGCCCTGTCGGCGAACGATGCGTGGCATGATGTCCATCTGGCCGCAGCTGTGAAGTTTGTGGATGACGCCGATGCGTGGAATGCGTATGAGGACGCGGTGGTTCCGCTGGTGGGGGACTTCGTCACAATCATGGAGTCCGCGTGGGTCGATTACGCTGGCAAGTTCGTGGATGCCACGACCACGCAGATGATCGCGAATGCCAACGGCTATGCCGCAGCTGTCGGGCGGTGGGCCGCTGCCGAGGGGTCGGCCAACGCGGGGTACACAGCGGATGTCGAGTTGGCCAAGGCTGTGCGATCCGGGACGATCGCGCTGGCCAGCGCCGCGTTTTATAAAGCGATGCACGCCGCCGATGCCGTGTGGGTGACCACCGTGCTGCCCGCTTGGGAAACCTACGCCGACGAAACCAGCGACCACGCCGCTGACAGAGTTGCAACCACCGCCCCGCAATGGGAAACTGCCCAGAACGATATCGCCGACGCCGCCCTCGCCTTCAACACCGCCGCCGTCCCCGTGGGAACCCAGCTGACGATGTCCCTGAACGAAAACTTCTCCGACTGGGTGAGCGATGTCGCCACCGCGGATGAGACTTATGGGAATGAGCTGGCGGAGCATGGGGTGACGTGGACTGGAAGTGTGACCGCCGCCGAAGAGGGTCTGGGTAATGACACAATTGTGAATGCGACGACCTACGTTCACTTGGCAACTGGTTTGGATGTACTGCTCACCGGAGCCATCGGCGAAGCAGTTATCAACTGGACGGGCACAGTTGCCGGCCAATTGACAGGGATGCCCTACACGCCGCCCGCGACGCAATATGCGCAGTTCGTTCAAGTCGGTGAGACCAGCGGTGGCGGAGTGACCGCAGACCAGCAGCCGCAACCACAACAGCAACCAGCCCTTACTCCTCCATCAATTGATTGGAGTTCTGCCACACTGATTGGACCTGACAAGTTGTTTGGTGGCTTTGTGTACAAGGTTAAGACCTCTACCGGTAAGGAGCTTCGTTGTTGGAAACCTGGTGCCGACAGCAAGATGAGGTACTTTTGCCATGGATACAGTTTCGGGGGTGCCAGTAATGAACTGTCACCCTATGGCAATTCCGTGTCGATCATCGTAAGTGAGTGTTACGTAGAAGTGACGGCAGCACAGGCAGCTGCTGGTGATGTCATCGTCTTTTACGACGAAAAAGGTATTGCAAGACACTCCGGCGTCTTGGACAAGGTAGTCGGCAATGCCGACGGATCATTGAATATCAGTCAGTGTACTCTGATTTCCAAGGCCGGTAGCCTTCCAGAGAAATCATGGACTCTTGGAGAAGAACTCAAAACCTACAGGTCCGCCAATACTACTCTTATATTCCATCAAAGGACTGCACCATGAAAGCAATCACTCTGTTGAATAATCGCGTCACAAGAATCTTGCTGATTCTCGTTGTCACTGTTGCGTGTTACCTGCCGCACAGTCATTCCCAGAATACGCTAGCGATCTCGCCACGTTTTGTTTTGTATCCGGTCTTGAATCTCACGTATTCAACAAGCGTGAACGAGATGGAAGTTCGATATACCATTATTAACAATACAAAAGGAGACGCAACTCTTGTCAACAGCTCTTCGTTCCCCATCGACTCCATCTTGCTGCGTGTATCTGACACACAAGACAAGAACATCTGTGAAGCTAGGTACAGAGACAGCTTGCAGCGTTACAGCCCCGACCCTCAAACCATCACCATTCCGCCTGGCGATTCATATTCAGAATATGTATCACTACGTCTTTTGTTCCATGATGTCAAGTTCGTTCCTGGCGACTATAAGCTGACGGCGACACTGACTGTCAATGACACTGAAATCGAAGCGGAGCCTGTCCGATTTCGAATCATGTCTCTCAAGGAAGCGGAAGACAGAAAGAACGGTATCATGGTTCCGATCCCCCCCATCGGGGGTGCTGCGAGGGAATAGAAGCGGGGTGGCCCATACCCGGTAGTAGCGGAGTAGCCCCGGGTCGGGTGGCACGACCGAAGATGCCCTTCAGCCTGAAGAGAGCTGGCGGGGTGGCCCAGACATCGCTTTGGATGTCTGGGTGACGCAGGAACAGGAGGGGGAGGATGAAGCTTGAGATTCATTGCCAACACCCCTCTGTCAAT
>JAYWHX010000082.1:0-13792 GCA_043777375.1 Planctomycetota bacterium | reverse complement strand
CTGCTCCGATGCAAATGGCACCGTCTCAGATGGACTCTGCTCCGATGATGGCTCAGCCGTCTTGTGGATGCCAGGGTGGATCTTCGATGTCCTATGGTGCCGGTCATTCTGCAAGAGGTACCTACGGAAATGGGTATTCATTGGGATCTCTGATGGGCAGCGGCTCCGGCGTCAGCTCCGGGCTGCTCTCGCCAAATGCCAACTCGGGCGGACTTCACACGCGCTACCCGTACTACAACTACCGCCACCCGTGGTTCTACCAGGGACCACCGAGCCAGAATGTCACAATCGTCTGGTAACAGGCGGTGAACTCCTCAGCTTGCAATGCGCAAGATGCGGCGTGGTCTAGCTGTAGCATTTATGAGGCCCTCTTCGGAGGGCCTCTATTCGTTTCGGCAGGACTCGCCGGATCAGGTCGTACCATCCGTAACGAATGCATGTTCAGAACGTCAGTTGAAATCAACACCTGATGAAAGTTGCCCACGTTCTGTTGATAACCGCAGGGAGAGGAGTTCGATAGGAATCCAGACGAACGTACTCAGGCTTCGAATCGCCTTGGAAACCTCAGCGGTCTCCGAGACTTCCGCATGGATCGCGGACGAAACTCAAACGTTCGAGGATAGGAGCGACAACGGATGTCGGCCACGATTCAACTACGACAGGGTGCGGTCACTTCCTCCACGGAATCTGCTGGGCAGGATGCTCGGAAGAATTCCAAGCGGCGTCGGTGGGCTGGGTTTCTCGGCGGGGTCTTGGCGACATGCCTGTCCTCTGTCTCCGAGGCCCAGTATCCGATCCAGCTTCAGACGCCCGGGCAAGCTGCCCCCTATTATTCGGGGCCGATGCCGACTCCGGTGAATATCGGTCCGGTGCCTGCGGGGCCCTCGCAGGGGCAAGGAATCGTCCTGAGTGACGACCCGGAAGATTTCCAGGCTCCACTGGATGGCCGCATCGTTTCGATGCCCCAGAATCAGCAGAAGCTCCAGGTGATCCATCGCCGGAGCCAGCTGGTCAAGACTCACAAGCGAATCTCTCGCTTCGCTTGGTCAGACCCGAGCCTGCTCGATGTCGTGCAGTATACGGATCATGACTTCGGAATCCTGGCCACGAACTTGGGATCGACCGACCTCTGGCTGTGGTTTGAGGAAGAAGAGGGGAAAGACGGCAAGCCCCCCAAGGAATCCGAAACCCCGCTGATGTACAACATCACGATCATTCGTGACCCGGATGTGGAAGACCGCCGCAAGATCGACTATGGGCGAGTCGAGCGACTTTTGAAAGTCCTCTACCCCAATAGCAATGTCTACCTGATCCCCCTGACGAACCGTGTGATCGTGCGTGGACAGGCACGAGATCCGGAAGAAGTCTCTCGCATCATGGGAGTCGTCCGTAGCGAGGTTCAGGCTGAAGAAGCCACGAACCGAAACGGGAACGGCTTTGGGAATGGGCTCAATGGCGGGAATGGAAACAACGGTTTCGGTGGAGCGGGAAGCTTCGCCGGTGGAGGCAACGGAAACGGAAACGGAAACGGAAACGGAAACAATGGGTTCGGTGGCGGGGGCGCTGACCAGTTCAGTCAGTTCATCGTCAACGAATTGACCGTGCCTGGTGAATTCCAAGTGAGCGTGCGTGTTCGCTTTGCCGAACTCAATCGCACTCAGCTCCGCCGGATGGGGGTTGACTGGACCACGATCTTCAACGATGCCCAGCACGTCATCACCAGCTCGATGGGGGCAGTGCCTGTCCTGTCAGGTGTGTTCTCCAACGGGGAAATCACGGTCCTGCTGGATGCTCTGGCCCAGAACGGTTCATCCCGTGTCATCACCGACACGAACCTGGTGACACTCAGTGGTCGTCCCGCAGCCTTCCTCTCGGGAGGTGAGTTCGCGGTACCAACGACCGTGGGGATCAACGGTGTGGGAGCTGCGACGACTACCTTCCGCGGTTACGGAACATCAGTCATCGTGGTCCCGACTGTGATCGATAACGACCTGTTTCGCCTCCAGATCGTTCCGGAAATCTCTGACATTGATGCCGGTACAACAGTCGGTGGAATCCCTGGGCTCAGCGTGAGTCGCGTGCAAACACAGGTTGAACTGCGTGAAGGGCAGACGATCGTCCTGGGTGGGCTGTTCGGTCGCAAGGAAAGTGCCTCGAACACTCGAATCCCCTTGCTTGGCGAGATCCCCATCCTTGGCGAGTTCCTCTTCCACACGAAGAGGGCCACCGAAGACGAGAACGAACTCATCATGATCGCCACTCCGGAAATTGTCCGGGCCATGGATGCCGAGCAAGTTCCACCGCTGCCTGGTCACTATGTGACTCATCCGGATGACATCGACTTCTACAAGCTGAATCGCATCGAAGGAAATCCAGATCTCGGGCACTACCAACTGTTGCCATTCGGCAACGGTCAGGGACCAGCCCACGACGTTGGACACAACTTCTACAACCCCGGTGCGGCGGATGGACAAATCTCTCCACAGGCTACGGGCGGTGGACAGGGTGGCAACATGCAAATGTACGGCCAGCCGAATTCACCGATGTATCCAGCTCCAGCTGGCATGGCTCCTCAACAAGGGCCACAGCCGATTCCGCAATCGTATCCGAGTGGTCAGCCAATCTCGCAGACCTCGGGTCGAACGACCAATCGGATGCCAGTTCGGCCTGCATCGAGAACTCGCTGATCTGTGTCTGAACACTCTCTCATTCACCCCAGTTGACGTGTGACCTCCCTGCGGAGTGTCACTCAGCAAATGTACAAGGCGGTCGCTCTGTCGCCCGCACACTTCGCCTGAAGGGGCAGACCATGAACAGGACTTGGAAAAAACTGCTGAGCGGCCTCATCGCCGTGACTCCGATGATCTCCATCGGCTGCTCACACTGCGGCTGGTGTGCTCCCCAGAGTGGCCCCTGCGGCACTTCGTGTGAGGCTCCCAGCTGTGAGTCCCCCAGCTGCGAAAGCGGATGCCAGACGGGTTGCCAGACCGGCTGCGATCCCTGCGGAAAGATGAGCTTCTGCGGCCATGTCGAGTCGAAGATGTTCGGCTGGATGCATCGTCGATCGAACTCGGTTCCGGATGTCCTGCCGCTCGGCCACACGGTTCGGTCTCACTATCAGACGATGGAGACGAACGCCGAGGCGGTTGACTTCATTCTGAATCTGAACGACTTTGTGGGAAGCACCGCAACGCTTACTCCAGATGGCAAAGACAAGATCCTGGAGATCGGCGCTCGCATGCGGAGCCAGCCGTTCCCCGTGGTCGTTGAACGGAGCATGAACAACTCCGACCCCGAACTCGACATGCTGCGTCGCAACGTCGTGGCTCAAGTCTTGTCTGACCTTGGGAACCCAGACGCCCAGCAGCGGACCGTGGTCTCCACCTCCTACGGACCGGGCTACAACTCGATGGAAGCCGAATCCATGTATATGCGTCACACCCTCAACGGGGCCGGAAACGGCAATAATGGTGGCGGATTTGGCGGGGGTGGGGGTGGTGGATTTGGCGGTGGCGGTGGCGGTGGAGGTGGATTCTTCTAAGCCCCAATCTGACTGGCACTCTAGTCGAGTACAACAGTCCGACGAACTTAAGGCACTCTGCTCGCATACACCGACCAGAGTGCTTTTTACATTCGTGAGACCGGCCGGATTCAGTCAGCCGTGGCTTACTGAGCGACGAGACTTTCAGGGTTCCTCAATGAATTAAAACGGTCGCAAGACGAGTGACTCGCGATCCGTTAGGATAAGCACATGACGCTTCCCCACAGCCCTGAGCCGTTCGCACGATGATTGTTACGATTGATGGACCCGCAGGGGTCGGAAAAAGCACTGCGGCTCGACAGCTCGCAGAACGCCTCGGATTCGATTTTCTTGACACCGGTGCGATGTATCGCGCCGTGGCGTTGTGTTGTCTGGAGAAGGGCTGGGACTCTGGAGACCAAGGACTGGCCGCACGAACAGCTGCCTCGGTCAAGATCGAGGCTCTCTCTGGGCACGTGGTCTGCGATGGTCGAGACATCTCGGGATCGATCCGCACACCAGAGGTCAGCCACGCCGCATCGATCGTCGCTCAAGATCCTGCTGTGCGAGAGGCTCTTGTCCAGCAACAACGCGATGTCGCTCAGGGCCGCGATATCGTGAGCGAAGGCCGCGATCAGGGGACCATTGTCTTTCCCGACGCAGACTGCAAGTTCTTCCTCACCGCCGATCCGAGAGAACGAGCTTTGCGACGGCACCGCGAAATGTCCGATGCGGGTCAGTTGATCGAGATGGAGGATCTGGTCCGCCTGCAAAAGGAGCGGGACGACCGCGACGAAATGCGAGAGATCGCCCCGCTCCGCCCGGCGAACGACGCCCTGATCGTCGATACAACGGATCAGACACCGGAAGAGGTTCTGGAATATCTGGTCGAAGCCGTCCACTCTCGACAAGCCCGCGCCGCACTGTAGGCGATGTCGTCCTGTGAATTTGCGAGTCAGACCGGGGCATCCGGCCATATTTCCCGCATGGTGGTACTGCCTGCGTACTCGAAGTCTGATAAACTAATCCTGTTGCGTGAGAGGTGTCATCGACCGGAGAGCAGGCATGTCCATTCCATTCATCAGCCGTCGCGAAGCCCTTCATCGAGCGGGATGCGGATTCGGCATGCTCGGGCTGGCTGGGCTGATGGCTCAAGAGGGGCTGCTTTCCAATGCAGTCGCCGCACCGAATGGACTTGGCGACCGGTCGCTCAGCCCACTGGCTCCCATCAAGCCGCACTTCGATGCCAAGGCCACACGAGTTGTGTGGATCTTCGCCAATGGCGGGCCCAGCCAGGTAGATACATGGGACTACAAACCGGCATTGGAAAAATGGAACGGCAAGTCAATCAAGGAATTCGACCCCGAATTCAAGAGCACGACTGGCTTCTTTAAAGATGCTGTCGGCAATCTGATGAAGTCACCGTTCGAGTTCACCCCGCGCGGGCAGTGCGGCAAGATGATCTCTTCCATCTTCCCACACATTGGCGAGCACGCCGACCGCATGGCGTTTATTCATTCCGCTCATACCGAATCGAATAACCACTCCCCTGCCCTGTTTGCGATGAACACCGGAATTCCCCGCATGGGGTATCCCTGCGTCGGGTCATGGGTCACGTACGGTCTGGGCAGCGAAAGCAGCAACCTGCCCGCCTTCGTAGTCTTCAGCGATCCCAAGGGACGCGGACTTCCCAAGGGGCACGCCGCGAACTGGAGCGGAGGCTTCCTGCCTGGTGTTTATCAAGGCACACACTTGAAGCCTCAAGGAGCTGCGATTGATAACCTTGTCCGCGCGGGCGAGATGACGAATGAAGCCCAGCGCGGCCAGCTCGACCTCCTTAAACAGCTCAACCAAAACTACCTCGAACAGCTCCCCCACGAGAGTGAACTGGCTGCTCGTATCGAGAGTTTCGAACTCGCCTATCGCATGCAGACAGCTGCCCCGGAAGCCCTCGACCTCGCCTCCGAACCAAAGCACATTCAGGACATGTACGGAATCGGTGTTGAACCGTGCGATGCTTTTGCTCGCCAATGCTTGACCACTCGGCGCATGCTGGAACGCGGCGTGCGTTACGTGCAGATTTACTCCGGCGGGATGGACAATCAGATGTCGTGGGACGGGCACGCCGACATCGAAGGCAATCACTCTGGGTTTGCCAAAGAGACCGATCAACCGGTTGGCGCCCTGCTCACTGATCTCGCTCATCGCGGGCTACTCGACGACACACTCGTGATCTGGTGTGGTGAGTTTGGTCGCCTGCCCATCGCCCAGCTGGGAGCCAAGCCCGGTCGCGATCACAACCCGAACTGCATCTCTCTCTGGATGGCCGGTGGTGGGATTAAGGGCGGGACGACGTACGGGTCATCCGATGACATCGGCTACCGCGCTGTCGAGAACAAAGCCCACCTGAATGACATCCACGCAACCATCCTCAACCTGCTCGGTCTCGACCACGAGAAGCTGACCTACAAGTACAACGGTCGCAATTTCCGGCTCACCGACGTGGCCGGAAAGGTGATCCAAGACATCATCGCGTAGCGAATGCCCGCGTCGGGAGGGCGAAGCTCCTGCTGAGCCGTGCATGCCAGAATACGTGGTCCCCAACTCGCGGCTCAGCAGTAGCTTCGCCCTCCCTCCCTCAGTCGGACTGCTACTCAATCCCCGCCAGCTTGGTCGCCCGCGCCACTCGTCCCACGCCCAGCAGATATGCAGCTGTGCGGAGTGGCACTTTCTTCTCGGTGGCGATGCTCCACACGTCATCAAACGCCCGCGTCATCTGCTTGGCGAGTTTGTCGCGCACGTCGGCCAGTTCCCATTTGAAGTGCTGGCGGTTCTGAACCCATTCAAAGTAACTGACTGTCACGCCGCCCGCATTGGCGAGGATGTCCGGCACCACAACCAGTTCGCGCTGGTTGAAGATCTCGTCAGCTTCCGGGGTGGTCGGTCCGTTGGCCGCTTCGATGATGATCTTGGCACGAACCGCTTTCGCGTTCTCACCGGTGAGGACACCACCCAGCGCTGCGGGAATCAAAACCTCTGCCTCGGTGGCGAGCAGCTCCTCATTCGAAATCGGCTGGCTTCCGGGGAAGCTGGAGACGTTCTTCAGCTGGGCGACATGAGCCTGTAACGCCTCGATATCGAGCCCTAGCGGATTGCGAATACCGCCAGAGACATCTGACACAGCCACAATCTTGGCTCCCATGTCATGCAGGATGCGGGCCGCGAAGGAGCCAACATTGCCGAACCCCTGGATGGCAACGGTGATCCCCTTGAGTGGGCGTTTTAGCTTGGCGAGCGTCGCCTGCAAAACGATAGCCACACCGCGGCCGGTCGCCTCTTCGCGCCCATCGATCCCGTGCATCTCGACTGGTTTTCCAGTCACGCAGCCGGGGCTGTAGCCGTGATACTTCTCGTACTGGTTTTCGATCCAGGCCATGACCTGCGCATTCGTGCCCATGTCGGGTGCGGGGATGTCCTGGTCGGGACCAATGACTTCGTGGATCTCGTCAATGAACTTGCGGGTGATCCGTTCCAGTTCGCCGATGCTCAATGTCTTAGGGTCGACCGAGATCCCGCCCTTCGCCCCCCCATACGGCAGGTTGACCACAGCTGTCTTCCAGGTCATCAGCGAGGCGAGTTCGAGAACCTCTGCCGAGTTGACCTCGGGATGAAACCTCAGACCACCCTTCATCGGCCCGCGAGCCTTGTCGTGCTGAATACGATATCCGGTAAAGGTCGCCAACTGGCCATCGTCCATCCGCATCGCGACCTGGACTCGGACTTCTCGCAGCGGAGTGAGCAACAGCTTCTGCTCACTGGCTCCCATCCCGAGAATGGTGGCTGCCTGTTCAAAGTACCGCTGGGCTGCGCTGATCATAAGGGTCCGTCCTGAGTGACTGGAGTTGCGTGTTGCTTTCACCAAGTGAGAACCATAGACCGGAAGAAGATTCGGATCAATCGGAGGTCGGCGTGCCGAGCGGGTGGCCATCAGACATCGATCACTGAGTGAGTCCCCACCCAACGCAGAACGCTCGATCCGATGTCATGTGCAATCCACAAAAGTCCATAACCGATCATGGACAGCAGTGCCGAAGCCGCGATCACAAGACGCCAAGGTGACCTGAGTACAGACATCGCCCGGAACAGGATCAGGGACGCTGCCATGAACCACATCCCGAATCCGACAAATCCCATGGGGTAGACCATGCCCGACCAGAACATAGGTTCCTCCTCTTTCGAGTGTTCACCGCTTGCAGAGAAACCTGCCATCCTTCGCGACCTTTGTGTTCAATTCCCCTCGCCTGACTCCCATGCAGATTCATTCATCGTCAGTATCCAGTGATGAAGGCCACAAGTGACCTTGATCTCTCTGAAGGTGATCCCAAAAACACCACATACGTCGGCATAGGCACACTGGGCGAGTTCATGAATGAGTCTCAATGAGGATTCACCGGATTTGGACACAAAGGTCACGAAGGGCGCGGAGGACGCGAAGGGGGAAGAAAGATCGGAATTAGGACCCAGGCACCAGACAGAAAATCGTTGACCAGTCTTTCGTAGCTGCGTTCGCCAGAACGCGGGTTGCACGCACTCAGGCGACTGAAGTTACGGAAGGCCATCACCAGCCGATGGCTTGAGTTACTTGTCCGCACTCAGTGTCCTGCGCCCACGTCGACCAGATTCGAGGCTCCGTCGAATTCCCAATCATGCGGCCCGCTGAGGATGCTCACTCGCGGGTTGCCCTCTAATTGCGGCAGGCAGCTTTCGCTGACCAGCATCTCTTCCAGCAGCAGCGTATTGCGAATCTGCACGACGCGGGCGTCCTCGGGCTCGGTCAATCCGAGGGTCTTTAAGGCAGTGTTGACGACTTCGCGATCAGTCACGAAATTCACCGGGATCATCGCAGCTGTCACGTGCCCAGCTGTGACGCAGTTTACGGTGGTGGAATCAATGTCGAGAGCCTCGACGGTGCGGCGGTTCGTGAATTCGCAGAGGCCGATGCCTGTTCCGTTGCCGTGTGTCTTTTCAGTCAAACCACGAATAAAGATGCGGCGGCAGTTGGTGGCATCGTCGGGCGTGGCGGCGTGGTCGTTAAACTTGCGGCCCACGATGTTGGTGTCCATGCCGGTGCCGCTGATCTCCTTGCCGATCTCGTCGACGACCAGCAGATCGATGTCATTCAGTGGCAACCGTGGCATCCACGCGCGGGCCTTCTCCAACAGTTCGACCTCGCGCTCGTAGAACTTCTCGACCGGCACTCCCTCGACGAGGGCGGTTTCCTCGAAGGCATTCTCGACGATCCCCAACCCACCAAGTACGCGGCAGCGTTTCACCACCACATCAGCCACCGCGCGGATGATTTCCAGGAACGTGTACGACTTAATCGCCCGGTGATAGATGACCGCCCCGGCATGCTTGCCCAGTCCGATTAGCATCATCTTGTGCAGGCCGGACTCGATGGGGCCGACGAACATCGTGTGTGGCTTGATGCGGTTGGCGATGAAGACGTGATCCGCCTCGCTGGCGTTCTTGTCGAAATGAACCGGAATGCCTTGCGGCGTCTTGTCGATGATGACGGTTTCCATCGTCGCTTTGATCGGACAACCGAGGAATTCCTCCGTGACGCCAAAGCTTTCGATCAGCGCCCGTTGCCCCGCAGCTGAGGCTCCCCCGTGGCTGCCCATGGCGGGCACGACGAAAGGCTTGGCACCGAGCGCGGCAAAGTGCTGGACAATCTCACGCGTGATCATCGCGACGTTGGCCACGCCTCGGCTGCCCACGGTAATGGCGACTGTCTCACCGGGCTTCACGCGGCGACCGAGTTCCAGAGAGGCCAGTTGCTTCTGCACCTCGGCCCGGACATCGCCTAAACGGGGCGTGTCGAAGGACTGGCGAATGCGGTACATGCGAGGGAGAGGCATGGGGAAGCCTATTGAGTTGAAGGCCTATTGAACCGAGACGGACTGTTCAGACCCGTGGGATAGGCTTCCAGCCTGTCATGTTCAGAAAAAGACAGGCTGGAAGCCTATCCCACGAGGATTACAGGCCGCGCACTTCTTTGACCTTGGCGACATACGCCTCAGCTAGCTTTTGCATCCCCGCGTAGTCCCGGTTTGCCAAGTACTCTTTCGTCACAAGCGAGCTGCCCAGTCCGACGGCACAGGCTCCCGCCTTCACGAAATCGGACAGCGTGTTCAGGTTGACGCCGCCCGTTGGCAGCAGGCGAATTTGAGGGAACGGTCCGGCTAATGCCTTGAGGTGCATCGGTCCGCCGATCTCTGCGGGGAAGACCTTGACGACATCCGACCCGCACTCCCACGCATGCAGCACCTCGGTCGGGGTGAAGGCTCCGCTCATCACCACCTTGTCATAGCGGTTGCAAATCTCAATCACTGCGGGCCGAACGGCGGGAGTCACGATGAACTCAGCCCCGGCCAACATCGCAGCTCGGGCGGTTTCCGAGTCGAGGACGGTCCCGGCTCCAAGCAGGATCTTGTTCCCGAGCTTGCGGCTAACCTCCGCCAGCACTTCAATCGCCCGAGGGACAGTGAACGTGATCTCAATCACATCGACGCCGCCCGCGTAGAGCGCTTCAGCCACCTCAACCAGCTGATCTCCGCTGGGGGCCCGAATGATCGCGACGATGCCGAGATCGAGGACGCGTTGCAGATCGGAATGACGACTCATGGAGAGACTCTTGAGCGCTGGGGAATGTCACGGCCACCGTAGCAGAATTCGTGAGAATTCTGCTGGCATCGTACTCCATTTCAACGGGTCGGCAAAAGTCTTACGACTTCTGCTATGGGGAGATGTCGAATCTCTTCCTCCGTTCCGAGCGAAGCTTGAGGCCAATCAGCTGGGATCTCCTTCCGATCTCAAGTTCATGGTCATTTCTCATACCGCAGATCGACGATGCCGACATCGATATACTGCCCGCCGCCGGTCTGATGGGTATGAATCGCGAGCAAGTTCTGGCCCACTTTGAGAGCCCCTTTCGCGTCGGCATTCGTCAGGACGATGACATAGTTCACCGTGTAGCCGAGCGTCTCGGCGATCTTGACCCCATTGAGGTAGACCTCGGTGTCCTCGTCGTAGTGCATCCGCAGGCCGAGGTTCTGGATGTCGTCGACGGACTTGATCTCAAAGTTGTGGCGAGCCCAGATATCCGAGGTATCCCAGGTCGTGCGCACGTGGCTGCCCGGTGGATTCAGGTTGCCGAAGCCAGCTGGGCCCAACTTCCACCGACTGTCATCGAAATTCGCGGTCTCCCAACCCGCCGGAGCCTCATTCTCAGTCGAATACCTCCACATCTGCTCCGTCTCCTCCGAAGTCGGAACCAAAGTCTTGAATGTCGGCGGCGGTCCGTAGACCCGCAGGTTCGCCTCTCGCATCCGCTTTTCTTCGAACTTCAGCACCTCGCGGTCATACGTGAACAGACCATTGGTCTCGATCTCCACATCCGTCGTCTGCGTATAAATCGCAGCTGTCAGGCCGTTGCCGATCATCTCGGGGAGTTGAAAGGCGAGTTGCTCGTAGGCATCGGCAAGAGCCTCTTTCGACTCGAACGACCGGTAACCCCAGTTCCCCTTGTCGAGCCACGTGTGCCCCTCGACCGGCAGTCCGAGGCCTCCGTACTCACCGAGTACAGCAGCGCGTTCTGGAGTCACCTTCGGCAGAAACGGTCCGGGGTAGCGATGGACATCGAGTACATGCCCGACGGGGAAATCGTTCCCACCCGAAGCACAGTTCACGAGTCGGGACGGGTCGTACTCCATCGTCCACTTCGTGACAGCCACGGTATTCGCTTGGCCCCAGGCTTCATTGAACGGCACCCACATGACGATCGACGGGTGGTTGTGGAGAGCGTCCATGATCGCCTTCCACTCTTTATTGTAGTTGTCGGACGACTCCGGGGTTCGCGTCATCTCGGTGTTGTCGTGGCCGCCGACCGGGTCCCACGGAGCGTTCGTGTCACCGCTGGGCATGTCCTGCCAGACGAGCAGCCCGAGCTTGTCGCACCAGTAGTACCAGCGATCCGGCTCGACCTTCACATGCTTGCGAGCCATGTTGAAGCCGAGCCGCTTGGTCATCTCGATGTCGAACTTCAGTGCCTCGTCTGTTGGAGCCGTGTACAGCCCATCCGGCCACCAGCCTTGATCGAGCGGGCCAAATTGGAACACGGGCTTATTGTTCAGATGCATGCGGTTGACGCCTTTGGCATCCTTCTGCATCGCGATTTTTCGCATGCCGAAGTAACTGGTGACGGAGTCAACAGTGATTTCACCACTCTTCTTCGGTCGAAAGATGTCATCAAGTCGCGTCACTCGCAATCCATACAGATGCGGACTGTCTGGCGACCACAGCTTCGGCTCCGGGATCGAGATGTCGAGACCGATTTGGCCACGTTCATTGACCCCCTTGCCTTGAGCCACGACATGTTCGCCATCAATCACTTCCACGAGTACGTTGGTCGCTCTCGGCTCTTTCGTCTCCAGCCCAGCTGACACGTCGACTCGCACCGATTTCTGGTCGACGTTTGGCACGATCTTAATCGTCGCAATCGGCCTCATCGGCACTGGCTCAATCCACACCGTCTGCCAAATTCCCGTGACCGATGTGTACCAGATTCCCTCGGGCTTGTTGACCTGTTTCCCACGCGGTTGGAAGCTGCCATCGGTTGGGTCGGAAACGCGCACGATGAGTTCATTCTCGCCGCTTTGGCCGACAGGAATGTCGGCCCCACTGGAACCACGCTTTAGGTCCACTTCCGGCATGTCGAGATACATACTGAACGGGTCGTACCCGCCGGTATGCCGTCCCCAGGTCAGCTCCTTGCCATTCAAATACGTCGAGCACGCCCAGTCGACCGCCCCGAAGTTCAGCTGGATGCGGTGGTCTTTCCAGGCTTCTGTGTCAGGCACGGTGAACTTCCGCCGATACCAGAGCACCTGATCCGGTCCGATCGTCTTGCCGACTCCGCTGAGAGCTGACTCGACCGCGAACGGAACCAGAATCTGCCCGTCCCACTTCTCCGGAATGCCAGACGTCTTGTCCGTAATCGCGTAGTCCCACAGCCCATTCAGGCTCTGCCACGTCTCCCGCTGAAACTGCGGACGCGGGTACTCAGGCAGTGGATTCGCTGGATCGACATCCTTCGCCCACCGAGTCATCAGCCGCGACCCAGCGGGCTTCCACTCCGCTGACACGACACTCGTGAAAGCCATCAGACACAACCAACCCACCAAAGCGCGAACCATCACATGTCTCCTTAAGAAGTCGAGGTCAGTCTACCTTGAGGCCGACTCGCAGAACAGGTTTGCCCACAGGTTGTCGATGAGATAGTCTCTTCCTGGATGAGAGTGCAGTCAGCCAACTGCGTCTGTGTTGGTCGACATGTCCCAGAGACCTCGCCCCCGATGCATCAAGGGGCAGGCACAACGCAGGATGATTTTCATGTCAAGATTTGTGCTATTCGCGATGCTGGCCGGTGTGATCATCGGGCTGGGATGCAGCTCGCGATTGCTCGCTCAGGGCGAGCCAGCGGGATCGTCAGCTGCGGTGATCAAGCCACTCGTTTTGCCGCTCATGTATCGTTCTCCCCACCAACGGGTTCTGCTGGTGATGAACGTGGCAGAAGTTGATCCTCACAAGAAGATTCTGCTGGAGAACAAGATCAAGTTTGATCAAATGGATTGGTTCGACTCTAAGATTCAAGACTATTCGGAGTATCACCTGATCGTGGGTGGGTCCAATTGCATGGATAGTTTTGAGAGAGCCAAGGCCCCTGCCGACTTCGATCCACTCGAACGATTTGTCGCCAACGGGGGACACCTCATGATCTTCGGGGCATTTAATGGTCGCAACAGTGAGCATCTGCAGCGGTTTGGAATCTCGACGGGGCATTATCATGGCCAAAAATACCAAACAATTCCAGAACGCACGGAACTCCTCTTCAAAGGCTTTGAGGCGATTATCCCCCCCGAGAACAAGATGGTCAGCGCGGGGAATTTCGTAGTGAGTCCCCCCCATGTCACATTCCTGCAGCGGGGCGCGGGTGATTCCTATCCGGATCAACCGGCATTGGTCACACTGGCCTACAAAAAGGGCCGCGTCACGTTCACGCAGGTTGAACCGTGGTATCAGAATGACTCCTGGCTCTACACAATCATGACCACCTGGGCAGTGCGGGGTGGTCCGACGGTGGTGGGGCAGTTGGATCAGCAGGTGGTGTTTGACGAGCAGGAGATCTTAGAGCGACGCAAGTTGCCGGTT
>JAYWHX010000081.1:0-51071 GCA_043777375.1 Planctomycetota bacterium | reverse complement strand
ATCGAGGTCGCCCCTGCTGCCATCGCCGAGGTGGCGGCCTTTCTGAAGTCGGACCCGGAATTGGCCTTCGACTCACTCAACAACCTGAGCGCCACCGACTTCCTTGAAACCGACGCCAAGCTGGCCGCCAAGTTTCCCTACCAGCCGCACATCGAAGTCATCTACCACCTGTTCAGCTTCAAGCTCAAGCACCGCACCGTCATTAAGACGCTGCTCTCCAGCCGGTGGAAAGACAACCAGCCCGGTCAACTGCCCGAGGTGCCGACTGTCTCGCACGTCTGGGCCATCGCCGACTGGCACGAACGCGAAGCCTACGACCTGATGGGCATCCAATTCCTCGGCCACCCCAATCTCGTCCGCATTCTCTGTCCCGATGACTGGGAAGGGTATCCGCTGCGGAAGGATTACGAGTTCCCCGAAGAGTACCACGGCGTTCGCGGGCAGTAGGCTGTTAAAACTGGTTGCACCGCTGCAATTTAACACCCGGCGTCGGTAGGCCGACAACTCGGTTCGGTTGGAAAAGACAACACAATGTCCACCACTCTCGAAGACCCCCGCATTGTTGAGTTTGATGTCCGTACTGACGAGATGCTCGTCAATATGGGACCCCAGCACCCGAGTACGCATGGCGTGCTGCGGCTGTTGCTGCGGACCGACGGCGAAGTTGTGCATGAGACGACGCCGCACTTGGGGTATCTGCACCGCTGTGCCGAGAAGATCGGTGAGAACCTGAACGGGCCGCAGTGGATTCCCTACACCGACCGGATGGACTATCTGGCCGGGATGAACATGAATCTGGGTCTGGCACTGACCTATGAAAAGCTGTTGAAGATGGAGGTGCCGGATAAGGCGATGACCCTCCGCGTGATGATCGCCGAACTGGGACGGATCGCGAGCCATCTCGTCGGCATGGGGGCGTATGGCCTCGATCTGGGGACGTTTAGCCCGTTCCTGTATGCGTTCCGCGAACGCGAGATCATTCTCGATTTGTTCGAGGAACTGTGCGGAGCCCGCCTGACCTACAGCTACATCACCATCGGGGGTGCGACGCACGATCTGCCCACGCAGATCACGATTCCACCCGGTCTGGCCTCGCTGACTGGCAACAGCCCGAACCTGAAGATGTCATGGACCGATGCCTGCCTGATGTTCCTGGAGTGGCTCGAAAAACGAATCTTTGAGTACCACACCCTGCTGACCCGCAACTCAATTTTCATCAAGCGCACAGCTGGCAGCGGCGTCATGTCGGGCGAGATGGCGATCAGCTACGGCTGCACTGGCCCAGTCTTGCGTGGCAGCGGCGTCGATTACGATCTGCGGCGAGATGGTGAGCCGATCTACACCCGGATGTACGAGGGCTACACATTTGATGTCCCGTTTGCCCCATTCGCCGGGGTCAAGAACATCCCAAGCGAAGTGATCCTCGGCGACAACTGGTGCCGCTTCTTCGTGCGGATGCTAGAGGTCACTCAGTCGATCGGCCTGGTAAGGCAATCCATCGCCAAGTACCCATCCACTCAGGGGACGTTCCGCGTTCCGTTTAAGATGTCGACGAAGTTGCCCGCCGACGAGTGCTATCTCGAAACGGAATGTCCCAAGGGATCGATGGGGTTCTATATCGTCGGCGATGGCCAGGCCGAACCGCTCCGCGCCCGCGCGAAAAGCTCTTGCTTCTGCAACCTCTCGGTCACCGGGCCGCTGTGCGAAGGCATCCTGATCGCCGACATTCCAGCCATCGTCGGCTCGCTTGACATCGTGATGGGCGAAATTGACCGCTAGCTCGTCGAGGTGGTTCTTGCCCCTGTCCGGTACGATTACACACAATCGCGGGAACCAAGGGGACGAGCCCCAGTGATGCTTGTTGTGATTTGTCCCCGCTGGCCTGAAGTCGATTGAAGCATCCGCGTGCGAGGGGGATTGCGATCACCAGCCTGCGAGCGGATGCTCCAGATTAGTCAACGGCAGGGCCACTTCCTGTCCGTGACGATGCGACTCAAACACGGCTAGTACCATCTCGATTGCGCCCCGAGCGTCCTTCATCGAGCACTTCGGCTCGCGGTCCTGCTCGATCGCCTGAATCAGGTCGCGGGCCGCTGCGGGGTTTCCACCCGTATAATCGAATGCGGTCAAAGTCTCTGGCTGGTCGATGCCGTTGCTGGTGATCGCCCTCCACTGCGGACTCCCTTTCGGTCCCGACCAGTGCGGATCGTTCACCAGGGATGCGGGGTTTCCGTATCCGCTGGTATGATCGATAACCCCCTTCGTGCCATAGATTCGCAGGCCGAAGCGGTTCGGGTTTCCCCCGGCTCCGCGCTGCGATGCAAAATAACCGGTGATGCCGCTCGAAAAGCGGTACATCGCATCCACGCGATCCCCCAATAGCGGACCAAGACCCTCGTTGCCCGGAACAACCTGCTCGCGAGTCGCCTTTGCCTTGCCTTGTGAGAGGGTCGCGAAGCACGACACTGGATCGCCTGCATACGCCCGCATGAGATCAAGGATGTGTGTCCCCAGCACCCAGAGGTCCTCCGTGCCGCCGCGGTGGTCCTCTTTGCCGCGAGCACGAATCTCTAGTATATCGCCGATTTCACCCGCCTGAGTCAGCTGTCGGACCTGCATTAACTGGGGCGAGTAGCGGCTAATGTGGGCGATGGCGACCTTCAGATGCCGCATCTCGCAGGCCCGCATAATTTCATCCGCCTCGCCCAGTGTGCGGCAGAACGGCTTCTCCACATACATGTGACAGCTGTATTCGGCACAGGCGAGCATGATGTCGCGATGCCGGTCGATCCAGCGAGGACAAACGGCCACAATTTGCGGACGTTCTTTTTCGAGCATCTCTTTGTAGTCGGCATATCCTCGGGCCGCTCCCGTCCGGGGGAGAGCCTTTTCCAAGCCCGCAGGAACAGGGTCTGCGACGGCGACCACTTCGCAGTCGGGCATGTCCTTCCACACACTGTCGAGCCCATGCCCGTAGTCCCCGCGACCGGTGCTGCCGATGATTGCAATCTTGTACTTGGCCATGGAGGCAACCAATTCATCAAGAAATCTTAAGTCACCCTCGCGTCCCGTAGGTCGCGCTGGCAAAACCTCCATGTCATCAATTACTCAGCTGACTCCACCAGCGAGCAGGGTTCTTCCACAACTGAACAACCAGTTGCAACTATCGCCATGGCTCCCGCTTTTTGCGAGCGTCCGGCGAAAACTGTGGTCTCAACGATGCGGGGACGGCTACGCGGACAGCTTTTGGCGGGACTGGTACAGGTTGATCTTGTTGTACAGCGTCTTCAGCGCGATGCCGAGTTCCGCTGCGACAGCAGGCTTGTCCCCCTTGTACTTTTCGAGAGTCTGCTGGATGACTTCTTCCTCGATGTCGTCGAGGGTCAACGCGTGTGCAAAATTCGTCACGAGAAATGGGCGAGATTGAGCGCGTGAAGCTCGACCGCCGACGCTGGTCGGCAGGTCTTCGGCGTGGATCGTCTTGCCGTCCGACAGAATCACAGCGTGTTCGATCGCGTTCCCCAGTTCGCGGACATTTCCCGGCCAGTCGTGTGCCCGCAGTAAGGAGACTGTCTCGGGAGCCAGGATGTCTTCCGGGATTTCCAGCCGCTTCATGTGCCGCGCGATCAGCGTCCGGGCGAGGGCGGGGATGTCTTCTTTGCGTTCGCGCAGTGGAGGCAGGCGGATCTCGAAGGTGTTCACGCGGAAAAATAAATCTTCCCGGAAACTGCCTTCGGAGACCATGTCCTGCAAGTTGCGATTCGTGGCACAGACGATGCGGACATCGACGTGAATCGTCTCGTTCTCACCGACACGGCGCAGCTCCCCGGACTCCAGGAAGCGGAGCATCTTGACTTGCATGTGCTTGTCGAGCTCGCCGAGTTCGTCGAGGAAGAGCGTGCCGCCCTTGGCGATTTCGATCAGGCCCTTACGAGCGGTTTCCGCTCCGGTGAAGGCACCCTTCTTGTGACCGAAGAGTTCACTCTCGACGAGGTGTTCGGGCAAGGCCCCGCAGTTCACTGCGACAAACGGCATGTTCGCACGAGTGCTGACTTCGTGAATCCGGCGGGCGACCAGTTCCTTGCCCGTGCCCGTCTCGCCGAGGATCAGAATATTGGAATCGGTCGGGCCGATCTTGTTGATCAAGTTCTTCACCCGGCTCATCGACTGGGTTTCCCCAATGATGTCGGTCGTCCCGCAGGCGGACTTGACCTGGCTCTGCAGGGCCAGCGTGCAGTTTCGCAGCTGATGCTTGGATACGACGCGGTTGACCGCTGTCGAGATCGTGGTGAGGTTGGCGGGCTTGGGCACGAAGTCGAAGGCACCCAGGTGGAGCGCCTTGATGACCTCGGGCATGTTGCCGTGCCCGGTCGAGATGATGAAGTCCGTCTCGGGGGCGACCTTTTTCAAATGGTCGATGACTCCCCAGCCGTCGACGTTGGGCATTTTCAGGTCGATGATCGCGCAGTCGTAGCGGTGATCATCCAGCAGCAGAATGGCAGCTGCGCCGTCTTCGGCGACGGTGACTTCGTGTCCCTGCTTCTGCAGTTCGTTCTTGATGACGAGGCGAAGGCCGGGTTCATCATCGACGAACAGGATGCGGAGAGAATAGGTATTCGGACTGCTCACAGTGTCAACTCCCTGACGACCTCGCTGACATCCTTGTCAACGTCACCGAATGGCATTCGGCAGATTCGGCCACACACGTGGAAAGCGAGTGATAACAGAAAGCCGAGAAACGGAGCAACAGGAGTCGGCGAGGGTGGCGCGCGGTCAGAAATCCCCACATAGCCAACAGAATTCCGTGTTCACTGAACCACGAGGCAAGGCTTGCGATGTGATGATTTACATGAAGCAGATCGCTGTCCGGCTTGCGATCTGTGTCGCTTTGGGGAAGATTCTCGCTGGTGCATTGCCCAACTGGCTGATGCCGTCTCACCATTGAATTGTGGATTCCAGTCTGTGAGTACTCCGCCCGAACGCTTGCGTCCTCTCTTCTCACCTGGCGAATTTTCCAGCGCGATCGACTCAGCTGTGGAATTGCTCAAGGCTCACTTCGAAAGAGTGCTGGCAGGGCAGGGGCCAGTGCAGAATTGGTCGCATCCGCTGGAGAAAATTAGTCGGGCTCGGGATCGCCTGGACGAGGCCCCCTCAGCCACACAGTCCATCGCTGATCGCATTCGTTCGTTGATTGGCGAGTGCTTGCAGAGCGGGCAAAACCTGCACCACCCTCGCTACATTGGTCATCAGGTTCCGGGACCACTGCCCTTGGCGGGAGTGTTTGACGCGGTCGGGACAATCACCAATCAAGTTATGGCGGTCTACGAGATGGGGCCGTGGGCGACCGCGATCGAGCGGGCGTTGATTCAGCGATTGGGTGAGGTGATTGGCCTTCCGACGGGAGAGTTCGCGGGACTGATCACTAGCGGGGGATCGATTGCGAACCTGACCGCGCTGCTCACTGCCCGGAATGTGGTGCATGGGGAAAGCTGGAAAGCCGGGATGGCAGCGCTCGCGGCTCCGCCGGTCCTCCTGGTTCAACAAGACTCACATTACTGCATTGCCCGCGCTGCCGGGATTCTGGGAATGGGCACGAATCAAGTCCTTCGCGTCGGCCTCGATTCCCAGCGAAGGATGTCTCCCGACTCTCTGGAAGAGATGCTGCGCTCATGCCAAGACCGAAACATTCCGGTGACGGCCGTCGTGGCCTGTGCTTGTGCCACCCCCATTGGAGCATTCGACCCGCTGGATGCGATTGCCGATCTCTGCGAACGCTACGGTGTCTGGCTGCACGTGGACGCCGCGCATGGAGCAGCTGCGGCGTTTAGCTCGAAGCATCGGCATCTGGTGAGCGGTTTGGGACGAGCTGACAGCCTGATTTGCGACGCGCACAAGATGATGCATGTGCCTGCGTTGTGCGCGTTTGTGTTCTACAAACAGGCGGCCCATCGGTTCTCTGCGTTTCAGCAGGACGCCCCGTATTTGTTCGATCCGTCGGCACCGGGAATGGCGGAGTTCGATTGCGGTCTGATGACCATGGAATGTACGAAGCGGGCTGCTGCGTTCGGGCTGTGGGGGGTGTGGAGTACATATGGTCCGAGTGTGTTCGCAGACCTGATCGATGCCACTTTTGATTTAGCAGATGAGGTCTGGCACCTCTTGCGGGGGCAGCCAGGGTTCGAAGCTCCGTTCCGCCCGCAGTGTAATATCGTGGTGTTTCGCTGTGTGATTGGGGCGGAGGAGTTGTCGCAGAGCAACATATTGAATCGAGAGATACGGCGGCAGCTCATTGAATCGGGCGACTTCTATCTGTCACAGACGACGATTGATGGCGTGGCCTATCTCCGTATGACAGTGATCAATCCACTGACGACTTTGTCGACTGTGAGTGATTTGCTGGCTCGGATTCGCGAGATTGCAGTGGGAAATGTTGAGATCGCATCCACTTGAATGATTGGTCCGTGCATTCCCTCCGGACAGGACAATTGAGACGGAAATTGCTGCCGGGGGGGGAAGGCACTTCCCGCCAGAGTCATCGTGTCCTAGACTGGCTCTCACGGAGCAGGCATTGTGATTGTGGGAAACGCAATTGATGTTGCTTGCTTCTGGACAACGCATCGAGGAATGACTCGCCAAAGAAGTGAAGGGGACACCCGTGCAGATTCAGATTGCCTGTCGTCATGGACACATCCGCGACGAAGTCCGCGAAGTGATTTCTCAGAAATCTGCGAAACTTTTGACCTACTTCGAGCGTGTGACCGCCATCGTGGTCACGATCGATTTGAAGGTGGCAGACCATGTGAAAGTCGAAATCCAGGTTGATGCAGAGCACAAGCACGATTTCGTCGCGTCACACGAAGGGCCCGAAGTCGTTGCGGCGTTCGACCAAGCTCTGCACAAGATGGAACATCAGATCACCAAGTACAAAGAAAAGGTCCAGGATCACCGCCGTGACCTGCCACTGAACGAATACGCGAAGGATGATGCGACCACCTGAGTGGCGGCAGCATCCAGAATTGCGAAAGAAAACGGTCTGGGGAGTGGTGGCGGTTCGGGACAATCGCCCTTAAGATACCGAATTCGACAAGAGTTCAGTTCGGGCTTGGAAGTGTCCTTGGGATTCTCCGGAAAAACGGACAAGTCTGGGTCGGAGTTCACACTGCGTGTCCTTCGGCTGAGGTTCGATTGAGGAATGGCGATGAAACTGACGGACATCGTGGCAGCTGACGCCGTGATTACTGACCTCAAGGCCACTACAAAAGACGAGGCGATTCGAGAGATCGTCAACTCGCTGCGTCTGGCTGGAAAGGTGGCTGCGGAGCATACAGATGCCATTATTTCCGCAATCATGAAGCGGGAAGAACTAGGTTCGACCGGGATTGGTCGCGGTGTGGCAGTGCCTCATACGAAGCACTCTTCGGTCGATTCGATCGTGGCGACCGTGGCTCTTTCGGTAGATGGTCTGGATTTTGCAGCACTGGACGCAGAGAAGGTCCACATCATCTTCTTGCTGATCTCCCCACCCGACCGCCCAGGTGAACACCTGCGAGGCCTGGAGACGATCACTCGGCATCTCAAGAGCGACGATTTCTGCAGCTTTCTGCGGCAATCCAAGACGAGAGAGCATGTCATGGATTTGCTCAAAGAAGGGGACGAGAAGCAGTTTTGATCCTGAACCCGCGTCGGGTTTCCTTGTCTGATCATTCAGAGTGTGGTGCATCGGCACCCGGAGTGGTTTGTTTCCGACCACAAGGCACTTCTTCAGAAATGCCTTGTGGTGAGCGGAAAATGTTCAAGGAGAATTTCGTGTTCACCCTAGCCAGAGGAGGGAAGCCAGCCATGCCAGTTGCAACCGGCTCGGACTTCTTGGAACTTGAAAGTGGCAATTCCATGCCGACTGAACCAACGCTGGTTCGGCGTGATGTGCTTGTCAAAAATGCCAATGGGCTGCATTTGTTGCCCTGTTCGGTGATCGCGCGGGCGGTCAAAGAGTTCAAAGGCTCGGTGAAATTGATTCGCGGTTCGAACGTGGCCAATGCTAAATCGATCATGGATGTGATCCAGTTAGGCGCTGTCTGTGGAACGGAACTGGTGCTGGAAGTCGAAGGCTGCGGTGCAGAGGCTCTGACAGAACGGCTGGAGCTGTTGTTTGCTGACGAGTTCATGACCGACCGGTAACTGGGCCGAGTCACCTGCCCCCTCGGAGACATGGCTCTCCGCAGTTGCCGGAGAGACAGATGCTGGTGAAACGTGGGATCGCGGTCAGTCCGGGTGTGGCGAGTGCGCCCGCCTTGGTTCTGGGCCGCGATTTTTTTTCGATCTCACGTAAGACGATTCGGATCGAGGCCGTCGACTCGGAGATTGCCCGATTTCGAAAAGCTGTCCAGGAGACCTGCTCGGAAATCTCCACACATGCGGACGAAGCTGCGGCACGATTGGGTGATAAGTACGGGGCCATCTTTCAGGCTCACTTGGAACTCGCACAAGACCCGTTGGTCATCGGCGAAATTGAAGACTTGATCGCGAAGCAGCACCGCTCCCCGGAATCCGCGGTGCAAGCGGTGCTTCAGAGACAGGCCCGAGTGCTCCAGGCTCTGGAGAATCCGTACCTCAAGGAGCGTGCGGATGATTTGCACGACTTGGAGCGGGGGCTGCTGCGGCACTTGTCGGGGATGCAAGCCAACAGCCCACTCGTGTTGAGCGAGCCAGTAATCATCCTGGCTCACAACTTGACGCCCAGTCAAACGGCCCGCCTCGATCCCAAATTCGTGAAGGCATTCGCCACGGAAGTCGGAGGACCCACCAGCCATACCGCGATTCTGGCCGGAGCCCTTGAAATCCCCGCTGTCGTCGGGCTCGGGAGCTTCCTGCATCAGGTGGGCGGCGGCGAGATCGTGATCGTTGATGGGGATGAAGGCAGCGTCATTATCTCGCCCGATGCGGATGCGATCCTCGTCTCGGAACGTTCCGCCAGAATCCAGCGATCCAAGGATCGCCGCTTGGTCAAACTCAGCGAAAAGGATTGCTACACAGCGGATCATGTTCGTGTCCCGATCTTCGGGAACATTGAATTTCCACACGAGGCGCTACATTGCCGCGAGCGTGGAGCCGAAGGGATCGGTCTGTATCGGACTGAATTCCTGTACATGAATCGCGACGATGAGCCGACTGAAGAGGACCATTACAACGCTTATGCGGAGGTGGTCCAGACTTTTCCGGATCGTCCCGTGGTGATCCGCACCCTCGATTTGGGGGCCGACAAGGTTCCGGGAATGATGGCGAGCGTCTTTAGCGACTTCGCCAACCCCGAGCTGGGGCTGCGTAGCATCCGTGTCAGTTTGCACGACAAGGAGCGGTTCAAGATCCAGTTGCGAGCCATCTTGCGTGCCGCAGTGCAAGGCGATGTGCGCATTATGTTTCCGTTGATTTCGTCGCTCGGCGAATTGCGAGAAGCCAAGGCCGTGCTGCGGGATGTGGCGGAAGACCTGCAGGAGGCGGGAATCCCCCATAAAGCCGACATTCCGGTCGGGATGATGGTCGAGGTTCCGTCCGCAGCCTTGATGGCGCCGGAGTTCGCCAAAGAGGTCGCCTTCTTCTCCATCGGCACGAACGACCTAATACAGTACACTCTGGCAGCTGATCGTTCTGATCCAGCGGTCGCGAGGTACTACAACTCCGCGGACCCCGCGATCCTTCGCACGATCAAGATGGTGGCTGATGCGGCTGCGAAGGCCAAAATCAGCGTGACGATCTGCGGCCAGATGTGTTCTGACCCACGGTTTGTCCCGTTGTTTATCGGCTTGGGTGTCGAACGACTCAGTTTGACTCCCCAGGCGATCCCCGAAATCAAGGAACTCATCCGGCACCTCTCCACCCGCAAGGCGTGGGAGATTGCCGTCAGGGCCTCCGAGATGGATCTGGCTCGTGAAATCGACCAGTTCCTGCTCGGAGAAGTGAAAAAATTGTTGGCGACATCGGACGAGGAAGAATGAGCCTTGCGGTTCATGCCCTCGTGTGACGAGCCGTTCTGGATTCAGTGTTTGCGAACAGTGTGCTCTCGATTGAAGTCAGCGTGAATCGAACCCTCTCCCCTCTCGCCCGTCTCCAAGCAGGTTGCCTTCCAACCTGGATTGGCGATTGCGCGACCGGGCGGGGACTTCCGCTGGTCATGAGCGTGACGCCGGATTTCTCCCGACCAATAACAGCTTTTCCTGATCTGGTTTCAGCGCCCGTTTCGCGCTGGCCCGGAATCAATGCGAACTCGACAGATCCGAAGGCCGGTTCTCGGCATCGTGATTCCGAGTCGCTCCAGCGAAGAGCCAGCGGGTTGATTTCCTCAGCGGGAATCGATGCCATGCCTGATCGGAATTCCGATCGTGTGGGATTATTCCTGTCGCTCCCGATGCGGCATTCTGTTCGCCTTTCCCCTCGAAAGGCCACCCATGAAAAAAGAGATGTTGATCAATGTGATCCAGCCGGAAGAATGCCGGATCGCAATTGTGGAAGACGGCGTGCTGGAGGAGTTGTATGTTGAACGCTCCAGCCAGGAACTGATTGTCGGGAACATCTATAAGGGCCGGGTCGTCAATATCGAGTCGAGCATCCAGGCGGTGTTCGTCGATTTTGGGATCGGCCGCAACGGGTTTCTGCACGTCAGCGACGTGGAATACCAGTACTACAAGCATTTGGTTCCGGAGCAGGAGCGTCCGGGTCGTGGTCGCGAAAAAATCAACGAACGCAGCGTCCGCAACAAGCCTCCGATTCAGGAAATCTTTCAGCGCGGCAGCGAGGTCCTGGTTCAGGTCATCAAGGAAGGGATCGGCACCAAGGGGCCGACTCTCTCCACCTATGTCAGCATCCCCGGTCGCTATCTGGTCCTGATGCCCGGCCTGCAGCGTTTGGGAGTCAGTCGCAAGATCGAGGACGAAGACGTCCGCCGTCGGCTCCGTCAATCGCTCCGCGAGATCGTTCCGCCCGAGGGGCTCGGCTTCATCGTCCGCACTGCCGGTGTCGATCGCTCGACGCAGGATCTGCACCGCGACATGAATTACCTGCTCCGGCTGTGGAAGACGCTGGTTCAGCGGTTGTCTAAGCTGCAGGGGCCTGCCGTGATCTACGAAGAATCGGACATGATCACGCGGACTATCCGCGACATCTACACCGGTGACATCGAGTCGATCCAGATCGATGAACCGGAGGCACTCGAACGGGCCCGCGACTTCATGCATGTCGTCATGCCCCGGCACGTCGACCGCATCCAACTCTACGAAGGCCGCGAACCGATCTTCCACAAGTACAAGATCGAAGAGGAAATCAGTCGCATTCAAAGCCGGCGAGTCCCCCTTCAGGCAGGCGGCTCACTCGTGATCGACCAGACGGAAGCACTGGTCGCCATCGACGTGAACAGCGGGAACTTTCGCAACTCTGAGGAGAACGCGGAAAAGAACGCCTTCCAAGTCAACATGGCCGCAGCCGCAGAAATCGCCCGGCAGATCCGGCTGCGAGACCTGGGCGGCGTGATCGTCAACGACTTCATTGACATGCGGGATGAACGTCATCAACGCGCCGTTGAACGAAAGCTGTGCGAATGTCTGGAACGGGACCGCGCCAGAACCAAGGTGCTGCGCATCAGCCCGTTCGGGTTGATCGAGATGACCCGACAGCGAATTCGCCCGTCACTTCGCCGCAGCATTTACGAGGACTGTCCTTGCTGCCGGGGCATTGGCCAGGTAAAGACGACGGAAAGCATGGCCATCGAGGTCATGCGGGCCCTGATGACCAAGGCCAATCATCGCGATGTCGCCCGGATTCAGGTCGAGGTTCAGGCCCGTGTGGCAGAATACCTGATCAACAAGAAACGCCGCGAAATCATCGATCTGGAAGAAAAGTACGACGTTCTCGTGAACATCGTACCCGCCGTGAACAGCGGTCCTGATCACATGATCATCAAGGGCTTGGACGACATCGGGGCGGAAGTGACATTTCTTCCGTCTGCGGACTCGTACAAGAAACGCTAATCTGATAAGCTTCTCCGTTCCCATTTCGGCCTCAGCGGGACGAAATGGGAGCTGTGTACTCAACGCCTTACGCCGCATCGAGTTAGCATAACTCATGTGAGCCGGGCCTCGGGATTCGACAGGATCGATTGAGATGTTCGCGATTATCCAAACTGACGGCCGCCAGATTCGTGTTTCCGAAGGTGATGTTGTTGACATCGACCTCCGTGAATCGGGCAATGCATCCGGCACCCTGACGTTCAACGAGGTCTTGCTCGCGAACGCGGGTGCTGCCAGCGTGATCGGCTTCCCGTTGATCTCGGGAGCAACCGTCACCGCTCAAGTCGTCATCCCCTTGAAGAAGGGCGAGAAGCTGGAGATTCAAAAGCTCCGCCGTCGTCACAATTCACGTCGTCACACCGGACATCGCCAGAAGTACACACAGATCAAAATCATCGGCATCTCGATCCCCGGCCTGAAGAAGGCCGAGACATCGTCCCCCGCCTGATTGGCTGGACAGCTTCTGTAATCCGAATTTCAAATCCCTTCTGGTTTCCAGAGGGGATTTTGCATTGGCGAGCGTCCGGTGTCAGCCGGATGGTTTTCCGGGTTGCGGCAGTTCACCATCCAGCTCATGCCGGACGCTCACTGGAGTTCACTCATTGGCGTACGGACTTCCCCTCGATCACACTGCTCCGACAGGGAGCCAGTCGACATGAAGTACGAACTCTTAATGCCCCGCCAAGTCATCTTTGGCTGGGGACGACGCAGTGAAGTCGGCCAGCGAGCTGCGGCTCTAGGTCGTCGTGTGTACATCGTCTGTGGGTCGCGGTCGCTGCGGTCGGCGGGGATTCTCGACCAGATTGAGACTTCACTCCGTGGGGCGGGTCTAGCGGTTTTCGATCTCGGCACGATTTCTCGCGAGCCGGAGGTGGAAGATGTCGACGCGATGGTCAGCGGATTGCGAGGACTCGGCGGCGGGCAACCTGGCGACCTCATATTCGCCATTGGCGGCGGGGCCGCGCTCGACCTCGGAAAGGCCGTGTCTGCTCTGGCCACGAACGCGCACAGCGACACGGTTCGCGACTACCTCGAAGGAGTCGGTCGCGGTCTGCAAATCACCGAGCGCCCCCTCCCTCTGATCGCGATGCCGACCACCTCCGGCACCGGAAGTGAAGCCACCAAGAATGCTGTCATCTCATCGAGAACTGAAAAATTCAAGAAGAGCCTCCGCTCTGACTGGATGATCCCCGCCGTCGCCCTCATCGACCCTGAACTCTCCGTCACTTGTCCCCGCAACACCACAGCTTGGTCGGGCATGGATGCCATCACCCAGTTGATCGAAAGCCTCATCACGCCCAAGTCGACACCGATCACACGGGCACTCTGCTGGGAGGGGCTCCGCTCGGCAATCCCGTGGCTCAAGCAGGCGTGCGACGAACCCGATTGCCGACCGGCTCGCGAGGCCATGTCGCACGCCGCGTTTCTCTCGGGCGTGACTCTCGCCAATGCGGGGCTGGGCATGGCTCACGGAGTGGCTGCGGCCCTCGGAGTTCACTGCCAAGTGCCGCATGGACTCGCCTGTGCCACGCTGCTCCCCACCGCCCTGCGCGTCAATCGTTCCCACTGCGAAGCCGCTCTTGCCGAGATGGCTACGCTGTTCGACACCCGTACATGGCCCACCCCGTCCGCTGCCGCGGAGTTCACGATTAAATCGATCACTCAACTCAGTCGTGATCTCGGAGTCCCGGAGCGGCTCCGCGATCTGGGCGTGCAGCAGGACCAACTCGCCGAGTTGGTCCCCGCCTCGCGCGGGAACAGCATGAACGGCAACCCGCGAACCCTCATTGATGCCGAGCTGCGAGACATTTTGGAGACGCTCTGGTGATACTCGCAGCTGGACTTTCGCCCGCGTGGCAACAGATTCTGGTGTTTGATCGCTTGTCCGTGGGCGAGGTCAACCGCGCGGCGGAGACCACTGCCTGCGCCTCGGGAAAGGTCATCAATGTCGGTCTCGCGCTGACATCGCTGGGAGCCAGATCGCAAACGTTGTCGGTCCTGGGAGGTCGCACGGGATCGATGATCGAAGACGAGTTGGCCTCACTCGGTGTGGCATCGCGATGGATTCGTGACCCGGCCAATACGCGGACTTGTACGACGATTATCGAACGATCCACCGGCCAGATCACAGAACTGGTGGAGAATGCCGCGACAATTGAAGCTCGCTCGTGTGACAAATTCCTGGACGCGCTGCAACTGGCAGCCACAGCGGCGGAGTGGGTCGTCCTCAGCGGATCACTCCCCCCAATCGCGGGTCGCACGTCGAATCGCGCACTCTATCGCGAGATGCTCGAGCGCATGCCCTCTGCAGCGCGCGTCATCCTCGATGCACGCGGTCCCGAGATGCTGGACTGTCTCCCCCTGCGCCCGTTCCTCGTCAAACCGAATCGCGAGGAACTCGGACAGACGGTCGGTCGGGTTTTGAATGATGAAGCCTCCCTGATGACCGCGATGCGCGAGGTCAACCAATGGGGGGCCAAGTGGGTGCTAGTCACCAATGGTCCCCACGAAGTCTGGCTCAGTTCGGATTCGGAATTGTGGCGATTCACGCCGCCGCAGATCACGGTCGTCAACGCGATCGCCTGTGGCGATTGCCTGACTGCGGGTCTGACCGCAGCCTTGGACATCGGAAAAGATCTCCCATCTGCAGTACGGTTTGGAATTGCAGCTGCCGGAGAAAATGCGATGCAGCTCTTGCCAGCACGACTTGAGACTGCCCGAGTGCAGGCCCTAGCCGAACTTGTTGGGGCTCAGCGAATCGATTGACTCAGACTCCATCGCGCGAAAGCAAATTCAGAGTCTGTCCTCAGTTCGTACAGACAGGAATGTCTGTGCCACTCATCCGTGGGGCAGGCATTCCTGTCTGCCTGTCTTGAAGCGAATGCGAAAACTTCAAGAAAAGACTCACTGCCCCGCTGACTGCTGACCGCTCCCAAACTGCATTTGACAATTCCGCCCCCCGCAGACGATCCTTGTCGCATGTTCGAATGGTGGCATCTTCAACGGTGGCAGCGGCAGGCTCGCGAGGTGATCTCGCGGAGCCAGGAGTTGGCACGCTCCACGTCCGGTCCCTCTCTCGCGGAACAGGTCACTCAGCTCCGCTGGCTGGCCAAGAGCGGCCACAAGCTGAAGTCACTGCTTCCGAGAGCATTTGCTCTGGGGGTCGAGGCTTCGCGGCGGGTACTCGGCAAAACTCACTACCCCGTGCAGATCGTCGGAGGCATTGCCCTAATCGAAGGGTACATCGCCGAAATGCAGACCGGAGAAGGCAAGACGCTGACAGCTGTCCTGCCCGCCTTGCTGCGAGCGCTCCCGGGTCGCGGATGTCATGTGTTGACGGCGAATGAGTATCTGGCCAAGCGTGACGCCGAAGAGATGGGCCGGGTGTTTAATGAACTCGGGCTGACGACCGGTTGCGTCGAGGAGGAAATGGACGACGCAGCACGGGTTCCGATGTACCAATGCGACATCACCTATGGCACCGCGGCACAGGTGGGGTTCGATTTTTTGAAAGACCGGCTGAAGCGCGGAGCCGAGCCGAATGAAGGGCCACAGGCTGCCTCTTCGAAGCTGGGAGCGGCCAGCGGAGTGGTGCAGCGCGAGTTGTATTTCGCCCTGATCGACGAGGCCGACAGCATCCTGATTGACGAAGCAAAGACTCCGCTGATTATCGGCTTGGAGACCAAGGACGCCGCCTCGATTGAGAGCCTGTATCGCTGGTCGGATCAGGCAGCGCGGACTCTGAAGGCGAACGAACACTATGAGATCGACGACCGCAAGCGGCTGCTCGATCTGACGGATGCGGGGTGTCGCAAGGTGATCCTGTTGCCGAAGCCGATCGTGATGGACCAGATCGATATGGAAACGATCTACCAGCATGTCGAGCGGGCGCTCACCTCGATTCATCTATTTCAGAAGGATCGCGACTACGTGGTGAACGACGAGGAAATCTCCATCGTGGACGAAGGTTCGGGCCGCGTGATGGAGGGCCGCAAGTGGCAGGACGGATTGCATCAGGCCATTGAAGTGAAAGAGGGAGTCAAGCTCTCCGCCCAGACCGGCTCCGCAGCGCGCATCACTGTGCAGTCTCTGTTCCGCCGGTACGAACATCTCGCCGGGATGACCGGCACAGCTCGTCCCGCGCGGCGTGAACTCAAGCGGGTTTACAAGCTGCCGATGGTGGTCATCCCGACGAATAAGCCCTGCATTCGTCGCGGGTTGCCGACGCGGGTCTTCGCCACTCTGGATGCCAAATGGAAGGCCGTCGCGAAGGCGACCAAAGAGATTGTCAGCCAAGGCCGCCCCGTGCTGATCGGGACCCCCTCGGTCGAGGCTTCGATCGGACTCAGTGAAGTGCTGCGAGATCTGCAGGTCCGCCACCGGGTCCTCAACGCCTATCTCCACGCCGAGGAATCCGAGATCGTGGCCGAAGCGGGATTGCCGGGACAAGTGACGATCTCGACCAACATGGCGGGGCGCGGCACAGATATTCTGCTGGGCGGAAAGCCGCATGAACGCAGCGAGCTGGAGCGATTCCCGGAGGAGCTACGTGAGCAGATCTGGGCGGAGTGGGAAGAAAAACGCCAGGCACTGATTGACGCTGTTCGTCAGCCGGGCGGCTTGCACGTCATCGCCACCGAGATGCACTCGTCCGCTCGTATCGATCGCCAACTGGTCGGACGCGCAGCTCGACAGGGCGACCCTGGAACCTATCAGTTCTTTTTGTCTCTGGAGGACGAACTGCTCCGCGTGTTGCCGCCAGCGGAACGAGACGCCATCAAAGCCAGTGGCCGACCGGACTCCCACGGAGAGGTTTCTGCCAGCTGGAAAAGCAAGTTTGAGAAGACCCAGTCTGTGCTGGAGAAACTGCACACGAAGCAACGCAAGCAACAACTCGAACACGAGAAGCAACGCTCCACGCGTTATCACAAGCTGCGACTTGATCCGTTTATTGAACTCACGGATTAGAGTTTGAAGAGGTCGTCCACAGATTGCGCAGATTTCACAGATTCGATCACGGTGTTCAAAAACAATCTGTAAAATCTGCGGAATCTGTGGACCAATCTCCTCTTGCATCGCGACATCCCTGAGTCGACTTCTGCCAGATCACGGGTTGCCCCATCACTTGCGGAGATGTTCTGATGATTCGCTTTTGGATCGCCCTTCTGGGACTGCTAAGCCTGTTCAGCTCACTCCGAGCAGACGCCCCGCCGAATATCGTCCTGATCATTTCGGATGACCAGGGGTGGCGAGACTACTCCTGCATGGGGCATCCGCAGATTCGAACGCCGCACATTGACCAGCTCGCCAGCGAGTCACTGGTCTACACACGCGGCTACGTCCCCGACAGCTTGTGTCGCCCGTCGCTGGCATCGATCCTGACCGGGCACTACCCCCATCGACATCGCATCACGGGCAACGATCCTCAGCTGACCGGCGCATTGGCGAAAATGCCGAAGGGGCAAGCACTCAAATCACCCGAGTACGCGCAGCTGCGAACGCGGTATAGCCAGAACCTCGACGAGTTTCCTAAGCTGCCGTCAGCGTTGCATTCTCACTTAGGGTATGTCTCATTGCAGACGGGAAAGTGGTGGGAGCAGAGCCACACCGCCGGAGGGTTCACTGCTGGGATGTCCCACGGCGAGACGGGCCAGGGAGGCCGTCATGGGGACAAGGGCTTGGAGATTGGACGGCAGGGACTGCAGCCGATCAAGGAGTTTATCGACACAGCTGTGAAGGACGAGAAGCCGTTCTTCATCTGGTACGCCCCGATGCTGCCCCACACTCCTCACAACCCACCGCAGCGTCTGCTGGATAAGTACATTTCGCAGACTCCGGATTTACCAATGGCGAAGTATTGGGCCATGTGCGAGTGGTTCGACGAGACGGTCGGCGAACTCCAGGGAGTGTTGGAGCAGCGCGACCTGACTCGCAACACCATCGTCATCTATGTGACCGACAACGGCTGGGTTCAGACGACAGTCGCGGAAGGCGGGGCCTCGGGCGGGGTTCGCGGAAAACGATCACCCTACGACGGCGGGACTCGGACACCGATCATGATTCGTTGGCCGGGGCATGTCACTCCTCGTCGTGATGAGACGCACCTTGCCAGCTCGATCGATCTGTTCCCGACGATCCTCTCGGCTGTCGGCATCACCGACCCGAGTCTGATCGAGTCACTTCCCGGAGTGAATCTGCTGGACGAGAAACAAGTCGCCGCTCGTGAAAGAGTCTTCGGAGACATCTACGAGCACGATGTGTCCGACATTAATCGCCCAGCCGCGAGTTTGCGTTATCGCTGGATGATCGACGGCGACTGGAAGCTCATCGTCCCGCATCCAGAACGAGTTCCCGAGGGAGTGATTGAACTCTATCACTTGAACGAAGACCCAGACGAATCGCGAAACCTCGCCGATACGGTGCCCGACCGCGTGTCGGCACTCCGGAAGTTGCTGGATGAGTGGTGGCTTCCCCAGTAGCTCCGTCGACGCAGAATCCAGTGTCGGGGTTAGCGCTGCGTCATCTTGAGCGGAGTGTGAATCCGGCGGTAGATGACGATGTTCTTCTCCTGTCGGTCCGTCGCAAACAAGTGAGCGCGAGGCTCTTCCCGGAATTCGCACGGCGTGTCCGGAGCGAGTATCTCGATGGGTTCATAGCCACCCTGATCAATCCATTGGTAAAGCTTCTGGTCCACATTCTTGCGACGGTAACTGCGCGTGATCAACCATTCCGGCGGAGCCAGAGTCGACAGGTCTTCCCCAGTCAGCCCGCCGAGAATTCGATTGGGGAGATAGTACTTGAGCGGCAGATCGCCATAGCTGGCGACAATGACATCCTCGGGCTGTGAGTGGGTCTTCAAATACTTCAAGATCGCGGGACCGGGAGCATTGACCGGGACGATCTGCTCTTGGACAAAGTCCGCACACGGCCAGTTCAGGATCAGAACAGCGACCATCCAGGCGGCCAGAGCCTTGTGAATTCGTGTCGCATCGGCGATCCACCGTCCCAGCAGCAATGCTGTCACCGGCAGGATCGGTGCCAGGTAGCGAAAGTAGGCCGAAGGCACGATCGGGGTGAGCATCAGAATGTGAGCGGCGATGAGAATTCCAAACAGCGCTCCGGCCTCGTGATTCGATTGATCCGTCGTGCGAATTGCATACTTGCTTCGCATGTACCAGAGCAGCAGCGGGATCGGCCAGAGCATCCACGGAATCATGTCGGCAGAGAATTGCTGCTGGAACTGCTCCAGATCTTCCCACGAAGAAACCAGGTCGAAGGTTCGTCCGCCATACCGCGATCCGTATTTCATCTGCATGAACCAGATCACCCACGGAAGTGCCAGCACCACCACCCAGCTCGCGGCGATCGACAGTGGCTTCCAGCGATCTCGACGGTAGATCCCGCAGTGCGCTATGAATGCCGCACCGCAAATCCCGGTGTAGACATAGTGCGTCTGAAACAGCAGAGTCATTCCCGAAATCAGCAGCCAGTAGCCCCCGCGTTCAGACCGCATCAATCGCCAATATCCCAGAACGCTCATCAACGTGAAGCACATCAAGGCGCTGTAGTAGCGGCACTGCCGGGAGAGCAGCAGGAACCCCACACAAATCGTCAACACGCCCGCTGCGCAGAGTGCGGATCGACGATCTCGCCACAGCTCCACAGCTGTCTGGTAGGTCAGCCAGATCGAGATCCAACCCAGCAACGCCCCAGGGAACCGCGCTGCAAACGTGTTGTCACCCAGAGCTTCAAAGCTGCCCGCCACGATGTAGAAGGGCAACCAAGTATGCCAGCGCCACAGGTGGTTCTCGGCGTATTCCGCCCCATGTTCTTGTGAGAAGTAATTGAGACCATCTGTCCCACGGGGCAGGCCCGTCTGAATCACGGTCCGCGAGATCAGTGCGGACTGAGCCTCGTCCTGCCACAAATCGGGGCCGCCCAGGTTCCAAAGTAATAGCACAGCCCCCAGCGCCAGTACGCCAGCCAATCCCCATCGATGGCCCGTTGTCCACTGAACCCCTTCCTGCTCAATGGCCTCGGGACGCTGGTAGGTCCAGCGATAGTGGGCGAGCCAGATGACACCGATCAGAAACACGGCAAAGTCGATATGGACCAACAATTCGGTGAGGCTGGAGTACGGCGAACCCAGCAGCCGAAACCCTCCGTAGATGTATTTGGTCACCAGAAACTGTTCGGACAGCCAGTTCGCCGCCCAGATCGCATGGATCGAGGCTAACGCGATCAGTCCCAGCAACCGCACAAAGCGGCGGTGCTCCTGGGACTTTTCCGATGAAGTTGAAGGAGTCGCGGACAAAGCTGCGGACATAAGGGGTGTCCCAATGTCCTTCCGCCGACTCGAATCCTGCGCCCGAGAGCAAGTTCATCGATTTCGACCGACTGGACCCGCAACCCTGCCACCCGATTGCCTCTCCGGCAAGTGACAGCTTGAAAATCCGTCCACAGTTATGTGAGCTGATCCGGGTGTGTCGTGTTTTCACATCGAGCCGCTACTACCCGCGAAACCGCTATTCGCTGCACAAGCGGCTTGGCCCTTCACTGCGACGTCAAGACCTTGCGAGCTGAGAAAACGGTCTCAAGTTCCCGGTCGCTGAGCCATTGGCGGGCGAGCCGGTGCGGGGCAGCAATCGATGGGGCAAACATCCCAGTTCGGACCGTACTGGCCAATAGCTTCCTTGGGGAAATCCGGCGACAGACGTTCCAGAATCAACTTCCGAATCATCTGCACAAAAAGGGGATGAGTCCCCACCGTCTCGGCCCGAACCATCAGGATGCCACAGCCTGCAGCCGCTTTGGCAGCCTCGTCATCGAGATCAAACAACACCTCGATATGATCTGACAAGAAACCTATCGGCATGATAATCAGCTCGCGCACGCCGTCTTTGTGCAGCTGCCCGACATGCTCAACGATGTCTGGCCCGAGCCAGGGGTCCTGAGGACGGCCCGAACGGCTCTGATAGACCAGCTGCCAGCGGGAGAAATCCACGCCCACGGCTTCGGACACCAACCGGCAAGTCTCCTGCAACTGCTGCTGATAATTGCAGCCGCTCGCCATCGATTCCGGAATGCTATGGGCGGTATATGCCACTTGCACTCGTGAGCGTGCCTCGGCAGGGATCTGTTGCAAGGCCGCTCGCATGCGATCGGCATTGGCGGCGATGAAGTCTGGATGATTGTAGAAGACTCGAATCTTGCCAAACTGCGGGGCGTTTTCGCCGATGCCCGATTGGCTGGCCATCAAGTTTTCGCGGTACTGCCGACACCCCGAGTACGAACTGTATCCCGAGACCACAAACGCCAGCGCGTTCTTCACACCCGCGTCGACCATCGTCTGCATCGTATCGGGCAGCAACGGCTGCCAGTTGCGGTTGCCCCAGTAAATCGGAATCGACAGACCATTGGCCCGCAGATCAGTCTCCACAGCAGTGATCAACGCCCGGATCTGAGCATTGATCGGACTGACCCCGCCAAAGTGTTGGTAGTGCTCGGCAACTTCCAGCATGCGTTCACGGGGCACGTTCCTCCCACGGAGGACGTTCTCTAGGAACGGCATCACATCGTCAGGGCCCTCGGGTCCGCCGAAGGAGACGAACAGAACGGCATCGTAGGGTGGTGTCATGGTCACTCTCAGCTCTGGATGTGAGGGGCTGAACCCTTTGAATTGTCGGTTGAACAGATTTTAGGCACTTAGGGATATCGTCCAACGTTCCTTGAGTCGAAAGGACTGCATTCTCGTGGGGCGTCAGTACTTGATATCGGGGTTGGAGTTCAGCCTTTAGGCTGCTTCGGAACAGGCTAAAGCCTGGACTCCAACCGCAAATCCGAGTGTTGACGACGCACTACCCCAAGGCGCGGTTCTGCATCTTGTGCAGTGCCGCCCCGACGAAGCCAGCGAACAGCGGATGCGGGGCGAGTGGCTTGGACTTGAATTCGGGGTGGAACTGGACTGCCAGGAACCACGGATGATTCGGGAGTTCGACGACCTCGGCCAAAGTCCCATCCGGGCTATTGCCCGTGATGCGTAAGCCCGCAGCTTCGAGCCGTTCGCGGTAGGCAGGGTTGAATTCGTAACGATGGCGGTGGCGTTCTTGAATCTCGGTTTTTCCGTAGGCCAGAGCCGCCTTGGAACCGGGAACCAAATGGCACGGCTGCGATCCCAGCCGCATGGACGCTCCCTTCTCGGTGACCTCCCGCTGGGCTTCGAGCAGGCAAATCACTGGGTGAAGCGTCTCGCCTTCGAACTCGGTACTATTCGCCCCGGTCAGTCCCGCCACGTTGCGAGAGAACTCGATCACAGCTGTCTGCATGCCGAGGCAGACTCCGAAGAACGGGATCTCGTGCATCCGGGCGTATCGAATGGCCTCGATCTTGCCTTCAATCCCGCGATATCCGAACCCGCCGGGAACCAGGATCCCATGCAAGCCTCCGAGCAGAGTGTCCGCATTGGCCGCCGTCAGTTCGTCGGACTCGATCCGCCGAAACGACACTCGTGCCGAGTGCTTCATGCCGCCATGGGCCAATGACTCATAGATCGACTTGTAGGCATCGCGATGTTCGATGTACTTGCCCACGACGCCGATCGTGACGTCATGGTCGGGCTTGCAGATTCCCTGGACCAATGCCCGCCAGTCATCGAGGTTCAAGGGCCCCGCACTGAGCTGAAGCTTCTCCATGATCAGCTGATCGCATTTCGAGTCGGCCAAGCCCAGCGGCACCTCGTAGATCGAGTTCTCGCTGTCAGCTTCTTCGATCACTGCTCGCTTTTCGACATTACAGAACAGAGCAATTTTCTCGGCGTAATCGCCCCCGAGTGGTTTCTCGGTTCGCACGATCAGAATGTCGGGCTGGATGCCGATTTGCCGAAGCTGGCCGACGCTGTGCTGGGTCGGCTTGGTCTTGGCTTCCTTGGCAGCCTTCAGGTACGGCAGCAACGTCAAGTGGATGAACAAGCAGTTCGCACGACCGACATCCAAAGGAATCTGCCGAATCGCCTCGAGGAACGGCAGCCCTTCAATGTCCCCGACTGTTCCACCGAGCTCAGTGATGACGACATCGACATCCGGGCCGCCACACTCGATGACAGCGCGTTTGATTTCATCGGTGATGTGCGGAATAACTTGCACCGTCTTACCAAGATAGACGCCCCGGCGTTCTTTCTCGATGACGTTGAGATAGATTCGTCCGGTGGTCGAGTTGGACTTGCGCGAGAGTGGGCCGTTGGTGAACCGCTCATAGTGACCCAAGTCGAGATCCGTCTCGGCACCGTCATCCAGCACGTAGACTTCGCCGTGCTGGTAGGGGCTCATCGTCCCCGGATCAACATTGATATAAGGGTCCAGCTTCTGCATCCGCACGCGCAGGCCGCGACGCTCCAGCAGCATCGCGATCGAAGCGGCGGTGAGCCCTTTGCCGAGTGAGCTGACGACTCCACCGGTCACAAAGATGTGCTTGGTCGTACCCATGTGTCTGGCAAGTCCTTCTGCGTTCGCGAATCACTTCAGCCACCAATGACAGCTGCCACAAATGACAACGGGGGACGCATGCGTCCCCCGCGTGGTGCAATTCGATGTTGTTTGTTGTGCCTGGTCGCTGCGAGTGAATGATCTGACGATCAACCACCTCGCCGGTGCCGTGCGACGAACTGAGCATAATCGGCTGGCGTGTCGATTCCAACTGAACGCTCTGACACCACCTGAACCAGAATCGAAGCTCCCGATTCCAGCGCCCGAAGTTGTTCCAGCTTCTCCAGTTGCTCCAATCGCGAAACGGGCATCTGCGTCAATTTGAGCAGAAACTCTCGGCGATAGGCGTAAATCCCCAAGTGCAGGAGCCACGGAGACAGCGGCTGTCCGCTCGCATCTTGGTCCGCCAGCAAGTCTTCCGGCTTGCCGTCCCGCAGAAACGGAATCGTGGCCCGACTGAAATAGAGTGCCCGGCCATCCGCCGCCCGAACCACTTTGACACAGCTGGGATCATGGAGAGTCGTGAGGCTGTAGATCGGGGTCGCTAGGGTGGCCATCTCGACACCGGGTCGACTGGCGATCAAACGCACCAGCTTGTTGATGTTATCCGGTCGCAGTTCCGGTTCGTCTCCCTGCACATTGACGATCAAGTCGGCGTCGGGGCAGGCTCGTTTGACCACTTCCGCGATGCGATCGGTGCCGCTGGGGTGTTCCCCGGTCATCTCGACGCGGGCTCCGAAACCTCGGGCGACAGCGGTTATCTCCTCGCAGTCGCTCGCAATAATCACCTCCGATAATTCGCTCGCCTGACATGCAGCCTCCCACGCATACTGCAGCAGGGGCTTGCCGGTCGCATCGAGCAACAGCTTGCGGGGCAGCCGAGTGGACTGCAACCGGGCAGGGATGACTCCAATGGTACGCATGCGTTGACTCCCGGTATTCGTTGGACAAAGTCGGCGAGTCGTGCGCGAACTCGCCTGCTTTGTTCAAAAGGGATCGTAGCGGGTTTGGAGAGAAGTTGTCAGTTGTCCGTTTTCAGCTCTCTGTCGAACTCCTTCCCGTCTGACTGAGAACTGACCACTGAAAACAGATCACTCCCCCAATTGACTCCGCGGGTTTTCCCCCTGAGAATCACGTTGTCATCTCGTCGGGTTCTCAAGGGTGCGGAACGTTATGTGTGGAATCGCCGGAGCAGCCTGGACTCGTCGCACTGCGGCCATCGACTCCGTGGTCTTGCGCCGCATGACGGACCTGATCGTCCATCGCGGTCCGGATGCCGAAGGGCAGCACATTGCCCCGGCACGCGGGAATGCCGAGGCCGGTGTTGCACTGGGGTTCCGGCGGCTCTCCATCATCGATCTGTCGACAGGCAACCAGCCGCTGTCGAATGAAGACGGCACGGTGTGGATCGCCTTTAACGGAGAGATTTACAACTATGTGGAGCTGCGAGAGGAACTGCTCGCGAAGGGCCACAAGTTTGCGACAATGACAGATACCGAGGTGATCGTCCATGCCTACGAAGAGTACGGGATCGAGTGCCTGCAAAAATTCCGGGGGATGTTCGCGTTCGCTCTGTGGGATGAGCGGAACGAGCGGCTCGTGTTGGCCCGCGACCGGATTGGCAAGAAGCCTCTGTTCTATCGGCAGGAGGCGGATCGCCTGAGTTTCGGCAGTGAACTCAAGACACTGCTCCAAATCCCCGGCGCACCCCGCGAGGTCGACCCACAAGCCATCGACCTGTTCCTTACCTACCAGTACGTGCCGCATCCCCGCACGATCCTCAAGGGGTATCGCAAGCTTCCGCCGGCTCACTACGCCATCTACGAGAAGGGCCAGCTGTCGGTCGCCCGGTATTGGACACCTCCTTATCGCTCTGACATCGGCCACACTTTCGCCGACCCATCGCTGGTTGATTCTGCGAAATGGAGCCATGCGGACTGGCAAGCCAAGCTGCGCGAGACGCTGACGGATGCGGTTCGGCTGCGGATGCGATCGGACGTTCCGCTGGGGGCATTTCTCTCGGGCGGGATCGACTCGACGATCATCTCCGGCCTGATGCAGTCGCTCTCGTCGCGGCCGATTTTGACGTTCTCGATCGGGTTTACGGTCGAGAAGTTCGACGAGCGTCAATACGCCCGCGAAGCAGCTAAACTTCTTGGCACTGATCACCAGGAATACGTCGTCGAGCCCTCGGCACTCGACACGCTGCCCGACCTGATCTGGCACTACGATGAGCCGTTCGGCGACAGCTCCGCCATCCCTACAATGTACTTGTCGCGAGTCACTCGCGAGAAGGTCACAGTCGCCCTGTCCGGTGATGGCGGTGATGAACTGTTCGCGGGATACGACCGCTATCAAGCGGTGTTGCTGGCGGGGAAGATCGACCGCCTTCCCGGCTTCGTCAAGTCAATCTGCGGCTGGCCAGTGTGGCAAAAGATCCCCGCGAGGATCGAACAAAAATCGTTCCGCCGCCGAGTCAAACGATTCCTGTCTGGCATGGCCGAGTCCCCAGAACGCCGGTATCTCCGCTGGATTGGCATCTTCGACAATGACGCCCGCTCCAGATTGTATTCGAAAGAGTTCGCTGCCCAACTCCACGGTTTCGACTCCGCCGAATTCCTGCTCGACGCCTATCAGCTGTGCCCTGATCGGGACTTCGTCACGCGAACGACAGCTGTCGATGTGCAAACTTATCTGCCCTGTGACATCCTGACCAAGGTCGACATCGCCAGCATGGCGGCTAGCCTGGAAGCTCGCAGTCCGTTCCTCGATCACCATGTCGCCGAACTGGCAGCCCGCATGCCGCTCGATCTGAAATTCGAGCAGGGGCGCGGCAAGAAAATTCTCGTCGACACGTTCAAGGACCTGCTTCCCGACTCCATTCAAACTCGTAAGAAGATGGGCTTCGGAGTGCCGATCGACCACTGGTTCCGAGGGGAACTGCGTTCACTCGTTGAAGAGTCGCTGCTCTCTCCGCAGTCGCTGGCCCGAGGATATTTTAACCCGCAGGTCATCCGCGAAATGGTCGATCAACACACCAGTGGCCAGTTCGATCACAGCTACCGACTCTGGAACCTCATGGTCCTTGAGCACTGGCACCGCACGTTTCTGGACCCCGCCACTCCGCCCACAGGACCAGTGCAAACACTCGGTTAGCCCGCAGCGCGATACCTGATGCGGGGAGAAATGAGACATCCCTGGCGAGCGTCCGGCGTGAGCCGGATGGTACTCCTCGAATTCGCCGCAGAACCAGGGGGCTGACGCCACCCCGCTCGCCGAAACGTAATACTCAGCGCCGCTCACGGGATCAATACAACTCAATCCACACTCGGCCGCTCGCGATTCGACCAGTGGCCGGTCGCGTCTTCACCGCTCACCCAGACGCCCTTTTGGCTCCATCCCAAGTGCGCCCGCACATCCGCGGCTGCGTATCGCAGAGTCAGCGCACAGCGGCGACGGGTGGAGCTATTCGCCTCGGACCCGTGCAACAGCAGATCGGAATGGATCGACGCCTGTCCGGCCTTCAAGGGGTTGTCGACAATGACACCGAAATCTTCGGGGTTTTCGATCGACTGGTTTAGGACGTTGTGATCTTCAACACTGCTCTCGCGATACGTCACATGCCCGAAGTGGTGCGATCCTTTCACGAATCGCATGTTCGCGTTCTCGGGATCGGCATCGTCAATCGCCAGCCAGACCGTGACAGCCTTCGTGGGGGTCAGCGGCCAGTAACTCGAGTCCTGGTGCCAAGCGACGGACTTGCCATCGTTCGGCATCTTGCAGAAAAAGTGCGAGCCCCAGCCGACAACGTTCTCGCCCAGTACGTCTTTCACGCAGGCGACGATCCGCGGATGGTTCAGGATGTCCCACACCTTGCCGTACTTTAAATGCGCCGAGCTGATCGAGTAGCTGTCGCCACCTGCCGCGATGACTTTGGCAAGCAGGTCGTCAAAGTAGGTGCGGATGCCAGTCATCTCTGCCGAGGAGAAGATGGACAGTGGTCGGACGTAACCGTCGCGATTGAAGTCTTCGATTTGCGCCTGAGTGAGCACCTTCGGATTCGTCGTCGTACTGGGATGAAACTGCAGGTCTCGGCCAATCTTCTGAAGATCATCCGCATCGGGCAGGACTTTGAATTCGGTCTGGGCCATGAAATTCTCCGAGCGCTGGGGTCACTGGTTCGAGGAAGCATATGGTAAGAGATCGCACCGCACGGTGTCTTGCAAAAATGGTGCAAGGATTTGTACAAAAGACGCACTATGGATACGCATTCTCAACAAGCATTTCTGAGCGGCGTGGATGGCTCCCAGCTACTGGGGCTGTTCAACTTGATGCCGGATGTTTCGTTCTTCATCAAAGATCGACAGGGCCGGTTTGTCGCCCTCAATCGGCGGGGGTGCGAATTCTGCGGAGTGGCAACAGAGCGCGAGGCTCTTGGGAAAACCGATCGCGACTTCTTCCCTCGTCGTCGAGCCGACGAATATATGCAAGACGATCTCGCGGTGATGCGTAGCGGCACACCGATCGTGAACCGCGTGGAAAGTGCCCCCGAGTCAGAGGGGTCCGCCCGGCTGGTCATGACTAGCAAAATCCCACTGCGAGATGCACGCGGCAAGGTGATTGGTCTCGCTGGATTTTCTCGCCTCACCGATCAAGTGCGCGAGCGCCCGGAAGCCATCGAAAAATTCGCAGCTGTGATGGAGCAGATTCATCGCCAGCCGTTCGACCCGATTTCGAGCCGCGATCTGGCGCAGACAGCGGGGCTCTCGGTTAGCCAATTCGACCGAAATTTTCGCCAGTGCTTTGGGACTTCTCCCCGGCAATATTTACTTCGCGTACGAGTCGAAGCGGCCTGTCGTAGTCTGGCACAGACCAGCCGAACGATCACCTCGATCGCTCTGGAGACCGGCTTTCACGATCACGCCCACTTCACGCGATCATTCCAGCGAATCATGAGTGTTTCTCCCTCGGCCTATCGACGCGAACACCAGCAGCCGACGATGGAGCGATCGTGATTCGGAGTCGAGCTGCACGGGTCACTTGCATGCTTGCCGAGCACGGCCCAGAATCATTTCCTCGACCCGGTAAACCACTTGGACCCGCCTGATGTCTCACAACCCCTCGATCATCCTCAGTGCCTTCGCCGACGAAGCCGCTCGTTACAAGACGGCCCTCGAACAGCTGACGGCCCTCGCGGCCCTTGGCCTCAAGCACTACAGCCCGCGCTTCATCGACGTTCCGGGCACTGGCAAAGTCGAGCATGTCACCGAACTGTCGGACGAGAACCTTGCGAAGCTGGCGCAAATGCACATTGATTACGGGATCTCGGTCACCAGCATTGGTTCTCGCATCGGCAAGGTGAAGCTGCTGGATGTCGCGGATGAATCGCATAACAAGTACTTCTCACCCGCCGACTATCTGGCGGGTGAGGTGGCCCGCACGATCCGCGCGGCGAAGGGGTTGAACGCGAAACTGATTCGGGGTTTTTCGTTCTACCATCCACAGGGCCAGGACCCGTGGAAGTATGTCGACCAGGCCGTCGAGCGACTGCGGCCGATCGTTGATCTGTGTGCCGAAAACGGGTTGGTCTTCGGTCTGGAGGTCGAGCCGAATTTGATCGGACAGAACGGCCATCTGCTGGCCGCTCTCTCCGAGCGGGTGCAGCGTGACAACATGGTCTGCATCTTTGATGGCGGGAATCTCACATGCCAGAACCTGACTGCGGTCGAGGTGCTCGCCGAGTTCGTCGCGATGCGCGATCACATCGGCTGGATTCACATCAAGGACTACAAGATTGACCCGACTCTGAAGTGGACGGGCGTGGTCGATGAAGAGCGAATCAAGAATTTCGTCCCCGCTAATGTGGGCGACTCCGGTCATGAGGCGATCCTGCGCGAGCTGCGAGCCCACCTGCCCCAGCTGACCTCTCGAATGCAGCGGCTGGGAGTTCCGGGATTCTTTCTAGAACTGGAACCACACCTCAAGGGAGGCGGTCAATTTGGTGGGTTCAGCGGCCCCGATGGATTGGGTGTCGCCGTCCGGGCGCTCTGCTCGTTGCTCGATTACACGGGGATCGACTACGAGTTGCGAACGATGGATGACATCCGGGCCGCGCGTGGGTTTTAGAGCATGTTCACAATCCGTCTTCAGTCGACACAGACAGGAATGTCTGTGCCACTGTTCAGTGGGGCAGACATTCCTGTCTGCCTGTTCTGCAAACCAATTCTGAAACCGCTCTCGAGCCGATGATTGCCAATAATCGACACGCCATCCGGGCTTGTCCCGGTGGTTCCCGCGCCTGTTCGCTACTGTATGGTGAGTGGCGAACAATCGCAGGAACGTTCCCGACGAGCAGGGTGACGGGATGCCTGTTCAAGAGGCGATCGCCTGACCTGAGGAGTCTACAGCAGTGTCCAGTTCAACGAATGAGGCCGTTTCGACGCCGCAATGGCTGGCAGCCATCGAGTGGCTGCGCTGTCCCATCACCGGGGCGAAGTTCGTCGCGGACGGACAGCGGCTGGTCAGTCGTGACGCTGCGACCCGGCTGGCCTACCCAGTGCGTGACGAGGTGCCGGAGTTGCTGCCCGATTGCGGTGTGGAACTGCCTGTGGAAGAGTGGCAAAGCGTGATGTCACGTCATCCTTGAAGGGTCACCTCGATCACCGTGTACAGACCATACCGTCGCCGTTCCGCTGGTACGCGTGTAGACTATTTATCAGGTAGGCAAACGCCGCCTGGGATCACTATTGCCGGACCGGACTCCCGCTGAGCCGGACTTTGCGAGGTCAACATGCGTGCTCGATTTCTTTGCCTGCTGGGTTTGCTCACAGCTGCGTTAGGCGGCATAGCGCTCGTGTCTGCGGAGGAGGCAAAGCCAGACCCTACCAGCGGTGGGCGCTACGAGTTTCGAGAACTCCACGATCCGAACGGGATCGGAAAGTTCTACCTGGGTCGCGAGATCGCCCATGTGATGGGACATCAAGGGATCTCCTGGCTCGAACGACCTGAACGAGAAGAGGAAGAAGGGCTTTCACTGCTCGTCGAGGTTCTTGAATTGAAACCCGGCCAGGCGGTCGCTGACATCGGAGCTGGCTCGGGAGTCATCAGCCTCATGCTCTCGGAAAAAGTCGGGCCGACGGGGACCGTACTGGCCGTCGATATCCAGCAGGAAATGCTCGACGCATTGGCCGTGAACTGCAAACAGAAAAACGTGACGAATATCCTGCCGGTGCTGGGCACCACCACTTCGCCGAACCTGAAGCCGGGATCGGTCGATCTAGTCATCATGGTCGACGTGTATCACGAGTTCGACATGCCATATGAAATGCTGTCTGGCATTGCAAAGTCGCTGAAGAAAGGCGGGCGAGTGGCCTTTGTCGAATACCGCAAAGAAGACCCCGAAGTGCCCATCAAAGAAGTTCACAAGATGAGCGAGAAACAGGTCCAGAAAGAGGCCGCAGCTGAGGAACTGGGTCTGGTGTGGCTGAAGACGATCGCGAAGCTCCCGAGACAGCATGTGGTGGTGTTCGAGAAGCAGTAGGAGATTGGTCCACCGCGAACCGCCGACAACTCTCCCTCGCGGCATTGAGCGAGGCGTTTCAATCAGCGGGGTGGATGAATCCCTGCCCCGCTCGCTCTACAATGCACGGAAGCTTCATTGGAACTTCACACCTCGGCGTGACACTACGTATGGCGATGACTTCTGAACTCTTCCAATCTCGATTCATGCGTGCGGTCCGGGGCGAACCCGTCGACACGACTCCCGTATGGATCATGCGGCAAGCGGGTCGGTACATGCCCGAGTACATGGCCGTCCGCTCCCGCGTGACATTCATGGAACTCTGCAAGCGACCCGAACTGGCCGCTGAGGTCACGTTGACAGCACAAGAAGTGCTGGGGGTCGACGCGGCGATCCTCTTCGCTGATCTCCTCCCGATTCTGGAGCCCATGGGGTTCAATCTGGAATACCAGCAGGGGGAAGGCCCGGTCATTCACAATCCGCTGCGATCCGCGAGCGAGATCGACCGCGTGCGAGCTGTGCCGAACGTGATGGACTTGGGGTATGTGTTCGAGGCTGTGAAGCTGATACGTGCCCAACTGCCCGCGAACATCCCGCTACTGGGATTCGGCGGCTGTCCGTTTACGCTGGCGTCCTATGCAATCGAGGGGAGTGGTTCAAAGAACTACACCCACACCAAGCGGATGATGTACAGCCATCCGGCAGAGTGGAAGTTGCTGATGGAGCGACTGGTCGCCAGTTTGGTGCCCTATCTGATCGCCCAGATTAACGCGGGAGTGCAGGCGGTACAGGTCTTCGACAGCTGGGTCGGGTGCCTGTGTCCCGAGGACTACCGCCAGTACGTGTTGCCCTACACAAAGTCTCTGATTTCGCAGGTGGAGCCGTTTGCACCGGTCATCAGCTTTCTGACGGGGAATCCGGCTTTGATGAGGGATCAAATCTCGGCAGGCGGCCAAGTGATCGGCGTCGATTGGCGCAGTGATTTGGCGGAAGTTCGGAAGATGGTTGGTCCCAGCACGGCGCTGCAGGGCAATCTCGACCCGGTGACGCTGCTGGGGGACTGGTCGATTGTCGAGCAAAGAACTCGGCAGATTCTCCAAGCCGGGCGCGGCGGCGGACATATCTTTAACTTGGGGCACGGCGTACTTCCCGAGACATCAGCGGATGTCGTCAAGCGACTCGTGCAGCTCGTTCATGACAGCGGACCGCAAGGCTAAAACTTGGGCTCAGTGCAGTTTTGAGGTGGATCATGGCGCAGGACTGGTACTACAAACTGCTCGGCGAGGAGACTGGGCCGGTCTCGTTTGCCGCACTCCGTGAACTCGCCGGAGACGGGCACCTGGCCTCCGACGACGAGGTGCGGACCTCGACCTCCAGTTGGAAGCTCGCCGAATACGTTCCGGGATTATTCGAGGCGGGAGACCAGGAGGAGCCGGAACTCGCCACCGACATGGACCTCGACATGTTGTTAGCACCATCATCTTCGCAGCCGGTTCAGGTTTCTGCCAAGCGGCAGGGCCAGCGTGCCGCGATCGCTGCTGCCGCTGCCCCTGTGGCTCAGTGGTACTACAAGCTCTTGGGCCAGGAGATGGGACCGACCACGACGGAAGAGGTCATTCAGCAAATTAAGGATGGCTCGCTCCAGGGTGCGGACTTGGCATGTCTCGGCGCGAATGGCACTTGGCAACCGCTGGAGAACACTCCCGAGTTCTCGGCGCTTGTCATCGAAATGCGTCCGAAGCCGGAGTGGTTTTGCCGCGTTCTGGGTCAGGAACTCGGGCCGATGTTGTTCGAGGAACTCCAGCAGATGGCGAAGTCGGGAGCCCTGAGTGTCGATGATGATGTTCGCCACGGGTTGGCAGATCCGTGGACTCAGGCGGACCGTCGTCGGGGACTCAAGTTCTCCAAGAAGGCCGCACCCGTCGCTATGGCGGCACATGATCGAACATCAACTCTGATTCCGTTTGGTGCGGCAGCCACGAAACGCGAGTGGTATTACGAAATCCTCGGGCAGATGATGGGGCCGATCTCCTTTAACGAAATGTCCAAAGCGTTTGCTGACGGGACGCTGCAGATGGAAGACAAAGCCCGACGCGGCAAGGCAGGTGCCTGGTCAAACGTGATGGATGTGCCCGGAATTATGTCCACAGATGCCAAGGCGGCGTATCTGGCAGCGAAGATTGAGGCCAGTCGACCGAAGCCCGCACCAGCCCCTGTGGTGCCGCAGGTCAAAGTCGAAGCCCCTCGGACCGTGGCAGCCCCCGCCCCCCCTTCCCCCGTGGCGACTCCGGCTCCACCAGCTCCCAGCCCCTCCCCGCCTACCTCGGGATACGGAGGCTCTGCATCTGCCTCGGGTGGCTATGGATCTATGGCATCTGTGGGGCGACCCACTGTGTTCCCGCCCGCGACCAAGGCCCCGAAAAAATCGAGCGGCCCGTCGATCAATGTGGGTGAAATGTTCGCCAATCTGAAGGACAAGATTGATGCGAAGGCGCTGGGGGCCATCGCCGTCATCCTTTTGGTGGGTGTGTACTTCGGGTCATCCTATCTCGGATTCAGCTTCGGCGGACAGCCGGGGCTGGCGGAGTACTCGCAGGTCGATGTGCTCTGGTCCGAAGTCAAGCAGATCCATGGAAAGGGCGACAAGCCAGCGGACTGGACGCAATTCACAACGGAACACAAAAGCGAAGTGAAGGAATTACTCGCCCAGATCAACAAGCAGAATCCGGGCTCAGCTCGTCCGTTATTGCAGCAGATGTTGTTATGCACAAGAGACCATCTCCCTAAGATGATGGAGAACTCCAAGGATCGGGAAGCCCGGTACAAGTTGATGGAAACAGCGATGAAGACGTCTGCCAAGCTCGCTGGCGGGACATCCCCCGCCGACAAGCCTGCTGCGAAGCCTGCTTCCAAACCGGCAACAAAAACGGGGAATAAGAAGGCGACCAAAACGGAGTCCGATGAGTAGAGACCTGACGCTAAGCCGTAAAATCTGCCTTGCGCTGGTGAGGATTGCGAGTGGACGGGTTTTTTGTGATGCTCGTCAACATTCGACGATTCTAAGATGCCCGAACGCGAGGACGATGTGGCCGCTGAACTGCTTGTCAGTGATTTGAGTAAGACGTTTCTCTCCGGCGAAGGAGAGGTTTCGGTCTTGCGCGGCGTCAGTCTCGAAGCATCACCTGGTGACGCCATCGCGATCACGGGCCCCTCGGGAACGGGCAAGAGTACGCTGCTGTACATCATTGGATTGCTCGACACCCCCACTGGTGGTCATGTCCAGATCGGGGGGCAGGAGCCCCACTTGCTCCCAGTGGAGCAGCAGGCGAAGTTCCGTAACACGACGCTGGGCTTCGTGTTTCAGGATCACTTCCTGTTGCCGCAATGCACGGTTCTGGAGAACGTGTTGATCCCGACTCTGGCGAATACCGGAGCGGGGCCAGCCGAAGAGCAACGCGCCCGCGAACTTCTCGGACGTGTCGGGCTGTCGCACCGCATCACCCACTTGCCCTCGCAATTGTCCGGTGGCGAACGACAGCGGGTCGCTGTGTGCCGCTCACTGATCAACCAGCCCCGCATCCTGCTCGCGGACGAGCCGACTGGCAACCTGGATCGCCGCACAGCGGAGACGATCGGTGAGTTGCTATTGGGATTGGCCAGCGAGCATTCGACGATTCTGCTCTGCGTGACTCACAGCTCCGAGTTAGCCGCCCGGTTTAGTCGGCGGTATGAACTTGTTGATGGACGCTTGGAGAGTTGTTGATCGATCGACACCTGGGATGCCGGATTTCAGCACAACCTGCGGCCAAATCGCAGACTCAGGGGTTCGCAGGGGTTGTCCAAAACGCTCCCAAACCGTATTCCTTACAAGATGGCGAAAACTGAATTTCGCCCGCAGTGCATTGGGGGAACTGGCCATGGACTTCGAACAACAACTCAAGAACGCGATCGCCCGCGGTTCACGCTCACGCGACGCTCGAAGTCAGGCTGCGTTGTCAGCTGCCATGACTGCGGAAGAGCAGAAGAACCGCCACGCCACGCTGCGACTGGAATTGAGCGAGCAGATTGAAGGTCGGCTGAAGACGCTGGCCGATCATTTCCCCGGCTTCGAGTTTGCGACCATCATCGGCGAGGAGGGCTGGGGCGCCCGCATTACCCGCGACGATCTCCGGATGACTCGCAGCAAGTCGACCGAATCCCTCTACAGCCGCTTGGAGATGGTGATCCCTCCCAAGGGGAATACGCCGATCATCGAACTGATTGCCAAAGGGGCCATCCGCAATCGAGAGATCTTCAGCCGCAGGCATTATCAGTATCTGGACGATGCCGAACTGTCTGGCTTTGCAGAGATGATCAGCCTGTGGTCCGTGGAGTATGCGGAACAGTTCTCTTCGCAAACGTTATGATGCGAGTGAACGGTGGGAGAGGCTTCCAGCCTGTCTTTTCGCTGATCCTGACAGGCTGGAAGCCTCTCCCACAGTCAGATTGAATCACTGTTCCCGATGCCGCTGACCGTATCCGTCCAGAAGGCCCAGGCTTCATGCGTCGCATTCAGATCATCGATTCCCACACCGGCGGTGAGCCGACACGCACGGTCATCTCGGGTGGCCCGGACCTCGGACATGGCTCAATGGCCGAGCGGCGGGAGATCTTTCGGACTCGCTTTGATGCCTATCGTTCAGCGATCGTCAATGAGCCACGTGGGTCGGATGTGATCGTCGGGGCCTTGCTCTGCGAGCCGGTCGACCCCAGCTGCGTGGCGGGGGTGATCTTCTTCAACAATGTCGGCATGCTGCAGATGTGTGGTCACGGGACGATTGGGCTGGCAGTAACACTGGCCCACATGGGGCGGATCGGTGTCGGAGTTCACAAGCTGGAGACACCGGTCGGAGTGGTGACGTTTGAGTATCACGGCGAGAACCGCGTCACACTGGAGAACGTGCCGTCGTATCGGTATCGCTCCGATGTGAAGATTCAGGTCCCAGAAGTAGTCGCCTTTCGCTCCGCAAAAGAGCGTTCTCTTGCGGAGCAAAAGACGACACTTACCGGCGACATCGCGTGGGGCGGGAACTGGTTCTTCCTCGTGAAAGATTACCCAGAGCCGATTGACCTCACTTGTGTCGAGCGGCTCAACGAAGTCTCGCGAGCGGTGCGCCGCGTCCTCGACACAGAGAAAATCACTGGTGAAGATGGCGGCGAGATCGACCACGTCGAACTCTTCGGCCCACCCGGTCACCCCAATAACCACAGCCGCAACTTCGTCCTCTGTCCCGGCGGAGCGTACGACCGCTCCCCCTGCGGAACGGGAACCAGTGCCAAGCTCGCTTGCCTTGCAGCTGACTGCAAACTCGCCCCTGGCGAGATCTGGAGACAAGAGAGCATCCTCGGCAGTGTCTTCGAAGGCTCTTACCGACCCGACGGAGCGAAGATCATCCCGTGCATCACAGGTACCGCGTACGTCAACGCCGAGGCGACTCTGCTCCTCGACCCACGCGACCCGTTCGAGATGGGGATCCGGCTGTCATGAACCTCACGCCGCGCCGAATAATTCATATCGGTCAGGGTCCCCGTCGTCAGCCTTATGGTCTATTGAAACGAGCCGGAAGCGTCAGAGCCTGGAACGAGCGACGCACGACGTAACCTCCAGTCGCTCACCCTTTCGGCTGGGGCCGATGCCAGCGGATCGACATCACGCAGCTGGGCTTGAGCACTGGCCATGATGTTGGCCCCCGCGCAAGTGTCGTAGTCGCCACCCTTTAGCTCCCGGGGGATTCAGCATCGAATTCTTTGCTCAGCGCTGGGGCCTCGTTCCCGACCCGGAGTTTAAGACGTTGTGAATCTCATGAAATGAGGACGGTTCTCGGCTCTGTTCGGTTGCCAGAAACTCCTTGCATTCCAAAGACACATCTGGTGCAATACGAGTTTGATGAGTATCGGCAGAGTCAGCGGAGCCAACCATGCGAGCCTGTTTAGCAGTCATTTTGTGTTGCATTCCATTCTCCATCGAAAGTGCCCCCGCACAAGCGGATGATGTGGCTGCAGCGGCCCAGCAAGTGCTCACTGAGCGATGTTTCAGTTGCCACGGGGAAAGCGGAGCGAACGAGGGGGGATTTAATTATGCCCTGAATCGCAAACATCTCGTGCGCGAATTGGTCGTGCCCGGCAGCCCAGAAGAATCCAAACTCTTCCAGCGGATCTCCTCGGGTGAGATGCCCCCGGATGGAGATCGTTTGACGGAAGAAGAAGTCACAGCACTGAAGGAATGGATTTCTGCGGACGCACCGGCATTCACGGTCAGTGCAGAGCGGGATTTAATCTCTCCGAATCAAATGGAAGCGTTAATTCTGGACGATCTGGAAGCAGCCAACGAACGGAATCGACCCTTCTACCGCTACTTCACGCTGACTCACCTGTTTAACGCCGGTTTCGAGGACAATGAACTGGAGTCGCATCGCCAGGGGCTCACGAAGCTGGTCAACAGTCTGTCCTGGGGGCGGGAGATCCGCATTCCGGTGGCCATCGATCCCGGCAAGACCATCCTGCGGATTGATCTGCGCCATTATAAGTGGAAGCTAGGGGCTTGGGATCAGATCATTGCGGCGAACCCCTATCTTGTCTCGCACTCGTCCCCCTCGCAAACACGCATGCGTGAAATCACAAAGTGCGATCACCCGCATGCCCGCGGGGACTGGTTTGTTTACTCGGCGTCCCGCCCCCCGCTGTATAACCTGCTGTTGGAGTTGCCCGACACGCCGGAAAGCTTCTTGGCCTTTGAAAAGGAACGTCTCGGTGTGGATGTCGTCCGGAATTTGAGCGAGCAGAACGATGTGATTCGAGCGGGGTTCTACCCGTCGGGTGTCTCGAAGAGCAATCGCTTGATTGAGCGGCATACGTCTGCGTTCGGAGCCTATTGGAAGAGCTATGACTTCAAGCCCGTCGACGCCAATGAGGCAGAACCTCGTCGTCGCAATATCAAAGCCCATCCCACCGGCCCCGAGGGAGAGGTCGGGTTCGAACACGATGGCGGTGAGATGATCTTCAATCTCCCCAATGGGCTGCAAGGCTATCTGCTGACGGATGCGAAGAATCAAACGATCGAACGCGGCCCGACAGATGTGGTCGTGGACAAGGAAGCAGTGAAACGTGGACGCGATCCGGAAGTCATCAACGGAGTCTCGTGCATGAATTGCCACTGGAGTGGCACGCTGAACAAATCGGATCAGATTCGCAATCACGTGCTGTCCCAGCCGGCGGGCGCATACCCGCAGGACATCTTGGATTTTGTGCGATCAGTGTATGTGGAAAAGAGCGAGTTCGACGCCCGCCTTCTCGAAGATCGTGAACGCTTCGAGGCGGCTGTTCGAAAATGCGGTGCCCAACTCTCGAAGAGTGAGCCTGTGGCCACGCTGGCTTTTCAATTCGAAGAGCCTCTTGATCTGGATCAAGCCGCCGCAGAAGCTGGCGTCAACCCGCAAAAGCTGATTGAGATGTTGAAGGAACACCAGGGACTTGCGCGGCAGCTGGGGGGCCTCAGCTTGGGTCAACCCATTCCGCGTGAGACGTTCTTGCAACAGTTCCCATTGCTGATTCAAACGCTGGGAGTTGGGACGTTTATCCCTCGACAGTCTCGCCTGAAGCAAGATCTTGCGAGTATCGAGCAGGCCCCTGGACCGGGCTCTCCGAGCACCCCTAGACCAAGTCCCCAGCCGCCGCGCCCCGGTACTACGGCCAAGCCGGTCGTTCCCGTTGACCCACTGCTCGGGACGGATGCGGGCGAGCAACGCGAATTCAGCGAGTTCCAGATTCCGTTTCGTTGGTGCCCTCCCGGCATCTTCACGATGGGGACTCCGGGCGCGACGGATCACGAGGCCTCAGTTGATGTCACGATCACGCGCGGCTTCTGGCTGGCAGAAACTGAATTGACCGAAATGCAGTGGCATCGAGTGATGAAAACCGCTCCGTGGCGTGGACAGCCATCGGCGACCGATGAAGCGGCGCATCCCGTGATTTATGTGTCACATGGGGACAGCGGAGGAAACACTTACTCCCCGGATAGTGCGAGCGAATACTGTCGTCGGCTCACTCAAGCGGAGCGAGCCGCTGGGAGACTGCCTGCGGGGTGGCATTACGGATTGCCGACCGAAGCCCAGTGGGAATATGCCTGTCGGGCGGGCACGGAATCGGAATTCTTCTTTGGAGATGATGTTTCGCAATACGGTGAGTTTGCCTGGTGCTCGGGCAACCTCAGCAGTCCGGCAGCACAAACCGTTGGCAAGAAAACCTCCAACGCGTGGGGACTGCATGACATGACCGGAAACGTCCGGGAGTGGTGTGCCGATGGGTATCGAGCCAATCTCCCCGGAGGACGCAATCCGTTCGTCGGATTCTCCCCCAGCAATTCATCACCCCGGATTTGCCGTGGCAGTAGCTGGAAGGATTCCGAGACGAAGTGCCGTTCGGGCGCTCGAGGAATGGTGAGTTCTGAGACGAGGGGTGGCGATATCGGATTCCGACTCTGCCTGTTTACCCCCGGACGCCCCCGCCCCTCGAACAGCGGTTCTCCCGTCGCACGCACAGAGAACGGCATTCCTGTCACCCCTCCCGGAGCAACGATTCCGATCGTCCCGCAAGAGAATTACGTCGACCCCAATCAAGTGGTCAATCAATATGAATACGAGGAGGAAATGGATGTCATCACGGCGCCCGACCTTGGCCAAGTCATCGAAAACTTGCTCGATCTGGGGGGGGACAGCAATGATCAGCCGGGCTTTTTCCAGCCAGACACGGAGTCCGATGAAGACATGGAACTGCCGGAATCGGATGATGGAGGAGACTACTCCGAGGATAGCGGCGATTGTCGGTAGCACAGTCCTCGATCATCGACAGGTGGATGAACCCTCATGACTTGAGTTCGGTTTCAAGACAAGCACCGTTCACCGTGGAGGACCGCAGAGGTCCGAGTGATTTCTGGGATTCTCCTCTGCGTCCTCTGCGGTGTATTCCGAGAACTTATCTGGATCCAGCTCCTAACTCAGCAGGCGGGTTTCTTTTATTGCCTTACTCTCCAAACGAGAAAGTCATCCCGCAGTTTGAATCTCGAGCTGAGCAGCAGCTCGACTCACAGCCCAAATGATGAATGTGCGCCACGCGGTCCTTGCTGGCGCTGCGGGCTAGAGGCAAGCCGTTCTCCTCGGTGCCATAAATCTGCCCGCACGCCCGGACTGCAACAACTAAACCGGACACGACAACTCGCTCGTTTTCCCCTAAACTACTCTGCCCCACGTCGGACCTGACACACGGACGCGAGACACAGTGGCACGGAAAGCAACGAAAACATCTCCGCCTTCCCTTGATGCGGAAACGCTCCAGCTGGGGCGAGAACTCTGGGCTGCGCTGGACGATCGGCGACCGACGATCTTTGATCGCCGGTGGTGGCTGGACCATTTGCTCGAATGGGCGATGTCCGATCCGTCGGTCAAAGTGCAGATGTTCCGCTTTGTGGACGTGCTACCGACCCTGAAATCCAGCGAGTCGATTGCTCGGCACTTGCAAGAGTACTTCGAGCATGTGCAGTCGCATCTGCCGCTGGCAGCGCGGCTGGCTCTGGAAGTGGCGGACCCGGATTCTCTGCTGGGCAAGGCGCTGGCCGTCAATGCTCGCAACAACGTTCGCAAAATGGCCGAACGGTTCATCGCCGGAAGTAATCCCGAGCAGGTGTTTCAGAGTGTCGGGCGGCTGCGGCGGCAAGGGCTGGCCTTCACGCTGGATTTGCTCGGCGAAGCGGTCATCAGCGAGCCTGAGGCGGAAGCGTATCAGCGGACGTATCTCGACCTGCTGGCGAATCTTGCTCCGCAGACCGAAAAATGGGCCGACAGCGATCAGCTCGACCGGGATGATGCGGGATTTATCCCGCGTTGTCAGGTCTCGCTCAAACTCTCTGCGCTCTATAGCCAGTTCAAACCGATTGACCCCGTTCGCAGCTCCGAGGCCGTCAAGGCTCGGCTGCGACCGATCTTGCTGGCCGCTCGCGAGAACGAAGCCTATGTCCATGTCGACATGGAACAGGCTTCGTACAAGGGATTGACCCAGCAGATTTTCCGCGAAGTGCTGATGGAGGATGAGTTCCGCGACTGGTCCGATGTCGGGATTGTGATCCAAGCGTACCTGGCCGATTCCGAAGCGGATTTACTCAGCTTTCGCGAGTGGGTCGAGCAACGCGGGACGCCGGTCTCGATCCGCCTCGTCAAGGGGGCGTACTGGGATTACGAAACGATTCATGCCGAGTATCGTGGCTGGAAAGCCCCAGTCTTTCGGCAGAAGTGGCAATCGGATGCGAACTTCGAAAAGCTGACCCGCAAGCTGTTTGAAGAGCGGGCGTGGCTGCGACCACAAATCGCCAGTCACAATCTGCGCAGCTTGGCCCACGCGATCACCTGTGCGAAACACATGGACATTCCCAAGGAGGCTTGGGAAATCCAGATGCTGTATGGGATGGCCGAGGAGCAGGCGGGTCTGTTCGCCGAGCGTGGCCATCGCGTCCGCATCTACACGCCGTTCGGGGATTTGTTGCCCGGTATGGCGTACCTAGTTCGGCGATTGCTGGAGAATTCGTCCAACGACTCGTTCCTCAAGCATGCGTACGACCGCGATTTGTCCATTGAAGAATTGCTGCAGAATCCGGAGGAGGTTGGAGCCCGGATCGATGCTGAACGAAAGGCTGCTCCCATGACGACAACCATTGAAACTCAAGCTTTGCCCGAATTCGCCAACGAGCCGCCGACCGACTTTAGCGTCCCGGAAAATCGGGAGGCGATGCAGCTGGCCATCGACGATGTGGCCGAGCAACTCGGTGCGGATTACCCGCTGGTCATCAATGGCAAGGCGGTCGATACGCGCGCCCGGATTACCTCGAAGAACCCTTCGCACAAAAAGCAGGCCGTCGGAACTTCGGCCTCAGCCGGTGCGGATCACGCTGATCAGGCGGTCGAAGCGGCGCAGCGGGCTTGGCGGCAATGGTCGCGGACTCCGGCAACCCTGCGAGCTGACTATCTGGAAGTCATCGCTGCTGAGATGCGGAACCAGCGATTGCAGCTGGCCGCGTGGGAAGTTCACGAGTGTGGCAAATCATGGGTCGAGGCGGACGGCGATGTGGCCGAGGCGATCGACTTCTGCATGTACTACGCTCACCTAATGCGGGAGCTCGATTCCCCGCTGGCCTGCGATTTTCCGGGCGAAGAGAACGCGTATTTGTATCGGTCTCGCGGCGTGTGCGTCGTGATCGCTCCCTGGAATTTCCCACTGGCGATTCTCTGCGGAATGACTGTCGCTGCACTGGTCAGCGGCAACACCGTCGTCATGAAGCCGGCTGAGCAGTCGATCGTGGTGGCGGCCAAATTCATGGAAATTCTCCGCGATGCGGGGATTCCAGATGGCGTGGTGAATTACCTGCCAGGAGTCGGCGAAGAGGTCGGCCCGGCGCTGGTCTCGCATCCCGATGTCGACATCATTGCCTTCACCGGGTCTCGGGCTGTGGGGCTCTCAATCAACAAGCTGGCAGCGGAGACGGACCCGCGCCAACAAGGCGTGAAGCGCGTCATCGCCGAGATGGGCGGCAAGAACGCCATCATTATCGACGAAGACGCCGACCTCGATGAAGCGGTCGTGGGCGTCATCAGCAGTGCCTTCGGCTACAGCGGGCAAAAATGCTCCGCCTGTTCCCGCGTCATCGTCCACAGCTCGGTCTACGAGGCGTTCCTCACGCGGTTGCAACCGGCTGTTGAAGCGTTGATCGTCGGTCCTGCGGAAGACCCGGGAACTGTTCTGGGGCCGGTGATTGACGAGCAGGCCCAGAAGCGAATCAACGACTTTATCGCGTTGGGCACCGAAGAACACCGACTGATCGCCTCGATCGACATCAAGACGCTGGCCAAGGAAGGGTTCTACGTCGCCCCGCACGTCTTCGCCGATGTGCCCCCCGAAGCACGGATTGCTCAGCAGGAAATCTTTGGCCCGCTGTTGTGCATCATCAAGGCCAAGGACTTCGACGAGGCCATCGACTTCGCGAACCAGACTTCATACGCCCTGACCGCCGGAGTCTACAGCCGCAGCCCCAAGAACCTCGACATTGCACGGAATGAGCTGCAAGCCGGGAACCTGTACCTGAACCGCCCGATCACTGGCGCCCTGGTCCAGCGGCAACCATTCGGTGGCTTCAAGATGTCCGGCGTCGGGTCCAAGGCTGGGGGACGAGACTATCTGCAGCAGTTCTTGATCCCCGTCAACGTGACCGAGAATACGCTGCGACGCGGATTTGCTCCGCCCGCGAAGGGGAAGAAGAAGGCGTAGCAGAACTCGATAGAGTTCAGGACTGAATTCTTCGTCCACGCCTCCCGAGTGCCATGTCAATGCTGGAGATGGGGTTAAAGCCAGGCACGCCCGGGAAGGCGAAGCTCCGGCTGAGCCGTGAGCCAAGGGACACGTCAACTCGCGCCAGCGGATCGGCAGGAGCCTCGCCCTCCCGAGGGAAGCAAACCCCAAATCAAGCTTTGACTCAGCATTAGTAGTCCAGGGTAGGCCCCAGAGCGTCTGTCAGCGAGTTGATAGCTGTGGCGACGGCCCCTTGCAGTTTCGTGCAGCGGGCGCGCTGGATCTGGCAGTCTTGTAGCGAGGGGGCGAGCGCTCGACGACGAACCAGCTCGGTTGTCAGCTCGAACAACCCGTCCTGAATATCAAACAACCGGCCGTGAATCAGCAGTGTCGCCGGATTAAACAAGTTGATGGCCGCAGCGATGGCGATGGAGAGTGACTCGCACGTGCGTCTCAGTTCCACATCGGCAACCAACTCGCCTTTCCGAACGAGTTGGGTGATCTGCTCGATGTCGAGTGAGCTGCCGTATCGTTCCGACAGCAGTGTGGCGAATGCGGTATCCGTCGCGACGGTTTCCAGGCAGCCTCGATTGCCACAGCCGCACAGCCGACCATTCGGGTCGATTGTGAGGTGCCCGAGTTCACCGGCTAAACCCGAGTGCCCTTCCAGCAATCGCCCGCCGGTGAACACGCCCAGTCCCAGCCCCGTACTGATGTCCAGCATCACGAAGTCTTGAAGCGATTCCGACGAGTGATACATCCTCTCGGCCATCGAGAGCGCATGCGTCTCTTGGATCAGAGTACAGCGAATCCCAAGACGGTCTTGCAAGTCTCGGGCAGGCGTCCGACCATCAGTCAGGTGCAGGTTCGGTGAGAACACCGAGACTCCGGCGCGGCCGCGAATCAGCCCGGGCACACTCAACCCGATGCTGACAGTCGCGACATCGGGGAGCAATAGCTGGCGGACGAGGGATTCCAGGCTGTCCAGAAGTGCGGCGTAGGATCGGGGCGTCGGGGCGGAGAGGCTGCGATGCTCGTCGATGGAGCCATCAAGTCCTGCGGGAACCAGGACGAAGCGGACGGCGTCGACCGCGATGCCGATGACCTGGACCTTCTCCTTGGCCAGTCGCAAGATACGGGCGGGGCGACCGATGCTACTGGGGCGGGCCTCGCCTTCTTCGATCAGACCAGATACCAGCAGGGAATCGACCGCCTTCGAAATTGTGGGTGCCGACATTCCAGCCCGGCGAGTCAGATCGGCTCGCGAGCACGGTCCATGTTCCTGAAGCAACTCCAGAATCCGTCGGACAGTCAGCCGACGAAGCAGCTGGGGTTCAATCTTGGCTGACAAATTGGCTCACCGGAGGATTGGAGTAACGGTCGTACGAAAGCGGGATTCCCTCTTGGGACGAGACTCCTTCATAACGGCACACTGTGTGAGCATCCCCATTCGCCACCCAGAATGCAACAACGCCGCGAGCAAGCTCGCGGCGTTGAGGAAATCAAGAGAATCGACGAACCTGGTCCAAACTAGAAGGACTTGTTGGTTTCGTTGGTTGGTGCATCGCAAGCGATATCGCACTGGTTGTTGTCGCAGTCATCGCGCTGATCTTCGAAGTCCGAACCGTAGGTCACCGCGTGGACGCGGCTACGATCGGTCTTATGAAAACCGCTGAAGCTGTAGGACTGATTCAGTTCACCGATTGCGTCGGCAACGTCATTCAGTTCCGAAACCACAGCGTGCTGGACTTCGCTCAGACCGACGATGAGGCCGATGACGAGCAGAGTGGCGACGAGGACGAGTTCAGCGCTGATGATAAAACCAGCTTCGTCGTTCAACAGTTGACGAACCATTGTTCACATTCCTTCAAGAGTGAGACATTTTGGAAACATTGAGCGTTAAGATCATGGAACGAGTAGCTATTTCGTTCCAAGAACTCCGTAACATGACGAGATCCCGAGACTGATCCTCTCAGGAAATCCGTTACCAGATTGCGCACGCACAGCAACCTGAGAACCACGATGCGACACGCATCGCAATTCGCCCTGCAGGGTGTTTGAAGACCGGCCCATGCCGGTGATGTTTTTGGGGGAAGAAAGACCGAAGAACTCGGCTTTCGAAATTACTTAGTATGCATCTCTTATACCTTGGTCAGAATCGCACAGGCTCAATTCGATACAAGCGTGAGAATCGGCAGCCGAGACTGGCTTTTGTCGAGCCTCACGACTGCCTCGTCGAGGGAATTGGCATGTGGGATGCCAATCTCAGTTGGCAAGTGCCAAGACGGTCTGTTTCAGATTGTGAACACTTGGGACCCCAAGTCATACCGTTGTCGAGGCACGAGCCATCCAAATCCGAATCGCCGAGTTCACTGTGGTCGGGCTTTCGAGCGGAGCCATGTGCCCAGCACCCGTGATTTCAACCAGCGTCGCCTGTGGGAGTTTCTGCGCGAGCTGCCGCATCTCCTCGACTGTCGAGATCACATCTTCACTCCCCACAATGACGAGAGTGGGGACGGCGATCTCACCCAGTCGCGAGACGACATCTTCCCGGTTCGCCAGCGCACGGGAACCACCCGCCACACTCGCAGATGCCGTCGAGCGAATCACCGCTTGAATCGACTGCACGACCTCCGGCTGCTGCCCGAGCGTACTCGCTGCAAACAGCCGGGCGGGCATGGCTTGTGCCACGCATTCGGGACCTTCTCGTAAAACGCGGTCCGCCAGATCGTGCCGCATCTTCTGAGCCTCCACCGAGTCCGCAGCTGCGCGGCAATCGCAAAGAATCAACTGGGAAAGTCTGTGTGGATGCCGCAGTGCAAATTGCATCGCAATACTGCCGCCCATCGACAGCCCGCACAGAGTGACTCTCTCTGTAACACCGAGGTCATCCAGAAATGCAATCAACTGGTCGGCAAAACCAATGATCGTCATCTCTCCATCAGTCGCGGCACTCGTCCCGAATCCAGGCAAGTCGATGGCCAGTACACGGTGAGTCTGGCTGAACTCTTCAATCTGATTTCGCCACATCGTGTGATCGAGCGGAAACCCATGAATGAACAGAATCACCTCGCCCTGACCCTGGTCCAGTGATGACAGCAAACTGTGCGAGACGCGGGCGATGGACATGGGCAGGGGCCTTGCGAAATGGGTGACCGAGGCTCAGGCATCAGCAGAGCGAGATGCATCATAGCACACATCACAGATCTGAATGGCGGCTCCTGTTTGACGCTTGCGGTCTGTCCCGATAGAGTCGGAATCGGCTTCGCAGCTTGGTGAAGTCGTGAGGAAATGGTCCTCGCCCGAAGCCCTGGCTCTCTGTTTTGGCGATTGCGTACATGTCCGCGTTTTCCCGTCGTGCCCTGATCAGTGTCAGTGACAAATCCGGTCTGGCCGATTTCGCCCGAGGTCTGGCCGATCTTGGATTTGAGATCCTCTCCACAGGAGGCACATCGAAGTTCCTGAAAGACCAGGGACTCACGGTGATCGACGTTTCGACCTACACCGGATTCCCCGAGATCATGGACGGGCGGGTCAAGACTCTGCACCCAAAAATCCACGGAGCGATCCTCGGACGCCCGGACCTTGAACATGATGCCGCTGCGATTCGCGAGCATGGGATCATGCCGTTTGAGCTGGTTGTCGTGAATCTGTACCCGTTCGAGCAGACGGTCGCCAAGCCGAATGTCTCGATCGACGACGCCATCGAGAATATCGACATCGGCGGACCGAGCATGGTCCGCTCAGCTGCCAAGAACCACGCCTATATCGCGGTCGTGACTCAGCCGGAACAGTACCCACAGGTCCTCGAAGCCCTGCGAGGAGCGGGCATCTCCAAGGAGCACAAGCGGCTCTTGGCTCTCGATGCTTTCCGGATGACAGCGCGCTACGACCGGGCGATCTCCGACTACTTCGATCGCATCACAGCGACTGATGAAACTCTGCGTCCCTTCCCGGCGGAACTCGGTCTGTCCTTCGTACGGCAAGAGGTTCTGCGCTACGGCGAGAACCCGCATCAAGCCGCTGCCTTCTATGTCGAGCGGAATCCCCCGCTGGCTTCTCTGGCCGCAGCTGAGAAACTCCACGGCAAGGAATTGTCCTATAACAACCTGCTCGATCTCGACGCCGCGATGGCCATCGTCCGCGAGTTCCCCGAACCCGCAGCTGTGGTTATTAAGCACAACAACCCTTGCGGTTGTGCGATTGGGGCCACGCTGGATGAGGCCTTCCATAAAGCCTACGAGGGCGATCCGATCAGCGCGTTCGGCTCGGTGTTGGGCTTCAACCGTGTGGTCGATGTGCAGACTGCTGAGCGTCTGTGTGAGCCCAACCGGTTCATCGAATCGATCATCGCCCCTGGCTACGACCAGGCGGCGTTCGAGATGCTGACCACCAAGCCCAAATGGAAGAACAACGTCCGGCTGTTGCGATGCCCGGACTTCACCGCTCACCAAGCGCGTTCGTTTGAGTACCGCCGTGTCACCGGCGGGTTGCTGGTGCAGGAGCGTGATGACCAGCCGGAAGATTCGACCACTTGGCGGGTCGTCACGAATCGGCAACCGACCGCAGACGAACTTCGCGATCTGGCCTTCGGCTGGAGTGTCAGCAAGCACGTGAAGTCAAACGCCATTGTCCTCATCCACGGCGGCATGGTCGTCGGCGTCGGGGCGGGCCAGATGAGCCGTCTCGATTCCTCGTGGATCGCTGCTTATAAAGCGGGCGAACGCAGTCGTGGTGCCGTCGTCGCCAGCGATGCATTCTTCCCCTTCCGCGATGGGATCGACGCTGCTGCAAAGGCTGGAGTGACTGCCGCGATTCAACCCGGCGGTTCCAAAATGGACGCCGAAGTCATCGCCGCCTGCAACGAACATGGCATGGCCATGATCTTCACTGGCAAGCGACACTTTAAGCACTGAGAATCGCGATTGGGGGGTAAGTCGTCAACGATTGCGAGGTCGGATGTCTTTGACGCAGTGTCGATATTCGGGCACCATCACATGCTGAAGACTCTTTTTTTTCGCTTCTCCAATTCTCTTTGATCGTTTTGGGGACTGAGACGAAGTCGTACAAGCACCTCGGTCCGGGGGACGTGTTCGAATTCTCAGACGAGATGCGTGCGGGGAGATCTCGCGATATCATGAGGGTGTGGTTTCCGTCCCCTCGACAACCCTCCCTGGAGTTTCCTCATGATTCGTCGCTTACTGTTGGCTCTGGCTGTGCTTGCACTCTCGGCTGTCTCGGCTCAGGCCGAAGAAAAGCAACTGTTCAATGGCAAGGATCTGACCGGCTGGGAAGGCCGCAAGGATCTGTGGTCGGTGAAGGACGGAGCGATCACGGGGCAGACCTCCGCCGATAAGCCGATTGGGAACAACACGTTTCTGGTGTGGTCGGGTGAAGTGTCGGATTTTGAAATGACGTTCCAGTACCGGATCGTCGCGGGTAACTCGGGAATGCAGTATCGCAGCAAGGTCATCTCTCAAAATGACGAGACCGGTCCGATCGTTGGTGGCTACCAGGCCGACTTCGAAGCGGGCAAGACCTACAGCGGCATCAACTACGAAGAGCGCGGCCGCGGCATCTTGGCCGAGCGTGGCCAACGGACCAAGCTGACCGCCGATCCTGCCGACAAAAATAAGATGGTGAAGACCGTCGTCGGCCCCACCGGGAAGACGACCGAAGAACTGCAAGCGGCCATCAAGAACGAAGACTGGAACACCTACCGCATCGTGGCGAAGGGGAACACTCTCCAGCATTTCATCAACGGGCACATGACTTGTGAAGTGGTCGATGAGCATTCCGAGAAAGCTGCCAAGTCCGGTAAGCTGGCCCTCCAACTGCACGCCGGTCCGGCGATGATCGTGCAGATGAAGGATGTGGTTCTGAGGACGGAGTAGCGGTCATGGCGAAGGACGGGCACATTTGCCCGTCCTTCTTTTCATCCGGACGGGCATGCGTGCCCGTCCTTCGGTGAGGGAGAGCCTGCCATGCGACGTGCTGTTTCGCTCGCGATCGGCGTGGTGTTTGTGATCGCGACTTTGTCACAGGCCGAGATCACTCCCCGTGAAGCCCAGCGGTTCTGCGTCGACATCGCCCTGCTCAAGGGCGGTGTCGAGTTGCGGGGGGCCGTGATCACCCGGGACGAGAAAGAGCTGCGGATGGCGGTGCAGCGCAATTGGCTGACCGCCCAGCAACCCGACCTGATGCAGCAGATCGATGAGGAATCCGCCCGCAATCAAGCTGCGTCGCGTGACGAACTGTTGCAGCGTATTGAGACGTGGAAAGGCGAGCGAGCTACCGAGAAACGCTTGGTCTCTGTCTTAGAACAAGAACTCGACCGACTTCGCAAAGCCCCTCCAGCCTCAGCTGTACCCGACTCGCAGTTCGTCATTGTGGTGACTCCCGCAGACCGCGTTCGGAAAGTCTATGCAGCCCCAGATGCATCTCGGCGGCTGGCGAAAATCGCGTGGCGTGAGCGAATCGAGCGAGTAGAGGACACGTCATTCGGTCCCTTGAAGGTCAAGGTCGAGCAAGCGGCTCCCCAGGGGGGCATGGCTGAGATCGACCTGTCCGATCGACTGCCAACTGGGCAACCACAATCCCCCGACGAATGGGCCGCGCGGCAGGCGATCTTCGAATACGAGTACAGCGAGCGGCTCAACTTTCAGGGGACGGGGAAGCTGCTTGTCCGAGTCGGCGATGGAGTTGGGAAGCCCGATCTCAGTGAACTCCTGGCGAAGACCGCCGCGGATGCTTTACAGGGCGAACTCGGCGGGCTGGGACTCGACCTCGGCCTGGACTCCACAGCGAAGCCAAACGTTGACACCGACTGGCAGGCCACGGCCATCCAGCAAGCCAAGACCCTCGATCGGCGGGGATTTCGCGTGACGCGAGTTCCACAGATCACCGGCAGCGGACCGGCCACCGTCTCCACCAGTTTCTTTGCTCGACTCGGCGACGGGAACTACCACATCATCTGGTCCAACGAGACGACCACAGATCCCGCCACGGTCAAAGATGATGCACTGAAACGAATCCAACAGGACCCGCAGGTGCAAGAGATCCTCAAAGTCGCTCAGTCCCTGTCGCTCGGTCAAGACGCGACCACAGCTGTCCGTTTCGGAGCGGCGGTGCAGGCGAGTCTCGATGGCACCGACAACCGCTTCTTTGAGTTTCGCCAGCGTTACAATGAGACTCTGGATGGGCCGGTGCTGGTCCGGCCCACTCCGTAACTGCGTTCACCTGTTCGCGGGCGACGACACTCGACGAATACGACCACTCACTTCAAGCAGCCGACTCTCATGACAACACCCTCCCTGCATGGTCTCAATCTGCTCTGCTTCGTCGGCGACGACTACGAGGACCTCGAACTCTGGTATCCCAAATTGCGGATGGCCGAAGCAGGGGTGTCGATGACGCTGGCTGGCCTGGAAGCGGGGCAGCGGTACACCGGAAAGAACGGTTATCCATGTACTTCGGATGCCGCCATTCGTGACATGAAAGCGGATGACTTCCAAGGAGTCCTGTGCGCAGGGGGCTGGATGCCCGACAAGCTGCGACGCGATCCAAAGGTGCTGGAGTTGATTCGGTCGTTTGACGCACGTGGCCAATTGATTGCGGCGATCTGCCACGGCGGCTGGATGCCGATTTCCG
>JAYWHX010000080.1:0-3876 GCA_043777375.1 Planctomycetota bacterium | reverse complement strand
CTCGTCGTGATGAAATCGAGAGATGTCCAAAGGCTTCATGGGCACGGCTTGCTCACCCCAGTGCTCCTCGCATGTGAGTTGGCAAACACACGGGCGCAGAGATCGAAGGCGGTGTAATGGACATCAGCGCTCGGCGTCAACGGCGGTCTTTCGATTCCGTGATATGTGCGGTGGAAGTCGCCGATGAGTGGGGCCAAACTTCAAAAAGTTTCCAATCCCGTGTGTGGCGGGGTCAGCAGGCTTGGCGCATGGCCCCGGCGTGAGCGACGGGACCGGCCAGCTGCCCTCATTGCCGCTCGCTTCCTCCGACCTCGAAAAATCCTTCGCGGGGTGGCACAGGTTGGCTCGCTCTGGAGCCTACCTGTGTGCGTTGGCACAGGAGGTATGCGATGATGCGACTCTCAGCAACAAAACCTCTTCTGGCTTCGCCACACCGGTAGGGTCCAAAGCGACCCAACCGGTGCCACCCCGCGTGATAAATGTGCTACTTCGCTTGACAGGGGGGGGGGTATAGAAAGCGTTTTCTCTCGACTCTTTGCTAACACAGACAAATGGAGAAGATGATGCTACGAACCACCATTGCTGGCTCTTTATTCTACATCGGTACCGCTTGCCTGTTGGCGGGATTGGTGACGGAAGCTTATGCCACAATTACACCTGATACGAATTGCCAAGGGGCCTATAATGTGATGTGTTCAACCCATCCTTGTACTTGCGAAACGGCTGGTACCGGTTATGGATGTTCCGGTGCTCACATCTATGCTGGCGTCCCATACGACACTGGCGACACAGCGTTTTGCTCAGGATCTTCCACGCATGATTGCAGTGCGCCAGCTGTGAATTGTGGCTTGAGATTGTCGTTTCCCGGAGGTGCATGCGGCAGGTGTGTGAACTATACGTGGCTCACAGTGCCTTGCGCAAAATCAGATGCATGTCAGTTGATCAATTGACAAAACGGACTGGACAAGTACGCAGAGCGTGTGGCGGGGTTTCCCGGCTTCAAGCTTGAAGTAAATGGCAATGGAAGGCTCCATTCATCACAATTCATCAGTAGTAGAGGGCTGGCAGGCCCGGATGAGATTTCAAGCGAGAATTTTAGGAGACTCGCTTGGTGATCCCTCACATTTCGATTGTGGCGCCTTGTTTTCGATTTGGCTCGTTGGGGGCACGTTCCAACTGCGCCTCTTCATCAGGGAGAATTTCATTGTACTCGCGACAGCGAATCGTTTCCGCAAGAAGCGGATTCACAGTTGTTGAGTTGATCGTCTCGCTGGGCGTCATCAGCCTCCTGGCATCGCTGCTGTTGCCAGCGGTGCAGTCGGCACGAGAGAGTTCCCGTCGCGTCGAATGCACAAGCCACATGAAACAAATCATGCAGGCGACCGAAGCGTTCGCTGCAGGTCGACAGAAATACCCGAAATACAGCACTGGGGACTTCAGTTCTCAGGGAGGTATGGAAAAAAATGTATGCCCATTCGTTGAGATTCTTCCTTTCATCGGTCAAGGCTCTGCCTATGAAAAGTTTCAGCCTCAGATTGCAACCTTTGATGGATTGAGCATTTCAGCTGCGGGAGGGGCCAACGCTGAACTGATGTATTTGACGATTCCGCTCTACCAGTGTCCATCGGATCGAAGCCAAATGGGGAGTTGCAATTATCGGGCAAATCTGGGAACAGGGGCAGACTACTATACTTCACCACCCACTGGTCCATTTTCGGAATGCTTTGACCCAAATAACGCAAACGGGGCATTCGTTTTATACCGACAGATCTCTCCAAAGGATTTTCGGGACGGACTTTCCAATACCGTGATGTACAGCGAGCGTGTGATCGGAGACGGCAATTCTGATGAGTTCGACCCGTGGCGCGACTATAGCCCCGTCAGCGATGCGTGGCCGCACTGTACCGGAGAGGGACTGCGTGCGACCTGTCGAGGCATAGCGGGGATTGCACCGGTGCATGCGTCGTACTTGGGCTTCACCTGGCTGTATGCAACGAAAGCTCATACTGCATACGACCACATCCTTTCGCCAAACTCCCTGATTCCCGACTGTGCTCATATGGGTCAAGCGGGGATCAATAACTCCGCGATTACCGCCCGCAGCCAACACCCCGGAATCGTCATCGTCGCTATGGGTGACGGCTCCGTCCGCCCCGTCTCCGAACATATCGACCTCCACGTCTGGCAGTCGATGGGGAGTCGCTCCGGTCTTGACTGAGCACCAGGCAGCTTATGAATGAGCTTCGATTTCACAGTTCCTGTCGAGAAGGAAAGAGATGTCGATCAAACCCCTATTTTTCGTTGCCTGGTTGTTTTCGCAAATCGATTTGCATCAGTGCCCAGCAGCTGATCTTGCGGATGCAGTGTCCCATTTGGAGAAATGGAAAGGTCATATCGTTTCCATTCGAGTTCGCTCCCAGATGACTTCCGTCGGCGAGACAAGTCAGGCACTTCGGCTTTCGAATGTGAAGAAGTCTGTGGCCGAAAGTGACTGGGTCTGGGAGGACTCGGGGCGATTCCTGGATTCGATGGTTGCATCGCACGACGGGAAAAGATCCGCCAACGATTTTCAAGCGTCCGATGGGAAAAAGTTTTACGCAACGCGCTTTCCATCAGAGAATCCCGGGAGTGAATACCCAGCAAACGTGTTGATTAATGCGTACCAACCGGGAATGATGACGTCTTCAAAGCTCGATCTGATGGTCATGGCTTTGTATGGACAAGGTGGAAAATCGTTAGCGGAGCGTCTTTCAGCAGTACCAGAAGCTACAACCACTCCCGAGGGATTGCTGGAAATGGATGGATTGCCCCTTGGTTACGAAGGATTCCGATTGGTACTCGATCCTTCACATGGATATCTTCCCCAAATGCTAGATTATGTTGATCGCAGTTCGGGAGTTTATCGGCACACGGTGGATGAGTTTCGTGAGGTTGAAACAGGGTTTTGGTTTCCGTGGAAAGGAACCGACATTCTGAATGATGTGGATGTTCAAAAGTGGGAAGTGACACAGGTCGACCTCAATACGGAACTGCCTGCCACACTCTTCAAGCCCAAGATGGGTGACGAGACATACGTCAATGACAAGATCACGGGGAAGGAATACTGGTACGCTGGGAAGCCTCCCGCTCGGCTTGTCGCCGCAGCGAAAGCGGCGGCCAGGCCGAATCGAGATCTTCGAGTGAATGACAATCCAGCCATCGCTCAACCGGAGCGATTCGGGAACTGGTCGCTGTGGTTGGTGGTGCTGGGCGGGATTTTGGTATCGGGTGGAGTCTGGGTGAAACGACGAGCGTGAATCATTTCCGTCGTGAGCGTGAGACCGCATTTTTCAGGTGGGGATTGTGAAATGAAATGGCTTCTTGTCTTCGGAATTGTCGCAATTGCGGCCACGACGGCTGGTCTTCGATGGAACCGCATAAGGCAAACGCCCATGTCTCCATTGTCGGTTCGCCGATTGTCTCCAGCTGAAGGGGTCTTGCGTGGTAAACCGCATGAAGCGGTACTTGTCGAATTGGAACTTGTGAACTCCACGCAACAGCCCATAGAACTCGTCCCTCCGAGCATGAGTTGCAGTTGCCAGATCGCCACGCTCCCCGAAAAGTTGATTCCTGCCGGGGGCACGTCAAAAATGGCGATCAGCTTGCGCTATCCAACTTCCCGCACCAACACGATTCCGGTCGTATTCAAGTCTCCGAAGGGTGAGGTACTGGGGCAAACCGAGGTCAATCTTGAAGCTGACATCGAGCTCCCCGACTTCATGCGATTTCCAGACACTGTGGAGATTCCAATCGTGGATGGAGTCTCGGACCACCAGTGGAAAACGAGCGCATTGGCCCTCGAAGTGGCCAGCACATCGAACTATGTGACAGGAATTC
>JAYWHX010000079.1:0-13924 GCA_043777375.1 Planctomycetota bacterium | reverse complement strand
CCGGCTCACGCCGGACGCTCGCCTTCAGGAGGTTGAGATGACTCGTGTTTTGCTGCTCGTTGGACTACTCGTTTCGTCTTCGCTCGCCTGCGCAGGTGACCTGCGAGTGATGAGCTTCAACATCCGGTACGGGACCGCCAGTGATGGCGAGAACCACTGGGACCAGCGGAAGGACTTCCTGGTCGAGACCATCCAGAAGTTCGATCCAGACTTGCTGGGGACTCAGGAAACGCTCGGCTTTCAGCGGGACTATCTCGCCGAGCAGCTCGACGGCTACGAAGCCATCGGCGTCGGTCGCGACCACGGCGACGAACGCGGGGAGATGACAGCTCTCCTGTTTCGAAAAGAGCGATTCGAGAAGCTGGCGGTCGGGCATTTCTGGCTGAGCGAGACCCCCAAGGTTCCTGGCAGTAAGAGCTGGGATACGTCACTGACGCGGATGGCGACCTGGGTCAAGCTCAAGGATCGTATGGCGACTCCGCCGACAGAGCTGTTCTTCTTCAACACGCACTTCGACCACCAGGGCGAAATCGCCCGGCATGAGTCAGCTCGGTTGATCCGGCGTCAGATGTCGACTTTAGCAGGAACGACGCCCACCGTCCTGACCGGTGACTTCAATACGGACGAAGGCAGCCCGCCGTATCAAGCCTTGTTCATTGAGGAGGGGGCTGTGAAGCTGCTCGATACATTTCGCGCTCATCACCCGGTGAAGCAGGCCGATGAAGGGACCTTCAGCAGCTTCAAGTCCTCCGAGATTCAGGGGGAACGCATTGACTGGATTGCGTGTACGCCCAGCTGGAAGGTCGTCGACGCCTCCATCGATCGCACTTCGCGCGAGGGACGGACTCCCTCGGATCATTTTCCTGTGACTGCTGTGCTGACGGTTCCGTAGTGTGGGCTTCAGCCCACGCGAACTGAGTGAGTCTTGTAGATCGCGCGGACTCAAGTCCACGTGACGTCGACATGGGCGATTGCCCCGGCCACCATCCGGCTCACGCCGGACGCTCGCTGCGGAATCTGCTAGCATGCGGCTCTCCCTGCACTGCACTCCAGCCCACCGACATCGACCATGCCGCTGACTATTACCGATCTCACTGTCCACGACCTGCGGTTCCCGACCTCGAAGCATCTCGATGGGTCGGACGCGATGAACCCAGACCCGGATTACTCGGCGGCCTATTGCGTCCTGCATACCAGCGATCCTCAGCTCGCCGGGCATGGCATGACCTTCACGATTGGGCGAGGGAATGACCTGTGCTGCCGAGGCATAGAAGCACTGCGTCCGCTAATTGTCGGGAAGACCCTCGATAGCATCACTGCGGACTTGGGTGGGTTCTGGCGGCACATCACCGGGGATAGCCAGCTGCGTTGGGTGGGGCCAGAGAAGGGGGTCATTCATCTCGCAACAGCTGCAGTCGTCAACGCGGTGTGGGATCTGTATGCGAAGGTCGATCAAAAGCCGCTTTGGCAATTGCTCGCGGATATGACACCCGAGCAACTCGTGAAGTGCATCGACTTCCGGTACATCTCGGACGCCCTCACCCCGGATGAGGCTCTGACGATTCTCAAGAAGTGGCACCCGACGCGGAAGGAGCGGATAGCCCACCTACAGAAGGACGGCTACCCGGCCTACACGACCTCAGCCGGGTGGCTCGGGTACTCAGACGAGAAGCTACGCGACTTGTGTCGCAGTGGCATGGCCGAGGGGTGGAACTGCTTCAAAATCAAAGTGGGGCGCGACCTGCAGGACGACATCCGCCGCTGCAAAATCATCCGCGAGGAGATCGGCTGGGACCGCAAGATGATGGTCGACGCGAACCAAGTCTGGGACGTGCCCCAAGCGATTGAGTGGATGAAACACCTGGCTCCCTACAAGCCCTGGTTCATCGAGGAACCAACCAGCCCGGATGATGTCCTTGGGCATGCTGCGATCGCGAAAGCGGTCGCGCCGATCCTGGTCGCCACCGGGGAACACTGCGCCAATCGCGTGATGTTCAAACAGTTCCTCCAAGCTAAAGCGATCGGCATTTGCCAAATCGACAGCTGCCGCATCGGCGGAGTCAACGAGATCCTGGCAGTGATTCTAATGGCGGCCAAGTTCGGCATCCCGGTCTGTCCGCATGCGGGAGGAATCGGTCTATGCGAGTACGTGCAACACCTCTCGATCTTCGATTACGTCTGCGCGAGCGGTTCACTCGAAGACCGGCTCACCGAACACGCGGGTCACCTGCACGAGCATTTCAAAGACCCGATTCGCATGCAGCATGGCCGGTACATGCCACCGACAGCTGCGGGGTATAGCATCGAAATGTGGCCGGAGTCGATCGCGAGGTATACGTACCCGACTGGTGCGGAGTGGAGTGTGTGATAACGTCTGGATGCGGATGTGTTGATCAGGATTAGTCGATTGAGTCGAGAGCGATCAGTCTGATCCCGGATGGCGTGTCGTATATTTCTGGAGGCCAGTTTGCCGCTTACACCCACAATGCGGCTTCGATCGTCAACCCAGGACCGAAGGCGAGTGAGACGCAGGGCAGGGGGGCTTGTCGTTTTCGCAAAGCGTCCACGATAAACAAAATCGTCGGGGACGACATGTTTCCGTTGTGAGCCAGCACCTCGCGCGATACATCGACGGCGGAGTCTTCGATCTGCAATGCCGCTGTGCAGGCGGTGAGGACGCGTGGGCCACCGGGATGCACTGCCCATGTCGGAATCTGCTCGACACTGAGACCGAACGGACTCAGCCACTCGGTCACCCAGGGGCGCAGATGTTCGCCGATCACATCGGGAACCTGCGGTGAGAGAGTCATTAGAAAGCCGTTATCACCGACGCGCCAACTCATCAGATCTTTCGTCTCGGGCAGGATCAGTGAACGCTGGGACTTGAGCTGCCAGGCACCTGGAGTCGGTGCCACAGACTTTCCGATCACCGCAGCTGAGCCATCCGAGAACAGAGCGTTCGCGACGATCTGCTGGGCGTCCTCGGAGTATTGCTGATGCAGGCTGCAAATCTCGATGCAGCACAGCAGGACGCAGGCTTGCGGGTCGCTTTCGGCGTAGGCTTTGGCCACGCGGAGTCCATTGAAGGCCCCATGACAGCCCATGAAGCCGACGTTGGTTCGTGAGACCTCGCGCCGCAGATGCAGGTTTTCAATCAATCCAATATCGACGCCGGGAGCACTGAACCCGCTGCAGGAAACCGTGACGAGATGCGTGATCGACGCGGGATCAATCCCCGCGTTTTGGATCGCAGCGGTACACGAGCGGATACCGAGTTGCAGGGCCTCGTGTTCGTAGCGCTCCATGCGTGCGTGAGTGGTCGGCCCGCGGTCACTTGGATCAAGTGCCGGTTGATAAAAGGTTTGCTGAAAAATCTCCGGGTCTTCCAGAGCATCAATGAGAACGCTGTGACGTTTCTTGACTCCGGAGCGGCGATACAGAGCCCGCACGACTCCGGCCCGGCCATGCGTCTCGCCCCACATCTCGACGGAGTGTTCTGCGGCGAGTTCTTGCGACATCGATCGCTTGGGGATCGCGAGACCCAGACCCTGAATGGAAAATGTCATTACCGCTCAATGTGATTTGGAGGAGACAACGTGGAGGGCCGGTTGATGGAGTTCACAAAGTACCCAGCGACTCTCGGAAACAAACGGAACAAACAGAGAGCGGTTGACGAGAGCCACGGACGACGCAGGAACGCCGATGCCATCCGGCAGACTCGCTGCCGCCGCCGAAATCGAGTGCGATGCTGCTCTTGCCAAGCGGTGGCCAGCTCGGGTTGCCAGTGCTGGACGGCCTTGGTCAGGTAGGGAAGGACCGCGACAGATTGTTCGAGTGCCGCCGCCATCCCCTCGCCGGTGAAGGGCTCGACATACCCCGCCGCATCTCCGATCACGAAGAGCCGTTCGGCGGAATTCCAGCGAGGGACCGTGGTCAGCGGAGGAGTTCCATACCAGCCCGACTCAATGGTGGGAAAGTCGATGCCGTTGGTCTTCAGAATCTTCTGAACAACTGCGGCGGGCGATCCGGATTCTTTGACGACTCGTGGGTCGACCGCTCCGGCGAGACTCAACTGGTTGTGTTCGGCCCACGCGAGGCCCACGTAGCCGCCCAGTCCGACCAGCATCGTGATGCATTCTTTGGGGAACTGTGCAGCTTGGCCCGCTGAAAGTTGATCGCGATGCAGAATGATGCCGACACCCATCCGCGCATCCGGAGCAGGGCAGGGGCCCATTTCGGGCAGGCCTCGTAGGGACGAGCGAAGCAGTCCATCGGCACAGACGACCACTCGTGCGTGAACGCGCAGTGAGCGGTCTGGCTGACGCAAAGTGAGTTCGCGGAAACCGTCTTTGATGTCCAGCTCAACGGTCGCGTTCGTCTCGGTGAGGACCGTGGCCCCAGCGGTTTTCGCGGCGTCGATTAACGCCAAGTCGAGACTCTGCCGAGTGACAGACAGTCCGAGCGGAAGTTTTATGAATGCCGATCGTCCAGCGGACTGCATACTCATCCCGCGAACCGGCTCGCCTTGCAACTCGTCCACTAAAGATTGCAGGCCGACCGCTGAGAGCACTCGCAAGGCCCGCGAATTCAGGCAGCCGCCGCAGACCTTGGGGCGGGGAAATGCGCGACCTTCAATCAACAGCGTTCGTAGTCCCAATCGGGCAGCCTCACGCGCGGCGAGGCTTCCGCCGGGGCCAGCCCCAATGACGGCGACATCCCAATTCGTGGCTTCAAGTTCACTCCGTTGTTCTAAACTGTGAATCAGCGACGCTCCCAGGAAAGCAAGAATCGCTCAGGAAAATGCCGCTGAATCTTCACCCCCGTCAGTTGGCATTGCTCCGCGAGACGTTGGACCTCACTGATCGTGAATGCCCCTTGCACCGAGAGCGGGCCATCTACATGCACAATCGGTGAGCGAGTGAGAATGCGGCACCCGACCCAGCATAAGGCGTACCCCAGTCGCGTCCGCAGCAGGTCGTCAATCAGGATCGCCCGCCGCGCGGCAGTGGCCATCGCCTGCATCACCAGCAGGGCCTCGTCTTCGGCCAAATGATGCAGGAACAGCGAGCACATGATGACATCGTACCCCTGCGGAAGGGGATCGCGCAGGGCATCGTGATGGAAGAACTCCATCTCGGGATGGCCAGCTTGCTCGCAGGCCGCGCGGGCCACTGACAAAGCCGTCGGACTGATATCGCAGCCATGAATCGTCATTGGGAGATTGAGCCGACGAGCGCGAGTCGCCAGCCGGATTGCCACATCGCCCCCGCCACTGGCGAGGTCGAGCACTCGGAGTGGGACTGGAGTGGAAGAATTTAATGCCAGCGAACTCAGCGTCTTCCAGAGCATTCCAACACTCGTCGTCAGCAGGTTCACTCGCCGTAACCCAGCAAGAGCGGCATGATGGTCCGCTTCAGCGAGACCGGGCTGATCCATCAGTTCGGGTTGGCGATCGCGATTCTGCAAGAACTTCATCCGGGTCTCCCGGATGGGGTTTCAGTGCGAAGCCCAGGGAGAACTTGGCCGTGTGTGGTGTCGGTGATTGGAATCAGAATCCCTTGTTCAGTCAGTGAGCTGCACTCCTCGCAACTCTACTACTATTGTACACCGCAGCTGGAAGGGAGAACACCACGACTCGAAAGAGTGGGGACTTAATCGGGCTTTTCGTGTACGCATCAGAAATGTCAGAGGTCATTCACCGCGGAGGCACGGAGTGGAAGAGAATCACAGAGTTGCTGGGCAGTTGAATTGCTAAGGAATCCGTCCACACGGGGCCGCAGAAAGCGATGCGGGATCACATTCGAAAGTCCCCCTTCCGGATCATCGAGACTTCGAATTCCGTCTTGGAAGTATGGATTACTCCGTGCCTCTGTGGTGATTTTCTGATAGCCACTCACTTTTCTGACGCACCCACGGCTTTCCGAGGCTTGGATGTGCTCGTCCATTAAGGCCAATGACTGCGATCTGATCCAGCCAGCTCCGCGAGTTCTACCCGACGAATTCGTTCCCCACTTTGCGGGCGCGTTGTGGCTTGTCGAGGTCGATACCGAGTTGAATTCCGACATCGACAAGAACATTCCAGCCGCCCGCCATCTGCACGAACGGATTCAGATCGCCCATCTCGGGAATCAGGATGGTCGGGAATTGGGTCGGGCGCGAGGCGATGGCGACGATCGTCAGGCCGACTCCTTTGGCCAGCACATCCGCGAACTTCTGCTCGGACTCTGCATAGGGATCGATCCACAACAGTACATCCCCTGCCACCATGATTTCTTCGATGCCATGGACCGCGTAGGTGCCCTCCAAGTAGTCGGCGGGCTTACGAGTAATTTCGTTGGTCTTCAGAGTCAGCTCTTCCGCCACGCCTTCGTTGCGTCCGGCCCAGTAGATCGTGCCCGCTTTGGCAATGCTCTCCACAATCTCGGTCGGCACAACAGTCGTCAAGGCGGCATGGACGGCGTCGGCCAACGAGGCCAGTCGACTCTCCAATGCCGATACTCCGGCGACGGCTTCAAGCAGCGCCCTATAGAACAGAGCTTGCTCCATCACGCTCTTCGTCGCTGCGACCGCTCCCTCGGGACCACAGCTGAGGGTGTAGCCTGTGGCTGACAGCGATTCGAGCTTTGAACCCGCGAAGGCGGTGAGGCTAAAGCGAGCGGAGTGGCCGGCAGTTTGCAGTTCATTGAATAGCCCGATGACTTCGGCCGTGCGTCCGGAATTCGACGAAGCGAAGACCGCCCAGTCCTTTAGCCCGTACTCGCGGGCTTGTCGTCCGGCTTCGGTGTGCAGGGTGAGCGGCCAGCCTTGGCGGCGAGCGTGGGCCATGGCGCTCTTGGCTGGAAAGATGCGGCTGGACCCTTCACCAGTCAGGAACAGCTGTCCAATCGAGGCAATCTGCTGGGCCGTGTCTGTCATCTGGTGGACATTGAACCGGCGGATCACGTCGGGCGTGGCGAGCATGTCATGGACGAGGCCGAACGGGGTGTAGCGATCAACATGGGCCAGCATAAGAATTGGAACCTAGTGTGGGAGGGTGGTCTGCTTCGACTCGCCACACTTTCGACCAGTCGCGGCTGAGAATCAAGTGACTGTGGGGTGTCTTCGAGGACTCGCCTGCGCTAAACTGATCAATCGCGGGCCAATCTGACGCTTCACTCATCGACCACTTCATTTTCCTGCGGGATCACGCGTGAACGGACTTCCCTGCTACGTCGGTATCGATATAGGCGGCACGCGCATCAAGGCGGGTGTTGTTCGCGAAGATGGCACCGTGCTGGCCAATTCGGCATTTCCGATCAAGCTCGATGCGGGCCGCGATGAAGGTCTGGCACACCTGTACGCGGTGATTGATCGGATCATGGCTGACAGTCAGGCCCGCGATCAAATTGTCGGTATTGGAATCGCTGCTCCCGGCACGATGGATATCCCGGCGGGGATCATCTTTCACCCCTTCAATTTGCCAGGCTGGCAGAACCTTCCCATTAAGCAGCTGGTTCACGAGCGGTTTGGGTTGCCCGTGGTTCTGCAAAATGATGCAAATGCGGCAGCCCTTGGTGAGACTTGGCTGGGCCGGGCGCAGGGGATGTCGAGTCTGATGTTCTGGACGCTGGGCACGGGTGTCGGGGGCGGCATCGTCCTCAACGGCCAGGTGTGGGAGGGCGCTCACTCTCACGCAGCTGAGTGTGGACACATCGTGATTCAACACGAGGGCGGCCCGCGATCCGACCACGGCATCCACGGATCGGTCGAGCTGTATGCGGGATCGAAAGGGCTGCTGCGTCGATGCAAAGAGGCACTCGCCGCCGGGGCGAAGTCCTCACTGCGTGCTCGAATCGAAAACAACGAAACTATCACACCAATCTTGATCGCCGAAGAAGCCAAGGCGGGTGACGCATTGGCCGATCGCCTGATCATGGAGACAGCTGTCTATCTGGCGATCGGAACGGTGAACATTATGCACTCGCTGAACCCGGCGATGGTGTTGTTCGGCGGCGCGATGACGTTCGATCAAGATAAGAGTGAGTTGGGGCGGCGGTTTATTGGAAAGGTACGCGAAGAGGTCAAAGCCCGGGCGTTTCCGATTCCCGCTCAGCGCACGATTATTGAGTACGCCTCTCTCGGCGGAGACGCCGGGTTCATTGGATCAGCGGGCTGCATTCGAAATCACCTGCACCGGATGCAGGAGTGAGTCATGGTCCGGCGGACTGTGCCTGATCTCGCTATCACGGAGTCAGATTTGGGATCCCAATGGACAGGCCATACGCACGGGCGAGTTCTTCGGGTGTCATGCCGTAGGACCGCATGAGGCTGTCTTGCCAGGTCAGCCCCTCTTTAATGCCGTTGAAGAACAGCTGGAACAGCTGTCGGTTTTCGTTGATCATGAGCTGGACAATGGCGCTGCCTGCTCCATATTGCCAGCGTTCGAGGGAATCGGCGGAGAAGAATTGCCGCCCGAATGTGCCACTCTGCCGAAGCTGTTCTGCGGCCTCGCGTTGCCGCTGGCTGACCTCGGGACTGGAGGAGACAGCCACGCCCGCGATCCAATCGGCGATTCCCTCATTCAGCCAGACGGGGATATCTTTTGTTGATTTATAGCGATGCACGTAGCCATGCGCCGTCTCGTGGACCAGGACGACAGCCAGAAAATCCGGGCTGTCCCCACGGTAGCAGGCAACGGTGACGCGTCCGTCGGAAACCTGGTGGCAGAGTCCTTGGACACCGCTGGGGACAGACGTGCCCATGATGGACTGTTCGAATTCTGCGAAGGCGGCTTCACTGACGAACACGACGACCACTGCTTTCCCTCTCCACACATTGTGGCCCGGAGCAAATCCAAATGACTGGCCCAAGGTTTCGTTCATCTTGTCGAGTTGGTTGATATACGGCTGCACTTGGGCAGGCGGCATATCGGTTAAGAACAGGAAATACTGCGTCTCATACAGCTGAAGCGGCAGGGTGGGGAAGTGAGCTACAGTCTTCTGCAAGAACTCCTTGCCTTCGTCGACATACTTCTTCTGATCGGATTCCGAGAGTGGGTCCCAGAACTGCTCCCCAGACTCTTCGAGCTTGGCGGCCACTGCGGCGTTTCGCCGCGCGACATCGATCAGAACGTGATATTTCTGGGTCGGCAGATAGGCCACTTGGTAGACCGTCTCACCCTGCTCGATTTGAAAGACTTGCTCCGTCGAAAGCTTGCGGGACTTTTTCTGACCGCTGGCGATGTACTCGATCGAACGGAATCGGTCTCGCAGCTGCTTGCTCCGGAGAAATTCTTTGAGCGTCGCTCCCTCTTCCTTCTTGCCATTCCGGAGTAAGAGGTCGAAGGTCTGGTCGCGCAGAGCGTCGAGTTCTTCGGGAGTGAGCGAGAACTCCAGATGAGCGGCCTCGACAGGATCTTTGGCTGTGGACGCCTTCGGGCGATTTTGAGCCACGATGTCCGGGAGCCACGCAACGCCCCCGATGAGTATGACCAACAGCAGCCGCCCGAGAAAAGAAGTGTTCATCAGCAGCTGCCGAGAGGGTGCGAGACGTTATGACGCAGAACTGTGACCTCATTCTGCCGAGATGTGGGAGTCATCGCAAGCGGTCGTCGGTGATCGACGGAGTGGCGTTCATCGTTCGATCAAGCCGGAGCTTGGGAACAAGAATCGCGAGTGAACCAGTTGGCAACAGAAGATCGACAGCGAGCGCCGGACGTCAGTCCGCTTTGTTCACGCACCGGTATGAGGCTCTAAGGCGAGCACCATCTCGGACGCCTCTTGCGACAAGCCACAGGTCGGTTTTTCGAGTCACTGTGGCGTACACGGCGGACTTACGTCCGGCGCTCGCTGTCCCCTTCGTCGGCCAAATTTTCCATTCATGTGCGTCTCAATCCGGAACCACACTGGCGGCCCACATCAACCGCAAGTGGCATCCTGCGACTACCTGGACTGATTTGTGATCAGCTGCACTTGTGCCACGCCCGCCTATAATCCGTCAGGGTCGTGCCACACAGAATCATTTCTCATCAGACTGCGGAGCCTTTTCAGTCATTCCACCCGGCACGAGGCAAAGTCTCGTAAGGTGATGAATTCATACTTGACATGTGAGTGTGGCAGTTATTGTCAAAGGAACTGAATTTTCTGTCGGCCACTTTCTGTCGGCCACTTTCTGTCGGCCACTTTTAAGGTGTTGTCATGCGAATTCTAAGCATGTTTGTATTTGTGGCAGCGGTACTCTTCGCTTCTGTGATCTATGGAGGTCATGTTCATGATCTTCATCCAACAACCCCTCATACAGTTTCAGATGGAGTTGGTACGTATACCAGAATCGCTATTGAGGATGGGCAGTGCAGTGCAGTGCCTACATGGGATCCGCCTGTTGAGCGCTGGGAGCTTGTGTACATGGAAATGTTTACCAACAAGTTGGCTGACAAGTCACTCACTGTGAAAGTGGCTGAGTCAAGAACTTTAACAGAAACAGTCGCTGTGACATGGACACTTGGGGTGACCGGTGAAGCTGAGTGGGCAGCGGGTATACTCCTTGCATCAGCGAAATCGAAACTCGCAATTAATGTCGCAAGGGGTCAGACTTGGACCGTCAGCAATGCGAAAACAATCAACATTGCGGTTGAATATCAACTTGGCCCGTGTAAACGGAATTCAGTTTGGAAGAAGGTGTATGCCACTGGACTTCATGCGATGATGCAGGCATATGACCACAAGATTTCCTGTAAGTGCACAGATTGCAGCTTTGTTGCAACCACATACTGCAATAAAGTCCTACTCGACCTGACAGCTCAAGGATATGGTCCAGTGGGTGACACCACAGTCGAACCAGAGCAGTCATTGTCTCCCGGCGAATGCATCGCTCCTCCAACGATGCCTCCAACGACGACTCCGTAAGTTACATTGCTTGAGATTGTTCTTTGATCTTTTGGGAGGCTGACATGATCCGTTTATTGATGACCATTCCCGTGCTCTTGCTTGTCTCGGTGGTGCAGGCTGAACACCCCGATGGCATAGGAAATAACGACGAAGTCTCGATCACGGTGAATGCAATTTCTAATGCCTTGGAGGAACTTCAGACGAACCAGGCGGAATTGACTAAATTGGAACTCAGGGTTTTGCTCCAAAACAAGTCTGGGTTGCTCGATGACCGCATGGCGGCCAGCGAACTTTACGTCTTGGCGAGGGCGTATTTCCAGAAAGGTGATTATGCAGAGGCTGCCCGGATCGCAGAGTCGGGTCTTGACGTGTCACCCAAGTCGTTCGCAGGGTCAAAGTGCCACCTCCTCTTGGGCAATCTTTGTATGGCAAAAGGAGAGTTCGCATTGGCTGAAAAACAATTTCGCGTGGCAGACGAAGCCATCAAAGTCTTGATTGCCGAGAAACCTCACGATGAGCTATCACGGATGCGCGTCATACTTCTTGAGCGTGTGGGTTACTGTGCCTCAATTTCTGATCACACGGCGAAATCTGCTGAGGCATACCGTGAATTAGTCGAGACTCCAGAACTTGCCTTGTTCATTGAAGATGAGAGATTGCTAAATGCCAATGTCGAGTTGGCCAGAGAGGCGACAAGCAGAAATGATGTCAAAGCAGCCGCTGTCTATTACTCCCAGGTCGAGGCGATTGCGAAATCGGACAAGGTTTCAGCGGAGTATGCAATTCGTGTGTTGTACGAGAGAGTTCGAGCAACTTGGCCAGATGTGGCTTCCTCCGACAGAGTACAGTCGATTGAAACCTTGTGGAATGACCCCCGGTTTCGCAACACGAGGGGAGTGTTAGATGTCGGGGATGAATTGAATTTTCATTATTTCTTCACTGTCCCGATTCGGCGCAAGCAATTTGAATCGGTGTCAAAGGAATTGATTTCGCGAATTCGCGTGTATGTCAAGATGTCGAAGTCGGTTCCGAAGGAGCTGGATTCTCTCTATGGTGTATCACTCTTGCTTGCCATTGACTCCTACCGTGCACAATCAAACGCTCCGTTAGCTGATGAACTCGTCAAAGAATTCGAAGCTGCATACCGAGGACGAGATTTGCCGATGTCTTTTCCCAAAGACCGTCCTGCTGCTCAAATCGATCGGATTCCGTACATCTACCACTCGTCGACACCGAATCATTTTTTACAATCACAGCAGCGTTTGTTGGATATTCGAGATTTGTGAATGCCAGAAGTATGCTGCTACAAGTGGTTGATTTGAGCCGCCTGTAGCTTGCCTGATTCTTGGGAAGATTCACGTGGCAAGCCAGAAGCCACGACTTATCCGACATGCACCACGATGCACGTGATGTTGTCGCGTGAGCCGCCTTGTTGGGCAGCTTCGACGATCTTTTGAGCGGCCTGTTGCGGGTCGTTGGTGCGGAGCAGCAGGTCTTGAATCACAGCTGTGGATGCACCGTCGGTGACGCCGTCGGAGCAGAGCATGTAGCGGTCACCTGATTCCGGCTTGACCAGTTGAGGATCGGAGCTGCCGCTGCCCTCCTTGGTGCCGAGGTATTTGTAGAGGACATTTTTATAGCGATGGGTTTTGGCTTCTTCGGCGGAGATCGTTCCCGCGTCGACGAGGGCCTGGGTCAGCGAGTGGTCTTTGGTGAGCTGTTCGACCTTGCCGCCGCGAAGGCGATAGACGCGGCTATCACCAACACCGCCCACGAAGAGATTGCCCGCGACATTCACAATGAATGTGACCGTGGTCCCCATATTGTGGTAGCGCGAGTCGAGGCCACCGAGGGCCATGATCTCGCAATTGGCATGCGTGACCGCGCGGTCGATGGCCTCGGGAGTGGTTTTCGTGTCGAGCTTCTGGAAGTCGACCCACTGCTGGAGTTTCTCAGAGATCAAATCGATCGCGAGCTCGCTGGCCTTCTCACCGGCGCTCTGTCCCCCCATCCCGTCTGCGACCAGAAAAAATCTGGCCTGGGGATCGATGTGACAGTTGTCTTCGTTGTTGTCGCGAAAGTTGCCCGTGATGCTCACGTGGCCCCATTTCAGCGAAACCTGACCAGCCATGAGGCTCTGGCTCCGTTGAGACCTGAACTCAATCGCACCGGGCGCGCTGTCCGGCACATTCTTGGAATCATAACACGAATGCAAGGGGAAATATACGAGATTAAGAACGGCTGAGTTGGGAATGCCAGATGCCGATCAATCTGCGAGTGAGACAATCTGTGACGGGACCCATTGTGCCGAGCATTCCGGTTGTGCCGCAGGTGAGGGGGCATCCGATCCCACGGTCGGTGTTGGCGGGCCGCTCACTTACCAATGCATGACAAACCCGCCGTCGACGTTGATCGTCTGGCCAGTCACGTTACTCGCGCGGTCAGAGGCCAGGAACACGATCATCGCGGCGATATCCTCCGGCGTCTGCCAGCGACCCAGAGGGACAATGGAGCGAATTTTTGCAGAGGCCCAGTCGTCATAGCTCAGGCGGGCTGCGGGGAGTTGCTGGTCATGCCAGGCCTGCCAGACCGAGCGGTTTAGCGGCGTCTGGACCATGCCGGGACAGACAGTGTTGACACGGACATTGTGCGGGGCCAGATCCTTGGCCATGCACTGGGCGAAGTTAATATTCGCAGCTTTGGCCGCGCTGTACGGCGGGTCGGTCTGCGAGCCGATCTGGCCCGCGACACTCGACAAAAACACAAACGCCCCGGACTTGCGCTCGCGCATTCGTGGGGCAAACGCATGGGCCACATGCACCATCCCCATAATGTCGACTTGCAGAGTCTGGCCCCAGTCGGACGGCTCCAGATTCGTGAACGGGAACCCGAACTTCCCGGAGCCAATCGCCGCACAGTGGACCACGACATCCACCGGACCGAAATGAGCGACCGCTTGCTCTTCAGCTTGTTTGACCGCGTCGAAGTTGGTGATGTCGGCTCGTAACCAGAAGACGCTCTCGCCCTCGTCTGTGAGCGGCACGGCGCTAGCCGCCGGC
>JAYWHX010000078.1:0-51657 GCA_043777375.1 Planctomycetota bacterium | reverse complement strand
CCCCAGTTTCGTGACCACCAACTGGGCCACGCTACCGACCGCCGGTAGCCCGCTGTGGCGGTTGCAGAAGGCCGGACGGCTGAATGGGTAGGTGATTTCTGGTCGGGTGGCGTTGTTTGCGGTATGACTCCTGATCGCAGGCGGTGTAGACTGGGGTAGTTCCATTCCGTTCTACTGACCAGCCTGACAAACACACACCATGTCCGAGTCCGAATTCTTCGCAAGTTCTGAGGAAGAGCTACAGCTGCGCGAGCGGCTGCAGGCCTCTCCTGATGCTGTTCTGGCGGAAGAGTTCACGCGGCATAATGCAAGGTTTCGCAGGTTAGTGGCGTTTCGATTGGAACCGATGGCAGCCAGCCGGGTGGATCCAGACGATGTGCTTCAAGAGGCCTGGATGGCGGCCGCACAGCGGCTGTCGAGTTTCTTCACCACCGAGGGATTGTCGTTCTTTATTTGGTTGCGGCTGATCGTATTGCAGACGATTATCGATGTGCATCGACGGCATCTCGGGGCCAAAATGCGGGACGCGTTTCGTGAGGTGCCCATCGACAGCGATCGCTCTCGTGACACCTCTCATGCGATTGCCCGCCAGCTGCTGGGAGGGCTGACGAGCCCGAGCGAAGCGTTGATGAAGGCGGAAACGGCTCGCAAGCTGGAGTCTGCCATCGAGGGTATGGAGCCCATTGATCGAGAAATACTGGCCCTGCGGCACTTCGAGGAACTGACAAACAGTGAAGTGGCGGAAGTGCTGGGGATCCAGGTCAAAGCCGCCAGCATCCGGTACATCCGGGCGCTGAAACGACTGAAAGAGACATTGGGATCATTATCGACATTTTTGGAAAGCCCCAGGGATGCCTGAAGCCTCAGAACAGCACGATCTTGGCGAACTGGCGGAGGAGTTTGTCTCTCGCCGACGACAAGGGGAACGGGCGACCACCGAAGAGTACGCCTCAAAATATCCGGACCTCGCAGAAGAGATTCGCGAACTCTTCCCCACGGTCCTCGAACTGGAACAGCTCAAGGTTCACAAAGTCTTTTCATCGGGTGGAGTTGCCGCATCCACCGGACCTGTGCCGCTGACTCAGCTGGGCGATTTTCGGATTATCCGAGAGGTCGGGCGCGGTGGCATGGGAGTCGTGTACGAGGCGGAGCAGGAATCGCTGCATCGCCGCGTCGCACTCAAAGTGCTCGGGACGCAGATGGGGATGTCGGCCCGTCAGAAGGCCCGCTTTCGACGCGAGGCAGAAGCGGCGGCCCATCTGCACCATACGAACATCGTGCCGGTTTACGGGGTCGGGGAGGACAAGGGGCTTCAGTTTTACGCCATGCAGTTTATCGAGGGCGTGCCGCTCAATCGATTGATTCGAGCGTGGCGAGACGCGGAGGGCGGCCATGGAACGAACACCAATCCGCCACTCAGTACACCCGGTTCACTCTCTCTCGTAGGTGCGGTTCGGGAGATTCTGAACGCTGAGTTGGCAACGACGAAAGCTCACCCGGGAGAACTCGAAACAGCGACACTCGCCGATGCTGCTGACGATTCGTCGACGTATCCTTCGCCGCTGATGCAGGTGAATCTGCAAGATCGAAGCGTGGGGACTGGCGTCCCGCGTGTGGTGGTCCAGTCGCAAACGGATCGGCCCACACTGTCGTCTGAGGCGGATCAACCGCTGACTCCTCCACTGCCACGCGAACATCGGGCATTCTGGAATGAGATCGTCCGCCTGGTCATCGATGTGGCCCAAGGGCTGGAGCATGCGCACCATCTGGGAATCCTGCACCGTGATGTCAAACCCGCCAATCTACTGCTCGACCTGACTGGCGCCATCTGGGTCACGGATTTTGGTCTGGCCAAGATGGAGACGCAGGACCAGACGATCACGCGGAGTGGCGAGTTCATCGGCACGTTGCGATACGTCTCTCCGGAGCAGCTGCACGGAAAGGCCGATGCGAGGAGCGATGTCTATAGCCTGGGACTCACGCTGTATGAGTTACTGACGCTTCAGCCCGCTTTTACGGATGAACCACTCGGCCAGATCATGCAGCGACGGACACGGGAACTGCCGAACAAGCCACGAGCGATCAATCCCGCAATACCTCGTGATCTGGAAACAATCACTCTCAAAGCCTGCGCCACGGACCCCGCCCATCGTTATCAAACAGCGGGTGAGTTTGCAGATGACCTGCGTCGGTTTGTGGAAGACCGCCCCATTCGAGCTCGCTCTATTACTTGGGTCGAGCGGTTTTGGCGCTGGAGTCGCAAGAATCCGGTCGTCGCCGGATTAGGAACAGTTTCCGCGTTGCTGCTGATCTCATTGATCAGCGTGCTGGGAATCGCCAACTACAAAATCACGAAATCATCAGGCCTGCTCAAAATTGAAAGCGGCCTGGCTAGGCAGTCGGCCATCGACGCCAAGCAATCGGCCAGTGAGGCCCAACGTGAGCGTGAGTTAGCCGACGCCAATCTCAAGCTGGCGATTCGGGCCTTTGAAGACATCATGGATAACGTCTCTTCGCGAGGCAGCCCGGTGTCACTCGTCTCCGAAGAAGACGCCCCGACTTTGTCGGAAGCCGTGGAGGTCAACCCCGCTGATGCAGTGCTGCTGCAGCTTCTGCTTCAGTTCTTCGACCGCTTTGCCCAGCAAAACCAGACGGATCTGACGGCCGAGATGGCCGCCATTCGCAGCCGTATTGGCGATATCCAGCTCAGGCTGGGGCGTGCGGATGAAGCTCAAGCATCGTACGGCGCGAGCGCGAGCACGTATCAGACATTACGAGACAGCCGCCCGACATCGGTCCCCCTGCTACTCGCGCATGCCAAGGCCTGGAATCGAATGGGAGTCGCGTACAGTCAGCGTGGACAAGTCATGGAAGCGTTTGGCTCACACCATCACGCTCGCGAATTGATAGAACAGTCTGAGGCTGACCAGGACGCTCTCGAAGTTCAGCTGGAGTTGGGCCAGACCTTGATCCTGGCGGATACTGTCTTTATCCGCTCGGGAGCTACCGAAGTGATGCAGGAAATGTTTCGCGATATCGGGAACCGCCCGCCTCCTCCGCCGAATGGGGCTGGCTCTCCGCGAAGACCATTCGATCGTGAGCGACCAGAAGGTGAACGACCTCGGCGAGATGATGACCCGGGGCGCCCACAACGAGAGCGCACGGAGCGCGGGCCAGTTCGTGGTCCAGGACCTGCTTGGCCCTGGCCTCCCGATGACTGGGACAAAGGATCGGACAAGGCCGTCGCCCTTCTGGAAAAAATCTGGTCAGCTCATCCCGAGCACCCGCAAGTGCGTTTACTGCTCGCCCGTGCGTATCGAAATCGTTACTGCGCCAATCGTCGTCGCCGAGTGATTGAGCAAGCGAATCACGATCTGCAGACAGCGATCGATCACCTGACCGCTCTGGGAGAGGCAGATTCGACTTCCCCCACGTATCGATTTGAATTGGCGGACTTGCTATGCCTACCACTGGCCACACAGGCTCCTCAAACATTGAATGAAGAGACCATCAGTCGGCTGGAGCGGTCGATCGCGCACAGTGAAAAGTTGCTCAGCGAGTCGCCAACAATTCCAGAGTATCAAGCTTTGCTCGGCATGGCCCTGCGTCGCTTAGCGTCCATTCATCAGCAGGCCAACAAGACTGACATCGCAGAATCGGGCTATCGTCGGGCGATCGAGATTCAGCGTCCTCTCGCAGCTCGTTACCCGTCCACGAGTATGCATCAAGTTGCTTACGTCAAATCCCTCGCCGGACTGGCAGACCTCGACAAGGGCAGGGGCCAAATCGCAGCGGCCAAAGACGGGCTTGATCGAGCCGTCGCCGTCCTGCAGGACTTCCTAACTCAGCATGGAGAGGACCAGCTAATGAAGTCGTTCAAAGAGCAACTTCAGAAGCGACGCAATAAACTCCAGGAACAACTGGGGCAGCCGAGTGCCGAGCCGCCCGTGGGCCCAGCCTCCTGATCCGCGAGCCACACAACGCCCCGACTCTTGCCTGCGCCTCAGTGATGGTCTGCTGAGCAATACCCGCGTTGGAAGAGGGGGCAAATCACCCCGGCGACATCTGTTGCGAAACCGCAGCGGGGGGAGTCGCGATGTTGTGGGCTCCGTCCTCTTCCGCCATGCGGATGAACCAAGCTGTCAAAATCCCGGCCAGCAGTGCGGTGGTCAGCTGGATCCGGTGATGGGAATGGAATTCCATTTCGGGGAGCAAGTCCCCAAGCGAAATGCACAGGAACACTCCCGCAGCAAAAGCCAGTGTGTACCCCACAACTTCGGGGTGCTGGCCGGTCCAGCTGGAAAAGCCCAGGAGAAAAACGATCGCCCCGAGCGGACACATCAGCGAGTACAACAGGTTGACAGCCAGTCGCCAATTCGAGGGGCACTTTCCCTCTCGCATTAGGACCGCGATCGAGACCGAATCGAGTGGCTTATGGAGCAGGATCGCCAAGAATGTCCCAAAGCCGACCCACATAGTCCCCTTGGAATGCACGCCAGCCTGCATGCTGGCTCCCAGTGCCATCCCGTCCAACAGCGAGTGGACTGACAGCCCGAAGCAGACTCCCATCCAGCTGAGTTCGCGATGCGCTCCGTGGGAATGCCCCGCATGCTCCAAAGCTACGACCACCGGGCCGCAGTGCCCCCCATCGTGGTCATGATCGTGGGGATGCTCCTGTGGGTCCGGGACTTCTGCGGTACCGTGATCGTGAAAATGAAACATTCGCAGCAGCAGGAACATGGTAACCATGCCGCACATCAATGCGACCATAGCCACGTCCAGCTTCTGCCCCCCGAGTTCCACGAGCGCATGGGGCAGCAAGTGAAACACGCTAATGCCGAGCATTAACCCACCGACATAGCTGATCAAAAGCTGGAGTCGACCATGCGTCAGTGTGACGAGCTTGGGAAGAACACCTCCAAAGACCGATGCGACCACAATCGCCAGACAGTACACAACCGCGACCGTGTGGTGTTCGGGTTGGAGTTGATGCTGATGCTGATGCTGAACCGGGAGCGAGACCGCAGCGTCTGCCGCCAGAATCGGGGAGACGAGCCCCAGCACCAAGACGAGCGCAACGAGAGACCGCAGCACAAACCGCTGTGGATTCGGACAACTGAATGCAGGCAGGCTCATCGGGCACCGGAGAGAGATGGCTTGCCGCAGCACACTGACCGCATGTCAGCAGAAGCCAAGCCCCGAAGTATCTCGGGATTGGTTCCGACATGCAACCAGCGGGGCGAACGGAGCTCGAAGCCACTTACAATCCCTGCTGGATCGTCTCGGCGATGCGTCCCAGAGTGCGCCCCTCGCGCCGTGTCTCGTCGGAGGAATCCAAGTGCGTGCCGTTCACAAAAACAGCAAACACCACTTTGCGACCTGAAGCTGCATCCGCATAGCCAGCCAGCGCCTTGCTGGTCAGCAGCCACCGACCGTTGAGGGAGTTCTCCAGAAAGTATGTCCCGGTCTTCGCGCGGACCTTTCCGCGTGCGGGACTGCTCTCATCGACAACCGATGACAGAGTGCCATCCACTCCCAGCACTGGCAGCGCATCGTTGTACACCGCGAAATCGGGCCGTGTCGCCATGTATCGCAACAGCTGGACCGTAGCTGCGGGGGTTGTAAAATCGGACCGCGATCCACCAGCACCGCCACCAAACGAGATTGTTGAAATGTCGACGCCTGCCCGCTGCAGGAACTCTCCTTCTCGCTTCAGCCCCGACGCCAAGGTCCGCTCGCCATGTTTGGCGGCGATCAGCAATGGCAGCGTGCTGGCGTGCAGATTGTGGCTGACCTTCAGAATCAACTTGGCATTCTCGGAGAACGGTGGTGACAGGAGCGTGGCCACTTTGGGGGCAGCGGTGTACCACTCCTGGACTGGAAGGGAGGCGACATCGGGAGCTGTGAAGAGAGACTCCTCGACTTCCACGCCTGCCCGTCCGATCTCTTCGATCAAGCAGCCTCGTACGTAAAACTCCGGATTGGACCAGTCGGCGACGCTGAGTGTCGAAGCATGCCCGAGCGATATCTGCCCGCGTACGACCACTCGCCCTGGCCCTGACCAAGAGATCGACACGTCCGTCTCGGCATCCTCCGCGACGGTACGGACAGCGCAATCGACGTTCAGCAGTGCCGTTTTGGGTCGCCAATCGAAGGTCGCCCGTGTTCCGATCTCGCTCGCAGGAGTGACGACCACATCGACGAGATTGTCATTCAGTGTGACCGGTGAGACGAGATCCGGGCCACTGCCCGTCGACTCTTCTCGATCGAACAGACGGTCGTCAATGAGCACATCCCCCTTGACCGATTTGATGCCTGCCGCGGCCACTTGCTGGGCTAGTTCACGCAGCCCCGCCAGTGGGTCGGCTTCAGTGATTTTGGAAATCGCCCCCCCGCTGGCATAGGTGTGATCGCTATTCTGGAAGCCAATCTTCCCTTCCGGTGTGGTCCGTCCCCCCAACGTCAGATCGCCCGAAGCGACCAGAATCAGATCGCCAGCCAGCTGGCCAGCAGCGTCGACCTCGCCCCGACGATAGATCGGTGTCTCGAACCGAAAATCTGCCCCCAGTTCATCCAGCGCAGCTGCGACTGAATACAACTTCGTGACCGAGGCCGGAGCGAACAGCTTGTGTGCGTTGTGTTCAAACAACACGTCGCCGGTGGCCTGATCGACAGCCAGCACTCCCCAGTGAGCCTGCTTGTAGGTCGGCTCATCAAGGATCGCCTGTAGCTTGACCTTCCAGCCGTCTTCCGCTGCCAGTGGCAGGCTGAGACAGATTGTCCAAGAGAAGAAGAGTATCTGGATGAAGCGACCGAAGATTCGACCCGAGTCTGGAAATGAGGGCAGCATCAAGGGATTCTCCGAGGAATGTCGATCACAGAAAGCAACTAACGACGAATGTATCGCGGCGAGACAAGTCGGTACAATCACTCGTTGACTTCCCGAATGAGATGCGTGGTTTCGGCATCAAGATTGACGAAGGCTCACCACTTTGCTGAGAATCATTGAGCAAGCCGCGTCGTGAATCTGATGCTTCTGGTTGCGATTGGCCCCCGGACGTGAAATGAGTTGGCATGATCCACTCGGTCGAGATCGAAAACTTCAAGAACATTCGTCACCAGAAAATCGATCTGGAGCGATTGACGGTATTTGTGGGGCCGAATGGGTGTGGTAAGACGAGTGTGTTGCAGGCGATTCACCGTGCCATGCAGGCGGTTGCAACGACAGACTCTCGGCATCATCAATGGTGGAAAGATCGTCCGGGGCCGTGGCCCTTGAGTCTAGACTGGATTCGAACCAGGGGTACTTCAGGTGAGTTGAAATTTCGAATTGAAGCGACTTCCGGTGAATGTGATGTTGTATTTAGGCCGCTAGAGCCGGAATTAAAGAGCGTTACCGAAAACCGATCTTGGTCACCAGAAGTGAACATTCGTAGAAGACAAGCTGGAACCGACTTCTCGATTTCTCTCGCACGCCTACTCGCAGTTCGGTTCGATGCGTCGAAACTTTCGTCACCTTCATATTCCGACCGATCCACTCCCTTGCTCAACGAGAATGGAAAGGGTTTGCCGTCAGTTCTTGCTTTTATGGCGCTCAACGACCCGGATGGATTCGAAACACTCGTCGATGAGTTTCGCACACTGATTCCACAAGTCCGCCGACTTCGATTTACGAAAATGCCCGTTGAGCGAGAAGAGACCGAACTGGTTCGCTTCGGTAATGAATCGATCGAACGCAAGATAGTCCGCGAGTTTCAAGGAGACGCCATTCTGATTGACTACCAAAACGCCAAAGGTGTTTTAGCTCAAACCGTCAGTGAAGGCACGATGCTCTTGCTGGGGTTGCTGACTGTGTTGCTGGGACCGAATGCTCCAGACGTGCTGTTGCTGGACGATATTGAGCACGGGCTGCATCCCCTAGCTCAGAAGACACTCATCGAGACGCTCTCGACGATTTTGGATCGGTTTCCCAATCTACAAATCTTAGCTACGGCACACTCGCCGTATTTACTGGACAGCTTGAAGCCAGAGCAGGTCCGGCTGATGACGATTGGGGCCGACGGCTACTCCGTGTACGGCAAGCTGACCGACCACCCGGACTTTGAGAGGTGGAAGGATGAGATGGCTCCCGGAGAGCTGTGGAGTTTGTTTGGCGAGAAGTGGCTGGCCGAGGCGGGCGCGACACCATGAGCTTGAGTTTCGTGGTGATCGGCGAAGCCCGAGCGGATTTCACGACAGCGACCGAATTGGCAGATCGCGTGTTGTTGGAACAAGTCAACTGGCTGGAAGAGTCCACACTCGGACACCAGCGAAACTGGGTCGGTGAAACTCCCGCAGGAGATCTGTTGACGTGGACATCGGTTGCCCACTTGGCTCGATCCAAAAACATTCGAGTTCATGGCCACTTTGCGGGAGAGCCGGGGCTCCCAGACGCACAGGCGGCTCGTCGTGCGATGGCGTTCGTCCGACACCAATTCGCATCAGTCGATTCAATCCTGCTGATCCGCGATGCCGATGACCAATTGATCCGGCGAAAGGGGCTCGAACAAGCCCGGAATACCGATGCGATAAAGAGCACCATCGTGATTGGGTTGGCGATCTGCGAACGGGAATCATGGGTTGTCAGTGGCTTCGAAGCCAAGTCGGACGAAGAGCACAAGATCTTCGCTGCGGAGACCCGAAGTTTGGGATGGAATCCAAGTTTGCGTTCTCATGAACTAACCGCAGGCAAGGACGACACAGCTCTGAAGAGCCCCAAACGAGTTCTCAAAACTCTCGCCAGAGAGGACTGGAACCGCGAACGCGAGTGCTGGACGAAAACACTACTGAAAACTCTACGCGAGCGCGGCGTCAACAACGGACTTGCAGATTACTTGGCCGAGATTGCCCATCGCTTGGTGCCGCTCATCACGGGGTACGCGCCTATTCAGTAACAGGAGTCGGTCCCCGCCCTCAACTCTCCACCTACCTCAAAAAAACTTGCGATACAGCTTCGGGCAGCGGGTCTTGAGGTCGTCACCGGCTTCGGACCACTGGATGCCCTTTGGCTCACTAGGCAGTTCGATGGTATGCGATGGGAAGTCGTCGACGTTGCCGCCGGTGCGGTGTTCCCACGCTTGTGTCGCGACGCCTTGAAAGCCTTCGTGCAGGGTGTCTTCGCCTTCTTCGGCGTTGATGAGGCCCGTCAGTGAATCGGGATTCTTGACGGCCATCTCGTAGACCTTTTGCCCTCGGCAAATCAGCCAGCCGAGGAAGTCGACGAACTCGTCATCGGAACACCCCTTGCCGAGAATATAAGCAGCTGCCCACAAGTCCCACGTGTAAGCGTTGACCCAGTATTCGAGAAAGATGCGGTCGAAGTCGACGATCTCTGCGGGGTCGAGTTCTTCGAGCGACTCACCGAGGAATTCCATCTGCTCGTCGAGGTCGCCCTCGGCCTCTTCGAGAGACGAGGCGATGAGATCCCAGAATGTGGCGTTGTTCATGTGTGGTTCCGATGGTCGCAATTCAAATCTCGAAAGTGCGCTCTGACTTCAATGACCGTTCTTGCGATTCGGTCCACGAGATGCGTGGTGCAAGGGCCTGTTCGCCGATGACCGTCACCAGCTTTTCTCAGGTCTGATCCTAGCTCAGCCCGATTCCGATGTATTTAATCAGTATAACGGATTTCCCCGAATCTGGACCTGACTCCGAGGGAATCGACCACTGGATTCCGCTGAGCATCCTGCGGGAAGTAGTATGGGCTCTTCATTCAGCTCAAGCCGGTCGCTCGCCTGACAGGATTTCTCCATGCCAACCACCGTCTCCCCGCCCGCCCCGTGGATGTCCCGCGTGATGATCGCAGCTGGGGTGTACAACATGTTGTGGGGGAGCTTTGCGATGCTTGCCCCGGCGATCTCGCTGAGGCTCGGCGGGCTTCCCTCGGCAGAGGTCGTGCATCCGATCTGGCAGTGTCTGGGCATGGTGATCGGGGTCTACGGCGTCGGTTACTGGATCTCGGCCCGCGATCCGTATCGGCACTGGTTGATCATCTTCGTGGGTCTGCTGGGCAAGGTGTTGGGGCCGATCGGATACGTGTTCTCAGTCATGCGAGGCACACTCCCCGTGGAAGGGATGCGGACACTACTGACCAACGATCTCATTTGGTGGGTGCCGTTCGCCATCATTCTGTGGAGAGCAGCTGTCTGGCACGATTCGCAATCCGTGCTCTCTCAATCGGGTTCTGCTCTGAGCACGCTCAGCGGCAGCACGGGGACGACGCTCGCCCAGTTGTCGAGTGGTCAGCGCGTGCTGGTCGTATTCTTGCGGCATTCCGGCTGTACTTTCTGCCGCGAGGCCCTCGACGACCTCTCCAAAGTGCGGGCCAAGATCGAGGCGAGCGGCGCGAAGATCGCCCTCGTCCACATGAGCACCGAGGCCGACATCGCCCCGTTCGTCGAGAAGTACGGCGTCGCGGATCTCCCTCGCTACAGCGATCCCCAGCGGCAACTCTATTCCGAGTTCGATCTGCAACCCGGCGGCATCACCCAGCTGCTGGGTTGGAAAGTCTGGTGGCGTGGCCTGCGCGCCGCCTTCGGAGACGGCCACGGCTTCGGGGCCAGCCAAGAGAGCATGTTCCAAATGCCCGGAACCTTCCTGATCGAAAACGGAAAAGTCGTGCGCGCCTTCCGCCACAAGTCCCCCGCCGACCGTCCCGACTACGCGGAAATCGCTTGTCCGATTCCATCCGCGTGATCCAGAACCTTGCGACTGACGTTATCGATGATGAATCCCACACAACGGGATTGCGTTCAGCACCTACGGAGAACTGCAGACGATGTCTCGCCGCCGCAAGCTGTTTCTGGTCATCGCCGCTGCCTGTCTGGCGATGTATGTGGGCCTCTCGATGCTCTTTCGACAAACTCTGCTGGACGAAGGTGTCGAGATTGGAGGTGGCTGGCGGACACGTTTCGTCACCGCCGATATGGGCCAAATCAAATACACGTCGGACTCGACGGCAAAAGCATTCATTCGCAGCTATGTTCCCCGGCAGGTGCAGTCGATTCTGAGGATGAAAGAAGCATTTCAGGTGACTCATTCGAGGGGTGATAAATCTCAGTTGCTCGTCCTGTTTCAGGAGTGGTGCCCGCAGAATCACGCACCATTCCCCGAGAATCAATACCGCCATTCCATGGAGTTCATTGAAAGCAGTGGGTTTGTCTTCCGTTACCCATACAGTGGCAGATACTCACTAAGCACTCAATCACACGGGCTGGGTGTGATTAGCGACTATTCAGCGTTTCCCCGTCGCGACCCTCAGCTGCACTTTCGCGTCCTGAACGAAGACTTTTCTCAGGTCTTGCTGGACCACACGATTCCAAACCCCGGGTATCAACCCTCGTTTCCCGAATGGTCCCCACAGGCGTTGCCAATCACACAGACCGTCGGCCCCGTCACAATGACACTCACTGAGATTAAGGTCCATCAGGACACCTCCCATCTGGAGTCCCGGCTCACTCCTCAATCCACTGATCCGACGTGGGAAAACCCCAGATGGTACACCTTCTACTCGGACGCGACGGGGAACCGAGGTCCATGGCTGTCGCCCCACGAGCCGGCCTGGAAAGTCACAGTCCAGGCCCATCGTCGACTCGATGTCGAGTTCTTGCCAGAGGAAACCTGGAAGCTCGCCTCGCTCTCTGCTCCTGTCCCCGTATCGTCAGTCGCATTACAAGATGTACGGACAGTGAATGGTGTCGAAATCAAGCTCTTGCGACTATTTGGCCCAGGGGAATATCGGATTGAGAATGACCAGGTCGTCTCAGCCAAAGAACTCATGCAGTCGGCTGAGATTCCGGAATCCAGATACCACGACAATTTGGAGACCGGGCGGTCTGGAGCGACGATGCATTACACGAATGTCCAGACGGACCTCCCCGGAATTTGGATTGGGCATACTCCTTTACCCGAACTGAAGTACTTGGAAGTTCGCATACGCGATCAGTTGGGACGAGACCTGTGCTCGATGCCTGTTCGCAATTCGTCTGCTTACACTTCGTCAAGTCCCTCGCGTTTTGCTCCCTTCCAGCCTTTCCCCGATTCCACCTCAATTGAGATCGCAATCGTGGTCCACAAGGGCCTGGAATTTGAGTTTGTGGTCAAGCCGCCTGTGATGACAGCCCGGTAGATTTCGATCTCAGACTCTCGGCAAATTCAACTCACGAGTGCTTCGATGTGGTTGACGGACAGAATAAAACTGATCTTTTGCAATCAACGGCGAATCGTCGCGATCTGGCTTTTGATCGGTGCGATTTTCCTCTGGGGCATATTGATTACAAACTTCCGTCAAGGAGTCGACCTCCACAACGGGTGGCGATTTCAGATTCTCGCAATCGATGTGGGGCAGGTGAAGTATTCACAGGAGATGCCACTGAAGGAATTGCTTCGAGACGAAGGGCCCGACTGGATGGCATCGATACTGGGCGACCCCGTCGACATTGACCAGAAGGGAGATCCAGACGACCTCATGGTTGCATTCCGAATCTGGGCTCCCGGTCAGCGTGAATTTGACGGTGACAAGCCGCTGAATGTGCTATTCGAACTCATAGGATCGGATGGTGTGCAATTCCAGAACCACGACTGTTTCTGGGGACATGACGGTGAAAGGCTCGACTTCTACGAAAGTCATAAATGGGAAAACTATCCTCGTAGAGACCCACAACTGCGATTGAATGTACGCGACCCGAAGTCCGAGAAACTCCTGACAGAAATGACGATCCCCAATCCGGGGTACAGACCGGCATGGGCAGAATGGAAGGCTCAATCGCTTCCCGCTAAAGAGGATGCCGGCCCCTTGTCGTTGACACTTACGGGGGTGTCAATCGATAAAGCCAGACATCGATTGGAGCCTCACTTCAAAGTCGATACCACCGACCCGCAATGGATGTCGCCTCGACTCTCCTCTGTGTTCAGTGATGTCACGGGGAACCACGGCGACTGGCTGTCCCCAACTGAACCGGCATGGAAGGTGAAAGTCACAGCCTTTCGCCGGCTGGATGTCGTGTTTCTTCCGAAACAGACATGGAAGTTCCCTGTGAATGCAATTCCTGCAGGACAAGTCTTCGTCCCGTTTGATGAAGTTCAATCGGTGGGAGGTATTCAGATCAAACCATTGTGGGTTTTCGGTTCAGGGGATTATCGAATTCAGAGTGAAAAAGTGGTCAGTGCCTTGGCCCCCAAAGTGCGACAGGAACTTCAGTCATCAATTCTTTCGATCAACGTTGATTCCAACATCTTTCCCATTAGATACGAGATTTTCACAGAAGTGCCGGGAGTATTGATTCAACATTCCTGGCTCGATCCGCAAACACGATTGGAGGTTCGCGTTCGTGACCAGCGATGGCGAAACCTGAGATCGGATTCTCTACCCGATCATCATTTGACGACCTTGGGCGAACATTCATCTTTTTGGCAATGGATCCCATTCAGGCCATTGGCTGATTCAAAATCGTGTGACATCGAAATCGTCGTACATAAATGTCTGGAGTTTGAGTTCATCATCAAGCCTCCACTGCCAGAGGCAACTGATCCCGATCGCCGCCGACTCCAGTAAGCGGTTCAATCCCACCAACCTGCTTCGCCATCAAGGGGATTCTGCAAGCGACCCAGGCGAGCGCGGCGCTAGTGAGGCCCCCTCGTGCGCTCCGGGTTTGGTGTCTCGCTCGATATCATCTCTGTCAATGACCACTCACCTCACAACCTATTGCACATGCCTATCACTCGTCGCTTCATCGATTGGCAGCAACCCGCACTGGTCGCGGTCGTGGCGGATCTGGTCGCGAAGTCGCAGGTCATGGGGTTTTGCGATCTGTCGGAGATGACGGTCGTGTTCCCCGGGCAGCGGGCAGCGCGGCGATTTCTGGAGTTACTGGCCGGTCGCACGCAGAACCGCAACAAGCCGCCGGTCGTCATCACTGTAGGAGATCTCCCCGAAAAACTTTATCGACCGCAGAAGCCATTTGCGGATGAGCTGACCCAGCGGCTGGCGTGGAGGCAAGCTCTGCGGAATCTCCCGATCGACTTGGTCAGTCAAGTCATCCCCCATCCACCGGCGGAGCAAAACGTCGATGCCTGGCTCCACATTGGCGAGATGCTCGCCAGCTTGCACCGCGAAATTGCAGCTGACCACCTGCGTTTCTCGGATGTCCTTGCTAAAGCCGAGACGATTCCGGAGTTCACCGAAATTCAGCGATGGCAAGCTCTCAGTCAGATACAGATTGAGTACCTGCGAATTCTTGACAGCTTGAATCTGTGGGATCAGCAGACTGCGCGGTTGGTCGCGATCGAACAGTTGGAGTGCCAGACTCGCCAGCAGATTGTACTGGTCGGCACCGTCGACATGAACCAGACGCTGCGAGAGATGCTCGATCAAGTGGCCGATCAAGTCACCGTCTACATTCACGCCCCCGCGGAACTCAAGTGGCACTTCGATCCGCACGGCTGCCTGGTGTCAAAACACTGGATTGATCGACCCATCGACTTAGTCCCCGAGCAGATGGTTCTCGCCGAGAAGCCTGCCGATCAAGCCCAGGCGATCGCCACCCAACTGGCCTCGCTGAGTGCCTCCCGCCGGGTGGATGAAATCACCATCGGGATCGCGGATGACACGCTCGTTCCGACCACGCAGCGAGTGTTATCGCAGTACGGCGTCGGCACGCGCTGGATCGCTGGGCAGATGTTTCGCAATACGCCGGTGGCTCACCTGCTGAACGGCCTGGTGGCCTACATGGAGAGTCGCCAAACGCACCCGTTTGCAGCTCTCGTCCGGCATCCCGATGTCTCCATCTGGCTGCGACAGCAAGGAGCTGCGACGCAGTGGCTGATGGAACTGGATCGCTACATCAGCGAGCATTTGCCCACATCGCTGGGCCACTGGCTGGGGTTGGATGAACGCTCGGCAGCTGCCCGCCAAGTCTATGATTTGATGGAGGCCGCTCTCGCCCCGCTCCTCGGCGAAGCCCGCTTGGCAGGAGCCTGGGCAGAGCCCATCATCGAGTGGTTGCTGAACCTCTACAGCCACCGCGAATTCGATCCCGCTGTGGCTGCTGATGTCGTCGCGTTGACTGCATGTGAACGATTTCAGCAGGCGTTGAACAATTTCAAACTGCTGCCAGAGTCGCTCGCTCCGGCCGTGAATGCGACTCAGGCTCTGCGTCTGGCACTGGGGCAACTCGACCGACAGATGATCCCGCCGTCTCAGAATGACGACGCGATTGAGTTGCTCGGCTGGCTGGAGCTGCCACTCGACGATGCGCAGGAATTGATCATCGCCGGATTCAATGAGGGGAACGTCCCCTCGTCACTGAACTCCGATCTGTTCCTGCCGAACTCGTTGCGAACTCAGCTGGGAATGACGGACAACTCGCGGCGGCTGGCCCGCGATGTGTATGCGCTGACTGCCGTCTTGAATTCTCGGCGTCGCGTGACACTGATTGCAGGCCGCGTCGACTCGCGCGGCGATGCGCTGCGTCCTAGCCGCCTGTGGTTCGCGACGGATGCGGAAACCGTAGCGCAGCGGGTGATGATGTTCTACGGTGAGATGCCTGATAGTCGCCGAATTCGGGAGAATTCTGCCGTCAACGAGACGGATTCAGAACGAAAGGACACCAGAATACTTACGAATTCTGCTACGGAAGACGAATACACTCCTCCCACGCGGCTCGTCATCCCTCGTCCTGCCCCCGAACGAGAGTTCGAGGGAGCAATCCCCGTCACCGGTTTCTCCTCGTATCTCTCCTCTCCGTACCGGTTCTATTTGCGGCATGTGTTGAAACTCCGGACGCTGGATGATGATGTCGAGGAACTCGACGCCCGCGACTTCGGAAACCTGCTGCATAGTGTGCTCAAGGGATTTGGCCGCAGTGATTGGAAGAACTCGAAGGATGTCGACGGGATCGCTCGCTACCTCGATCAACAGCTGGAGATCTCAGCCGATCTATTGTACGGAGGTGACCCACTCTTTCCGGTGCAGATCCAGATCGAGCAGGCCCGCGACCGTTTGAAAGCGTTCGCCCTGTGGCAGGCGAAGCGGGCTCTGGACGGCTGGGAGATCATCTACACCGAGAAGGGCGGCGAGACAACGCTGACTCTCGACGACGGACGAACCGTACAAATTCACGGACAGATCGACCGCATCGATCGCCATCGCGGTGATCACACCTGGGCCATCCTAGACTACAAAACCGGCGAGCAGCGCCGAGCCCCGCGCGAGGTTCACTTCTCCAAGGGGCAGTGGAGCGACCTCCAGCTGCCGTTGTACCGTTTACTCGCCCAACCGCACGGCGTTACCGGAGATGTCCAGCTGGGGTACATCTCGATCCCGCGTGACAACGACAGACTGGAGTGCTTGCTGGCCGATTGGACAGAGGAGGAACTGGCCGCAGCGGAAGAGGTTGCAAGACAGACAGCCTCGCAAATTCTGGATCGCGAATTCTGGCGAGAGCTGGACCGTCCAACGATCTCGCAACCGGAGCTCGCTCCGATTTGCCAGGATGGCGTGCTCGATCGGGAGGTGATCGTATGACTCCCGGAGATGAGTTTCTGTTTGAGGACATGCAGGGTCGCCAGACTCGGAAGAGCCCGGCGGTCAGTTCGTCAGCATCAAGAGAGGCGGACGGCAAAAGTCTGACGACTTCTGCGACGGCGGTGGAGGTCGATGATCCGTACGTCGTCATCCTGGCGTCTGCGGGTACTGGCAAAACATTCCAGCTGACGAACCGCTATCTGACGCTGCTGCGGTCGGGCAGCCCTGATCGCATCTTGGCATCGACGTTCACTCGCAAGGCAGCGGGCGAGATCCTCGACCGCGTGCTGGTCCGACTGGCCACGGCGATCATGAATCGTGACGAGTTGGCCAGTCTGCAGCGCTTCGTCGGCCAACCCCCGATCACGCGGGACGAGTGCCTGACACTGCTGCAACAGCTGACGCGACAGCTGCACCGCGTGCAGATCAGCACGCTGGACGCCCTGTTTTCGAGGCTGGCGTCCAGCCATACGTTCGAGCTGGGCTTTCCACCGGGTTGGCGGATGATCGAGGAGGTCGAGGCGGGCCGATTAACCGACCGGGCGATCGAGTCTGTCCTGCGGAATGCGGGCCGACTCGACGCGCGCCGACTGATGCACCTGCTCAGCAAGGGGGAAAACAGCCGCCGCGTACACGATCTGGTCCGCGAGACGGTGAAGAACTTTTCTTCGCCGTACTTGATGACACACGAGGCCGATTGGAACCGGCTGCCGGATCTTCCGCTGCTCAATGAGTTGGAGTTATCCGGGGCGATCGCCGTCATTGAGAGCCTGCGGTTCGATGACAAACGGATCATGAACGCGATCGATAAGAACCGCACTCAAATTCGTGCGGACGACTGGGACAGTTTCCTGTCCGAGGGGTTGCCGCTACGACTCGTGAAGGGCGATACGACATACTACAAGAAGGAGTTGCCCACGGAGCTGCTAGCCGCTTATGCCCCGCTGATCCACCATGCGAAGGCCTTGTTCTACAAGGTCTGGTCGAGTCAGACGCGAGGGACATGGGAGACATTGGATCGCGTTTACACGGAACTGAATCGGCTGAAGAACGAGGAGCGAGTGCTCGACTTCGGGGATATCTCTCGTCGACTGGCTGACCGCTTGGGGAACCACGCTGTCCGCGACCTGCACTTTCGTCTCGATGCGAATCTCGATCATCTGTTGCTGGATGAATTTCAGGATACATCACTAATTCAGTGGCAAATCCTGCGGCCCTTCGCGGAGTCGACACTGTCCGAACCGGGAAAGACATTCTTCAGCGTTGGTGACCGCAAGCAGGCGATTTACGGCTGGCGCGGGGGCGAGGCGGCGATCTTTGACACGATCCAAGCCGAGTTCCCGATCCTCCAGTTGCAGCATCTCGATGTCAGCCGCCGCTCATCCCCGGCTGTGATAGAAGCTGTCAATCAAGCCTTCCAATCACTGCAAGGCACAGCTGCGTTCGAGCAGATGTCGGACGTGATCTCCACATGGTGTTCAGATTTCCCGCCACATGACACTGCTCGTCTGGGGCTGCCGGGTTATGTGCGTATGGAGGTAGCTGACGAAGGTCGCGTTGGCTTGAGCATAAGCGAAAGTGATGGGTCGACGGAGGCAGGGGCTAAAGCCAACGCGACCAAACCATCGAAGGCGGAACTCTCGGATCAAGTGTTGGAGCTGACCGCCGACCGGATTGCAGAGTACGCACGGACGGCCCCTTCGGCCACGATCGCGGTCTTGTTCCGAAGCAACTCCGCGATCCGCTTGCTCGCGAACAAGCTACGCACGCGCGAACTGGAATTCAGCGAGGAGGGCGGCACGCTTCTCACCGATTCCGCAGCTGTCCAACTCCTTCTCTCGCTACTGAAAATTGCCGACCATCCCGGCGACCGTGTGGCCCGCTTTCACGTGGCGACATCGCCGCTGGCCGAGATTCATCACATGGGGCGCTGGGAGGATGATGCTGCTGCGGTCACTCTATCGGAACATCTTCGTAGTCGCCTACTGAGCGACGGGTACATGGCTACGCTGCAGCGGTGGGTCTTGCAGCTGGGAAGTGTCGCGACCGAGCATGATCGATCGCGGCTGAAGCAGTTGATCGAGCTGGCCGAGGGGCATCAGACGACCACTCGTCCTCGCGATTTCATTCGGCTGGTCGAGACACGCAAAGTGGAGAACACGACACCCGCTCGTATCCAGCTGATGACTGTTCACAAGTCGAAGGGCTTGCAGTTCGACATCGTGTTTCTGGCCGACCTGGACAGCCAATTGGTCCAGCCGCCGAAGTACCTGACAGCCAAGCCTGCAGCTGCCGCACCGCCTGATTGCGTCCTGGTCTACCGGTCCAAAGACCTGCGAGACATTCTTCCGCCCGAGTTGCAAGTGGCCTACGAGCAGACGCAAGCTGCCGACATCACGGCCAGCCTGTGCGTGCTGTATGTGGCGATGACCCGCGCGGTGCACGCCCTGCATCTGATCTTGCCTGCGAAGGAGAGCAAGTCGACTCCCAAGTCGCTCGCGGGGCTGCTAATGGTGGGACTCGGAGGCGGACAGTCAGTATCTCCGTTGTCGACGCTCTTTGAAACTGGTGATCCGCACTGGACCGAAAAGTGCCCGGCTCTGTCACTGCCTGCGCCCACTTCGCAGCTTTCAACGTCACCGCAATTGATCGAGTTCGCACCGCTCACCGGTGGGCGTCGTCGCGGGCTGGAGCGGGTGATCCCCTCGCAAGTTGCGGAGCAGATGACACGTGTGACGCTCGCCAGTGTGCTGGTGCGAGACAACTCGGTCGGGATTGATCGCGGGACACTGTTCCATGCTTGGCTGGAGCGGATCGACTGGCTCGATGCGGGATCACCATCGGAGGACGAGCTGCGGCAGATCGCCGAAGCACGCGGTGCTGTGACGCCGGACATCGACCGTTACTTGTCGCAATTCCAAACGCTCTTACTCCGGCCTGAGATCGCCAGTATCCTCTCTCGCCGCAGTTACCAGCCCCCTCGCGGATTGCTGTTCTCGCCAGCTGTGCTGTCCGAACTGGCGTCTGGTGAGTGCGAATTGGAACTCGACCGAGAGCGGCGTTTCTCGGTGATCGACAGCGGTCAGCTGATCTCTGGCGTGATCGACCGACTCGTGCTGATTCGTCGCGCGGGCCAAGTCGTCGCAGCTGACATCATCGACTTCAAGACGGATACCTTGCGAGGAGACGAGGCAACCGGCGTGCCAGGCAAGGTGGCCGTCTATCGCGACCAGATGCGGTCTTATGCGCGGGCGATCTCGCAGATGTACCGACTCTCTCCGGGTCAGATTTCCACCCGCCTCGTTCTGCTCTCTACCGGGGATGTCGTCGCAGTGGAATAATCCCGCTCCCCGTGGGGCACCTTTCCTACGTGCCCATCGTTTTCACCGAGTTCATGGCTCATCCCGCCCAGCTTCGTCTCGCTTCTTCGTCACCAGAAAGACAATCGCCGACCATAGCCCGGCATACTTGTACGACGAGTCGATGTAGTGCTCGATCACATAGAACGCAAAGTAGTACGCCCGGCAGAAACACCAGATCGCGAGGCCGAGCAATATCGCCGACCGGAGCGTCAGAATCTCGATGAGCAGTAGCCCGCTGGCCATGACACCCGCCAGCAGGAACATCGCCCCCTTGGCAATGATCCAGCGGGCATCTTTGAGATCACCGAGCATGTGAGAGGTTTTCCTGTTCTTGAGTGAGCGGCAAATCGCTAGCCCAATAGGACTGACTACAGCTCATTAGCCCGACGCGTCAGCGAGGGAAACACAGCGAAAAGTCGCTTTCGCTCTCCCTCGCTGACGCGTCGGGTTAGTGAACTCAGCACCATTGAGCACTAGCCGCTGGCTCGCCGAGATCATTTCGCAGACCACACCAGCAGCCGTTCCAGATCGCCGAGCTGCTGCAACATCCGCACGCGCGAGAGCGAACTGCGAGTTCCGAAGGCGGGGGAGTAGGCATGATTGTGATCGACGATCGTGATCGATTCCACAAGATCGTCGAATGTCCACGCTGTGCGACCTCGCGATGCAGTGACCCACTTCGCCACCCACAATATCACCGATACGACGAGGATCATCGTCCGCATTCCATCGATTAGCGACTCTCCATATGCCGCCCGCCCGCACAGATGCAGGCCCTGTACCTTCACTCGCAGGTAGCGAGTGAGCAACGCATCCATCTCAGGTGTCAGCCCGCCGAACGACTCACTGAGTGCAGCGAATGAAACCGCCGTGAGACTGCGATGCGGCGTGGGTGTTTGCCCCTTCCCTCGCGCGTATCGAATCCCGTCCCAAAAGAAACCCCACCGCATGCGCCACGTTGGCTTCGTCGCCAGCGTGTCATGCCGCGCGTATTGTCCTGCAGCCAGCCGAAACAGCTTCAACCCCGTGCCGGTCGGAGGGGCGACAGCGCGATCGGTGACCCGGTGCTCGCACTCCGCGTACAACAATTCAATCATCGCCGTTAGCTTCTCGCCCGACAGGTGCGGTATCGGAGCCTGCTCCAGCAGAGAGCACCACTCCAAGATCCTCCGCAGCTTAAGAACCAGCGACGTGTCGGGCACATCGAGCATCGCATCGAGCGCATCAACGCACTCTAGGAACTCCGGCCACTCGACTTTTTGCCCCTTCACCAGCTCCGGCGGCGGAGCGGTTTTGTAGTCATCGGGCAGCACTTGACGGGCCAGCTCTCGCAGCTGCGATTCCTGCTCAGTGACCGGCTGGCCCAGATTCTTCACGACCGACGGACAGCTAAATCGCAAGCTGACGGTTAATCCATCACCCGCAGGATGAAACGCATACGGATAGATTTGGCACGCCAGCGGTTTGGCAGGTTCTCCGAACTTTCCATGAATCCGGCACAGCCCGCGCTCGTCCAGGAACACACACGCCCCGTCCTCGCGTGTCGCCAATCGCTTCTTCCCGCGCGGACCATCGGCGACGAACAGGCTCTTGTCCGCAGGCCAGTCGGGCAGGTCGGGCCACTTCTGGCTCACAATCCGCTGCTCCTCTGCGTCTGAAATAAAGATCGCATGCTGCCGACAACAGCCGCCACAATTGTGGCAGCTCCAGTTCTGGATCGTCGGCAGTTCGAGGGACAGTCGTGTCATGGGAGTTCGGTTGCTTTGTCACACGGCGCGAGTGCCACGGTCTGAGACTTGGTGAAGGCCATCGTTCTCTGTTGCTCGCCACCCCCTTGAATGGCTCAGTATGTTCCACCCGAACGCGGTTCGGAATGAGACACTGTGGCGAGCGTCCGGCGTGAGCCGGATGGTCATTTCAGAGGGGCGGAGCAGAACCTGGGGGCTGAAGCCACCCCGCTCGCCAATACGCTTCACTCAACGTCTCTTGAATTTCAGAACGGAATGAAATCCGTCTTACGGACTGGGCTTCAACAACCCCTCCAACACCGGCATGAGTTTCGCGTTCCACACGGCGTATCCATCGGGGTTCAGATGCAGCATGTCCGGCTGAAAATACTTGGCTTGGGGGATGCCTTGCTCGTCGAGCAATTTGGATGCCAGATCCACGTAAACCAGCTGTGGATCGCGGGCACACCGGGCCTTGAACAAGGCGTTCGCGGCTTCTTGATCGAGCCGCAACTTGGCCCGAGAGGGGCTGTACTTGATCGACAGGCAGACGAGTCGGGCCTCGGGGAGAGCCGCTTTCTGTTTAGAGATCAGTGTCTCGAACTCGGCCAGTACCTGACAACACGTGCGTTTTTGTGCCAAGTCATTGTCGCCTTCATACAGCACGATCACGCGAGGCTTGTGCTGCGGCACCACGCGATCAAAGAAGTGGACAGCTGCCTCCATGTCCGACCCGCCGAACCCACGGTTCACCACTTGAAGCCCGGGAAACGAGGTCGGCAAATCCCACAGACGGATGCTTGAACTCCCGTAGAACAGCACACCACTCGGCACCGGAGGAGTTGCCTGGTCGAGCGTATCGAACTTCTGAATCTCACTCTCGAAACGAGCTGGCTCCTTGGGTGGCTCGTCCGCTCGCAGAATCGCTCCGATCAGCAACACGCCACAGCCCCAGCCACAGAAAATCACACTTCGAAGGACATTCAAGGCCAACTCCTGAAAGAAGGGAATCGTACAGTTTGATCCTATCGAACTAGAGGGGGAGGAGAAAGGACACTTACGAACCAGTCGCCAGTCTCTCCTGGGCACCGAGAGAAATGAGATCGAATGGCGAGCGTCCGGCGTGAGCCGGATGGTGCTTCAACTGGTGATCTGTCGCCTTTTCTGCGAAAAAGGAAGTCCCTTGTCGAACAAAAAAAGGCGACAGACTCAGCCACGACTCCCGGAGTTAGTCGTCCTTCGTCTCTCTTGAACCAAAGAAATGTTTTTCGACGTGCCGAGTTGACTGCCTCTGTGAATCGCACACAGTAGAATTGCGATTCACCGGCCCAGCGCGGCACCACCACCACTGAGGAAGCCATGTCCGAATTCCGCATTGAACACGACTCGATGGGCGACGTTCGCGTCCCGGCACAGGCGTATTACGGGGCACAGACGCAGCGGGCGGTCGAGAATTTCCCGGTGTCAGGCTGGCCGCTGCATGATGATTTGATCCATGCAATGGGGCTCGTGAAGTATGCGTGTGGTGTCGCGAATCGCGATCTCGGCAAACTGCAGAACACTGGTAAGGTTCGGCTGGATGCAAAGCAGATCGCGCTCATGCTCGATGCCGCGAAGGAAGTCGCAGCTGGGAAGTTCGATGGTGAGTTCCCGATCGATGTCTTTCAGACTGGGTCGGGCACATCGAGCAACATGAATGTCAACGAGGTGATCGCCAATCGCGCGATCGAGATGGCTGGCGGGGACCGCTTTGCAGTCGCGAAGCCGATCCATCCCAATGACCACGTCAACATGGGGCAGAGTACCAATGATACGTTCCCGACTGCGATCCACGTCGCGGTCGGGATGTCGATTGCCCGCAAGCTGATCCCCGCGCTGAAGCAATTCGCCGATGTGCTGGCTGCCAAGGCGAAGGAGTGGGACAAAATCATCAAGATCGGTCGCACGCACCTCGCCGATGCGACTCCGCTCCGACTGGGACAAGAGTTCGGTGGGTTCGCTCGGCAACTCGAACTCTCCATCGGACGAGCCGAGACTGCCATCGAAGCCGTCCTCGAACTCCCTGTCGGTGGTACAGCTGTCGGGTCGGGGATCAATACTCATCCGGAGTTCGGACGGCGAGTCTCGGCCTGCTTGAATGAGGAGACCGGGATCGCCTTCGTCGAGGCAGCCAACCACTTCGAAGGGAACGCCCAGCGCGATGGCTTGGTCGAGTGCCACGGCCAGCTGAAGATGATCGCGACGACGCTGTTCAATGTCGCGAACAACATCCGCTGGCTCGGCTCCGGCCCCCGCTGCGGCTTCTACGAAATCAGACTGCCGGACCGTCAGCCTGGCTCGTCGATCATGCCGGGCAAAGTGAATCCGGTGATGTGCGAAAGCCTGATGCAGGTCTGTGCCCGTGTGATCGGCAACGATGGTTGCCTGACCCTCAGCGGCGCAGCGGGCGGACAGTTCCAGCTGAACATCATGATGCCAGTGATGGGGCAGACGACCCTCGAAAGTATCATGCTGCTGGCGAAGGGCACGCACGCCTTCGTCGAGTTCTGTGCCGAGGAGATGGAGGCCAACGAGGAAGCCTGTGTCGCCAGCGTCGAGAAAAGCCTCTCGATGGTGACCAGTCTGAACCCCTTCATCGGGTACGAGAAAGCCTCAGCTCTGGCTAAGGAAGCGTTCAAGTCCGGCGAGACAATTCGTGAACTGTGTACCAAGCAGAACATCCTGCCCGCCGAGCAACTCAACGCGGCCCTCGACCCGTTCAGCATGACCGAGCCGCAGGCGTAAGCTGAGGTGCATTTGGCCCTGAGGTGATGGCGATTTTTTGACTCGTGCCGGGTAGCACGACAATCCTGCGGCGAGCAATCGCCACCCCTGTCAGCTTCTTAGAACGAGCCACACATGCCCACACACAAATCCGTGGCGATCATCACGGGAGGAGGGACCGGCGTGGGGCAGGCGACCTCGCTCCAACTCGCCAAGTTGGGCTGGTCGGTGGTGGTCAACTACTCGCGTTCGCAGAGCGAGGCGGATGCAACGGTCGCCGAGATCGTGGCTGCGGGAGGGCAGGCGATCGCGGTGCAGGCGGATGTGGCCGATGATGCGGCGTGCCGGGCACTGGTCGCACGCACGATACAGGAATATGGGCGGATCGATCTGCTCGTCAATTGTGCCGGGACGACGGAGTTCATTCCGTTCTCGGAACTTGATCAGGCGACTGACGAAGTCTGGCAGCGTCTGTATCAAGTCAACGTCATCGGGCCGTTTCATTGTGCCCGGGCGGTGCGAGAGCCGATGCTGGCGTCGGGTGGCGGACAGATTATCAACGTCAGCAGCGTGGCCGCTCAGCTGGGGCAGGGGAGTTCAATCCCGTATTGCTGCACGAAGGCGGCGATCGACAATTTGACGGTGTCGCTGGCCAGAACGTTTGCGCCGCAGATTCGCGTCAACGGGATCGCCCCCGGATTTATCGCGGGTCGCTGGACGAAGAATGGGCTGGGTGATCGCTACGAGGGGTTGGTCGCCTCCTACGAAAAAACCTTGCCGCTGGGCAAGGTTTGCACCCCCGCTGATATCGCCGAGGGGATTGTGAGCTTGGTCACCGGCAGCCAGCTGGTCACGGGGCAAACTCTGACCGTCGATGGCGGAATGATGATTAGCGGGTTTCAGGTGAAGTTCAGCTGAAGTTTTGAGTTCTCAGTGATGACTGACTCTAGTCCCCCACCACTGAAGTCCCGCAGCATCATAGCCAAATCCCGAGTGACACCACGCACCACAGGCGATGAATGTTCCGTCTCTTCCGCCCTGAAGGGGCACTCACAGACCAGCCCAAGGCAACGTCCTGGGAGTTGAGTTCGTGATGCTCGGCAAGCCCTGAAAGGGCGGTACATCGGGCGGGCAGCTCTGTTTCGCCCTTTCAGGGCTGGGGGCGATTGAATCCAGCAACCTGGGGCGGCGCTCCCGCTGGTCGCTCTGCCCCAGGCTGGTTTGTGGCGGCCCCTTCGGGGCGAAAGAGGGAAAACGCCGGGACGATCGTGTCTGGCGATGCATCAGTTCCACTGGGCGGACTTGCTGACAAAAAACGGACCACTCCCAAATGCAAGGAGTGGGTGCAACGACTGGAAGCTGGGGATTCCAGAACGTCACACCCACTCTGCTCGCGTTTCAGCTGATCGGCGGGACAAGTCCTCGATCAGATCACTCGTTGACAGTCTGCTTCATAAGTTCCTCCGGTGAGAGAGACTCGGGACACAGTCTACTTGCTCCATAAGTTCCTCCAGACGAGTTACTCGGGACGCATCGAGAAGCCGGAATACCCTTCCGCTCCCATTTCCGGACCATCCAGACCCGTGATCTCGTCTTCCGCCGAGACTCGGATCGGAGTGATCCAGTGACTGATCTTGAAGAAGACATAGGCCATTGAGAATCCGAAGATGATGACCGTGCCGCAATCGAGCAATTGGGCGTACAGCTGAGTGATGTCGCCGTAGAACAGGCCACGAACTCCGTCGGTCAGCACTCCATCGGTCGCCAAGTTCGCGTCGTACTTCTCTCGCAATACGCCGTTCCAGCCCATCCCGTACTTGCCATTCGCGAACAGTCCCACAGAGATCGTCCCCCACAGGCCGTTGACTCCATGGACCGAGATGGCCCCGACTGGATCATCGATTCCCCTGCGATCCCAGAAGAATACGCTCTCGACAACCAGCACACCGGCGACAGACCCGATCACGCAGGCCGCCCAGGTATCGATGAATGCACAGGGTGCGGTGACGGCCACGAGACCAGCCAGCATCCCGTTGCAAATCATCGAGGGGTCGGGCTTCATGCCCCGGATCATCATATAGCACATACAGACGGTCGCACCGAATACGCTGGCCAGCATCGTGTTGACCACAGCCACCGAAATTCTCAGGTCTGTTCCGCTGAGCGTGGACCCGGCGTTGAACCCAAACCAACCGAAGGCCAAGATGAAGGTTCCTGTGATGACAAACGGCAGATTGTGAGCGGGAATCGCCCGTGCTTGTCCGTTGACGTACTTCCCAATTCGAGGCCCAATGATAATTCCGCCCGCCAGAGCAATCATCCCACCCATCGCATGCACCACACTGGAGCCTGCGAAGTCGACTGCCCCATGTCCCAAGCCCCAGTTCTTACCGGCTTGAGCCAGCCAGCCGCCACCCCACACCCAATTGGCGAACAGGCAGTAAGGCAAAGCGACCCACAATCCGAACAGGCAGAAGTTCTTCCAGGTCCAACGTTCGGCCATCGTGCCTGTGGGGATCGTGGCTGTGGTATCCATGAACACCATCATGAAGAAGAACAGGGCCAGCACTCCCACGTCCTCGACACCCGAGAGACAAAAACCCTTGGTCCCACACAGGCCGAGTGTCTTCCCAGCGATTTCGATGGAAAACCCTTCATTCAGCAGCGCGGTCCCCGGTCCCATGGGCGAATACCAACCATCTGGGACAGGAGCGTTCCACCAGTTGCCCCAGCCAATCGCAAAGCCGTACACGTAGAACGCGATACACCCCAGCGGGTAAACCATCAGGTTCATCGCAAAGGTATGACCTGCATTCTTGGCTCGGCACAAGCCACCTTCCACGAGTGCAAATCCCGCCTGCATAAACATGACTAGGCATCCCGCGAGAAGGATCCAGACCATGTTGATTGAAAACGTGTTGTGAGCGATTCGGTCATACAGCTTCCCAGGTGTCATTTCGGCCGGATCGCCGTCACCGACTGGCCCCGCTGACGGAGTCGTCCAGTAGCCTGAATTGCCCCCTCCTGCGTCCGGCCACAAAGGGCTCGCCGGGTCGGGACTTGTTCCAGTAAAGTAAGGGGGGAGAGGAGCCGCTGCGGGGGCGGGTGTCTCAGCGGCGTCAGCTTCAGCAGGAGCTGCGGAAGCCTCTGTCGCAGGAACCTCTTGGGCTAAAGACATCGACAAGTTCGGCGGAGCCGCCAACAGAAGTAACAAACACACCGCGAGCGTAAACAACCTCCGCATGATTTCCATACCTCTCTGTGATTCGATCAAGATGATTGCGTTGGTGGACCGGCAGGATCCACCCAGGAATCCTTGGGGCAACACGAATTGGCGAAGCAGGCACTGACAGTTGTTTGATTGCCGTCCCGCCATCAATTGCTATTCAACTAATGTGCCAAGTGGCAGGCACCCGAGAACTTTACGTCGAATCCCAGAGAATCCACTGATGTTCTGAATACAAAGCGACCTCCGCATGGCATGCATCGCACAGTGACAAGGCAGGGAGTGCCCGAAAATCGATCAGGGAACTGAAATATTTCATTGAAGCAAAAAAACCGACTCAAGATTCCGCAAGGCCCCCAATGAGACTGGTCGATTGACCTAGCAGGGAACCGCATAATCAGGGAGAGTCCTCACTTCAGGTGGAATCGAACGCGATTCCACTAAGCCAAACGGGCCTTCCCAGTTGCCTAGACATCGGGCAACTGGAGGTTCTGGCCAGAGGAACACGTCACCAGACGTCCGATCAGGGAAGATCACACCACAATGTCCGAGCAGACGCTGCCCTCTTTTGGTCTGGAGACTGTTCCCCAGACTCGCACTGCGATTTCGACTGAGACAGCGAATCAGTGGACGCATGCGGCTGGTTTTGTCGCCGGGGTCATCGCAGCCACGGTGCTCATGGCCAAAGTCTGGTCCACCGGGGACACAGCGACGGTCGTAGGGTGTGCAATTTACGCAGCCTCACTTGTGGCCCTTTACGCGGCCTCAACCCTCTCTCACAGCTTTGAATGTCCGGATCGGCGACGGTTTTACCGCATGCTGGATCAGGTCTGCATTTTCCTGTTTGTGGTTGGCAACTTTACGCCATTCGTCCTCGTCCACATGCGGAATAGTCTTGGCGTCGCACTGCTCGCCATCATGTGGAGCGGAGCATTAACGGGGTGCTATTTTCGCATTCGAAGGAGCGAGAGAACGATCTCCCCTTGGTTTTTCGTTCCGCTGGCTTGGCTTCCCGTCATGACGATGAGTTATGTCTTTCTGGCCGGTAGCTGGGTGGGGCTGTCGATCGTTCTCGCGGGTGGACTAGCCTACACAGGTGGGTTGTGGTTCTTGATGAATGACCACAAGCACCCGTATTTTCACGCCGTCTGGCATCTGTCGACGATCACCGGTGCCGCGCTGCACTTCCTGTTTACGTTCTGGTACGTCGCAACACCCATTTAACCGCGACGCGTAGCCCTCGCAGCGGAACGCTCGCCCCCCGCTCACGTCGCCACGTAGTGCCCGCTCTTTCCTCCGCTCTTTTCCAGCAGGCGAATCCCAGTAATCTGCATCGCCCGATCCACCGATTTGCACATGTCGTAGACGGTCAGTGCAGTAATGCTGATCGCCATCAGTGCTTCCATCTCGACCCCCGTACGCCCCTGAACCGTGACGGTGGCCTGAATCCGCAGCTGCCGCTCATCCTGAAATTCGAAGTCGACGGTCGCTCCGTCCAGCCCCAACGAGTGGCACAGCGGGATCAACTCGGCGGTCCGTTTGGTGGCCATAATCCCTGCGAGGCGGGCCACTTCGAGAACATCCCCCTTCGCGAGTTTGCGGTCGCGGATTAACGCCAGCGTCTCGGGACGCATGAGAACAAGGCCCTCAGCTGTGGCTCGCCGCGCGGTGATGGACTTGTCACCGACATCCACCATGCGGCTGGCACCGGTTTCGTCGAAGTGAGTGAATTCAGGCATCAGTGGGCTTTCAGTGAGCGAGTTGGAGTCCAGCCTTTAGGCTGTTCCTCATTCGAAGAACGTCGTCATGAAGAGCAGCCTAAAGGCTGGACTCCAACTCTGCGAGCCAGCATCGTAGTGTTGAGGCTCTAACCCACTCTTGACCGATCTGCCTCTCTGTCAGACACTCCGTGTTCAATTGCCCATGGAAGGGCAGGGTGGTGTTCAGGGAGGAACGGATGTCTTTGCGGGATGTACGCTATCGCGTCGAATACTTGCTGTTCCGGCTCGCGGCGTGCGTGATTGACGTGCTGTCGGTGCGGCAGACAATCTCGCTCGCGCGGGCGGGTGCCTGGGTGATGACTCATATGGCACCCCGCCGAATTTCTCGATATTACGTCGCTGCGGAGAATATTCGAACAGCTCTGGGTTCCGACTTGTCTGACGATCAAGTCGAACAGCATATCTACCGCATGTGGGTCCATCTGATCCGCCTCATCGTCGAGACCATTCAGCTGCCGCGCAAGTTGAGCCTCCGAAACTGCCGTGAATCGGTCGTATTCCGCGACCGAGCGGATGTCGTGAAGGTTCTCTGCACGGGCCGCCCCGTCTTCTTTCTGGGTGGGCACTTTGGGAGTTGGGAACTTTCGGTGGCAACGTTTGGAATGTTTGGATTCCCAATGGGAGTAGTGGCTCGCAAGCTGGATAACCCGTACTTGAATGAGTGGTTCCAATCTTCTCGTGAGCAGACCGGGAACAAGCTCTATTCGAAGAATGGCGGCTTTGATGGAATGTCCGAGCTGATCCAGTCGGGCGGTCACTTGGCGTTACTGGTCGATCAGGATGCCGGACGGCGTGGGCTGTTTGTCGATTTCTTCGGGAAGCCTGCATCGACCTTCAAATCGATCGCGCTGATGGCTCTGGAGTATAAAGCGATTCTGGTGATTGGGTACGGAGTACGTCTTCCGGACAATCCACTGGAGGCCCGCTGGGCGCAGTTCGAGATCGGCTGCGAAGAGATTATCGACACAACTCAGATCGTGGCACGGGACGAGGTCAAAGAGGTCACGCAGCGGTTTAGCTCCGCGTTAGAGCGTTCAATCCGTAGGGCTCCCGAGCAGTATTTTTGGGTACATCGCCGGTGGAAGACAGACCCGGTGACGCGGCAGAAGCAAAAGGAACCCGTCGCAAAAGCGGCGTGACGGGATCCTCTCGTGCGGCGTTCGCCGGATTTCCATGACCGACGCGGCGCAGCCCGAATCGTCTCGGCGAGCGGGACAGCGCCAGCCCCCTGGTGCCGCGACTGATTCAGGATTCACTATCCGGCACACGCCGAACGCTCGCCGGTGATCGCGCGAGTACATGCTGCGTCCGGGGAATCGCTACGACCGTCTCCCCAGACGCGGCCACGCTGATAAACCCATATACGTCGTAGAACCGCCAAAGTCCCTTACTGTCGTTGCAGCCGGACCACTTGACGAATCCCGGCTCGCATTCTGAAGATTCCTTGAAGACGGGGTCTTGAACGGGAGGCCGTTTCCGGGCATCGTGGCCTAGGTTAATGGTGATGATGTGCGTGTGCCACATGCACGATGACTTCTTGAGGCAAGTCCTCAACACCGTCGTCGGTTGTTCGAACGCGTCCGCGAGGTGCGGCCAGTGACTCGATGTTCTTCGAGCCGAAACTGACCTCTCGCCCGGATGCTCACCCGAACAGCCAGTCCAGAGGGGGCTCGTTGGACAACGACTGGTGAATTTGGCGAGGGGGCGGCGATGAAACGATTCAGTGTGTACATCGGACTCTGGCTGGCATCAGCTGGATTTCTCGTTCAGATTCTGCCACAGCAAGCTTGGTCACTGGATCTTCCAGCGACCAGCCGCGACCCGGAAACCGCTGTCGCGTCAGGCACTCGGATGGAGCAGGAGCGTCACTGGAATGACGCCATCGATCACTACAAGGCGGCCCTCAAGAAGTGGCCAGATAACGCGAATCTGACCTATGGCCTGCGTCGCTCGCAGTTCCAGTTCTCGATTGAACGTCGCTATGACGACCTCACGTTTCGCGAGTCACTGAAGACTCAGCCGATCGAGAACGGTCTCCAGCTGTTCACGTCAGTGCAGCAGATGATTCAGGCCCACTATGTCGAGCCGCTCGATACCACTTCCATCGTGGCTCACGGCACGGAAAGTCTGTGGCTCGCTCTCGGGAACGAAAAGTTTCTGGAGAACAACCTGTTTGGAGCCGATCCTGACCGTCTGAAATCTCTCCGTAAAGAACTGCGATCCAAGTATTGGAACAAGCCCGTTCACGGCCAGTACGAGGCCACGAACTTGATCCGAGAGATTTGCCAGCTCTCAATGGATCGCGTGGGACTGGATCCCGGACCGATCTGTATGGAGTACGTGTTTGGAGCTTGCAACTGCCTGGATGATTACAGCAATGTGATGACGCCGGGGCGGCTGCGTGACTTGTTCAATAACATCGACGGGCAGTTCGTCGGGGTCGGGATTGTGATGGAGGCCGAGCTGGGCCAGGGGATGAAACTCCGCCAAGTACTGCCGGACAGCCCCGCATCGGAGGGTGGCTTGAAGTCGGGCGACCTCCTAGTCGGGATCGACCGTCATGACTGCCGGGTGATGACAACGGATCAAGCTGCCAACCTCGTGACTGGCCAGCCTGGCTCGGAAGTCACCTTGACAGTGGAACGTCCGGGAGTCGGACGAGTCGAAACGAAATGCACACGCCGCGAAGTCACCGTCCGCAGCATCCCACTCGCCACGATGGTCGATTCGACCAACGGAATTGGGTACATCCAGCTGACCGGGTTTCAGAAAAGCACGGTGATGGAACTGGACGTCGCACTGAACAAACTGAAGCAACAAGGGATGCTGTCACTGATCCTGGATGTGCGCCAAAATCCCGGCGGACTTCTGACCACAGCAGTGGAATTGCTGGATCGGTTTATCGCCGATGGGGTGCTGGTTTCGACACGTGGTCGGGAACCCAACCAGAACCAGACTCATACCGCTCACTCGCCGGGAACATGGAACCTGCCCATCGTGTTGCTGATTGATGAGAACAGCGCGAGTGCCAGCGAGATCGTTGCCGGGGCATTCCGAGATCATCATCGCGCCAAGATTGTGGGTCGCAAGTCGTTCGGCAAGTGGTCGGTGCAGAGCATCTACGACAATGATCTGGGCTACGGTTGCGGCATTCGCATGACCACAGCCAAGTTCTACTCCCCGAATGGAGATACGCTCGGTAAGATCGGCGTGAAGCCCGACATCGAAATCCCAGCCGACCAAGCCGCTCCGCATATCATTGGCGAAGTCGATGCGGTGGCGGACGCCGATGTCCGGACGGCCATCGAACAGCTCAAAAAGGTCGAGTTCACCAAACGATGAATGACAAGTCCCCGTCCTTCGACACGATCTGGCTACGCGAAGGGCAGGGCCTGCCCCCCACCGTGAAGTGGTCGTTTCGTGGAGACGGCGCGATTGTCTCGATGGCGATGGCTCGCGAAACGAGTGAGGTGTTTGTCTGCGATGCTTCGTCGACGCTGTATCGACTGACTCGTGCGGGCAAGATTGCAGCTGTGACCCATCCGAAAACCCCCTTCACTCAATTGGTGTGGAGCGATGACGGTCAATGGGGCTACGGAGTGAACTCGGATCGGATGCTGGTGCGATTAGATCGCAACCTGCAAATCGACTGGGAATACGAAACCCACGACGACATCTTGAGCCTTTCGGTGGCTCCATTTGGCCAGCATGTGGCGGTCGCACATGCCGACGCAACGAATATGATTTTGAACGAGCGGAAGCGCAAGATCGCCCGCTTCGAAACCGTTCGGCCATTGCAATTTATCCAGTTCTGCGGGACTGAACCCGTGCTGTTTGGCTCGGCAGAGAACGGGCTGCTCTGCTGCCATAATCTGGCAGGAGCCCAACTGTGGCAGGAGCGAGTCTGGTCAAACGTGGGCTCGATGAGCGTGACCGGGGCCGGCGATATTATTTACCTGGCCAACTTCAGCCACGGCGTACAGGCGTTCGATGGAGATGGAGTCAGCCTGGGGGCGTATGTCTTGGAAGGAACTGTGGACCGCGTGGCTGCGAGCTACGAACCATACCGCTTGATTGCCACGACGATCGAGCAATTTGTGTACTGGCTCGATTCCGATGGCGATCTCATCTGGGCCAGCGGGGCTCCCTCTGCAGTTGTTGACACCGCGTGTGACCCGCTCGGGGAATGGGCGATTGTTGCCTTCCAGTCGGGTGATCTGGTACGTCTCGATTGGGGCGTGTGAACCAGGCAGCCAGTCCGGTCACCCCCACAGATCACGCGATGTCCGGTCGCGGCATGACTTTGAGGAGTAATTCCACCTTCGAACTGACCCCGAAGGCTTCGTAAATTTTTCGGATGTGATTGTGAACGGTGTGCGGGCTGATCTCGAGTTGCTCGGCCACCTCCCGTTCAAGGAATCCTTGAACAAGCAGGTCAAAGACCTTGGTCTGAGCGGGTGAGAGTGGGAGCGGCGTGTCTTGATCTTTTTGAATCGCCTCACGAGCATCTCTGGTCTCCACTTCAGAATCGATCCCGCAAAGCCCGCTCGGATCGTAGGAGAGGACCATCTGGACAATCCCAAACTGAATCGCTTCCCCTGGAAACGCCGGGGCGCACTTGATCCGTTTACGATTCACCCAAGTTCCATTGGTACTTTTGAGATCGGTGATAATCACACCCATCCCCCCAACGCTCAGTCTCGCATGAACTCGCGATATCGTGTCGAGTTGCAGTGAGATGTCGTTCTCAACCGCACGACCGACTGTCTGGTCGCCAATTTTCAATCGAGTGGCAAAGGAAACATTTCCGTCATCGGACCGGTGAACCAAAAACAGATCAGAATGCATGTTCGTCTCAGAGGAATCTTGGCGTTCTCAGTCTCCGTGGGTGACGCATGCCGCACAAGATAGCAGTGGAAACTGGAATTGGCGAACTTCCTCCGAGGAGAGTTCGGTCAGAGTCGCGGCCCGAACTCTTTCATCGTGATCAAAAAATTCGCCAATCTTGAAAAATAGAGCCCTGGAATGACCTGAACAGGTCATTACAGGAAATTGGCCAACTGTAAAATTGCCTTTGACGCAACTCGCTGAGCCGGGACGAGTCATCTCCCCTGTATGATGACTCCTCCGTGGAATGTTCGTCGGGATGCGGGCCAGCGGCGGCGGCAAGACCATCTTGCCGCCGCTGTATTTTTTGAGTGAGACCCAACTGATAGTTTTGCAGACGGCTCACTCAATACTACGAGGCACTACCCCCTCAGCTGTGACTGAACTTGGCGACAAAACTGGTCCAAAATCCCCTGCGAATCAGCTTGGATCAGGACATCGATATTCTGTTGCCAGCTGGCAATACCGCGGCGATCGAACACTGTCATCCCGCGAGTCAGCTCTCCATGCAACTCGACATCGACCGCACCCGACTCGCGCTCGAACAGTTCCGGGTGAGTCACAGCTGCGAGAGCGACGATTTCGGGCAGAGTGATTCCCTCGGTTCCCAGATGCTGGCGTGCCGCTCGCAGAGCGAAGGGGAGCGTCCAGGCGAGGATCTGTCCGAACCGAGTTTCCGGCCCCGGATTCAGGCGTTGATACTGATCGAAAGTCAGCACGACTCGCTGGGTCACATCCAGCGGAACGAGCGTTTTGGTACAAGGTTGCCGTAGCACGTAGCGGGCTGCTTCTGGGTCAGCTTGTATGTTGAATTCCGCGGTCGGAGTGACATCCCCTGGACTGGCATAGGCCCCGCCTTGGCAGACCAATGATTGCAACTCGGACAGGAATGGAGGGTAGATTTCCGAAGCCCGATAAACGTTGGTCAGTGGCCCGAGCGTCAGCAGCGTAACCTCGTGCGGGTGGCTTCGCACCAAGTCGATCATGACCTTGGCAGAGTCGTGCCGCTGGTGCAGTTGGACATCGAGAACTGGAAAATCGCCTAGCCCATGTGGTCCATGGAACGCGGTTGGAGGAGGCAAATCGATCGCCGACCACGCCGCGACTGAACCGTCGGACACCCCGAACCGTGGCCAGCGAGGAGGATCAAGTAATGAAATCAAACCGAGCAGATTCCGCGTCGCCTGTTCGCCGGACACACTGCCCGCAGTGGCTGTAACGGCCAACAGATCAATCGCCGGGTCACTTGCAGCCATGACGACTGCCAGTGCATCACCGATCCCCGGATCGGCATCAATGATCAGTTTGCGAGCCACAGTCACCCCATCGCAGACAATAGAACTCAGACTTCAAAGACACTATCCGCAGAGAGCAGGCGGATGTCAAACAGAATCGCGAACAGGTGTCTGCAACAGAAAAGTAGGCAGAAATTTACCACGGAGACTCAGTGGCACGGAGAGGTCGAAAAAACGGTGTCACTCGAAAGCAACTAGGCCGATGAAATTCGGTCTCACAGGCCGCAGAGGGTCGTGCGATACTTGATTCAAATGTCTCCAATTCGGATCATCGAGGTTTCGATGATCGACAGGGAACTTGGATTTCTCCTCGCCTCCTTGGCAAATCTCCGATTGCTGTCTGCTTTTCTGACTCACCCACCCCTGAATGACAGGCTGGTCATCGCTTCTGCTGAGCGCGGGAATGACGCATTCGAGTAATTGAAAAGCGAGCGCCGGGCCACTTACCAAAGCCTCATCCCTTGCCAGGTGATGGATCAATCGAAACGCCTGACTCCAGGAGTTCGGCGACCTGGGCCAGAGCTGACCCCTACCGAATCCGCTTCATCCGACTCATCTGTGGGTAAAATGGAGCAGTGTATTTCGCGTAATCCTCGACCGGCTTGCCGTTGGAGTCGGTGTGATTTATCAGGGAGTAGCCGCGGCCGTTATTCAGAAACGGGACGCCATGCGGCCAGTAGATGAAGAACGCCTTGCCAACCAAAAACTTGCGGGGCACGCTCTGCAATTCCTTCGCCCACAATCGGCTATCACGGCTGCGAGGGCTGTTGTCTCCGAGTGCCAGATACCCATCATCCGCGATCTTGAGTTCGGCCGTATCAAGATCAGCAGCTTCCTGCCAATAGCGCTGGCTCCAATCATCCGGACGAGAGGCGTATCGCGCCAGGTCGTTCCGGAAGCGGGCCTGAACGGTCCCCTCAGAAGGGTCTGCCAGATAGTAAATGTCGCGCTCCAGCAGCAGTTCAGACACCGTCGCGTCGAGACCCCGCGCCGCGATTCCCACTGGAGTCAAATCGTCATCCGTCGGCAAATTCACGCTAATCGCATTCGGCTGGTCGAGAATCGCACCCGCTCCGAACTCGATCACGCGGTCATCAATCCACAGCACCAGCCGATCATCCACATTCGCAAACCGCAAATGGTGGCTACCGGCTCCCGACATTCCACAGGGGGCTGCGGCGAGTTCGATTTCCCGATCAGTCGTCCGTTTGAACAGGACTGCTGTGGCTGAATTGCAATCAATGCGGCATTGATAGGCAATGCCCCCCTCGATCAATTCCAGAACGAGCTGGCCCTCGGGACCAACCGACTGGAAATTGATCCGACAGCTAACCGTCAGATCGCCAACCCAGTATTCGCCCGATCCGATTTCTTCCGCAGCGAGGGCCTGGATGTGCTGGCCGTTGGTTCCCGAATAGGTGTTGTATCCGCAGAAGTCCGTGACCAGTTGCGGAACGGGAGTCTGCTGCACGCCATCTTCGGCCAATTGCCATTCGGCCAGGCTGGGTGTGTAGTTTCGATAGCGCAGCCAGCTGAGGTCTTTGGCACTGGATGACTGGCACTGAAACGTGCGGTTCTCGGCGTCCTGCTCCCAAGCTGACTCAGCCGGAGTCCAGCCTGCGACACCGCCCTTTTCGCCCGTCTTGGCGACTGACGCCCAGCGCTCGGGCCAGCCGGATTTCAAGAGCTTTCGTGGGGCGTGCTGATCGTTATAGACCGGAATCTGTAGCCGCTTCTGCTTGTCGGCATCGTCCTTGCGGAGTATTTTTTCCTGCGTACCATCCCAGAGATACAAGTTCCCCTGGCGGATACGGATTGTCTCGCCGGGCAGGCCGACCAGTCGCTTGATGTAGTTGATATTCGGTTCTTCGGGATACTTGAACACGAACACGTCCCAGCGCGAAGGGTCGCCGAGTTCGTACGGGTATTTGTTGACCAGAATCCGGTCCCCGTTGAAAGCGAGGGCGTCGCGGACCTCGTTGACCCCTCGGCAATTCGGGCAAATGGCCGTATCAATCCGAGCATTGGCATAGAGTAGCCCCGTCTCGGCATTGAGCTCATCGCTGGCTCCAATAACGATGTTGTGACCGCATTTCGAGCAGGTCGATTCCTTGTGACGCCCATACAGAGTCGGTGCCATCGACCCGGTCGGGATCACGAAGGCCTCGGCTTCGAACGTGCGAAACAGCAGCGCCAGCACGAGCGCGAACAGGACCGATTCGAAGTGATCGCGAGCCGAGTCGACATGGACCGGCTTGGACAGCGCCTTCGGTTCGGAAGCGGGGGCCTCTGTCACGGCGGCGGGGGACGACTTCATGTAGTCGCGGTCTTGGATCGACATGTCAGCATTCCAGAACACGGGCTTGGACCAGGGCGGATCACACAGTCTGTTGCCCCTGCGGCGACAATTCGTGTGGGCAACTCTTTGATCCACAGGCAAAGACTACGCAAACCGAGTGATCATGGGAAGTTCGGCTGAATCCACACGACGAGCCGATCGCACCTTCTCTATGGTGGGGAGTCCGTTGCCGCTATCCGTTTGAGCACCAGAAAATATCCGGCAGTCTGATCAGGCAGAAGTTGCCACTTCTTCGGTTCGGTTTGGAGCTCTCGCACATCCTCGGGTCCGTGAATCCGGCTGTAGGGATGCCGCGTATCGATCACGATGTAGTCGGTGTCATCCGGGACAGCAGTGGTGCCTCCGGAGACTTTGCGGCGGTACTGGCTGTAGTCGTACGACCGCTCAAAATGCGTGTAGCGGGGGTGGACGAAATCGGTCGAGGCGACTCGCGCAGTTGGCGGAATCAGGTCTGCGATCTTGGCGAATTGGGCTGCACGCTCGTCTGGGATGTAGCGGGACCGCCAATACTCGGGCTTGCCGGGATCCCAGAACCGGAAGCTCAGCGGGCTATTGCTGAAGACGAATCCGGTCCAGAGGCCACAGGTCAGCGAGAAGGCCAGCGCTGCGCCGCCGGTGGGCAACCAACTGTGGGCGGCCATTCGGGAGGGCAAGGGGCCCGCCGAGCTGCTCTTCTCGGGCTCAGCGGGTTCTCGCTCGCGGCTCAGCGGGAGCTTCGTCCTCCCGGTGCTGAGCCTGCCCAGTCCAGCTGCGGCAGCCCACAGGAGCAGCGGCCAAATGGGAGCGTGAAAGTGGTGAAATGGACCAGGCGGCTGCAGAGCCAACTCGTTCAAACACAGCAGCACAAACAGCGGTGCCGCCGTCAACAGCCGACTCGGTGACAGCAACGGTAACAGCCCAAGTGGCACAATCAGACACAGGAAGTAAGAGAGACTCGTCGCCGTGGCGAGTGACTCCCAGACAAGTCCCGGACGGGTCAGCATGTTCCAGACGATCTCGCCCGGTGTGGCCCCGAACTTGGCAAAGTAGCTCGCATAGTGAATCGTTACGCCCTCGCGGAAGTAAGGCAATAACACCTTCATGACTAGCAGCAAATACGCTGCCGAACCGACGAGCAGCCCCAGCCCGAGCCACTTCTGTGCACGGTCATGCTTACGCCATCCGTCCCATGCAAACCACAAACCGAGCGGGCCGAACACCAGTGCGAAGTCCTCTTGGACCGAGAGCCCCACCAAGACCCAAATCAGCAGGCGGCGGTAGCTCTTGGCCTCAAACGCATCGATCGCCGCCAGCACAATCGCGACTCCCAGCGCTGTCGGGCGAAAGGTCTTCACATCGATCGAGATGTCCAAATAGTGCAGCGGAAACGCGAGCAATGCCAGAATCGCCAAGCTCGCAGCCCAGCGAGGCTGCCCCGTATGCCGCTTCGCAATCGAATACAGCGGGAACACCACAGCTGCGATTCCCAGCGACTGGCAGAGTTCGAGCAGCAGATGAGATGGCCACGCCATGTAGAGTGGTAACAGGGCGAGGTGAATCACCTGAATATGCTCGCCGAGAAAGAGCCCCTGATCGAGGTAGCTACGAAAGCCCTTGCCGTGGGTGAGGTTCCACAGATGCTCTTCATACATCGCCGAGTCGCCATGCGGGATTCGCAGGTTGAACCACAAGCCCCAGTTCATGGCGACATAGACGAGCGAGTAAACTGCGAACGCTCCCCAGACGAGCCGACGAACGAATCGGTTGTCGGCTTCGCTCGATGTTTCGAGGAGCTGCGTTTCGGTCGAGAGGGTCAGCGGCCACCACTCCAGCGCGACCAGACCAAACACGATGGCCCAGTAGAACTCGCTGGTGGTGGCCAGAGCCAGTTGGAGCCAGTCCGCCCCGATCAAATACGCTATCATCCGCCCCTGTGACCAGAGGAGCAGTAAGAGCAACCAGCGTCCCCCGCGAACCGCCCAAGTGGCTGCGACCTCACTCCATCCCCGACGGGAGAGTCGAGCAGCCAGCCACGATCCCATTGCCCAGATCAGTCCACCGAACAGAGCGGTTGCCAACAACACGAACTCCGGACTGTCGAGCGTGGCTGCATAGATCGCTCCTTCGCCATCCGCTTCGAGTTGGCCACCGATTGCAATCATCAACGACTGCCAAGTGGACTGGCTCAGGTACGCCGAGGCGAAGAGCCAGTCCTCCAATATCGTCAGTACCGCCACCCCGAGAGAAAACAGCCCTCCGCACAGGCAGAGCAGGGCGACCGGCCATCCGGGAGGAGTCGTGCGAGAATCAGTGGGGGAGGGCATGAGTGCTGCTTTTGAGAACGGCTGCTTCCGGATCCGTCGCCTGACCGTGGGATAGTCTTCCAGCCTATCGTCTGAGTTATTCACTGACAGGCTGGAAGCCTATCCCGCGGTTCACGAGAACAGACCCTTCTGGTCGGGTTCCGACTTGCGACGTTTGGCCTTCGCCGGAGGTGCAGCTGACTCGCCCCCGCCACTTGTGGCTTGCTCGGCATCAAACGTGGCTGAGACATCAAACGGGGCGGTTTCGACCGCGCCCGACGCTTGGCGAGAGACGACGATCTCGACACGTTGATGAGCCTGGTCAAGCAGCGACTTGCAGTGCGAGACCAGCGACACGCCCCGCTCGAACTGAGCCAGCGACTGCTCCAGGCTCACTTGACCGTTTTCGAGCGAGCTGACAATTTGTTGCAGTTCGCCGAGGGCTTCTTCGAAGGGAATGGGGTCGGTCATTGGTTTGTCGCACCAAAACAGGGGAGGCGAATGTCAAGAGCAGTCTAGTCGTTCTCTCCGATGCGGGGAATTGGCTGCTCGGATTGTCGAAATCCGATGATCCCTTGCCACGAGTGATCCGTATCATTTGCCAGAGGTGCGAAATCCATCACCTCATCCGCTGACACATTATCGAGGAGGCCCTGGCCGTGGACTTTTTTTCATCGTTTGAATCCCGTCGACGAATCTCTGATCTACGTGCTGTTACTGCGCGTCAGGAAACGACGACTGATTTATTACGACGGCAGTTGGAGGATTCTGAGGGCAAACTCGACAATACCATGCTGGCCTTGGTCGCACTGGTGGAGTTGCTGGCAGAACGCGGAATCACAACCCGTCAAGAGCTTCTCGCTCGCATGGATCTCGTCGATTTGCGAGATGGAAAACGGGATGGAAAGATTTCCCCCAAAGTGGTCGACTGTCCAGAATGCCATCGCCCCTTAAATACAAATCAGAGGAAGTGCCTGTATTGTGAGGCACAGAGACCGCCTGGCACCGGGGTGCTCAGTTAAATCGCCTGAGGCCAAAAAGCCCACCGGTTGAATCCGGTAGGCTTCGAGAACAGGCGATTCTCATTCAGGTCACTACAACAGCGAATCAATCAGCATTCGCAGCTTCCGCAGTTCCAGACCCCGTTGTTCGGGATCGGTCCGTCCCGGAATCAATTCAACGGACAGGGCGCGGGTGTATTTCACCTTCCGCAGAACCCCGACCAGCATGCTGAAATCGACCTCGCCGAGTCCGACCTGCACCTGCACATCGGAGACGGATGAGTCGCGAAGGTGCGTGTGGAACGTATACGGAGCGATCAGGTCCATGACCTTATCGACAGTGGCCGGATTCACGTAGTAACTCGGATCAAAGGTCAGCCCCAAGCCACGAACTGCCCCGCACAGTTCAACGGCGTTGTGTAGATCCTCGGACAAACGGCCGCGCTCCGTGCGGATCGAGACCCGCACGCCTTCCTCACTGGCGATACGCACCAGTTCCTTTAAGCGGTCAATCTCGGAATTGAACGGAGTCCCCAGAGGCGAAGAAGGCACGCTGATCTGGGTCACACGCAACAACTTGCTGGCTCGACAAATGCCCGAAAACACATCGACGGAGACGTCGTGAGCCAAGTCGAACGCAATCGCCGGAATACGATTCTGATCGCGAAATTGAGAGGCAAACTGCTCCGGATTCGCCGCAACCGTCGATGGCTTGAGATGATTGGACTCTTCGTCCAGCCAGATTTCGAGCCGGTCGAACTCCAGTTCAACGCACTGATGACACGCTTCGGCAAAATCCAATTCCGCGAAGCACCGTGTGGAAACCGCAACAAACACTGAAACACTCCCTTGAAATCCGGCTCTGAGACCACCCTCGTGCCGCTGTCGAAATCGACTTCGGCAATTTCTGACGATCGAGCCTGCCAGTCTGGGTAATCTATGCCGAAAGAGCGGTCTCTGCAACGTGTAGGGATGAAACTTGATAGATCAGCTGTGCCAGCGGCAGGGATTGCTCGCGTTGTACGGACCAAAAGGCCGATAGATCTCACATCGGTCTTGCGATCCGGGGGCGATCTCCGAGCGGGACCATGGGGCAGAGAGGAACTCTGCACCTCATCCCGTCGAATCGAGTGGCATTAGACGACGCGGTCAACGCGTCTGACTCAGGGGGAAACCATGCAATCACGGACGATTTATAGTTGGGCGGTTCTCAGCGTGGCTTTCACAGCCTGTGGTTGCGGCTCCACCGGCATGGTCACTCGCGGCCAGGATGCACACGCTCCAGCCCCCAGCCATTTTCAATCCGCGCGGCATCCGGTCTCTGCGGTCCATGACCACATCTCGGGCCAGCAAACCTCCTTTTACAGCGACGGCAACGGCATGATGGACCCTCACCAGGGCGGTCCCGGCAGCTGCCCTCCTGGGGGTGCAGGCAACTGCCCTCCACAGCAGGGTTACGGAGGTGCTTGTCCCCACGGTCTGCATGGTGGATGCCAGACCTGCGGCCACGGTCGCGCTCCGGACTGGTATCCGAAACACCACAAGAGCTACTCGTACAGCGTCCCCAACGACCTGTCATACCCGGGCCAGAACTCGGTCGGGGGAGCAGTCGCCTACCCGTACTACACCCATAAGGGCCCCAGCGACTTCTTCCGCCAGAAGTAGTTCCACCGCTTAGCCGGGACGCGAAGCCTTCGAGGCGGAGCGATTATTCGAAGCCCGGCGCGGCTAGACCCCGCGTCTGGCCCCAAACAATTCGACGTGGAGCCGGGGGGAAAACTGCCACCCGCGCTCCACGGCGTCGTTTCGGATCCATGCGGACTTCTCCCGCAGAGCTTCCGCCGTGATCGCCTGTGGCATCAAGTACACTTGGGTCGGGTCCACCTCGGGAAACTCAGCCAGCCACTGTTCGACATCCGCGACATCGTCCGGGCTGTTGATCACAAATTTCAGTTGATACGCATAATCTCGAATCAGCCGCCGAATCACAGCGGGAGCATGCCGACGCTGGTCATGCCGAGCCGCCCACTCGTCCCCCACCGGTGTCGAATTCCCCAGCTTCGGACTGATCGACATCAAATCAGCCACGACCGGCAAATCCACCGTCCCCGCCGTCTCGATAGTTACGAACGCCCCGCGCCTCGACAGTTCCTGGGCGAGAGACACAAGATCCAGCACCAGCATCGGCTCGCCGCCGGTCAATACAACATGCGAGCAGTTGTGCCTCGCGACTTCATCAAGAATCGCCTCGACGGACCACGCAGTGCCCTCGGGTTTCCAAGACGTATACGGCGTGTCGCAGAACCAGCAGCGCAGGTTGCATCCGCTGGTCCGGACAAAGACGCTCGGCGTCCCCGTAAACCGACCTTCTCCTTGAATCGAATGGAAAATCTCAGCAATCTGCATAGGTTCATTGTAGCAGAATTCGTCAGAATTCCGCCGTGCCTGGGGTCCATGAATTTCCGTGAGAAGATCACTCAGCCCTGAAGTACTGGGCCTCATGAATCAAACGCATGCCGTTGAACGACATCGACTGCGCCGATCTCATAAGTCAGTTCTACAGCGTGCCGCCAGTTGACCGGTCGCAGCTGTGATGTCGATCTCAGCGATCAACAATCCTTCCTTGCCATAGGGTTGGTAGCTGAGAAGTGTTCCATCCGGACGAGCGATCGCTGATGTGGTGGGAGAGCCGGGACTCGCGCAATTGACAGTTGCGAAGTAACACGTATTCTCGGCAGCCCGGCACAGGACGGCCTTCTCATGAAAGGTATTGGCAGGGTCGGCGTAGGTCGTGGGCCGGTAAGCATCGCCTTCGGCCTCGCCGAAGTGGGGGTGAAACACAATGTGAGCCCCGTTCCGTGCTGCCCAGCGGACGGTTTCTGGATACCGCCAGCCCTCATGGCAGATGACAATACCGAAATTCAAGGGACCGACTTGAAAGAGACGGCGGCCAGAGCCCGCCACGTATGTCGCCTCTTCCGAGGGGTCGAGCTGGACCTTGTCTTGAAATCCCGCCAACGATCCATCGGGATTGATCACAAGAGCTGTGAGGACTCGAACGCCATCCACAACGCGCTCAGTGCCCAGTATGACCGTGAGATGAAACTTCGCGGCAGCATGAGCGACGACCGACCAGGCGCGTTCCAAGAACTCCGGGTCGGGTGGCGGCACGGGTTTGCCGATGCGATAACCGGGAATGAAACACTCCGGAAAGCAAATGATTCTGACTCCCCTGTCCGCAGCTTGCTCGATGGCCTGCACGGCTAGAGCAATCGACTCCTCCGGAGTGGACGGGAGTCGGAGATTGGCAAGCGCGATTCGAACCGGATTCCAGACTTCGTGGCTCATGAAGATCCGCCTGTGATGTGAAACGAAACGGGGCTAGGGCAGGTTAAACAACACCACCGAACGGCGGCTGCCGTGTCCATTCAGCCCCATCGAGTCATACTGCCATTGATGTCCGGCGAACAGCGACACATCTCGCTGAAACCGGTAGTGAATCCCCAGCTGGGTCCAGATTCCGGAACGGATGTCAGCTTGCGAGCGGCCGATGACCATTCCCTGCGATCCATCCAGCAGGGCACTCTCAATCGCAATCCCCTCCCAGTTCGGGCCGCGGAATAGTGCGTGTTCCGCGAACGGATCCACAGGCCAGACCGGTGGACCCGGTTGGACCGAGGTCGACACATCAGGCCGCCTCCACTCCGGCGGACTCGTGCTGGCTTCTCCAGTTCGGGGATGAACTTGCTGCATCGCCGCCTGTCGCGCTGCCCCATGACTTCGCAGCTTCCACACAGCGGCATTCGCGACAAACATCAGCAACGCGGCGACCATCATCAGGATTGGCAACACGAGGACCAACTCCACCGGAGCCAGACCAGCACGCGGGCGGTTAGGGGAGAGTCGAAGATGTCGAGGTTGGGGTTTCATGGATGGTCTTATCGGCCCTCAATTTCACTGTGGATTGAGGAGGCGATGGGTTACTCCGGTCGAGAGATTCCCAGCTGGTCACAAATGGCTCTGGCAACCGTGCCCTTGATTTCACGATGCCGGGGAATCGCAGTGCATCGGCCATTGGCTGGGTTGCGAAAAATCGTGTGATTCGCACCTTCGCGATCCAATACACAACCGGCGGAGCGGATGTGCCTGATTAGATCGAGTCGCTTCATGCCGTGGGAACCTCGACCAGCATCGTTTCCCACTGGGCGTGACCTGAGGATTCCTGAATGGCGTTGTCGCGGTAGCTATCCAGCAGCAGCTCGACAACTTCGCGGATCATCACGCGGGCCTCGTCCATGTCTCGCCCCTGCGTCACTGCTCCCGGCAAATCAGGGACTGAGGCCATGATCCATCCGTCTTCAACTTCCTGATAAAGCACTCGATACTCGCGCTGCATGGCGGCTGCTCCTCTCTCACGGTGACGAGACTCGTCAGGGTGGGACGGACACGTTGGGGGGGGCACTGTTTCAGAACGGCAATGGTTGGAATTCTACTACGTCGGCCCGCACACGACGATCCCACTGGACAAACTCAGTCGGGACGTTGGGATTGAATACGCTCCGCTTCAAAGACATCGCAGCTAGCTAAACGGGTGCATGCTCCCAGTCTCGCGACCGCTCGACCGCTCTGTGCCATGTCGCCGCCATGCGGTAGCGATGGTCATCGTTCATCGACGGCACGAACTCCCGATCGAGAGCCCAATTGGCGGCAATCTCGTTCTGGTCCCTCCAGAAACCGACTGCGAGACCCGCAAGGTAAGCCGCACCCAGTGCCGTCGTCTCCTGCACCAACGGTCGTCGCACGCGTGTCCCGACCAAGTCAGCCTGGAACTGCATGAGGCGGTTGTTACTCGATGCCCCGCCGTCGACTTTGAGCGCCCTCAGCTGAATGCCCGAGTCCAGTTGCATTGCTTCCAGCAGGTCGAGCGACTGATACGCCATCGAGTCGACAGCTGCCCGCGCAATGTGAGCTTTCGTCGTGCCTCGAGTGATGCCGAGGATCGTCCCGCGCGCGGATGAATCCCAATATGGAGCCCCCAGCCCAACGAATGCCGGCACGAACAATACGCCCCCCGCATCCGGCACCGAGTCGGCTAGCACCTCGACCTCTGCCGACGTGGTGATCATCCCCAGCCCATCTCGCAGCCACTGCACCACAGCTCCGGCGATGAACACCGAACCTTCGAGGCAATACGTTGTTTCATCTCCAATCCGCCAACCAACTGTTGTGATCAATCCCGACTGCGACCGCACCAGCTGGGAACCGGTGTTCATCAACAGGAAGCACCCGGTGCCATAGGTATTCTTGACCTCACCGGGAGCAAAGCACGCCTGCCCGAAGGTCGCTGCTTGTTGGTCGCCCGCACAACCGGTGATCGGGATCGCGCGACCCAGCAGGCTCGCATCGCTCTCGCCGAACTCGCCCGATGACGAGCAGATCTTCGGCAACATCGCGCGCGGCACGCGAAAGATCGACAACAGCTCGTCATCCCAATCGAGCGTCTGAATGTTACAGAGCAGCGTACGACTGGCGTTGCTCACATCGGTGGCATGCACCCGCCCTCCAGTGAGCCTCCAAATGAGAAAACTATCGACCGTGCCGAACAGAACCTCCCCGCGCTCAGCCCGCGCTCGTGCCCCGGGAATCGTGTCGAGCAGATGCGCAATCTTGGTCCCCGAGAAGTACGCATCGAGGACCAGCCCCGTCTTCTCCCGTACGACAGGCTCATGCCCAGCGAGTTTCAGCCGCTCACACTCCGGCGAGGTGATCCGGCTCTGCCAAACGATGGCGTTCGCAATCGGCTTCCCCGTCGAGCGGTCCCACAGGATCGTCGTCTCGCGCTGGTTCGTGATCCCGATTGCCGCGATTGCCGCCACACCGCCGGGAGTGCGCGCGATCGCCTCGCGAGCTGTCACCAGGACGGATTGCCAGATCGCCTCGGGGTCATGCTCGACATGCCCCGGGACTGGATATATCTGCGCAAACTCCTGCTGAGCCTGTGAAACAACCAGCCCCGCATGATTGATCACCAGCGCCCGACTCGAAGTCGTGCCTTGGTCCAGAGCGAGTATAAATCGTTCCATCATGATCCCCATCTTCTGTGGGGCACGTTTCCTACGTGCCCGTACTCACTGGGAAAAAACTTCTGAACTCCAGCGATTACCCCTGTCGCCGCGAGTATCGTTCCATGGAAACAGGACCGCAAGTGGGGCCCTCCTCCGCAATCTCGTCTGCACGGCGACAGCTTGGTCTCCAAGCTCCTCTGCGATACAACCCACATTCTGCCATTCCGCACACGAGCCACAACATGCCTCCCCCTCGAATCCTGATCGCCCTCTGCACCTACAACGAGCGGCAGAACGTCGAGCTGTTGATTCCCCAACTGCGCGCGGCAGTGCCGGAAGCCGATCTCCTATTCGTCGACGACAACTCGCCCGATGGGACCGGAAGTTATATCACCGAAGTCGCGACCACCGACCCGCAGGTCAAGCTGTTGCATCGAGAGAAAAAGGAGGGTCTCGGCGTCGCGATACGAGCGGGGTTCACCTACGCGGTGGAGCAGGGCTACGACCTGCTGGTCAACATGGACGCCGACTTCTCGCACCCCGCAGCGGTGATTCCCCAGCTGCTCGCAACGGCTGCGAAGGCCGATGTCGTGATCGCCTCGCGGTATGTCACCGGTGGCGGAGTCGTCGGCTGGCCGCTGCAGCGGAAGGTTATGAGCTGGGGGATCAACACCTATGTCCGCCTGCTGCTCGGCCTGCAGACCCGTGACAACAGCGGCAGCTTCCGTTGCTATCGCGTCGAGTTACTGAAGCGGGCCGATCTGTCGAAGATCACCTGCCGAGGATACGCCGTCTTTGAGGAGCTGCTGTACCGGTTGAAGCAAGCCGGAGCGACGTTCATCGAGATCCCATACACCTTCGAGGAGCGCCGCTTCGGCACCACCAAGATCAACATGAAGGAGGCCTTCCGCGCGCTCAGCAACCTCGCCATGCTTCGCCTGCGCGGCGAGTGAAGCCTGCGCCTCTGTGAGCGGCACGGCGCTAGCCGCCGGTTCTTCTCACCGTTGTCGACACCAAGAACCGTAGCGTCTCGATAGACCATTATCAGACAAACTGGCGGCTAGCGTCCAATGGCACTGACTTCACCAACCCGACGCGTCAGCGAGGGAGAGCGAATGCGACTTTTCGCTGTATTTCCCTCGCTGACGCGTCGGGCGAGTGAGCTATAGTCAGTACGATTCGGCGATCGCCATGCCGCTCACTTTCATAGACTGCCCCAATCCAGGCCCCACCCATGAACTGGCTCCAACACGCCTTCGACACCAGCGGACCCGAACATCCACCCACCCCAGCTGAGCTCGAACTGGTCGAGAAGCTGAGCCACGAACTCGTCCGCCGCCGCCTCGCCCTGCCCGCGCTGGTGTTCCTGGAGATGTCCCGCCCTCTCAACACCCTCAGCGCCCAAGCCCTACACTTCTTCGCCCCCCTACTGAGCATGTTCACCGGCCCCGCCCCCGACAAAACCCCGCCAGCCCCCGACAACAGCCCAGCGAGTCCCCCACCCCCCAAGCCACCCGCCCGCCACGAATTGCTCGCCCAATTCCTCGAACGCCCCGACTCGATCACCATCCTCAGCGACCGCATCGAGTCCCTCGAAAAAGCCCGCGCCGCTGCTGAGTCCGCCAGCGAGCCGCAAACGTAAGTCTGCCGAGTCCCCCGCCCCCCGCATTACACACCCATCAAACGCAACGAACGGCACCCGCCATCACAGCTGGTCCCGTTCGTTGGTTTTAAAATCAACCCAAAACACCTTACTCAGCCACCGTCAGACTCGGGCGTGTCGCCTGAATCAGCAGCGGAGCGTTCCCTCCCGTCGGCAATGAATGCCTCTTCACCCGGAAACTCGGCCTCGCCGCTGTGACTGCCCCTGAACCGGAAGTGGAGAGACTCGCTTGTGGCTCAGCCGGTGGTGCTGGGGCCACAGTTGGGGCGACTGGTGGCGGGCATGCATTATCTTCCGGACATACCGGACCGCAAACCGCCAAGCTAATTTTAAGCTTTAACCGGTTTTCCATGCGAATAACCGGTTGCCCGTCGATGTCTCCTTGCTCGTCTTTGAACTTCAGGAATCCCTGAATCTCGATCGATTCCAGATCTGGCGGAACGCTATACCCGGCAAGTCCCATCTGCAGAGCTTGACCCAGCGGGCTGTAGGTCATGCCCTGATTTGTGACCTCTTTCACATTCACCTCTCCTCGCACAAAGAGCAAATCCATCTTGGCTGTGGCATTCTGAATAGGCTTTTTGGCCACGTCTTCATTCGCTCGCTTCTCAAAAATCCAACCTCGAAATGTGGCTGCAGGCGACGTTCCTGCGAACGGAGAGCCCTCTGACGCACTGATTGAGACGTCAGACTGCGGGATCGCATCGATGACTTGCCTCTTTCCATCCAACACGAGCTGTACCAGGATCGTGTCGTCCTCTGCGCTCCAGGCATACTGGTTGATATGCTTAATCGCGACATGCTCGGCAATCTTTTCGTCGATTTCTTTAGCAGCGGCTTTCTTAGTCGAGATGGATGGAATGCGAATGTGCTGGCTGGGGCCGTTGTAGGTCGCAACGTGTACGTCCACAGTTTCATCTTCAAGAATATCCACGCCTTCGGGGATCGTCACTTCCAATACGGTGTCGCTGATGATGCGGAGATTGGTCTGGGCAGGAGTCTCTTTGCCGGAGATTGTGACTGCCTCCAAATTCTCAATGGGCTTGCCTCCAGCAACGACTCGCATGCCTTGTAGTCGGAAATTCTCACCTAGCAGGAACAGCGTGGTGTTACGATTCACATTCACACCCGGCTCACCGTAGTACCCATACAGCTGGGGCGAGCGATCAAAGTTCCCCCCATTGGCCAGCAGTCGGAAGCCCCCAATCTGACGGGCCACAGGGATCTCCACGCGTAGTGTCTGCATGGGCAGTTCTTTCGAGAGTTGATCGACTCGACGCAACAGGCGGTAGACCTCTCCGTCACGATACTTGCCAGCGTCTTTCACGCACACTTGGGCACTGTCTTGCATCGCACGAATGTCCGCACTCAGGTCAACGGCTTTGGTGGTCGTCATGCGGGTCTTCTTCGGATTCGTCAGCGGGTACCAGTCGCTATGGACATCGACAATCAGCTGTCGCAGGAACGAGGGAGCCACAACCAGAGCCAAACACTCTCGTTGACCTGGTTCAATGCGATGATCGTCCAGAATCGAATCTTTACTCACCCCATGAAACATCTGGTGCACCGCCTTGCCCATGCGAGGAGTATCCGGAGATTGGACTCGTGGTTGGAAGCGGAATCCGAATGTATCCTCACCATGCGAGAAGCCAATCACGGTTCGATTCAGATTAATCGAATCCATTTCCAGTTCCATCTTTCGGGCATACTTTGCGGCTGTACTGACATTGGTTGTCCCAGTGGCCACAGCCACAGCCAGCGCTAGCTGTAATTCCCGCCGAGACGAGAAACGATCCCCTACGTTTTGCTCCTGATTCACCGGGTCCACATGAAACACGTGGATGGGCCAGCGACATCGCACATACTGATTGAAAGTCTCAGCGGCCTCGGGAGTGGGGCGAGGTTCGTAGAACGCCATCCCGTCACCGGTCAGGCAATCGCAACCGTGTGAACTCGCCACTTCCCGCATATCGGCGATCAGCCTTTCGTTGAGCAGAGCTGCTTCGACAATGATCGCCCAGGCGAATACTCCGGTTGTGGTGTGATCCGCAGGCCCCAGTTGGCTGAAGAATGCTGTTCGCAGCACGTTGAGCTGCACACCGTCATGATTGCGAATTGCCAGCGCTAACATCGGGCTACAGCTCTGCCAAAGCTGAGCGTTCTCCTGTCGTTCCAAAAGCTCGTACGCACCCGACAGTTCTTCTTTCAGGTAGGACAACACGTCCTGATATTGGACTGCTTCTCCGTTGTGAGGGCCGACTCGATAATGGGCATCGAGGACGACTCGAAGCAGTGCATGCTGGCCATAGATTGTACTGAACTGACTGAGCGGAAAAGCGAGCTGAGAGTTGCGTGACGTGTTACGGCCAGGATCAATGGCGATACTCTCGGAATTTGCCCAAAGCAGTTCTTGGAATCCGAACGCTGCCTTGGCAACCTCTTGCCTCTTCCATGCGGCCACGCCATCCTCAACTTGTTCAATCCCATCCTTGAACCTGCGGTACTGGTTTTCGATCGCAGCGGCAATAGATTTAGATCCGATTGCCTCTTTTAGAGAACCAACTCCTTTATCAAAAGTGTTTGACAGACTAGGCCGTGTTGACAATCACGCCAGCAGGATCATTGTCGCGGCCAAATGCAGAAACGCCATGTAGTTGCGGGAGGTTTTCTCGTAACGGGTCGCGA
>JAYWHX010000077.1:0-14277 GCA_043777375.1 Planctomycetota bacterium | reverse complement strand
ATGCCTTCGCCCCTTGTGAAACACCAGTCCAGCCCCAACAAACCGTGGAATAATCGATCCTCGATAATCGCACAACGGCTTTTCAAACACGCTCTAAGGGATTCGGCTCTAGGCAGTCGGCCCCGAACAGTTCGACCTCAATGGAAAACAGGATTTCCTCTGCGGTCTCGATTTGAGAGTCTAGATTTGCCAGAGCATCGACATGACTGGATTGCGGAAGAGGCATCCGAGTCAGATGCTGCATGTAATGAGTGCGACAATCCAGTAGGTGCCTCAGGTTGTCGACAGCCATCGTGAGTCGACACATGTCATGCGACTCGACGGTTGTGACTGCAGTTTCTCGGAGCCTTATCCTGGACTGCTCCATGATCGCCATGCGGATTCGCTCGCGAAGTCCGAGATGAGAATTGACAGAATCGAGCTTCAGATTGGCAACCATGTGCCTTCGCCTTTCCGTATCGCACCTGTGTACTTGATTGCCGAATCGTTGGGACACGAGACTCCGCTCGTGGTGGATTTCGACCTGCATATGGAAAAGTTGTTCCATTGCTACGGAACTATCGAGTATGATTCAGATGTACGCAGAGCCAGTACTCACACGATTCCGCAAATTGCATGACATTCGATTCATGACACAGCTACAATCGGTTAATTGGCATCAGGGCAATACCTATGAGAAGATGTCTAAGGAATTGGACTAGTCGCAATACCTAAGCGAATTCCTTAGGCCATCACCGTGTCCGCTGTGATACTCTGGTTTCATCGGTTTAGCAGCACCCATTGAGACGCTTGGCAACTCAACTCCGAAGAGTTTCGCAGGTTCAGTCGACTCTTGATCTTTAGGCGATGCGTCTCGATCGTCTTGGTACTCAGCAAGAGTTTGGTTGCAATTTGGGACGTTGTCAGTCCGGCCCCGATCAAGCAGAAGACCTCCATCTCTCGCGGTGTCAGTAACGACATTCCCGAGGGACGAATCGGATCAAGACCGGTGGCCTGTCGAATTATGGTACGTTGCTTCAACTCATCGCTCAGATAGACCTCTCCAGAGACAATTCGGCGTAGGGCATCGACGATGTTGTGACTGGCTGATTGCTTATTGAGATATCCCATCGCACCAGCAGCTTGAGCGAGTTCGCCGTACAGATTCTCATCATGCATAGAAACCGCAAGCATTCGAACCGAGTTGCACCTCTGCTTTATTTGCCGAATCAAATCCAATCCGCTTTCATTTTTCAACGAGATGTCGATCACCGCCAAATCCGGGGGATCGCATTCGACCAACTGCATCGCCTCTGCAATGCAACTGATCTGAGCAGAGACGATGATGTCCGGGCATCCAGCAAGAAGTGCAGCGATCCCTTTGAGCACGATCGGATGATCGTCCACGATCATGACACGCGCGGGACGCTGGGGAGTGGAGTCCGGAACAGGCTCCAACGCCTGTGTTGTGATGTGAGTTTCGGCAGACATCTCGGAATCCTATTGCCTAAATTCTGTACAGAGTGATTGGTCAACATGAGCATGGAAATAGAATGATGAATCGTCTCATTCGTTCCATTTTCTTGAGATTTCTCGGTCAGATGAATCGAGAGGCCGCCATTCCTCACTTCGATGGTATCTGATTCCACATAAAACTTGACCGGGAAGTCTAGAGAGTACGGTTCATCTCCTTCTCAATCTGTTGGAAGCAACCACGACTTGTTCGATAGTTTTGCACGAGGACATCCGTTTCGCAATGGGGTTTTCAGGAAAACGATGCTGCTTTCTGAGACCGTCTCTGCAATGCCTGCGGCGCGGCCCACACACGCTCGGTACTCAAGATCCATTCTAAGTCGTGACTCGTTCTTGAATCTCTCATCGTCTCGAATATTCTGCATTTACATCCACAATCAGATGGTCACGGTGCCAATCTTTGGGGTCGAAGCACTTGACGCAGCAGGCTTCAATAGGACAGGAATAGGAATGAACCTAGACTGTTCAAGGCGGGTGAAGGAAGGGCAATGATGTTGGCCTGACGCCCGAAGCCTGTCAACTGATTCGAGCCGTTTCGGCAGCTTTAATGGGGCCGGGCTTCTTCATCCCGGAGGACTCTCGGGTGTCGTCCGGCAATCTCAGACACGGCCACGATGAGGGATGCCGAGCTAAGTGTCTTGACGCTCGTCGTGAGCATGACGAGGGCATTTCAAACAGAACGCGAGGGAGTTGCGGGCTAAAGGCCTCCCTGCACAACCGAAAGCGTGGGGTTCAGGCGGCGAGCAGGGAACGATAAGGTCCGTCTCGAATCGAGACGTGGATACTGCGCCTCCCCAGTGCGGTGGACTGCGATCATCGGCGAATCTGGGACATCCAAATCCTCCGCACTCCGGGCCGCGATGCCTTCCCTGCATGCAAGGCAACGTGGACATGGTTCCCAGTGACAACCCGTCAAAACTTACGTCAACCGGTTCCGCCGGTTGCACGACATGGTTGCACAAGTTTAACGGAACGCGATCATTTGAATGCCCCGGAACCGGAAGCGGTTTCATTCGGTTCGGATGGATTTGCCGCTGCCATGATGATGATTGCGGCGCTACCTCTTTCGGATTCCGACAAGGCCGAAGCCGTCAAACGGTTGTTGCGGGAAGCAGGCTGGTGATTCACTCGCTTGGAAGTTTGAGGAGTCTGGTCTACTGGTCGGTCCGTTCTCATTTGATGTTTTGAGGCACTGCCGGTTGTTCAGCCGGGCTCACCTCCGCCTACCCCGAACGAATCCGAGCCGTCTGCGATGCGCTCACCAAGCCCGCTATAACTGCCGACATCTCAGCCCAGTTCAGCCGAGCCAACAAAGCCCACTTCGCCGAACTTCTCGACCGTTTCTAGGATCTCCCGGATCTGTTCGAGCCGAGCGGGCTTGACGAGGTGATGATTGAAGCCCGCTTGCAGCGCCAATTGGCGATCCGCCTCCTGCCCATAACCGGTCAGTGCAACCAGCATGACATTGCGGAGCGAGGGAGCCTGCCGGATTCGTTTGGCAATCTCATACCCATTCAAACCGGGCATCCCGATGTCCAACACGACCACATCGGGCTGGTAATCCAGCGCTGCGTTGACAGCTGCCGGTCCGTCATGTTCCGTCCGCACCTCATGCCCGAATTCACCTAACAGCATCGCCATACTGATCGCCGAATCAATGTTGTCATCGACCACCAGGATCCGCAACGAGGATCCGCTCGGTGGGGCGGTTTGAGTCGGAGTCGGCAGCGACGGCGGTTCAGCAGTCCGCAGCACTGGCAGACGCACGACAAACTCGCTGCCTTGTCCCAACACACTGGAAACCGCGACCTGTCCTCCGTGCATTTCGACCAGCCGTTGCACCAAACAGAGCCCAATGCCCAACCCGCCTTGTGAGCGGTCTAAAGACCGTTCGGCTTGCGTAAACAAGTCGAAGATGCGAGGGAGTAGCTCCGGGGCGATGCCGACGCCCGAATCCCGCACTTCCAGCACGGCCTGATGCCCCTCTTGTCGCAGGCTGAGCCAGATCTGTCCGCCATCTGCCGTATATTTCGCGGCGTTGTTGAGCAAGTTCACGACCACCTGCTCTAGACGAGTCGAGTCGCCATCGATCCACAGGGACGCAGAGGGGAGACTGACAGCGAGAACATGCCGATGCCGATCGATCAACGGGCGAACCGTCTCCACGCTGCATTCGACGATCGTCTGCAAGTCCACTGGCTTCCGCTGGAGATGAATTCTGCCCGCCGAAATGCGAGACACTTCCAGCAAGTCATCCACCAGATGGACGAATTGCCCGACTTGACGTTCAATCATCTCGCAGGCCTGTGGCGAACTACCGCTCGCTCTCTGCTGAATTCGAAGCATTTGCACAGCGTTGATGATGGGAGCCAAGGGGTTGCGGAGTTCGTGACTGAGCATCGCCAGGAACTCGTCTCTGCGGCCGTGCAGGTCCGACAACTCGGCCGCCTGCTTCTGCAACGCCGCTTCGGCCTGCTTCATGTCATGCACGTCGGTGTTCGAGCCCACCCACATCGTGATCCGCCCTGCTGTGTCCCGCATCGGCAGCGCCCGGCTGAAATGCCAGCGATACTCCCCATCGGCACGCCGGAAGCGGTGCTCGGACTGGAACGGCTCGCCGGTGCCGAACGCGCGCTGCCAGAGCCGCATTTTCTCCTCCACGTCATCGGGATGGACCAATTTCGTCCAGCCCGAATCTTGCATTTGCTGGAAGGACAATCCAGTGAACTCGGTCCACTGCGGGTTGAAGTAATCGAGTTCGCCGTCGGGGTTGGCAGTGAAGATTTTCTGCGGCATCGAGTCCATGACGAACCGCAGACGCTGCTCGTTCACTCGCTGCGCTGCCTCGGCCCGCTTCTGCTGCGTAATCTCCAAGACCGCGACGCCGACGCCCAGGGTGTCCCTGGTGTGGACTTCGTTGGTCTGGACTCGGACGGGGTAGTAATTCACCAGCCACCAACGCAGCTCGCCGGAAGCCTGGGGGGTTTCCCCACGGACTTCGCAGTTGAGAATGGGCCGTCCGGTCGCCAAGACCTGTCTGAATTGGTCAAGCGACTCTTCGGGTATGCCCGGCAGCAATTCCGGGATCGTGCGGCCCAAATGGGCCTGCAGAGGCAGGCCGTTGATGTCGGCGAGGGCTTGGTTCAACTTCACGAATCGCAGGTCGTGGTCGTAGTACGCCATGCCAATCGGAGCGTTGGAGATCAACGCATCGACCAAGGCAAGCGTTTCCAACGTCTGCCGCTGCGCCTTGGCCAACTCCACGGCACGCTGCCGCAACGCTTCCTCGGACGCTATTCGCAGGGTGGCATCGTTGAACAGGACGGCAATTTTCCGGCTGTCACGCCCACCGATCCGGAAGGCATAGACATCGAACCAACGGCCCTCCATCGTTTTCGCTTCGTTGACATAGCGCACAGGCTCGCCAGTCAGCGCGACTTTGCCGTAAAGTTCAAACCAATATTCTTCCAGATTCGGGTAGAACTCGCGGATCCGTTTGCCGGTCGCGTTGTGCAGCCCGCACTGTTTCTCGAAACTCGGATTCACCTCCAGGAAGCGGTAATCCACGGGCTGTTCGTGTTCGTCGAACAGCATTTCCATGATGCAATAGCCCTCGTCCATCGAATTGAACAGATTGCGATAGCGTTCCTCCGATTCGCGGAGCGCTTCCTCCGCCCGCTTTCGCTCGGTCACATCACTCGCGGCACCGAACCATTCGACTACTTCACCCTGCGCATCCAGTAGCGGGACCGCACGCGAGAGCGTCCAGCCCAAGGTGCCGTCCAATCGCTGGACCCGATACTCCATCTCGAAGATAGAATTGGTCCGGACGGATTCTTGGATGGCCGTCATAACGCGCAGTTGATCCTGCGGATGTATGTATTCCTGAAGCCAGGTATTGCTGGGCTGTTCCGTATCGGCGATGAAGTTCCGGCCAACGAGTTGGCGCATCACGCTCCAATCGGGGCTCATGCGATACACAATATCCGAACTAGCCATCACCAACGCTCGGAAGCGAGTCTCGCTCTCTCGCAGTCTTTCTTCCAACTGCTTTCGCTCGGTGATGTCGTGAAAGCAGTTAATCGCTCCCGCGATTTCTCCCCGATGGTTCTTCAATGGATGGATGTTCATGACCACGAAAATCCGCGAGCCATCGGGCCGCTCGATGAGCACTTCCGCGTCTCGCACCTCCGCCAGCTTTCCGCTCAGCACATCAGCCATAAGACATTGGTCAGGTGGCATAAAACTGCCGTCCGAACGGAACAACTTGAACGAACCACAAAACCGCTCATCGGTCTCCCCGACCGCTGGCTCACGGCCCCACAATTCCGCTGCGCGGCGGTTGAATTTCTGAATCACCCTCGAGGTGGCACAGGCATAAACGGCCATGGGTACAAAGTCGAACAAGGTGCGGTAGCGCTCTTTGCTCTCGTGAGCCTCTGCATGCGCCTGACGCGCCTGATCAGCCAGTTCGTGCTGCTGGACCGAGGCAATTAGCAGCGCCTCGTTCATCTCACGCAGTTGCTGTTCAAATTCGCCGCGTCCCGGACCGCTCGGGAGATCGAATGAGGGCGAGCTAGCCATTGGGCTGATCTCCGTCATCTTCAGTGCCTGGTTGCGGAGCGTCATGGCGATCAAACCACGGGCCGGGGATGCCGCTGGTCAGGGCGCGATAGCCCCGCATCGGCTCGCCGATCGCCAAGCCCTGGGAGGTGACCTCGTAGGCGCACATGTCAATACTGTGCTTGCTGCGACGCATCTTCACCATCATCATGAGCTTGCGCAGCTGCCCGTTGATCGAGGCGTAGCGCAATCGCAAGATGTCGTCGGCCAGGAACGAGATGGTGAAGTTACTCAGCCCCATGGAGGTAAAGTTCTCCTCGACCTCGACGGTGCTGACGATGGTCACCCCCAGCCGCGTGAGTGCCCCGATCATCCGGTACAGCGATTCCCGAAAATCGGTGCGAAAGTCGGGAGCTAGCGCCATTTCGAAACCGACCAGCGAGTCGATCACCAGACGCTTGCAGCCGATCTCTTTCACCGCGCTGACGATTTCATGCACCGTCTCATCCACCGAGAGGTCCAGCGGCCTCAGATAAATGAGCTTGAGCGAGCCGTCCTTCAGGTGCTTTTCGAGGTCGAAGCCGAACGAGGCGGCGCGCTGAATGTATTCAGTGGGCTGCTCTGCGAACATGGCGACGATGCACGGCTCGCCTTGCGTCAAGCCCTCGGCAATGTATTGAATGCCCAGAACGGTTTTTCCCGCTCCGGAAGGACCAGCCAGGAGCAGGCTGTCGCCCTCGGGAATGCCGCCGCCCATGAGGGTGTCGAGTTACGGGACGCCGGTGGAGAGTCGCCGTCGGCCCTTGACTTGATTTGAGAGATTATTGCTGAGGCCGAAAGTGCGGGGGAAGGCTTGCAAGCCGCCGGAGGTGATACGGAAGGTGTGCAGGCCGGGCACGGACTCCTGCCCGCGGACCTTCATGACCTGCATCTTGCGGACGATCGAGTTGCGTTCCACGCTCTGGAACAGCCAGAACAACCCGTCCGCCACGGTGAAGACCGGGTTGTCGCGCAGCTCGCCTTCGACGTACTCACCGATCAGGAACGTCGTCGCCTGCCAACTGGTCAGGTGCAGCGCCAAACGCTGGACAAAACCCTGGAGTTCCACTTCGTTCGTGCTGCCACTTTGGGCTTTGCGAACGACAGTTCGGAACGAGTCCACGACCACGATGCTCGGCTGAGACGACTCGACCTCCTTGATGATGGCATTCAGGACCGCGTCGAGATCTTGGTCCAGAACGACCTGGCTCAGGTTGATAAAGCGAATCGCTCCGGCCAGCTTGGCATCGTCGAAGAAGCTGTACTGCTGCTGGTAGCGCAGCATCTTAATGGCGGGTTCGCCCAGAACGGTGAAGTACAGCGCTGGCCGCTCGGGCGTGGCGTTGGCGAACATGATCTGATGCGCCAGCGTGGTCTTGCCGCAGCCGGGCGCGCCCGCGATGATGTTGAAGGAGAACTCGGGCAGACCGCCGCCGAGAATCTCATCCAGGCCCGGCACCCCGGTGGGAATTTGCCGTATGGTCACTCGACCGTTGCCGTGACCATTTCCCAGATCTTGTTCGGGCGTACTCATGAGTGGGGCTCAATTCTGGAATGCTCGTCATTCAGCGATGTGTCAGGCCATGCCGCGCGGACCAAACCCACCGTAAGTGGTTCGCCGATGAAAGTCACGAGCAGTCCCAACAGATGCGAGGTGATCGCAACAGCGGCCTCATTAGTCGCTTGGTCCGCGACGATCTGCTCCAGTCCTTCCAGGCGACCTTCAGCGTCGATCTTGACGAATTTCAGCGCCGGCACGTCGGCCCTGGCCAGCACCAACGCCCGCCGCATCAGCGAGGTAAAGCCGTCGGTGCCTGCAAACTTAATCAGCGTCAGCCGGAGTTTCTCCACCACGACCGCAGCTTCATCGGCAGGCGAACCCGAGGCGGTCTGGCAGGCTGCCAGTAAACGCCGGGCCAAGTCCCGCATTGATGAAGACGGCGAATCCATGAGGTTCAATTCACTGGGCATCGAAAAATCGCATGGAGATTTACAGTGTTGTATCAGATCGTGCTGCCGACTGATACAATCGCCCTTCGGTCTCCTGTGGCGAAACGTGAAATGTCTGGTAGAACGCCCGATTGGCGGACCGCACGCGTAACGTCGAGTCCAGAATCCACAGCGGCTCGCGAACCGTATCGACGATGTTCTGGGCGTAGTTCTGAATATCCTTAACCAACGGTATCCGTTCCATCAGATCCCTCCTTTTGTCGACAATGTCATGGTCGGACGGCGACCGATTACGGTGCTGCCCCAGCTGCGTTTTGCATGAACTCAATACCCGTGATGCACAACGTCCCGTTGCGCTAACTATTTTTGGATGTTTTCGAGAGTGTCGGTCCGCTGTTAGATCTCCAGCGGCATGACGACGCCCCTTTTTCGCAACGGGAGGGTGTCTGCGCTCTCGATGGAGTGGAGAGACACGCCGGAGAAGTTTTGGGACGGAGCGGTTAGAAGTCGCCCGACAGTGTGCCCTGTGTCACTGATGTTGGACAACGTGGCACGCAGTCGATCGCGCTGCTCATGCAACGCTCCGGCTCCCTGCCATCCGTGTTCCGCCATGCGCTCAGTCCGATTCAATACCCTGTCAATCCTTGGCCAACATCGCTTAGCCTGACAAAACAAACGCTCGCTGGTAAGGCACTCGGGAAAATAGGTGACGCGAACAAGTCCGAAGCAGTCCACCGGTTGTTGCGGGATGCGGGGCGGTGATTCACTCGCTCGGAAGTTCGGGGAGTCTGTTCTACTCCCCGGTCCGCTCTCCGGGGATGTTTTGAGGCGCTGCCGGTTGATTCGCCGGGCTGGGGCCATACTGGAACCAAGCCCCAATGGTGAGGGATGCCAAGACCAGACCGAGTACGAACGATGGCCAGAACGACAGGCCGGTTCGGTTGGCGAGCGCGAACGGCACGAAGAACGGCAACCCCAGTGGGACCAAGACGAGCGTCTCGCGGGCCAAGTTCGTGATCGTCCCCATCTCCCCCTGTTTCGTCCACGTCATCACGAACGCGATGATGCTGACCACGGGGAGGGTGAGAACCAGTCCCCCGAATCGCGGGTATCGTCCGGCAATCTCAGACACAGCCACGATGACGGCAGCTGAGATGAGCGTCTTGACGATGAGCCATTGCATGACACGAACGCCTCAAAAAGAACGCGAGGGAGCTGCGGGCCAGCTGCTCCCCCGCGCCTGACGCCTCACAGAGACGCCATATTCATCGTAACGCATGGCGATCCGGAGAACAGCCCCTTTTCGCGATGGCATGGGCGTCAGAGAAGAACCGGATCGCTGGGAGTGCGGTCACGAACTCGAAACAATGGGGGCCAAAAGGCGTAGCGATCAAATCGACGGCTTCGTGTGTGTGTTTGGTCAGTCACAACCTCCGTTGTGTGTCATGACCCGCTGGTCCTACCAGTCTGCCCATCGCTGAATGTCAGGCTCAAAGACACTCCTGCAAGGTGATTCACACAGTGGAGTGATAGTCGTCGCCTGACATCTACCGGTTGTCAGACTACTACACATAACACTCGGCTGGTCTGTTTCGCGGCACACACAAGACCTCAACGGATCTTCCACGCTTCCGCACAATTCAGCAGTTGGTCGAACGCCAGAATTGCCGACCTTAGACCGCTCTGTTCCCGAAGAATAGTCGATCGTTCGGTTTCCACTGAACTCGACGTTGAGTCCGACAATTCGCCACTCATTGGACTCAACGGGTTTTGTGTCGACTGGATTGGACACAAGATGTCTTCCCTCGACAGGAAGGGCTACGGAATGAGGGCCATCAAATGATCTTTCGTCCTTCGGCGATGTTGAGCAGCTCCGCAAATGCCAAAATGGACGGACGGCGACCGCCACCCTCTTTCAAGGTGCTGACAATGTTCGCATCGCGGAGCTTTTTCAGAAACGGCGAAACAGACTGTTTGGGGATCCCCGATCGCTCCACAAAATCATTCGACCGAAAGATGGGGCGATCGAACAGCGTGTCCAGCACCTTCAAGGCATGCTGTGACCTCAGCAGTTCCGAGATTCGCTGTTTCATCCGCTCATACAGACTCAGGATGCCTCGCACGCGGCTGGTGTTCGCCTCGGCCTGATGGTGAATCGCAGTCAGGAAGAACTCCACCCAGCCGGTCCAGTCCCCTTGCTGACTGATCTCGCGCAGCCGGGAGTAATACTCCTCACGATGCGATTCGAGATATTCGCTCAGATAGAACATCGGGCTGGCCAGCGTCCGCTTCTGAAACAGGAACAGCGGGATCAACAGCCGCCCCACCCGACCATTCCCGTCGTTGAACGGGTGCAACAACTCGAACTGGGCATGCACCACAGCCACCTGAATCAGCGGGTCCACATCGTCTCCGGCCAGATACCGTTCGAAGGCTTCCAGATGATCCAACAGCTGTAGCGGCGATGGCGGAACAAACGTGGCTTGCTCGATATTGCAGTCGCCTGGACCGATCCAGTTCTGGTGAATGCGAAACTGGCCGGGAGTCTTATCAGCCCCGCGCACGCTGCTCATCAACGTCCCGTGCATCTGCCGGAGCAAAGCGAGATTCAGCGGACGAGAAGCGAGCGTCTCTTTCGCCAGCGTCAGGGCGCTGCGGTAGTTCACGATCTCCTGAATGTCGTGAACCTTGTCCGGGTCGAACTCGATGCCCGCCTCGTATTCGAGAACTTCATCCACCGTGGCCTGCGTTCCCTCAATTTTCGACGACAGGACAGCTTCCTGATTGGTCAACGGCGAAAGCATCACCGACGGATTCACAACACTTTGCAGCAATCCATCGTATCGGGCCAGAGCGGCATTCGCCGGACCGATGAGACGGATCAACCGACCGAAGTCGAGCGTCGTGACCGGAAGTGGTTGAGGGACATACGGCAACATGACAACTGGCCGGGGTCAAAGGGTGAGCGTCCGCATGATTGGGGATCGTAGTCCAAGACGCAGCCCCAGCGGAACTCTGGATATCGCGTGGCAACAGTACAAAGTCTTGGACGAGCCAGCCGTTCACTCACACAGAACGATCAGCTCCGGCGAATCATTCCGGACCGAGCCGACCATCGGCGAGACTGGATAGGCCGTCAGCTCATCCGCCGGGTACTGGTCGAGCATTGGCAACAGCTGTTCGGGGTCGGTCAACTCCGGGTCGAGCCACGGGGCGTATTCCTCTGGAGAAAGGATCACCGGCATGCGGTCGTGAATGGGCTGCATGAAGGAATTGGCCGCTGTGGTGAGGATCGTACACGACTCGACCCGCGACCCGTCCGGCGGCTGCCACGACTCCCACAGACCGGCGAACGCGAACGGCTGGCCGGTGCGGAGCGTGATGTACTGCGGTTGCTTCTGTTTCGAGGAGAGGACTTGCCATTCGTAGAAGCCGTCAACGGGGATCAGGCAGCGACGGCGACGAAACGCCGTGCGGAAGGATGGTTTCTCCGCGACCGTCTCCGACCGGGCGTTGAACAGCGGGGGACCGGTCAGGAACTTCGACCAGCTGGGAATCAGTCCCCAACGCATGGGGACCACTTCACACCGCTGGTCCTCTGTCTGCGCCCGGATCGTTATCACGGTCTGCGTTGGAGCGATGTTGAACCGAGGAGTATACGCAGGAAAAAAAGGGATAATTCCCGGAAGCAACTGCGGTCCAAAGAACTGGACCAGCTCGCTTTCCGGAGTGTGAAGGGTGAAGCGTCCGCACATGATGTCTGTGTCCCTGTCGCGAAACTCAGATGGCTGCCCCAAACATCGCTCCGACCCCCGCCGTTAAGGCCATCGCCAGTGCGCCCCAGAATGTCACTCGGACAGCTGCGCGTGTCACGGGAGCGCCGCCCGCATAGGCACCGAACCCGCCCAATAAAGCGAGAAACAAAATCGATGTTACGATCACGACGGGAATCAGTAACGCCGCAGGAGTGACCAGCACAGAGACCAACGGCAACGCAGCTCCCACGGCAAACGTCCCCGCCGATGCGAACGCCGCCTGGATCGGCTTGGCGGTCGACATGTCCGAGATCCCCAGTTCATCACGGGCATGGGCGGTCAACGCATCGTGGGCCATCAGCTGGCCAGCCACCTGTTTGGCCAAGCCCGGTTCCACGCCCCGGCTGGCGTAGATGGCCGTCAATTCGCTCAACTCAGATTCCACGTTTGTGGCCAGCTCATTGCGTTCGCGGTCCAAGTCGGCTTTCTCGGTATCCGCTTGTGAGCTGACGGAGACATACTCGCCCGCTGCCATCGACATGGCTCCGGCCACCAGTCCGGCCACCCCTGCCACCAGAACGTCACTGGCCGCTGATTGCGCAGCTGCCACGCCAACGACCAAGCTGGCCGTCGAGACGATGCCATCGTTCGCCCCCAAGACCGCGGCGCGTAACCAGCCGATGCGGTCCGTGCGGTGTCGCTCTTGATGCTGAATGTACATGTGACTGGCACTTTGCTTTGGAGAATCAACCGGGCCGCTGAAACAGAGGGAATCACTGGCCGCCAGTCCCTAGCATACCACTTTCAAAGGCCAACACGCGGCAAGTGGTCGACCGGGCGAGATCCTTGCCGGATATCTGATCGGGCGGATTCACGCCGAATCAGTCAGTCCTCCGCATGCGAAGGACAAACCGTTCGCACATGAATTGGTCGCTGAATGGAGGCAAAACTCACAGAAGATGCCAAGCATGCAGGATATCTTGGCAGAGATAGGACATCTCGGGAAACATATTCACATCTGTGATGCCTGCGACACGGAGGGCTTCACGCATGTCGCCAACACTTCCCTGCGGAATGACGATTCGGGCCAAGTGCGGCTTCGATCGATTCGGAAGCATCTTTTCCAGTGGTCGCTTATCGTTGCCGTGCATGGTGAAGACGCCACGTTGTGCGGTCAGCCGACGGCTGTTGTACATGGGCATCAGAGCAATCGGTGTCGGATGAGGGCGATGAGCCGCCCAGAGCTTCTTGGGGAGGTACTTCATCACCCGACCTTCATCGTATCGAAACACCTCGTCCTTCTGGTGCGACCACTGATTCAAATACCACGGATCAAGCATCCAGACCACGGCATCGCTCTGGGGATCTCCACCTCGACCTCGCCAGTCTCCAATGGCAAAGAAGAGCCCGACGAGAGAACACTCGGACCAATCCAGAAGTCGAGTCGGCAAACCATAATGCTGCATCAGAAAATACCACTCCCACGCGGTCGACGGCTTCGGGCCATCCACCAACGGATGAGCGCGACGCTCGAATTCATCCACGAGATCGTCCTCATCCACTCCCTGACTCTTCCGGCCAAGTCGATACCATCCGGGCAGTAGCAAATGCGAGACGCTACTGAGACCTCGAAACCAAGGATCGGGTAGCTCGCCTTTCCGCCCCCACGAATCGTAAATGCGGTGCGTGACTTTGAGGTATTCCGACAGCGACTTGGCTCGATGTTCTGTGAAGATTGGCATCGCACTTGCTCCCCGTGACCACGGATTCATCGCAATGAGCTTATTCAGAGAATATGACCGTTTGCAATCCGTCACCTCTCATCTCATCGCCCACATTCTCGGCCCCGCAATGTCATCCAATCGGGCAGTCCAGAGGACCCGCCACGACGAGGGTCCATCAACCATTGGCTACCGGCTTCAATAGGGCCGGGCTTATTCAGCTCGGAGGACCAATGAACTGGAAGGGCAGGGGGCTGTCAGCAAAAGCTTCAATGGGGCCGGGCTTATTCAGCCCGGAGGACCAGACGAAGAGAGTAGAGAGGATGAAGGGGAGGGGGAGCTTCAATGGGGCCGGGCTTATTCAGCCCGGAGGACGCCTCGCTGGACGCATTCATGCATCGCCTCGTACGCTTCAATGGGGCCGGGCTTATTCAGCCCGGAGGACTCGGACTGGCCAAAATCCAGAAGGTGCGAATCACGAAGCTTCAATGGGGCCGGGCTTATTCAGCCCGGAGGACGCCGGATTAGAACCATCAAGCCAGAGCTACCTCACTCCGCTTCAATGGGGCCGGGCTTATTCAGCCCGGAGGACGAAGCGACATCTGTCGCCACGATCCATTTGCCATGCAGGCTTCAATGGGGCCGGGCTTATTCAGCCCGGAGGACTGGCTGAATTGTCTGCAGGCCCGCTGGCCCGGGGTCGCTTCAAGGGGGCCGGGCTTATTCAGCCCGGAGGA